>NZ_CP061287.1:1487718-2231578 GCF_018687275.1 Polynucleobacter sp. MWH-Aus1W21
GACCTCAACTTAGATCTCGCTCAAGGTGAGATTGGCTGCTTACTGGGATCATCTGGTTGCGGAAAATCCACGGTTCTAAGAGCTATTTGCGGCTTTGAACCCCTCAAGACGGGTGAAATTGCGTTACGCGATAAGATGGTGAGCTCTCAATCGGTGCATGTAGCACCCAATCAAAGAAGAGTTGGCATGGTCTTCCAAGACTTTGCCCTATTCCCCCATTTAACTGTTCTCCAAAATATTGCCTTTGGCCTAAAAGACCTTCCAGCCCAGAAAAGATCGTCTGTTGCGATGGAGTGGCTCAAAAGAGTATCCCTCTCCGATAAAGCCCAAGCCTACCCTCACGAACTCAGTGGCGGACAACAACAAAGAGTTGCGCTTGCTAGAGCAATGGCACCAGAACCTGATTTGATCCTGCTCGATGAGCCTTTCTCAAGCCTGGATATTGAATTAAGGGAGCGCTTAGCTAGTGAGATGCGCGACATTCTAAAAGCAAACAACATTACCGCCCTATTAGTAACTCATGATCAGTACGAAGCATTTGCGATTGCCGATAAAGTAGGTGTGATGTCTGGAGGCCAAGTGATTCAATGGGATATCCCATATGAGCTTTACCACAAGCCCGTGAATCGTTATGTCGCGGACTTTATTGGTCGTGGCGTATTTATCAAAGGCATCGTCCAGTCAAACAATAAAGTTAAGATTGAACTTGGCGAGCTCGAGCTAGAGCGCGATCACTCAAAAGATATTGGCAAAGAAATCGATGTGCTACTGCGTGCAGATGACATTCAGCATGATGACAATAGTCCAATGCAGGCCGAAGTTGTTCGAAAGACCTTTAGGGGCGCAGACTTTCTATATACCCTCAAACTCTCATCTGGAACCGAGATATATGCTTTTGTTCCCAGCCATCATGATCACGCGATTGGCGAGAAGATTGGTATTCAACTTGGAATCGATCATATCGTCACCTTCCAAGACTAATACTTAGTCAAATAATCTGAATTTGACGTCAAATTAAATTAAAACATTTTTCTTATGTCGCCTACTGGCCGATAGCTGCCATTCCAAGTGTCGGTTAACCCGACAAACCACTGTCACTTCTCCGGACACTCCAACACGAAACTGTCTAAGCCACCCGACCTCCACCTCATACCAACTCAACCCAAATAACTGCCCGCCGATATCACATGACTTTCTTGGCAGGTTTAAGTTAATGTTTTGATTACTGTTCAGCACAATTCTTAAGTCTTTTAATCCGTTGGTCGCGAGTTCGAATCTCGCCCGACCCACCAGTTATACAAAAGCCTCTAGAGAAATCTAGGGGCTTTTTCTTTTTGGGTTGGATAAATGTAGTGGCCGTTTAGAGCAATAGGCGATCTATTGGACCGAAGTGGGTCAGGATGGAAGGCGCTGGGTGACCGTGGTGGACCGTTGGCGACTCTAAGAACTGCAGTATTTCCAAATGAACTCACCAGCAAAGTCCATAAAACAGAGAAATACCTCATCCATCTTATCTGCCATTTCATCTGCTTTTTCATCAACGTCAGAATTTTTGTCAATTTTCCATATTTGATGAACTACTACATTGTTAGCTATTTCATCTGCAACTTTAAAGTTCCAGAAATGCGCTCTATTTCCTCGTGTAATTGACGAAATCCTTGTTGATGACTGGCTCGCCAAATCCTCAATAGCTCTAGTTATCAACTTGCTCGACTCATCATAATGAAAGGTCATAGTACTTCTTATGATGCCAATCAAACTCTCTAATTCAGCCCTTCGATCACCTTTTGGCAAAAATCTAATCAGTTGATCAAATGATTGTTTGGTTCTTATATCGCAATTCTCAACCACCCGAAGTAGAAGCGGGTCTTTTGATATTTCATCTATAACCTGGAAACCTTCGTAAAGATGACTCATTTGGGTCCTGATGAAATACATACCAGCACCTTTTTGGCGATATGTTTTGTGCGGTAACTGAGGCTTTCTCCATTCTCCTAGAGCTTGATTTGCTAAAGACATATCGTTACACGCCATCATTAACTTAATTACGGTGGCCCCGCTTTTTCCTCGACTTCTTAAAACATCGATATTGACTGATTTTGAGACTGTTGAACGCATCGCTGTAGTTGGAACCAGGTATTTAGAAAAACTGTTTGTGAATTAAAAAACTATATTGTCGTGTTTCCCGACAAACTAGGCTTTCCCCGCCCTACTCCTGCGATTTCTCTGCTCAAACGCCATAGCTTCTTCTAATATGGCTTTTTGACGTGCAGCCTCAAGAGCAGCTTCTTTTTGTTGTTTGATTAAGTGCTTGCCTGTAATCACTTGCCGGTCATTAAGCAGTGACTCTAATGTGGGCTTACTCTTCCCAGGGGAATCTTTCCACATCGGTTTTTCATAGAATCATGCTATAATGCATTCATGCTGCATGAATATAGGAGAATGCCATGGGCGCAGTGATAGATCATCAAGTGATTAAATCCATTGGATCCAGTGGGCAGATCTCGCTTGGCAAAGAGCATGCGGGACGCCAGGTATTAGTGGAAACGCCCGAACCTGGCGTTTGGGTGATTCGTACCGCCACAGTTATTCCCGACAATGAGCGCTGGGCACATACGCCAGCTATTAAGAAGGGCTTATCAGCAGCATTGGCCTGGGCACAAAAAACGCCGGCCAAAGCAACTGACCTTTCTAAACTAAAAATGACTAAAGCTCGTGGCACGAAACGCAAAGCCTGAGCCCTTAGTTGAACTTGATCTGAATAGCCCTATCTTCCAATCTACCTGGGAGAGTTTGGAATCAAATGAGCAAGAGAAAGCCTTTGCCACTTTTGAGAAAATCACGCAATTGACCTGGAACCAGGTTTACCGCGACAAGGGATTGAGGTGGGAAAAGATTCATAGCATTCCTGCACCAAAAGGTATTGATGCGCTCTACTCATTTCGAGTAAGCAAATCCATACGGGGAATTGGCTTCAGGGAAGATTATTTTCTCAGAGTTTTATTAATTGAACCAGATCATGATGCTGCTTATGGAAAAAAATAAACCCCTACACCAAAGCGTTGGTTACACCACTGTTGAGCAGATTCTCAATTCGCCCGATCCCGATATTGTTGGCTCTTACTACGCCATGCAACGTACTGGGCAAGCGGCAATTGACTTGGAAATTCAAACGAATACTGCAATCGTAATCATGGTAGATGGAAAGATTGTTAGGATCCCAGCCGCAGAACTGATTAAAAAGCGTCAACTAACAGCGTAAGTACCGTTGGTCGCGAGTTCGAATCTCGCCCAACCCACCATTTATACAAAGGGATCGCAGCAATGTGGTCCCTTTTCTTTTGGCTGCATGGAATATGTCGATAACTTATAGTTGCAATAAGCGATCAAAGAAAAACCACCTGAAGGTGGTTTTAGTATTTCTTGACTGCCGGGGCGTTATCGACCGGCACCTGGGATTCTTTGCAAATATAAATTGAACTTACGGCTTTAATCTTTACGATATCAATATCGCCTCTTCGGCGCACTAGCAAAAGATTGCTTCTTCTCAAGGTGTCTAAATGTAATGCGGCCTTTGCTCAAGTCATAGGGTGAGACCTCTAAAGAAACCTTGTCTCCAGCCAATATACGGATGTGATTCTTTTTCATTCTTCCCGCTGTATAGGCAATAAGCTTATGGCCGTTATCTAATGTAATTCGATAACGAGAATCTGGCAGAATTTCATCAACAAGACCTTCCATTTCAAGCAACTCTTCTTTTGCCATTTAACATCCTTAATAAAAATAAAAAGCCCAGCATGACTGGGCTTTGGACCAGGCAAATAATTTCTGCCTGGCATTTGCTCCTGATTTAAACAGGTTGAATATTGGATGCTAGCTTGCCTTTAGGGCCAGTAGTAATATCAAAAGTCACCTTTTGACCTTCAGCTAGTGACTTGAAACCACTGCTGTTAATTGCTGAAAAATGGGCAAATAAATCTTCGCCGCCGAGTTCAGGAGTAATAAAGCCGAAGCCTTTAGCGTCGTTAAACCATTTCACAATTCCGTTTGCCATAATTGACTATTCCTTAAAAAATATAAAAAGGGGCAATGCCCCGAATGGGGCGAAACTCAAGAATGGCGGGGGAGATGCTAAAAAGAACTATCGCAGAACTGCGGTATTAATTACTAGTACAACAACACTATTAGCTTGAAAATCGCTATATGTATTTTACTCTACTTTAGCTACAAAAGCTTACTTATTATCAAATCGCCTTTGTAGGAGCCATTCGCAAGGGTAACTGCACCTTGGAAATCCGATGTACGCGAGTTCGAAAACGATGTTTCGACGAAGGCAAGCTCGCCCAACCTTCAAATTATAAAAAAGTCACCTTCGGGTGGCTTTTTCCTTTTAACAATTAGACCTATTAATTACTTGGCCCAACCTGGATTGAATCCCGCTCTTTCCACTCGCGCCCCAGGTTTTCGAGATCGTCAAGAGACACTACATTTGATGGCATGTCGGGATTGTCATTATCTACGTAGTTTGATCCGCCCAAATGATTCTCCATCATGAATTCCCGTCTTCTTGCCATGACTGCTTCTGGGGTGTTTGCAGCAGCAAGATCTTTTTTGAGACCAGGAGCATTAGCCGGTCTTCTAATAAATATTTTGTAATTACCGTCACGCCCACGACATAAGAGTGACTCAGGAGATGAGGCTACAGCTCCGCTAGCCCAATGCGCTGTGAATGAAGGAGCCTCATAACAACCTTCTCCAGATTTTTGAAAAGATTGACCAATCTCAGAATCTAAGCTGATGCGAACTGGCGAAATACCTAAGTTCTGATTATTACTGCTAATTAATGCCCCCGCAGGCCTTGAGTGAACCGAAACCGAGGTTGCACATGCACTCAATATCGATACAACAAAAACCATAAGAGAGAGAATTTTAATCATGACATTTTAAATGAGCGTGGAATGGCCATACTATACATACGCTCATACAGCTACCTTTAGATGGGCTTTTTGGCCAGAATAAATGTACGGCCTCAGTTAGCGACTATTGTCAATATTGTTTGCACGGACTGGGTGGGGGACGGTCTACGCTAGATAGCTATGAGCATCTGGATAGGCAACCCTTGGTTATGTGATTTTTCGGTTTACCGCGTGAATTAATGCAAGAAGATAGAAACAATGAGGGTAACGGCTACCAAATTATAGATATGGCCAAGCAATGACAACTTCACCCCAAAAATTTTGCCATCTTTAAGCTTTCTAAATACCTGGATTTGATTTATTAAAAATAACCAAATACCAACCAAGATTAGAAGTACAAAAACTAGCGCATTAAAAACGTCAATCATTGATGAGATTGATTGAATTTGAGAAAGCTCCCACTCGGCAGCTATAAAAACTGCACCACAAATCCCCAAATTTCTGCAGATATCAAATACTTGTCTGATTTGATCATCTGAAAGCTCAAGAAATTTTTTCAAGATATTCAAATTGGGTAAAAAAAATTAATGTGCTACCGACTGGGAAAATATATTGATTACCAATACCCCGGAAATGATTAATCCTATTCCAATCAAGGCCCCAACATCTAGTTTTTGCCCTAACCAAATCCATCCTACGATACCCACAAGCGCAACACCTGCACCAGACCAAATCGCATAAGCTATAGAAATGGGGATTTGATTGAGCACCTTTGATAAACAATAAAATGCCCCAGCATATCCCACCACCACAAGTGCAGATGGCATTATTTTAGTAAAGCCTTCACTAAATTTGAGGGCAGTAGTTGCCATAACTTCTGCCGCTATGGCAATAGCGAGATAAAACCAAACCATTGGAGTCTCCCAAGTATGTTTCTCTAACTTTATAAACTATAAAACCACCCAGGGGTGGTTTTATTTGATTAACTGAAGCAACTTACTTAATCAGATCCAAAAACTGCACATTGTTGTTGATGTTTGTGAATGAGGAAGGATCATAGGTGTAGTTTCCGTCAGCGGTAAACAAGAACATATAGGTTTTCATGGTGGTATCACCGCTAGAGCGATCCTTTGCCTTAACATCGCACACTACCATCCAGCCAAATTTTGGTTTCTCAAAAGCAATTGCCCTAGCCCATGCCTTACGTGGAGGAGAACATTCTTTTGTTGCCATTTCAGGATTATTTACAGCAGACTTGATATAAGTATTCACTTCTTTGTCTATTGCAGCCTGATTTGGTTGAGACGAAAACTTAGCTTGTGCAATTTCTTGCTGAGTTACTGGGGCAGCACAAGCAGCCAGGATAAGAGCTGCTAAAACACTTAATAATTTCGCTTTCATGAGAATTCCTTTTTCTAAGTAAGATAACTTTGCACTAATGTATTTAATTTTAACTAACTCTATTATCACATTTCGCGGTTTTAAAGGCGATTTCAGGGGGAAACACTTTAAATTTTCCGATACCACTACTCAATAATATATTCCGACAATTGCCTAATATTATTGCTGAGAAAGTCGGCCGGATTTACCGACAATACCCGCTGATGGGTCAGGCGTTAGGTTATTGCACTCAAGCTTATTTTCTTTTAAGTACTGATTTGCCAGCTTCACGCGATCATCAATTCCAGGGTGTGTATATAAATAAGTAAGTGCACTAGAAACGGCAGAATTTTTATCCATAACATATTGAATCTTCAAGAAACCACATGGTGAGTAAGAGGCATCTATCAGCCACTTCACACCCAAAGGATTTACCCGATCCTCAATCCCCTTATCCTGAACACGCTTTGCCTCATCAATTGCAGCACCCGCACCATACCCACCAGCAGCAGTAGCAAAAAGAGATACTCCAGTGCTCACAATTTCCTTGGTAACAAAATACTTTACCTCCCTACTATCCTGAACATCTGCATCATCGCCAGCCGCAATATGGGCATATTGATGGCTCATGGCGGCGGCCAAAGACTCTTCATCAGCTCCAAAGATATTGAGAAAATCAAAACTCATCGCTACATAACTTTTGCCATCATGCGATAGCAATAGCAAGGTATGAAAATCTGAATCAACCAGGGCAATTTGCATATATTGCCCTTGTACAGGAACGATCTTATTTCTAACTGCCAGAAGGTTCTGGAAATGCTGTTGAGTGATTACATAAGGCTTACCACTTGCACTATTGACACGCACATCCCCATCAGGAATCTGAGCAAATTGAGAGTCTGACAGATAGACGACATCATGAATTTGCGTTTTATATAGATGTGCGCATCCAGAGAGAACAATCACTACTACTAACAATAGCCTTAAAACTACAGGCCTCATTAGATTCCCATCTCTTTAAAGACCTCTTTAGCCACACGGAAACTATCAATAGCCGCAGGTACGCCACAGTAAATGGCTACTTGCATAAATACTTCTCGAATTTCTTCCTTGGTAATGCCATTGTTAATAGCGCCACGAACATGTAATTTCAATTCATGTGGACGATTCAAGGCAGCAATCATTGCCAAATTCAAGAAGCTACGAGTCTTCCTCTCAAGCCCAGGACGATTCCAGATCTCATTCCAGCAGTACTCTGTGATCAATTCTTGCATTGGCATATTGAAGTCATCTGCATTTTTTAATGAAGTCTCTACATACTCAGCACCCAAAACCTCTTTACGTGTTTTTAAGCCTTTTTCAAATAGTTCGCGGTTCATGTGTTCTCCTATTTTTATCAATGAATCAAAAACAATATACCTTAATCAAGGCTAGACTTTTCCACAAAAAAAGATGGGTAGTCATACTGACTAGAAAAAAACCCCCGAACTTTCATTCGAGGGCCTTATTGAGTAATCTCGCTTCATAACTTCTATCGGAGTACCTTGCTGTTAATGCTTATGGCTTTGACTTCCCATAGGCATTGGAGAAGAAGGTGCGCTTCCATTCATCATTTTTTGATGATCGCCCATCAACTGTTGGTGCATTGCAGGATCACAATGCTCATAGTCTTTTGACTCTCCCATTTGATGAGTGCCCGTACCCTTGTACCCAAGAATACTAGGGTCAGCCATACCAGCAATCATGGCAATGTGCCCAAATACCAAAAATAGAGCTACACATATCGCATGGATTTTGAGTTTACCCATTTGATCAAGTGCTTTATTAACAAGCCCTAATTCTTGTAAGGCAATCCAAATTAATGGAATACCAGCAATGACATAAGTAAATACCGCTATGACATCAATGATCGTTCTCCACTCACCCGCTTTGGTAATGGGGATGATGGCATTAGTCACAATGTAGTAAATGATGCCAATAAAGTAGATACCTACTGCGATGCCTGCAAATCGATTGAGGTAATAAACCGCCCCATCAAACTTTCGGGTAAACAGTAGATATAACTCTGTAATAGCCAAGGTCTCCGCCAGAATGACTGGGATGGCCATAAAGATAATTAAATTCCAAGGCTGATTAACAGCCAATAACTCCATGTAGTGAGTCATATTCATAGTATTTCTCCAAAATTAGTGTGTGATTAGCAATCACAAATCAAGCTCATGCGTAATGCAAATGGAGCTTAGGATTTTGGAGGCTTGTAGATGTAGTTGATCATCGGCTGAAGTGCCAATGAAGAATAGCTAGAGACTGGTATTGCATTGAAATCCGCAGGAGCCATTACTGCAAAGGGGGAAATAAATACCAATCCTAAGCAGCATTGATAGCTATCACCATGACAAGGCTGCTTGCTATTGCTGTCCGATGCATTGCTAGCCACATCATCACAATGGTGTGCTGAGTTATCAGCTACAGCAACTTGATGATGTGCTTGGGTAACTGATGATTGAGAAACAGGTTGCTCAATAGGCATCACTGCCGCATGAATCAAGCTGGCAAATAGGCTTAGGCAAAGAGCAATGCATATCTTTCTCATTCTTTAATTTTATGCCTATTTGGTGGCTTTGTCGCTTGAGGTGATATCGCCATATATGGCAGATAATGCTTGTTGAGAGCTTATTGCCACTGAACTTACTGGGTAAGACTAGGAACAGCTCCTGTCAGGATCATATAAAAGTAGTAGATAGAGCCTAGAACAAGCAAGAGCCCGATCAAATACTGAGGAAACCGAATCGCCTCTTCTGGCAGGCCCTGCTTTTTACCTGTCACCATAGATCTCACTAGATTCTCTTTTTGGAGCAAGCTCATAATGATCGCAGCGGCAACGTGAACCACAACTACCGCTAAGGCTAAGCTGGCGATTGTTTCATGCGCTTCTCCCATTAAGTCGCCTAAAAATTCTTTCACACTGAAGTAGCCAGTGAGGCCTATTAATAGAATCAATAGCATGAGGCCAATCATGACAATGCCGCCTACTGGGTTGTGCCCAGGGGTGCTGTGTTGATCACCGCTTAAAAGACCCTTGGCATGCTTCATCATTTCTGCAGGACCCTTAAGAAATTGGGTAAAGCGAGCATATCTTGTACCCGCTATTCCCCAGAACAGTCTGAAGAGTACCAATGCGCAAGCCGAATAGCCAAAAGCATAATGAATCATCTGCAGGCGCTCACTCTCAGAGGTGAGCCATGCACCAGCAAAGCAAATCACTAGCAGCCAATGAAAAACCCGCGTGGGGATATCCCACACCAAGATAGTTTGTTTAGCACTCATTTGGCGGGTATCGATATGTTCTTTTCACTAAAGATACCTTCAGCTGCGGTGGTGTGACAGGCTCCACAGTTAGCTGGGCTTTTAACGCCCGCTCTCTTCCAAACATCGGCCTTGATCTCATCATGCTTACGAATAAACCAAGAAGTTTTGGTGATGCGATTTTCTGGGGCTACTACGTTATATTTTTGCTTAGTGGCAGCATTATTCTGCAGCCAGACAGAGATTTCTTTTTGATCCTTTGCATCAAGGCTTGCATCAGTACCAAAGTGCTTATTCAATCCACTCATGATGTTTTGCCAACTCTTGTCACCAAGCAATCCTGGTGGGTAGGCCATATGACAGCTGGCACACTCGGCTTCATAGGACTTAGGCATATCTGATGGAATAGGCATCTTTGCCGCAAAGGCTGGAACAACCGCCAAAACAGCTGCTATTAATGTAAAGAAGTTTTTCATGAATGTCTCATTTAATGGTCATTAGCCAGGCAAGAACATCCGCCTTTTCTTGAGCGGTACAGTCGTGCCCCAGGACATCATTGCAGTTACGCTTAAACCACTTTTCCGCCTTAGCTTCATCCGTAAAACGTGCTGGATTAGCGTTGGGTGATAGAGGCTTAATGACCTTGCCGGTAACAATGTGCTTAGTATCGTGATTGGGTGGGTTTTCGTGGCAAGAAGCGCAACTCCACTCTTTACCATGCTTGGCATTAAAAAACTGCTCACCTCTGGCTGGAGATGCTTTGCCAGACTGGTACTCATAGGTCTTTAAAAGATCCTGTGGCGTTGCGGCATTCGCAAAACTAGATAAACCCAGAGATACGGCTAATAAACAAATTCTAATTACTGTTAATTCTTTATTCATCCTTCAAGTATGCGCCCTTAGGATGGCTAGACTGAATACATTACGAAATTACTCGGGATTGATGGAATGATTATCAATTAGCCTCTCTCTTTGATTGACAACAAATATCTATATTAATTATTTAGTTGCATAGCTAACCATTTGGTATTACACTACTCTTATGTTTGAACAATGCCTCTACTTCAATACCACCAGCCTAGCCCGTCAGCTAGAGAGAGAATGGACTGCTGCATTCAAGCCATTTGGCTTAACCCCATCACAGGCATTTATGTTGAGGGTAGTTTTGGATAAAGCACCTCTTTTACAAAGTGAGCTTGCTGCACAAATGAATATCAGTCGCCCTACTGCCACTAGAGGCTTGGATGGATTAGAGCGTTTGGGCTTAGTTAAGCGAGTTACCTCTGAGCGAGATGGTCGAGAGCAAGAAATCCATCCGACCAAGAAAGCTTCTGACATGAAAGAGGCTATTAATGCTGCCAGCGGTGCCGTTACTAAACGCCTTAAAAAGTCATTAGGTAGCAACCATTTTGAAGAAGTTGTTGGACAACTACGTGGAATTAGCTCTGCCTTGAAGTAATTGGGGCTTTTTTATTTCTTTAATAGTTGCATAGCTAACTTGTTTTGTTATCTTTTATTTAGTTTTTGCTGTTCCGTTGTTTGCTTTTCTGTTGTTTTATTTGTTGTTTATCAAAGGAGAAGGTCATGCCAATTTTGAATGTGAAAGTCAGTGGGCAAAAGAATGTTGCTACCACCAAAGCCATTAATGAACTATTACTAGATCTCACCCACCGTATATTGGGTAAGAAAAAAGAAGTAACCTCGATTGCGATTGAGTACGTAGACCCCGATTGTTGGTTTGTCGGGGGCAAACTCTTGAGCGAGCAAGATAAGAGTAGTTTTTACTTCGATATTAAGGTTACCGATGAAACTAATACCAAGGATGAGAAAGCTCAGTACATTGAAGAAGCATTTTCAGGCTTCGAACGAATCCTAGGCAGCCTTCATGAAGAGAGTTATATCTACGTTCAGGATGTGAGGGCTACTAGTTATGGTTATGGCGGCAAGACTCAGGAATACCGATACCACCAATAAACTTAGCATCATCGAATTTATATAAGCGAATTGAAAAAGCCCCTGAACTTTCATTCAGGGGCTTTTTGTTTTTTCTACTTCAAGGGATTGCTTATTTGATGTATCTCGTATAGATCACTTGCGTTCCATCACGTGAGCAACCTTTGGCAACCAATTCATCATAGAGTTTTTTTGCTAAGGCTAGTGCCGGCAATTCCAGTTTGACCTTATCAGCCTCTTCTAATGCGATGCCCAAGTCTTTTAAGAAGTGCTCTACATAGAAACCTGGAGCGTAGTCACCGACAATCATCTTCGCGCCCAGATTGAGCAACTGAAAACCAGATGCAGCACCGCCGCCAATAGATTCCATTACTGTTTGAGGATTGAGGCCAACTGATTTAGCGTAGCCCAGACCTTCACCTACACCCATGATGGTTCCAGCGATCACAATCTGATTACACATCTTGGTATGTTGTCCAGCACCTGGACCACCTTGCAATACTACATTGGTGCCCATGATTTTGAGAACTGGTAGTACTGCATCAAAGTCTGCCTGCTTGCCACCCACCATGATGGAAAGTTTGGCATTACGTGCACCGATGTCTCCACCAGAAACTGGTGCATCCAAACTATGGCAACCACGCTTTTCTGCTTCTTCTGCAATTCTCTTTGCTAGAGATGGGCTGGAAGTTGTCATATCGATGAGATAGGCATTCTTGGCGCGATCCAAAATATTGCCAGCGCCAAAATAAACTTGTTCTACATCGGATGGGTAACCCACCATCGTGATGATGACATCAGACTCAGCAGCAAGATCGCCAATGGTGTCAAACCACTTAGCGCCTTTAGCAACCAAATCATTGGTCTTGGCTTTTGAGCGATTAAATACATTTAAAGGGTGACCAGCAGCCAATAAATGCCCTGCCATGCTTTGACCCATGATGCCTAGGCCAATAAAGCCTACTCTTAATTTATTACTCATTTGTTTCGTCCCTTTTGTAGTATTTTTTTAGTTAATTTCTGTATCTATTGATTATATTGTTCTACAGGGAGTTGGTGTTTATTCGTCCCAGGGGAAGCGCGCGCGGGATAGATCTTCCATGATTTCGCGCTTACTCTTACCCGCTTTTCTGGAGCTATACGAGCTTTGTTGATTTTCACCCTGCTGGTCAGGGGTATCTGCTTGCTCTTGTCCTAACTCTTCCGTCTTTGGAGCTTCTTTTTCAGGATCTGTATTCGAGTGGTTGGCCATGATTAAATAAGCTCAGAAATTTCAATGAGGTTTTGATCTGGATCGCGCACATACACAGAGTTAATCTTCTGTGTTGCTCCGGTACGGATCACAGGACCCTCGATAATTGGCCATGCTTCAGCTTTGAGCTTTTCAATCACCTGCACTAGTGGGCGATCAGCAATAAAACAAAGATCCAATGCTCCGGGTGTTGGAATATCAGCCTTGGGCTCAAACTCTTTGCCCTTAATGTGCAAGTTGATCTTTTGATTGCCGAACTTAAATGCCTTACGCTCGACTGGCGGAGTGCCGCCAATAAAAGACTCCAGTTTCATCCCCATAACGCGGGTATAAAAATCGACGCACTCAACTTCTTTTGCAGTAGTGAGCACTAAGTGATCTAAATGGTCAATCATGATTTATTCCTTCTGCTTATTGAGTACGACGTAATTCATCTACGTAGCTTGGCACTGGATGTAATGTGTATGTACTTCCTGCCTTAGCCACCTGACCTGGAACCTCATGCCCGACAATCTTTGGCAACTCTTTAGCAAGCTGCAATAACTTCGGAATACTCATTCCAGTGTCATAGCCCATCGCATCAAGCATATGAATGGCGTCTTCACTAGAGATGTTGCCGCTTGCTCCCGGTGCATATGGGCAACCACCAAGACCGCCTAAGGAACCATCAAAGCGCACAATGCCAGATTGCACTGCAGCCAGAACATTGGCTAAGCCCATGCCTCTGGTGTTATGGAAATGCAAGGTCAGCTGCAAATTAGGAAAACGTTTTTGCAACGCCTCACTCATCTGTTTAACTTGGACGGGATTGGCCATACCCGTTGTATCGCAAATCGTCAGCCCTCTTACACCGAGATCAGCAAAGCGTTGTGCAAATTGCTCAACCACAGCTTGAGGAACCTCACCCTCCATAGGACAACCAAAGCATGTCGATAGAGAAACATTAATTGGTGTTCTGCCATCAACATATTTAATCACTTCAGCAAGCCCCGAAAAGCTTTTCTCTCTACCCATTCTCAAATTGGCTAAGTTATGCGTCTCTGAAGTCGATATCACGAGATTGAATTCATCAGCCTTCGACTCAAAGGCGCGCTCTGCACCTCTTAAATTGGGCACCAAAACGGTGTACTCCACTCCTGGCACCCGCTTTATACGACCCATCACCTCCTCTGCATCACGCAGCATCGGAATTGCCTTAGGCGAAGTAAATGAGGTCACCTCAATTTTGGCAAATCCGCATTCGCTCAACTCATCAACCAACTTCACCTTATCGTCTGTTGGCACAAAGTTAGCTTCAATCTGCAAGCCATCCCTCATTACTACGTCATTAAAATAAATTCTGGTCATTTTTTCTCTTTGCTTTTCTCTTTGCTTTTTTCTTTGCTTATTCTCTTTAGTTATTTTTTCTTTTTTACTTTATTTTTGTTTTCTTAGTTTTCTTTTCTTGTTTTTACTTTTTTAGTTTTCTTTACTTCGTAAATGCAATGCCGCGCTCTTTTAAGGACGCAACTTGATCATTGGTTAATCCGATGCTCATCAGAATCTCATCAGTGTTCTGGCCTATGTCTGGGGCAAGTGTCTTAATCGATCCGGGGGTACGAGATAGCTTAGGAATCACTCCAGGCACATCTACCTTGGTTCCATCTTGCATCTGAATAGTCTGAATGTTTCCCCTGGCTTTGTAATGAGGATCGCTAGCGATATCAGCAACGGTATAAATTCTGCCGGCCGGTACTGCAACAGAGTCCAGCATCTCTAATGCCTTCGTAGTACTGACTGTCTTAGTCCACTGCCCAATCGCTTGATCTAGTTCGGCTACACGCTTAACGCGACCATCGTTATTTTCTAGCTGGGGATCATTACCTAAGTCATCTCGACCGATGACGGTCATGAGGCGTTTAAAAATACTGTCACCATTACCAGCAACCAATACGTAACCACCATCAGCACATTGATAGGCGTTGGTTGGCGCTATACCCGGCAAGGCACTGCCGGCTGCCTGGCGCACTTCACCAAAAGCGCTGTACTCAGGCAGCAAGCTTTCCATACAGTTAAATACAGCCTCATATAAAGCGATATCAATGATTTGGCCTTTGCCGCTATTGTGTCGCTCTTGCAGTGCCAACAAAATTCCAATCACGCCATGCAAAGAGGCTAAGGTATCGCCAATACTGATGCCCACACGAACTGGCACTCTGCCAGGCTCAGCGGTGAGATGACGTAAGCCACCCATGGCTTCTGCTACAACACCAAATCCAGGCTTATCTTTATAAGGGCCAGTCTGACCGTAACCGCTAATACGCAGAACAATCAGTTTAGGATTGAGCTCGAGTAATTTTTCTGGATCAAGACCCCAGCCTTCTAATGTTCCAGGGCGAAAGTTTTCAATTAGTACGTCCGCTTCTTTGAGTAGGGTTCTAACAATGTCTTGAGCTTCTGCCTCTCTCAAATCCAAAGAGAGTGAACGCTTATTGCGCGATTGCACCTGCCACCAAATTGATGTGCCATCTTTTAACAGTCGCCATTTACGCAAAGCATCACCAACCTTGGGCGGCTCGATCTTAATGACATCAGCTCCAAAATCTGCCAATGTTTTAGCAGCAAATGGCCCAGCAATAAGCTGCCCCATCTCCACTACCTTTAACTTTGCTAACGGCTCCATACACTCCCCTGAATTACTTTTATGACAATTTACCCTTCTTCAGAAAGGCTGAAAATTGCTATTTATAGGCATATCCTTCTCATTTTGCGAAGGTATGGGTAGAATTACCTCATGAAATCCCCGCTAAACCCCGCCAGAGTCGACTTTGTTACCCTCAAGCTATTCTGCGCCATTGTTCAATCTGGCAGCATTACCAAGGGCGCAAGTGAATGCAACCTAGCCCTTTCAGCAGCCAGTAGACGGATATCTGAATTTGAAGAAACTGTCGGCATGGCCCTCCTGGATAGATCGGTCAAAGGGGTCACACTGACACATGCAGGTCACGCAGTCATGCAGCATGCTTTGAGATTGTTTCAAGGTTTTGAACAATTGAGTAATGAGTTGGGTGAATATTCCAAAGGCGTCAAAGGTCATGTGAGACTTTGGGCCAATATGTCTGCTCTAACGGAGTTTCTGCCATCAGCTTTAGCAAGCTTTTTAAAAGACTACCCAGAAATACAAGTCGAAGTAGAGGAGCAACTCAGCGGCGACATCGTGAGAGCACTCATGGATGGTATTGCCGATATCGGCGTTTTTGCTGAAGGGCCTATAACCACCGGACTAGAAACTCACATTATGGGCAAAGACCAGTTGGTGATTGCCTGCAGTAAAGACCACCCTCTCAGCAAAAGAAAAAGTATTTCATTTGAAGAGTGTCTTCAATATGATTTTGTAGGGCTGAATCGAGGAAGCTCCCTACTAGAGCTCACATCTCGCAGCGCCGAGAAGTTGGGCAAGCAAATGAGTTTACGGATTCAGGTGCGTAGCTACGATGCGATGTGCCAAATGATTGCTGTCAATTTGGGCATTGGCGTATTACCTATCCAGGCCTGCGCCGCTCAAATTAAGGCTATGGGCTTGAAGCCAGTTCAATTAGAAGATGCGTGGGCAAAACGCAACTTATTAGTGGCAACTAAGGCGGGGATTAACCATTCCCCAGCGACCAAACTACTCAGCCAGCATTTACTGGGCAAACAGAACTCTATGTAAATTCTTGAGTGAATTTATCAAGCGCTCATTTGCATGACATGCCATACAAATAGGCATAAGATGAACTTATGACCATTATCTTTCTACTACTCTCCCCAGCATTATTTGCTTTGTTTTGGATTATTCGATTTCAGATCTGCAGTGCTCGTCGTAGGCGCCTTGTAGATACCTATGGGATTGACTCCAAAAAGCTTAGAAAACTGAGCTGCAGGCAAGTCACCAATCTTCGCAAGCAGATCGAAGAATTTGAGGAAAAGAAGGATGCCTTTGGCCTTGAAGCAGCTGTTCGGCCATACAGGCCATAAGGTAGCCTGAAACCATTGTAGGCACTCTATATTTAACTTAAACTGAGTAAAGAATTCATAAATAACGAAAGGGTAAAAATGAAAGTACTACTTCCTGTGGATGGCTCTAAATCCTCATTGAATGCCGCTAAATATGTGGCCAAAATGGCTAAGAATTCCCGCAGCCCTGTAACGGTGACCCTAGTAAGCGTCCACGATGACATTGGCCTTGGACACGTTAAGCAATTCGTGGCGAAAAGCGTAGTGGATGATTACCTACGTGAAGTGAGCGAAAAAGAATTAAAACCAGCGCAGAAAGTATTAGATGCTGCCAAAGTTAAACACAATATGGCTATTAAGCGCGGTCAAATCTCAGAAGAAATCATTGCTTTGGCTAATAAAGACAAAGTTGACATGATTGTGATGGGCGTTAAAGGCCGTAGCGGCATCCTGGATGTTCTGGTTGGCTCAGTTGCTCAGCGCGTTTCTAGCTCAGCAAAGCAACCTGTTTTATTGGTAAAGTAATTTCAGCATTTTTCGCATCTTGCTTAGTTGGTTGCCACCGGCAACCAACTGCCCTGATCACACCATTATTCCTACGCGCTAGCCCCTCGAGAGACTCTTGATTGCAAAACAGATGGTGAAGATAAATCCTAATCGTTCTACCTTGGTTTTAATCGACTTACAAAGTCGATTAATGCCTGCCATACATCAAGGAGAAGAGGTTCTTAAGCAATGCATCAAGATCGCTAAAATTGCCAAACTTCTAGATATTCATGTTGTTGGCACTGAACAAAGTCCACAAAGTCTGGGGCATAACGTTGATGTAATCACCAAGTTATGCAAAACCACCGTAGCAAAAGATCGCTTTGATGCTTGCCAGGATGGGCTCATCAATGCGCTATCTAAAAATAGAGAGCATCTGATTCTTGCCGGATGTGAAACACACGTATGTGTAATGCAAACCGCCTTAGAGCTAGTGCGGCAGAACTTCAAAGTTTCTATTTTGGTAGATGCGGTTGGGTCACGTAGATCCCTGGATCGAGACATTGCCCTTCATCGTCTTGGCTCGTCTGGAGCAACACTTCTTACTACTGAGATGCTAGCCTTTGAATGGCTAGGAAACGCCTCTAATGAATCCTTTAAGGATGCGTTAGCAATTATTAAATCTTAGGTTTGGCTTAACCTGGTTAGCTGACTTTTTTAGCTAACTCAGGCAGTTGATTTAGCAATAAAGAATGCTTTTGGTACTGGAGTACACCAAACTACGCCATCCCCCACTTGTCCCGTCTGACATACCGTCACAATTCGATCCATCAGCACTTCAGCAACTTCATCATTGCAAATAATCTCAACACGTACTTTTGCTGAGTAGTCAGTCAACTCATCTTTGATATTTGCTTTACTGGTTTTGGACGGCGCACTACAGCCTTCCACCTTAGCGACCGTCATTCCCGGAAATCCAGGAGTCTCCATCAGAGCTGTTCGTAAAGCAGGTAATTTACTGGGGCGAATAACCGCCTTCACTTCCATCATGCTTCCACCTCTTTGTCTTCAAACCATCTATATAGAACAGGTAACACTAATAAAGTCAGCGCTGTTGAGGTGATTAATCCTGCAATCACCACAGCCGCCAGGGGACGAGTCACTTCTGATCCAGGGCCACCTGAGAACAGCATTGGCACCAGAGCCAGCATCGCCACTGATGCCGTCATCATGACCGGTCTAAACCGGTGACCGCAACCATGAAGGAGCGCATCTTCCATACTGTAACCATCTTCACGTAACTGCTTAATAAAGGAGATCAGCACCACACCATTTAGCACGGCGATTCCCCACAAGTTAATAAATCCTACCGCAGCAGGCACCGAGAGGTACTCACCTGTAATGAATAAACCAAACACGCCGCCAATCGATGCAAATGGCAGAACCAAAATAATGAGGCCTGCCAAACGAAGCGACTTAAACAACATAAACAATAAGAAGAATATGGCCAAGACCGTCAAAGGAATGATGATCATCAGGCGAGCCATCGCTCTTTGCATGTTTTCAAACTGACCACCCCATTGCAAGGTATAGCCTTGAGGTAATTCCACATTCTTGGCAATCAACTCTTGGGCCTCTTTTACAAATCCACCCAAGTCGCGCCCTTCCACATTCACACCAACAACCAAGCGACGCTTACCAGACTCACGGGAGATCTGGGCTGGACCTTCTACTAAGGAAATTTCAGCCAAGTCACGCATCAATACTTGGGCACCATCCGGAGAATGCAAAATAATATTTTCAATGGCGTCAATATTATTTCTGTAAGGACTTGGATAGCGCAGCACCAATGGGAAGCGACGCTCTCCCTCATAGATAATGCTGGCCTGCTTACCGCCGATAGCCGTTTCAATAACTTCATTCACATCGGAAACATTGATACCGTAGCGTGCAATCGCATCACGATCAATTTTGATGTTGAGATAGTTCTGACCAGACGCCTGCTCAATACGTAAGTCGTTGCTACCCTTCATCTTGGTCAGGATTTGACCAATTTGCGAACCGAGTTTTTGCAAGACAGGTAATTCATCACCAAAGATTTTGACCGCTACTTGTGAGCGCACACCAGAAACCATCTCATCCACCCTAGCTGCAATCGGTTGGGAGATTGCTAATTCAATTCCGGGTAAGGTTTTGAGCTTCTCACGAATTTGTTGTGCGATTTCTTCCTGGCTTAAATCTCTATCTCCTAAGGGCTTGAGAGTCACGATCGGATCCGACTCATTCGGCTGACCTGGATCTGCAGGAGACTCGCCTTTACCAAGTCGAGAAACAGCCATCTCGACGCCAGGAATAGTCATGATGCGTTTAATCGCCTCAAACTCTAATTTAATAGACTCGTCTAATGAAATATTCGGCGCACGAACAATCACCGGGGTGATGGAGCCTTCTTGCATGACCGGAATAAAGGCCTTACCGAGCATGACAAACCCAACCAAGCTAATACCTAGAGCAATGATGGCGCGCTTGACCACTAATTTAGGGTTAGCTAAACACCAATACAACCAACGCTCGTAGGGAGCGCGCATTTTTTGAACTATCTTAGTGTCATCCTCGCCGCCGCCCTTCAAGATGTAGGAACATAAGACTGGCGATAAAGTAAATGACAGAATCAAAGAGATCGTTAAGGCGATAGCAATCGTTATCGCCATCGGTGCAAACATCTTGCCTTCCATGCCCTCGAGTGAAAGTAACGGCATAAATACCAGAATGATGATGCCCACACCAAAGAGCACGGGTTTACCAACTTCTGATGCCGCCTCTAAGATGATCCTGTTTTTGGATTCACCACCTTTAAGACGTTCTCCCAATTTCGCGAAGGTGTTCTCCACTACCACTACAGAGCCGTCCACCATAATGCCGATCGCAATGGCTAGACCACCCAAGGACATCAGGTTCGCTGAAATACCATAACGGTTCATGACTAAGAAGGTAAGCAATGGCGTGAGGAGCAGTGTGGCAACCACAATCAGAGATGAGCGCACATCCCCCAAGAAGAGGAATAGCAAAATAATCACCAGGATTACGCCTTCAACCAGCACTTTTGCCACGTTGAACATAGCGGCATTCACCAAATCGGTACGGTCGTAGAAAGGCACGATCTGCAAACCATCTGGTAGCAACTTACCTTCGTTAATTTCTTCAACTTTGAGCTTAATGCGATTGACTACATCTCGTGCGTTACCGCCACGGATCATCTGAATAATGCCAGCAACACTTTCTGTGTAGCCATTCTTAATAGCAGCACCCTGACGAATCTCGCTACCAATTGTCACTTCGGCTACGTTCTTCACGTATACCGGAATACCCTTCACTTCTTTTAGAATAATCTTGCCAATATCTTCTGGCTTAGTAATTAAGCCTAAGCCACGAATCAGATAGCGCTCTGCATACGTTGGCAACTGACCGCCACCGGAGTTGGCATTATTTCTAGCAAGTGCTTGGTACACTTCTTGCAAGCTAATTTGATAGTGACGCAAGCGCTCAGGATTCACCAAGACTTGATACTCTCTGGCGTAACCACCTTGCGTATTAATCTCGGCTACACCAGGAATAGAGCGCAGCATTGGACGCACAATCCAATCTTGCACTGCACGTCGATCAGAAAGCTCGTCCACTGAAAGCTCACGATCTCGGTCGGATGGATGATCTATTGTGTACTGATATACCTCACCCAAACCTGTAGATGGAGGCGCCAATACAGGAGTGATACCTACCGGCATTCTTGAAGCAACCTCAATTAATCGCTCTGTAACTAATTGACGAGCAAAGTAGATATCGGTTTTTTCAGTAAACACTAAGGTAATTACGGAAATGCCATTACGGTTCAAAGAGCGCATCTCTATTAAACCTGGCAAACCGGTCATCGCCAATTCAATAGGAATGGTTACAAAACGCTCAACCTCTTCCGGAGATTTTCCAGGGGCTTCTGCAGCAACCTGAACTTGAACGTTCGTTACGTCCGGAAATGCATCAACAGACAGTCGTTTGGTAGCCAAAAGTCCGGCAACGAGCAATACGATGGCAATAATTACCACCAATAGGCGTTGCTGTAACGAGAGGCGAACGATTCTTTCAATCATCTACTTATCCACCACTCAGCTGACGCTTACGCTCTGTGTTTAAGTGATAAGCACCTTCAATAGCAATCTCTTGACCCTCTTTGAGACCCGATATCACCGGACGATATCCTTTGCCCTCTGGACCGAGCTTGACAGCCACCATACGATAAGTGTCATCATCCAATCTCACAAAAACGTGGTCATGGTTATCTTCTCGAACGATGGCGCCTAAGGGCACAACCAACTTCTCAACCGGCTGACTCTCAATCAACATGGTTGCCAACATACCAGGCTTAATTGAGCCATTATTATTAGGCAAATCCATACGAACGACCACTGTACGAGTCTGGGGATTTACGATCGAATCAACGTGGGCAATGACGCCTTCAATCTCTTGATTTCTAAGTGCAGGAATGATGACCGAAGCCTTTTGTCCTTTTTGCATCAGATAGGAGTTACTCTCAGGTACCTCAGAAACAGCCCACAGGGTACTCAGATCAGCCACTGTAAATAATGCATCGGAAGGTTGTACAACCTGACCGCGATTAATCTTTCGCTCGACAATCTCACCGGGAATTGTGGCAATCACATTATTAATGGATTCAATCACACCAGATTTGGCAAGCTTATCAATGTTTGCTTGATCCATCCCCTGAACTTTTAATTGATCATTCGCAGCACGAAACTCTGCCTTAGCACTACTCGCCTCGGCTTCGCGCCTTTGCAGCTCTGCAAGAGCAATCACATCCTCTTTATAGAGAATTTTTGCGCGATTAGCGGCTTGATCAGCCAGTTGACTTGCGCTCTTCGCTTTTAAGTAAGCTAGTTGCGATTGAGTTAATTCAGTAGAGGTAATTTTCGCCAGAATATCGCCTTGTTTTACTTGCTGACCCGGCACAGCGAGTATCTCAGATACGCGCCCCGTGACATTCGCGCCAATCCGCGCCAAAAAGCGCTCGTTGAAATCAATCCGGCCAGAAGCCCGCAACTCTTCCACAAAAGGAGACACTTGAACCTTGCCATCCGCAATCATCTTATGCAAATCTTCATTAACTACAACCATATTCGGGTCTTGCACTGATTTAACTGCAGGACTTCTATCAAATACGTTGAAGTAATTCAGGATGATGATGAATGCACAGAACCAAGGCAGATAAAACATGCCCTTTTTAAACCAATGCGGCGATTTGTCATAGCGGCCGGTAACGGCAGGCACGTGCTCTCCAAGCCATTGGTGGGCTTGTGCATACCACTGGTTCTGGGTCTGTAGAATTTGGCCGAATAATTCCTTCTTATGGAATTTAATCTTTCGCACCAAAAAGGTCTTCCAGACTTTTACCCTTTTCAGCATGGCTGCTAACTCTTGGTTCATTGCATTCCACTTTCTATCTTCGCAAGCCACTCTGGGCTCGCTCTTAATCTCTGAATCTCAGTTACCACAGAAGCCAAATCAAAACGTGCCTTAATCAAATCATTACGCGCTGCTCTAAATGTTCTTTGTGCATCCAAATACTCGAGCATGCCTCGCTCACCATAGCGATAAGAAACCTCAGCAATGCGACGCGCACTAGCCGCTAACTCGACCACTTCTGAGCTTAATATTTTGACTTGGTAACTAGTCATTTGATAAAGCTTATAAGCAGTTTCCATTTGCTGATCTAAAGTTTGGCTTTGTGCATTTAATTGATTCTTTGCTTTTGAAGCATTTGCTTCTGCTTCTGCAATCTGACCGCCCTTAAAGTCCCAAATCGGGATACTTACTTGCAAACCATAAAGGCGATCAGTGAAGTTAGGGTCGTTGTATTGAGATGCCTTAAATGCCAAGCGAGGCAAGCGCGAGTTCTTTTCAAAACTCAACTTAGATTCCGTTGCCTCAACCTCTGCCTTTGCCTTTTGTAGTTCTGGGCTTTGACTCTGAACCTCGTTTAACAATTGAGTTAATGATGGCAAGACCTCGGGTTTTGGCTGCTCCGCTACAACCGTAAAATCTGCAGGCAATTGATGGCCCACCACTTGGCGTAACTGACTACGAGCCTGCTCCACGCGTAACTTACTAGACTCTGCAGCAATTTGCGCGTTCAGAAACTCCGTTTGCACTCGAATCAACTCGAAGCGGGCTGTTTCACCAACGTCATACCGAATTTGCATACGATCACGAATCTGTTTCGTCAAACTCATATCCTCTTCGGCAGCTTTTTGTTCCGCTTCACGGCGCATGAGTTCGTAAAAGCGCTGCTGCACTCTCGAAATCGTCTCAACTTCAAAAGCAACACGCGTTGCTTCAGCTGCACGTAAATTTGCCTCGGCAGCATTTACCCTAGGGAAGCGGGTGTAAGGCATGTCCAATGGCTGAGTAACGGCCCATGATGAAACATTACCTACCGTCAAAGGACCGGTAGCCGATCGTTGCTGGCCTGTACTCACCTCAAACTCTGGATTAGGAATAGCTCTTGCTGTCGACAGCTGTCCTTTAATTGCCTTAGCTTGATCACGGGCAGCCAAGACTTGTGGACTTGACTCCAAGGAGATAGAGATCAAGTCATTGATAGTGAACGTTTTTTTAGATTGTGCACTGACATTTGTCACCATCAGGGTGCTAGCAAAAGTAATGACCAACCATCGGTACCGCGTCATACGTCCAACTTGCAAAGTATCTAAACGCAAATTATCCAACCAGCTAGGCGGAAGAGCAAGAAAATGTCCCCAATTTGGGGCATAACAAGGTAAAAAGATACCTGAACGAAGGTTTTTGAGGTGGAAAGTCAATATTTGGCCATTTAGAAAATAGTAAATGGTCTTGCCTTAAAAATTACTCACATACCGGGCGCGAAGGCCGTAATGACGATATGTGAGACCCATTAATGGGCAGGCTACTCCCCGTTTATTCATCTTATTAGATCACAGATAAGCGACAAAGCCATCTGCAAGCTCAAGCATACGCTCGGCCAGATAAGCGACCGTACTTCTGAGCCTTATTAAAAGCCTTTTGCATATGCTTATAGACTTTCTTTAAACCCATATCCAAAGCCGTTCTCCGGTCTCTTGCAGTGAAGCTCACCTCAATCTGCCGATTATCAAAAGTTTGCAATTCAATAATGCAGTTTTGATTACAGCCTGTTTTTGCCTGGGCTACAGAGGAATACTTCACTTTAATTTTTCTTACCAACCAAAAGAGTCTCTTCAGAGAGAACTTCACGCGATTCTCTGTGAATGTTTTAAATTCTGGTTCGATTTGTTCTTTTGTTTCCAATATGACATTCATGATTTATCTCCTTTGTTGAACATCTTGGATTAAATATAAGGCGATCTTTATTCTTAATAAAGCAGATGTTTATTGATAATAATTCTGTTATTTACTGAGTATTTATCTAAAAAAATGCCCTCGGGTAGAGGGCATAAAGAGAACCGCAGGATGTAAAACTAGTCAATTACTGCCGCCATTAAGGCGGTTGCTGCACCAGCGCCCAGTGCTGGGATACCCCAACGCTCAAGCGTAGATAAAGACTTGCCAGTGACTACCTCAACTGGAATATCACTGATTTCTAGTAGCTTGGCTGTTGTTGAATTCTCAAACAAGCGGCTGAGCGTATTTTTCTTAGCAGTGCCAATCACAATACGATTACAACCTAAGCGCTGCGCCTCATCTCGTAGAGCTTCCCCCTTATCGCCAGTCACATAAGTGAAGGAGAAATTCGCGCCAGCTTTCTCCAAAAATTCAGATGCTGACTTTGCGGCTGTTTGAGCACGCTCTGCTTGCCACTCATTAATGGTTTGTTTACTTAAAAACTTTCTGATGTGTGTGTACAGCGTGGGTTGAACATTACAGATATGAAAGTGTGTTTGACGATCATTGCCATACATATTCACTGCATGTTTCAAGGCCATTAATGCGTTACTAGAATCATCAACCGGAATTAGAACTTTGTTCATCACCTTTTCTCCTACGTTATAAGTCTGCTTATCGGATACCTCTGCATCAACTACAGCTGGCGCAATTGTCTCCTCCAACGCCAACCTACTCTTCATGAAACCACCAAACAGAACACCAAATATCACAAGGGCTTGGACAGCATACCCAAAGGCAGGGTTCTGGAATAACTGCATCTCCTTAACCATAGGCTCTGAGATCATCATCTTGGCGGCTGTCCAAGCCAGCACGCCAGCACCTATATAGGTAATAGATGGGTAGCGCTCAACCAGCTTCAGAATTTGTGTTGAACCCCAAATCACGATTGGAATGCTGATGAGTAAACCAAGCACTACCAATATATAACTTCCATGAGATGCACCTGCTACCGCCAAGACGTTATCTAAACCCATGACTGCGTCAGCAATCACAATGGTTTTCATAGCGCCCCAAAAACTAGTGGAAGCATTGTTATGACCACCATCCTCATCTTTTGCAGGGGTTAGAAGTTTGTAAGCAATCCAAACTAAGAGTAGACCGCCGATTAGCATCAAGCCAGGGATCTTTAGCAAGTACACCACCACCAGAGTCATTGCACTTCTGACTGCAATAGCGCCTACCGCTCCCCATACAATGGCTTTCTTTTGCAAGTGGGCCGGTAAATTTCTGGCAGCCATCGCAATTACAATAGCGTTATCGCCTGCCAAAACTAAATCAATCACCACAATCGCTAGTAGTGCCGAAAAAAACTCAGGGCTAAATAGTTCCAATTGAATACCTCTATCTGTTTAGATTAAATAAGCAGTACATGAAATGCCATGACTAACTATGGGGTTAATGTAGGCTTATTTGTATTTAGCTAAAAGCAGATATATATTGATAGTAATTTCGGAAAAAACTGAATATGGCTAATACCTATAACTATCGTCACCTTTATTACTTTTGGGTGGTTGCCAAAGAAGGCAGCATGTCTAAGGCAGCAGAACGCCTGGATATGGCTATACAAACAATTAGCGCTCAAGTACATGAATTAGAGAAATCGCTGGGGTACATGCTCTTTAAGCCAGCCGGGAGAGGAATCGCCCTCACTGAATCAGGGTTTGCAGCCTTAGAAATTGCTGATCAAATCTTTTCTATCGGAGAGAGACTGCCAGAAGCAGTGAGAGATGCCGCCAAGTCTCCTAAAACAAAAATTACGGTTGGCGTTTCTGATGGACTGCCGAAATTTGTTACCAGGCAAATGCTCGAGCCCATCTTGAAACACAAAGACGTTCAATTGATTGCGCATGAAGGGGAGTTTGATGATTTGCTGGCAGACCTCGCTTTGCATCGACTAGACATCGTATTAGCCGACCGCCCAGCTCCGAACAATAAAAATCTGAACGTCTATAGCGAAGAGTTAACAAAAACAGTTATCGCCTGGTATGCACCTAAGCAACTTTCCAAAAAAGCAAAAGGAAAGTTTCCGGAGTGCTTAAATGATCTGCCAGTACTGCTACCTACAGCACACTCCACTGTACGTCCACTGATTGATCAGTGGCTGAAAAAACACGACATTATTCCAAATATTGTTGGAGAGTTTGAAGATAGCGCCCTACTAAAGACCTTTGCTGCCAGTGGGCTTGGCATCTTTCCTGCAGGCAAACTGATTGAAAAAGATCTTAAAGATACCTATGGCATCGAATTGCTGGGCAGCTGTGATGACATATATGAATACTTTTATGCGATTCGCTCTGAGAAGAAAATCCAACACCCTCTTGTGCAGGCAATTATTAAACAAAAAAACTAATAAATCCTTAAACCATGACTAATTTTCTGGACCCCGCCATACTGTTTTTTATCTTTGGGGTTTTTGCCGGCTCCGTAAAGTCCAACCTAGAAATTCCTCCGCAAATCTCTAGGTTTCTTTCGCTCTATTTATTAATGGCGCTTGGTCTGAAAGGTGGCTTTGCGCTTCACAAGTCCGGCTTTACTACTGAGATTGCTTTTTCTTTGGGGTTGGCGATATTTCTTGCTGTCATTATTCCCATCATTGGCTACTTGATTCTAAGAAGAAAGTTAAGTGCATTTGATGCCGCTGCAATTGCAGCCACTTACGGTTCGGTCAGCGCTGTTACCTTCATTACTGCCACACAATATTTAGATCAATTTGGCATTGCTTATGGTGGTCATATGGCGGCAGCGATGGCGCTGATGGAATCCCCCGCTATTATTCTGGCAATTGTCTTGGCCAATAAAGCCCGGGCAGCCATGTCAACAGGCTCGAGCGTAAAAAACGAGCATACCGGTATCTCCAAAATACTTCATGAGTCTTTTACCGATGGAGCGCAATTACTGTTACTGGGATCAATGGTAGTGGCCCTGGTGAGCGGAGACTCAGGTCAAAAGTTAATGGCGCCCTTTTCGATCGACCTCTTTAAAGGCATGCTAGCTTTCTTCTTGCTAGACATGGGACTTATGGCCGCCAGAAACTTTAAGGGCTTAAGGGGTAAACCGCCCATTACCTTGCTCTACGCGATTGGTTCACCGCTGTCACATGCACTCTTAGCATTAGTGCTTTGTAAACTCATTGGACTCCCTTTAGGAAACACCATTCTCCTCATGGTATTGGCCTCAAGCGCATCGTATATTGCAGTACCAGCAGTTTTACGTCACGCCTTACCCGAAGTGAACCCCGCCTTATATATGGGTATGTCTTTAGGAATCACTTTTCCGTTCAACATTATTTTGGGCATTCCGCTTTACACCCTGATTGCCACAGCATTGCTGTAGAAATACTTTATAGGTAAATAAGAAACCTATGGGTATCTTTTCCAAACGATCAGCCAGCTTATTAACCAAGCACGGCAAAGAAAAGGTGATCGGCGAAGTACTCAATACCGAAGTAGATTGCTTTGTAGAGCATACGGACACCTACGATACTGATTTACTGGGCACATTTACACAGGAAACGCCTCGATACGGCTCACAATTAGATGCAGCCCGCAAAAAAGCTGCTATCGGAATGGAATTACTCAAGCTTGACTTGGGCTTGGCCAATGAAGGTGCGTTTATGAATGACCCTTACACCGGCGCTATCCCCTGGAATAATGAATTGCTTGTGCTGATAGACCAAAAACACCAACTTGAACTAACTGGATTTGCTAGTGGTCCAGCCCAAAATGAGAGTAGCTACGCAACACATTGGGAAGAGCTCAAAAAATTTGCTGATTCCGCACTCTTTCCATCGCACCACTTAGTCATCAAACCCACTGATGAATATCACCCGCAATCGAGAAAAGGGATTCAAGATTTAGCAGAGCTAAAAGATGCTTTTGATTGGGCAAAAAGCCTGTCCTCAAAAGGTATCGTCTACGTTGAAAATGATTTACGTGCCTTTGCTAATCCAACCCGGATGGAAAATATTCGCAAGGCTGCAATAGATCTGGCAAATAAGATGAACTCAGTCTGCCCCCAGTGCAACACTCCTGGGTTTTGGATCACAGATGTAAAGCGTGGCCTGCCATGCAAGGCCTGCGGTCTAGCAACTGATGAGGAAATTGCCAAAATCTGGAGCTGCATTAAATGCGAACACAAGCAAACCGAAGGTATGAAAGTATTTAAGTTTGCAGAACCTTCAAAATGCAGGCACTGCAATCCTTAATCTCGCCAGACTGGGTGCTTGTGCATTACTGAGTGAAATAATTCAGACTCAAGAAGTTGTGCAAGCCATTTCTTGACTGCGGGAATTGGCAAATCATCAAACTTCTTTAGATCAACCATCGAAAACTGTCTAATGAATGGAAAGATAGCAATATCTACCCAAGTCATTTTTTCTCCAAGCAAGTATTGAGAATTTTGCAATGATTTTTCCATAGGCAACAACATGATTTGCAATATCTCATTGAGAACTGCTTCAGTATCTAGCTCTGGAAAACGGTTGGGATACTTATATTGATCTAACAGGACTTTAAAGGGTCCATCATTTTTTTCAATCCATGCTTGAGCAATAGCATCATCAGCACTTCTCCACCCATCAGGATCAGATTGCGAGATTGCCCAACGCATGATGTCCAAGCTTTCATCCAAAACTACGTCGCCTATACAAAGCACTGGAACAGTACCCTTAGGGGAAGCTAGCAGCATTGATTGCGGCTTGTTGCGCAACTCAATTTCTCGATGTTCAACATCAATACCGGCATATCTCAAAGCCATGCGCGCCCGCATTGCATAAGGACATCTACGATAGGAGTACAAAATCATTGAATTACGCTCGTCTAAACCGAATCTGGTGACTTTAAATCATCTCAAATGTCTGAGAGTAGATTTTCTGGAAATTGAAGCATGCGACCCAGGATTGAGTAGAATATTTTCTATTCAATCAAAAGGATGCGCTAATGTTGGCACCAAAAAAACGGGGAATTCCCTCTCAATTACTAGCAGGGTTACTAGTTACCGCGCTCAGCTTGCCTGCAGTAGTTCCAGTTGCTTACGCCCAAGGCAACAGTCAAACACAGGCAAACAAGCAATCTCAAGCCCAATTAGAGGCGCTCGTTGCTCCAATTGCTTTATATCCAGATCCTTTGGTCTCACAAATTCTGATGGCATCAACTTACCCTTTAGAGGTCTCTGAGGCCACCAATTGGTTACGTGCCAATAGCAATCTAAAAGGTAATGCTCTGAATACGGCATTACAACAACAGAACTGGGATGCGAGCGTGAAGTCTTTGGTTTCGTTCCCTCCGGTTTTAGAAATGATGGGCTCACAATTATCTTGGACCCAAAATTTAGGCAACGCTGTATTAGCTCAGCAATCCGACACCATGAGTGCGATTCAAGCTTTGCGTGCCAAAGCAAAGAAGACTGGAGCATTGCAATCCAATTCTCAGCAAACCGTAACCTCCCAAGGAAGCGGCTCTTCCGAAACGATTGTGATTCAACCAGCCAACCCACAAGTGGTGTACGTACCTTCATATAACCCAACAGTGGTTTATGGTGCCTGGCCTTATCCAGCTTATCCACCAGTTGCCTACTATCCACCTGGTTACGTTGCTGGCACCGCCCTCCTTTCCTTTGGAGTTGGCATGGCGGTGGGCGCAGCCTTATGGGGTGGATGTCATTGGGGTGGCGGCTACGGAGGCGGCTCGCTCACTGTGAATAACAATAATTTTAATAACTTCAACCGCAATACCAATAGCAATTGGTCCGGTAACAAGAATGGCACAAGCGATTGGAAGCCAGATCAGCAACGCCGCAATGCGAACGTTGGCGGTGGTAGCGCTAACCGTGATGCGGAACGCGATCAGTTACGGCAGAACCTTCAAAAGAATGGCATCAGCAGCGACGATCGCGGCAACCTAGGTAATCGCGATGGCGATCGCAACCTAGGACAAAACGATCGCTCTGGAGATCGCAATCTAGGTGACCGCAATTCCGGTGCTCGCGATAACAGCCCTAGTAATTTTAGAAATGATTCCAGCGGCTTTGGTGACGCACGTGGCGCCAAATTTAATAGCGGTGGTGATCGCTTTGGTGGTGGCGGTGCCCGCGCAGGCGGAGAACATTTTGGCGGTGGCGGCTTTAGAGGCAGACGCTAATCAGTCGCTCATAACAAACTTCATTTAAGACTAATACGAAAGAATCATCATGAAAAAGCAGATTTTATTAATGGCATTGACTAGCGCAGTTTTAGGATTCGCAACCGGTGCTCAAGCCGCCAATATGATTAGCACTCAAGAGCTATTGCAAGATTGCAAAGGCACCAATGGCACCTTTATAACTTGCGAAATCTATGGTCAAGCCGTATATGACACTTACTTAGTTACACGCAACCCTAAGTCAGCACCTGAATTTATTTGCGTAAAGCAGCCCGCACCAACTCGCAAGGAAGTGATTCAGGAATATGTCAAATGGGCCGAAGCGAATACCAAGTACGCCATTGAACCTGCAGCAGATACTATTTTACGATTCTTAGCGGGTAAATTCCCATGCGGAAAATAATCTGAAGATTGCATTCGCAAAACAATAAAGGCCACTTTCGAGTGGCCTTATTTTTGATGTGAGCAGCAAATAATTATTACCCACTGCTTTATGAAGTCTTTTTTGCCCTACAAGCATCTGAGTAATACTTCACTGACTCCCAGTTTTTTGCCCAGGATTTTCTCCAAGTCATTTCTTTTTTACAAACCGCGCAAATCTTCGATGGCAGAGAGCTTTTATTACCCTTAAACGATGTCTTTGTCATGATTTTCAAAGATCATCCAAGTGATTTAGTATTTTCTGTGCATGCAGCGTAATTTCTTTTTGATCTTCGTCACTAATGCGCTTCAGATTAGCCGTCATGAGTCTCGTTCTTGGGCTGGCCTCAAATTGGTCTCGATGCTTGATTAAGAAATTCCAGTACAAAGTTGTGATGGGACATGCATCTTCTCCGTAACGAACCTCAGGCTTATATTTACAAGACCCACAATAGTTACTCATCCGCTTGATATAAGCACCGCTGGCTATATAAGGCTTGCTTGTAAATCTACCGCCATTGGCAAATAGAGCCATACCTGCCGTATTGGGAAGTTCAACCCATTCAATCGCATCTACATAGATAGCCAAATACCACTCACATACTTCCTGCGGCAGAATTTCTGCTAAAAGAGCAAAGTTACCTGTCACCATTAAGCGCTGAATGTGATGGGCATAGCCATATTGCAGTGTTTGGCCTATGGCGTCTTTCATACAAGCCATTTGTGTCTGACCATTCCAGTACCATTTTGGCAATGGGCGTTGATGCTGGTAGTAATTATCCTGCGCCATCTTTGGCATATCTAGGTAATACATGCCACGCACAAACTCGCGCCACCCTAAAATCTGCCGAATGAAGCCTTCAATAGTTGAAAGATCTAAAGAATATTTTCTCCAAGCCACTAACACTGCATTCACCACTTCGCGCGGATTAAGCAACTTCAGGTTGAGTGCACTCGATAAAATGGAGTGCCATCCAAAGGGCGTATCAGTCCACATCGCATCCTGATAAACACCAAAGTTTCTTAAGCGATACTCAACAAAATACTCCAAAGCTTGAACTGCCTGCTCCCTGGTAACGGGCCAATTAAATGCATCCAAAGATCCGGGATGGTCTGGGTAAGTCTTTTGGACCCAATCCAGCACTTCTTGTGTAATTGCGTCTGCTTCAAACGATGCTGGAGCATCGATGATGCCTGGGCCCTTTTTAGGGTAGGGTTTACGGTTATCTTGATCAAAGTTCCACTGCCCACCCTCGGGATTACCTTCACGGTCTACCAATATATTGTGCCGCTTACGCATCAATCGATAGAAATATTCCAGTCTGAACTCTTTTTTATTTGCCGCCCACTCTACAAACTCTTGGCGGGAACAATAAAAATGCTCATCCTCCCGCATTTCTAATTTAAATCCAAGTTCTTTGGCTAACGCCTCGAGCGCCTGCTTGAGTCGCCATTCGCCTGGTTCAATACAAACCAAACGCTTTACTTTATTTTTTAGAATCTGCTCTCTCAGAACCTCAACAATAGACAGTGGCGAACTTTTTATATAAGTCAGCGGATAACCCTGCTTTTCGAGTTCAACTGCAAAGTGACGCATTGCAGATAGAAATAAGGCGATTTTGGCTTTATGCGTCCAAACATACTGTGCCTCATTGGCTGACTCAATCATGATGATTTGATCCGCCTTGGGATTAATATCTCGCAAGGCAGAGCTCTGCAAATCAAGCTGATCACCCAAAATCAGAATGAGGCGCTCAGGATGCTTCATTTATTCTTATATTGAGTTGGGCAGTAAGCCCGAGTGACATCTTCACTACGAAAAGCACCATGTTTAGTTGCTCGTCCGGTAACTCGTTTACGCCAGAGCTCAAATGAGCCGCGCTTAAGCTCCTTACGCATGATGGCGATCACCTGGGGCTCACCCAGACCAAAGCTTTTCTCAATGGCATCAAATGGCGTGCGATCCTCCCAAGCCATTTCTATAAGGCGAGATAAGTCGGGTTCGGAGAGGGTTATGGGTTTTGGCACCCAGCAAGTTTAAGACTTATTTACTAAACTAGCTTGAGCCCATGAGATTGTTCCGCAATACAGCCAACCCCCTCACATGATTGGAAAAATTCGTCAAAAACTGATTGCTCAGGAGGTGCCAGCCTTACATAAGCCAGCTGAAATCATTTGTCCTATCTGTGATCGCCCCATTCCGGCCTCGCAAAGGGATGCTCATCACCTCATTCCAAAATCGAAGGGCGGAAAAACTACGGAGTATCTACATCGCATTTGCCACAAACAAATACATGCCTTGTTTACCGAAACCGAGCTCGCCCAGCAATACCATCATGCTCAGATTTTGCGAAATCACCCCGAAATGAAAAAGTTTATCCAGTGGGTTTCGAATAAGCCGAATTCCTTTTATGAAAAGACTCGTAAAAGTAGTCGCCTAAAATCTAGCAAATAAATATTGCACCCCTTCTGTGCAAGCTATTACCTTGCAGTAGATAGTTAGCCCCTATTTTGGTGCAATTAATTTAGAAACTGTGCAATTCAAAAAATCGTTCTAACTCCCATTACTTAATATGAGTCATGCGCATCAAAATAACAAAGAGCTTAGTATTGCCAGCTCAAATGCTCGATACTGAAAGTATTCCTGAAGCACTATTTCCGGAAGGGGATTATCTTGCCAACCTCACACCAGAAGGAAAAATTGAGGTTATTAATACCAGGAAAATTAAGGCACTCTTTTCGTTCTCGCAATTTAGAGACAGAATATCCCTAGGAGAATTTATTGTGGTGGAAGCTTAAAAAGAATCTTAGTGAGCCAAATCCAAGCTCTCTACTACAGCAGTCAGAGCGGCTACTGATGCAAATGCCTTTGCACTCACTCCTTTTAAATCCATATCCTCCCAATTAAATTCCAGGGAGAAGTGGGCAGACTCCACAATCAACTCGTAACTGGCAGAAGGCTTCGCTCCAGCCTCTTTTGGCTCCTCACTGACTGGTACCCTCAAAGATTCTATAGCAGCAATTAAAGTACTGACCTCATTGCCGGACAACTCCCTTGTTCGAAGTACATCGTCTGTTCGTTTAATCGAAATCTTAGAGACCTCATCAATCGTTACTTCATATTGATTTAGACCAAGATCCATCCATACAGTAAGCTCTAACGCTATAGGATATGTTTTCATTAATCCACCTCATCAATGTGTGGTTCATCAAAATGTTTTTGGGTAGGCTTGAGGCTTGCCTCTAGTTGGGTCCATCTACCTTGATGTATTAGATAGGCACAATCTTTAGCATGATTCTCGAGCAAGCCGAAAATAACCGTAGTGGGGATCTTGCAATGCAGGCACCGATAGGCATGCTGATGCTCTGCAATTTTTTCCTGTGGGTAATCGATATAAAACGGTCTCATCACAACCCTCTCTGTCTAGAGCAAGCCATGAAACTGATCTTACACCTGCATGTATCAAATTACGACTACATTTGAGGGGATTTACCTAGCCCTCTAATTCACCTTCCCATTTAGATATGACGGCTGTAGCCAAACCATTGCCCAAAACATTGGTTGCAGAACGTGCCATATCTAAGAAATGATCAACCCCAAGGATCAATAACACCCCAGCTTCAGGCAAGTTAAATTGCGATAAGGTTGCCGCAATGACCACCAAAGAGGCGCGAGGCACACCCGCAATACCTTTAGATGTAATCATTAATACAAGCAGCATTAAGAGCTGTTGACTTAACTCCATTTCAATACCGTAGACCTGTGCAATAAAGACTGCAGCAAAAGTGCAATACATCATTGAGCCGTCTAAGTTAAACGAATAACCCACGGGCAAGACAAATGAGGCAATTTTGTTTTTACAACCAAAGCGCTCTACCCTCTCTAAGGTCATGGGATAAGCAGCTTCGGAGCTCGCCGTCGTAAACGCCAATAATGCTGGCTCACGCAACATCTTTACTAAGTGCAAAGTGCGTTTTTTAAGAACGAGAGAACTGATGAGAATAATCACTATCCAGAGCGTAAAGATGGATGCATAAAAGCTCAACATGAACTTGCCGTAGGTCATTAATATGCCTACGCCATTCTCAGCAATGACCGATGAGACAGCTGAGAATACCGCTACAGGAGCAAGTTTCATTACTGCGGTTGTAATCTTGAGCATGATATGCGAGAGCATATCGAGGTTACGAATGAATTCATCTGCTCTCGAACCCATACCGGCAGCGCCCACACCAAAGAAGACGGCAAACACAACAATTTGCAAGATCTCATTTTTTGCCATTGCATCAAAGATGCTGACAGGGAAAATATGTCGCACAAACTCAGGAAGATTGAGGCTGGTCTTATTTAATCCAGTATTAGCAGCAATCTCCGGCAGAGTTAAATCCACCCCAACGCCTGGTTGCAAAATATTCACCATTACCAGGCCGAGTAATAGAGATACCAAAGACATAGAGATAAACCATGCAAAGGTTTTTAAACCTACTCGACCGATTGTTGAGGCATCACCCATCTTGGCAATACCAACAACCAGTGTTGCAAATACCAATGGCGCAATGATCATTTTGATCAGGCGCAAGAATACGTCCGTCAAGATGGAGATATAGGTTACATACTGATCGGGGAAGGATGTTCCTGCGCCATACAGATTTACCAAGTAGCCTGCCAGCACACCTAAGACCATTGCCCCTAATATGAAATTGGTTAGCTTTTTAGAATTCATGAATGGCCTATATAAATGGGATGTATAGGCAGATTCTACTTAGTTCCGCGCCCATCCTAGTGAAAGTGCCGATAGGTTTTATCTAGGCTTTAGTTAGACTGGGGCATTCACCTACTAGAGTAAATAGAGGCAATATGATTTGGTTGGGCCTAGCAGTAGCCATTTTTTTGGGAGCCTTGTTTGCAAGTCCACCCCGCTCATTTTTAAAGCCACCCCTATGTTGGTTGGCTCCTGCCACCATTCTCTTCTTAGTGGTCGCCTGGAATATTTCCCCAAGCCTCCCGGGCCAACCTGCTGGAAAGTTTTATGGCTTGATCTTCCACTTTTACGGCGCTTCACTGCTAACAGCAATGTTTGGTCCAGCCATCGCCCTTGCCATTTTATTTCCAGTGGCGTTTCTGGGAATCTATGCAATCCAAGGAAACTATGAAGTAGCTTCACAGCATTATTTAATGGTGTGCGTACTACCAACACTATTTGCTTACCTGTCTATACAAATTATTCAACGATTGATACCAAAGCATTTATTTGTTCTGATTCTTGGTAATGGTTATGTAGCAGCCTTTATGAGCGTCATCCTGTCGGGAGCCTTCTTACTTATCATCAAGTTGGTAATGGGTGAGACCAATCAGCTAGATCTTGAAGGCTGGTTCTTAGGCCTGATTATTATTGCGTTTATGGAAGGCTCTTTATCCGGAATGCTTTTAGCCATACTTCTTATTTTCAGACCGCACTGGGTGTCAACCTACAACGAAGAAGCCTATATGAGTCGATAATGATCGATTCAAATTCATTAAGAGAAAATTAATATGCTCCCTTGCATTGAACTAGAAACTAGCCCAAACCCAACAGCCGCTGTTATCTGGCTCCATGGGCTTGGGGCAGATGGCAATGACTTTGTACCAATCATTCCTGAACTTAAGCTGGCTGGTTGCCCCGGAATTCGCTTTGTATTTCCTAGTGCGCCTAGCATGCCCGTCACTGTGAATGGCGGCTATGTAATGCCTGCCTGGTATGACATCATCGGCCGAAACCTCATGGATCAAGAAGATGCGGCTGGTATTCAAAAATCGGCAGCAGCAATAGTTGAGCTTATTGAAAAAGAAGCTGGTCGCGGAATTGCGTACGACAAAATCGTTCTAGCAGGATTTTCACAAGGCTGCGCAATGGCATTGCATATTGGCCTGCGTTTTCCACACAAGTTGGCAGGCATTATTGCGTTATCGGGATACCTGCCTCTAGCAATGAGTGCCAATATAGAAAAACATTCCGCCAATTCCAATACCCCCATCTTTATGGCTCACGGAACTTATGATCCAGTAGTTACTCTGGATCGGGCGCAAGCATCATATGCCCTGCTTGAATCCATGGGTTATCAAGTGGATTGGAATGAATATCCAATGGAGCACTCAGTGAATCATGAAGAGCTTATGGATATCTCACGCTTTTTACAGAGTGTACTGATAGCTTGATAAGCCCATCAGCGCTCAACTCATTAATGTAAGAATCGAAATAAAAAAGGGGCTCATTAGGAGCCCCTTTTGTTCGATAGCACTCTGGTTAAAGTTTCTTATTAAAACTGTATTGTGAAAATGCTTGCTCGGCAACATTAAACCACTGGGCCTCCATATTCCTAAAGGCACGATAGTCCTCAAAAATCTTTTTAAATTGTGGATTCTTAGCAGATTCTTCCGCATAGGTTTCTTGGCTGGCCTTAAAGCAAGCATCCAAGATCGTAGTGTTGAACTTACGTAGTACCGCACCATTTTGTAAAAGGCGCTGTAATGCTGGTGGGTTGAGCGCGTCATACTTGGCGCACATATCTGCATGCGCTTCAAAACAGGCTGCTTCCCATGCCGCCTGGTAAGAAGGTGGTAATGAATCCCACTGCTTCTTATTAACCAAGAAAGATAATCCTGCGGCACCCTCCCAAAACGCTGGGTAGTAATAATTTTTAGCTACTTTAGCTAGACCTAACTTCTCATCGTCGTATGGACCCACAAATTCAGCGGCATCAATCGTGCCTTTTTCTAAGGCCGAATAGATCTCACCAGCAGGCAACTGCTGTGGAACGACGCCTAGTTTTGCGAGTACTTGGCCTGCAAATCCTGCGATGCGGAATTTCAGACCCTTTAAATCCTCTGGGGATTTAATCTCTTTACGAAACCATCCACCCATTTGCGTACCCGTTTGTCCACCTAGGAAATTGACAATGTTGTAGCTCGCATAGAGCTCGCGCATTAACTTCATGCCATTACCATGGAGCATCCAAGCAGCTTGCTGTCTAGCTGTCATGCCAAATGGAGCAGCAGTGTCAAAGATGAAAGCGCTGTTTTTACCTAAGTAGTAATAGCTCGCAGTATGTCCGCACTCCACAGTTCCATTTTGAACCGCATCCAATACTTGCAAGGCTGGAACTACTTCACCCGCTGCAAATACTTTGACATTGAATTTTCCATCAGTTGCCTTACGTAATGCACTTGCAAAGACTTCAGGCGTACCAAACAAGGTATCTAATGATTTGGGAAAGCTGGACACCAGGCGCCAATTCAAAGTTGGTAAGTTTTGCGCAAGTGCCGGTGTAGCTAGTGCTGCAGCACCAGCGCCAATAGTGGCTTTCTTTAAAAATGAACGTCTTTGCATTACTGCCTCCCCCTTAAAAAATCATGAGTTTGTGTATAGATTTTATTTAGTAATCGTCTTCTGCTCTTTAATTATTTTCCACCAACTGTCATTGAGCCCAGCAAAATTGATCCCGTTTCCTTAGTCCCGCGGATCAAGGTATCGCTTCCTATCAGCTGAATATCCATCAACATATCGCGCAAATTACCAGCAATGGTGACTTCTTCAACAGGATATTGAATCTCGCCATTCTCAACCCAATAACCAAATGCACCACGCGAATAATCGCCCGTCACGTAGTTAACGCCTTGACCCATTAATTCTGTAACCAATAGGCCCGTGCCCATTTCTTTTAATAAGGCAGGTAAACCACCCTTAGGCGTTTTTTTACTTTGCAAGGTGAGATGGTGAGAGCCACCTGCATTGCCGGTAGTCTTCATGCCTAATTTACGCGCTGAATAGGTTGATAAAAAATAGCCTTCTAGCATTCCTTTGTCTACCACTGTGCGAGCAGATGTTTTTACACCCTCTTCATCAAATGGCGCACTGCCAGTCATTGACTTTAAGTGTGGGTCTTCAAACAAACTGACGTGTTTTGGTAAAACCTGCTTCCCCAGGCTGTCGAGCAAAAAACTAGAGCGGCGATATAAAGCACCCCCTGAAACTGCTTGCACTAAGCCACCCAATAAGCCTGCAGCCAAAGGGGCCTCAAAGATTACGGGGCAGCGTCGAGTAGTCAATGATCTTGCCTTGAGACGAGACAAAGCTCGCTGAGCAGCATATAACCCAATCGCAGCAGGATCAGCCAACTCCTCAGGAATGCGTGAACTGGAATACCAATCATCGCGCTGCATATGCGCTTTCTTACCACCTGAACTTGCAATCGGAGCGCAAGAAATATAGTGACGAGAAAATGGATAACCACCCATAAAGCCGAGAGATGTCCCCATCATAAAATGCGCATGATGTGCCGATACAGATGCGCCATCACTATTTTGAATTTGTTTACTCACGGCAAATGCTGCACCTTCGGCACTACGCGCGATTTCTACTGCGGCAGCTGCATCAATATTCCACTGATGAAACAAATCTAAATCCAGTGGATGCTTTTCTAACAACTCAGCCTCTGCTGGACCAGCACACACATCTTCTGCCGTATGTTGAGCAATATGAAACGCAGCGTCTACCGTTGCTTTTAGAGACTCTTTAGAAAAGTCGCTAGTACTAGCATTGCCACGATGGTGGCCCAAAAATAATGTAACGCCTACTTGCTTGTCTAGGCTTTGCTCAATGGTCTCAACTTCACCCTTGCGAACGGTGACGGATAGGCCTTGCCCCTCCGAAACCTCAGCTACGGCGTCTGAGGCGCCCCTTCTTTTGGCCTCTTTGAGCATGAAATCGATGATTTCTTGAAACTGATTTGATGTGTATGTAAACATACCCTAATAATAGCTAGAATAGAAACATGAAGCATACCGAAGCCCTAAAACGAAATAGCCCAAATGAGGTCAGAATTGGCCTCATTTCCATCTCGGATCGCGCCAGTAAAGGCGTTTATCAAGACGAAGGCATCCCAGCACTGCAGGCTTGGCTCATGAAGGCCATCAGCAATCCCTGCGCCTTTCATGAACGCTTAATTGCCGATGAATCTGAAATCATTACCGAAACTATCGTTGAGCTGGTGGATGAGCTGGGCTGCGATCTGGTCCTCACTACGGGCGGCACAGGCCCCTCAAGAAGAGATGTCACCCCTGAGGCTACCCGCGATGCCGGAACCCGTGAAATGCCGGGTTTTGGCGAACAAATGCGTCAAATTAGCTTGAACTTTGTACCCACCGCGATTCTGTCCAGACAAACCGCCGTCCTGAGAGAGGTCGATGGCCATGCTGCACTAATCATCAACCTTCCAGGACAACCCAAAGCCATTGCGGAAACCCTTGAAGGCCTCAAAGATGAAAATGGAAAATCAATTGTTCCCGGCATCTTTGCTGCCGTACCCTACTGCATCGATTTAATTGGTGGTCCATATATCGAAACTGATGAAGCGGTAATTAAGGTCTTCAGACCCAAGAGCGCGATTAAAAAGTAATCTGAAAAAAGTCATCTGTTAGCAAATAAAAAAGGTCCGCAATGCGGACCTTTTTCTTATGGGGCGCTTATTCAATCACTACGGCAAGGGTACGATAAATTTTTCACGGTAGTACTTAAGCTCTTCAATAGACTCCTCGATATCAGCCAAGGCTGTGTGTGCCTGGTTCTTGGTAAAGCCTTTGACTAACTCGGGGTGCCAACGTTTGCATAGCTCTTTTAATGTAGATACATCAATATTTCGGTAATGAAAGTAAGCCTCTAACTTTGGCATGTACTTAGCCATAAAACGCCTGTCTTGACCAATCGTATTCCCGCACATCGGCGCAATACCTGCCTTAATATATTTTTTCAAAAACTCAATACATTCAGCCTCGACAGTAGCTTCGTCCAAAGTGGATGCCTTCACTTTATCGATCAAGCCTGAACGCCCATGAGTGCCCTTATTCCAGGCATCCATTGCATCCAAAACTGCATCTTCTTGATGTACCACCCAAACAGGTGCCGTGGCAATAGTATTCAGATGGGCATCCGTAACGATGATGGCAATCTCCAAAATCCGCTCGGTTTCGGGGTTTAAACCCGACATCTCCATATCCACCCAAATAAGGTGTTCATTAGCTGGTGCCGCTTTAGCAACCTGTGTTGCTGTTGTGTTAGTTTGCTCGCTCATATCTATAATGATCTCATGACATTCACAATTGTTTTTCTAATCGCCTTTATTGCTAGTTTTGGCTTACGCCACTGGCTGTCCCAACGTCAAATCCGCTATGTGGCAAAGCATCGCGATGCTGTTCCTGCAGAATTCGCTGAAAAAGTGACTTTAGCTGAGCATCAGAAAGCAGCCGACTACACTATCGCCAAATTACGCCTTGGCATTATAGAAAATGGCGTCAGTGCCATCATTTTAATTTGCTTCACCTTATTGGGTGGCTTGCAGATCCTCAACATGGCACTGCTGCAACTTCTGGGTGAAGGTATTCCCCAGCAAATGGCGCTGCTTGTTTCTATTGTGCTCATTTCTGGAGTGCTCGATATTCCATTTTCCTGGTACAAGCAGTTCCATCTAGAAGAGCGCTTTGGCTTTAATCGAATGACCAAAAAACTATTCTTCTCAGACATGTTTAAAGGCATCTCGGTAGGGAGTGCGATTGGCGTGCCACTACTCTGGGTCATTTTGTCCTTGATGGAAAAAGCAGGAGATTTTTGGTGGTTATGGGCATGGACAGTATTAACTGTATTTAGCTTGCTGATGCAGTGGGTTTTCCCAACTTTTATCGCCCCACTCTTTAATAAATTCCAAGCTCTGGATGAGGGTCCACTAAAGACGCAGATTGAGGCGCTTCTCAAACGCTGCGACTTTGCCAGCCAAGGGCTCTTTGTGATGGATGGCAGTAAGCGTAGCGCTCATGGCAATGCATTTTTTGCTGGCATGGGCAAAGCCAAACGCATTGTATTTTTCGATACCTTAATTGAAAAACTCAATCCAGGCGAAGTAGAAGCAGTACTTGCACACGAGCTTGGCCATTACAAATGCAACCATATTCGTAAGCGACTCTTGGTTTCCTTTGCTTTGAGCTTTGCCATGTTTGCCCTCTTAGGTTGGATCAGCACCAAAGCTTGGTTCTACACAGATTTAGGCGTTATGCCTAACCTCAATGGCTATAACGGTGGACTTGCATTAGCGCTATTTATGTTGGTCTCGCCTGTATTTAGCTTCTTCTTTACACCACTATCTAGCTTGGCATCACGTAAACATGAGTATGAGGCTGACGGCTTTGCCGCTGAAAAATCTTCCGCAAAAGATTTGGTTACTGCCCTAGTGAAGTTGTACCAAGACAATGCGTCAACTCTCACGCCAGATCCAATCTATACAGCTTTTTATAGCTCGCATCCCCCTGCGCCATTACGCATCGCTAACTTACAGCGGTTTAGCTCATAAGGATGGAACAGTTTCATGCGCTACTCATTGCCTCCTACGGAAGGCATTATTTAGCGCAGCGTTTAACTGCAGATGCTAATTGCTGCGAGTCACCCAGCGGTCCACTGATTCAAGTAAGCACACCCGCCAAGCAACATATCGGCGCAGTTGGTGATCGCATGTTGTTGGAGATGACTTCAGCCGATCAGGCCCGCATCATTCAAATAGAGCCTCGAGAAAACCTACTCTATCGCTCAGATGCCTTTAAGAGCAAGTTGATTGCATCGAACGTTGATCAAATTCTAGTAGTACTCGCAACGCAGCCAGCCTTCTCGCCAGATCTATTGGGTAGAGCAGTCGTAGCCGCAGAAGCCAATCGGATTGGTCTACACATCTTGCTAAATAAGTGCGATCTGAAAGATAACTTAGAGCATGCTCGCAAAATCATTGCGCCCTACGCGCGCATGGGTTATCAGGTGAGCGAAGTTTCCGCCAAATTTGATCCAGCCTCGATTGATTCCTTGCGCACAGCTTTACAAGGCAAAGTATCTGTGTTTGTTGGTCAATCAGGCATGGGCAAATCTAGCTTACTCAATGCCTGGATACCCAACGCCGCAGCACTGACCCAAGAATATTCTGTACGCTTAGATACTGGTAAACACACCACTACTGCATGCCGTTACTTTGAGCTGCCAGAAGCCTGGGGCAGAGATGAAACTGGCAAGTTAGGTGCACTGATTGATTCGCCAGGCTTTCAGGAGTTTGGTTTAGCTCACATGTCTGTAAGCGAACTACAGCACGCCTTCAGAGAATTTAAAGACTTACTAGGTAACTGTCGCTTTCATAATTGCGCGCATTTATCTGAGCCAGATTGCGCCGTGCGAGAAGCAGTAGACAGAAATGAAATAGCGCCAGAAAGACTGGCGCTATTTAGACAATTACACTCCGACTCAAAAACAGCGGATGTACAAATTCAGGGAATTAGCCAAGCCAAAGAGCGATGGTCAGCATTAGCAACAAAGCCATCCAAGCGATAACTAGGCGCCAAACCAATCCCACTGCAGAGCGCATGGTGCGCTCATTAGGCTCAAGACCTACCTCATATACCACTGGCTCGCCCGCTTCAGCCATACGCAAAGCTTCATCACTATCCGGCTCGCTCATTGGCTCACCTAAGCGAACACCTAGAGCGCCACTTCCTGCAGCCAAGATCACAGCCGATAAAGAATCAGACCATTTTTGTGTCAGGTAACGCCAACCATAAACAGCGCCTTCGAAGTTACCAACAATCGCAAAGCCCATGGCGGTAATGCGCGCAGGAACCCAATCGAGCACATAGAAAAAATGGCGTGCAGCCTCACTTAGGTTGAAGTCACCGCGCTCAGACCAACGTTGCGCAGCAATGTCTGCCAAGCGATAAAGCACAACACCCGCAGGACCCATTGGCATCATGAACCAGAACAGCACACCAAAGACATGATGATGTGATCCGATAATGGCACGCTCCAGCGCCAAAGAAATTACTTCTGTCTCAGTGAGATTAGAGACATCTAATTCAGGACCATACCACTCACCCAAGGCAGCACGAGCTCCAGGCAAGTCATGCGCTTCAATCGCTTCATGCACAGCAGTAAATGAATGGCTGAACTGACGAAAGCCAAAAAACAAATACGCGATGACGATGTTCCAAATAAATCCAAGGATGGGGTAAGTCACCATGCAAACGACATACACCATGAAGACTAGGAATGTTGGCAAGATGAAGGCAACCAAACAGGCCATACGCGCGCCTACTGGGCTTGCACCTTCTTCTGTCTTGCCACCGAATTCAGCGGCAACCCAATCCAACCAGCGGGCGCAAACACGCGCAATCCAATGGCTTGAAGTTACTGGGCGATATTGCTCAGCAATGAGGGCGAAGAGAATAGAAAAGAAAGTCATACTTTTAATAAATGATAAAGGTTACGCAACATACCCGCAGTGGCACCCCAAATAAAGCGGTTCTCATAAGGCATCGAATAAAAACGTCGTCCACCCTGCTCACTTTGCCACAGTCTAACCTGATGGTTAGCAGGATCAAGTAAAAAACTCAGGGGTACTTCAAATACATCCGCTACTTCAAACTCATCTAAGACATATTCTGCCTGAGCTTGAACCAACCCCACTACTGGCGTCACGCTATAGCCAGATACCGTTAAATACTGAGGCATGTGGCCAATAATCTCAACCCTCTTGGGATCCAGTCCAATTTCTTCCTGACTCTCACGTAAAGCAGTGTCATTTGGACCTTGATCCTCAGGATCCATGCGACCCCCTGGAAAACTAATTTGCCCTGCATGATCGCGCAAATGATTGGTTCTTTGCGTTAGCAGCACTGACAAACCCTCCTCTTTCAATACAAGAGGGATGAGTACAGCAGCTTTAGTAACTTTTCCGGCAGACTCACGTTTGGCAATAATATCCGCCGCAATCACATGACGGTTTTCATCTGTAATCTCTGGCTGCCACTCTGGTGGAGATTGCAGGCGCAGCTTTAAACCAGCTGGCTCAAGAAATTCTTTTGCCACCTTTTTTTCATGTGCGCATGTCTCATGAATCGGAACCGCTTGCGCATCAAATCCTGGAGGCGCAGCAACATTCATTGCGTAGTCTTCAGGGCTTGGCGTCTTGGGCATATTCATATTCTAAGGCAACAAAAAAGGCGACCTAGGCCGCCTTTTTTACTTCAAGCCGACATTTATTCTGCGGCTGGAGCTGCTGCTGCAGTCTTACGTGCAGGCAACTTCTCTTTAATACGTGCAGACTTACCTGAACGATCGCGCAAGTAGTACAACTTCGCACGACGTACATCACCGCGACGCTTCACTTCAATGCCAGCGATCAATGGTGAGTAAGTTTGGAATGTACGCTCTACACCTTCGCCAGATGAAATCTTACGAACGATAAAGCTGGAATTGAGTCCGCGATTGCGCTTAGCAATCACAACGCCTTCAAAGGCCTGGGCACGCTTACGTGTACCCTCAACTACGTTTACGCTAACAACTACTGTGTCGCCAGGAGCAAAGCTTGGCAATACTTTATTAGCACTTAAGCGAGCAATTTCTTCTTGCTCAATTTTTTCAATTAAATTCATTTTTAATCCTTAAACATCGTATTAGCGTTTAATCCCGAGATCTAAATCAGCGGACCTAATAGAGGATGCAGTTAAAACAATTTCACTAAACCAAAAACTAAACCACCTATTCACTACTGCACACTAAAAGTATTTACAGAGAGCGAAGAAATTGTTCATCTTCTCGGGTTAGCAACCCTTTGGCTCTAGCCAATTCAATTAAGTCCGGCCTTAACCTCAACGTCAGCTCTAAAGACTTCTGCCGACGCCAATCCGCTATTTTAGCGTGATGTCCGCCTAAAAGCACGTCTGGGACAGATAAATTTTCATATATTTCAGGGCGAGTGTAGTGTGGATAGTCCAAAAGGCCGTTCATAAAGCTATCCTGGGTGGCTGATTCGCCATCTCCAAGAGCCCCTGGGATCAGTCTAATTACCGCATCCATCATGGCCATAGCCGGGATTTCACCCCCAGAAAGCACAAAATCGCCAATAGAGAGCTGTAAATCAACGTTTCGATCAACAAAACGCTGGTCTACAGCCTCATATCGACCACAAATGAAGCTTAAATTGCCGTAATTGAGGATATCTGTAGCTATCTTCTGGGAAAAGCGTTCACCTTGGGGTGCCAATAAGCAGATTGGACCACTTTTGATCCCCACCGCCACGTGAGATGCCTTTATTCCAGCAACAGTATCTTCAAGGGGTTTAGCCATCATGACCATTCCGGGACCACCGCCATAGGCGCGATCATCTACTGTTTTACGAGGGTCAGAACAAAAATCTCGGGGGTTCCACAAATGGACGCTAGCCAAAGATTGTTCGCATGCCCGCCCAGTAATACCCCACTGCGTTAAAGCAGAGAACATTTCCGGAAATAAGGTCACAACATCAAAACGCATATCTATCTCGAATTATCTTTGAGCTTTATTGCCAGTCAGATTGCCAGTCAAGCGTAATCACCTTGTTTGGCAGGTCGACGTTTTGCACTACCTCTTTTACAAACGGCACCAAATATTTGATTATCTTTGTTTGTGCGTCACCAATTGCGATCACACCATGCGCTCCATTTTCAGTGACATCAATCACTTCGCCAAGAGTTTCATTTTGCAAATTGATGGCGTTACATCCAATGAGGTCCACCCAGTAATAGGAATTACTCTCGACCTTTGGAAAGGTATCGCGTGCAACTAATATTCTGGCACCTTTTAATGCAAGCGCTTGATCACGATCGCTAACACCCTCAAGTGCTATCACCACATTACCACTGTGCATCTTGGCACTCTTCACCTTGTATTGCGTCAATGAGGCTTGCTCTACAGACGCAGAAACGCCAGCATCCCTACGCGGGATCAGAGATAACCAAACAGATTTAGAAGAGAGAAGTGCCACAGGCTCTGAAGAGTGAGGCCTAACCTTCACTTGACCCTGCAGACCTTGTGCCTCAGATATGGCACCAAGTTCAATCAAATCATTTGGGGAAGGTGTGCTCATTTGTAAGACACCTTATTTTCCCAAAATAGAACTACTAGAAATTCTGTCGCTAAAAACTTCATCACATCGACGAAGCTTTTAGCAATCGAATATTAAACAGCTGGATTGTTTTTGATCAAACGCACTACTGTTGGAGAGATTTGCGCACCAACACCAGTCCAGTAAGTCAAACGATCTTGAGCAATACGCATTGCTTGCTCAGTTGCCGCTGCTTGTGGGTTGAAATAACCAATACGCTCGATAAAGTTCGAGTCACGACGGTTGCGCTTATCAGTAGCAACGATGCTGTAAAAAGGGCGCTTCTTAGAACCGCCGCGTGCCAGTCGAATGACGACCATACTTATTCCTTAAAATCTAAAATGAAAACAGGTTGATTACAACCCAATGAAATTTCTATAAAAAATCTTGGGCTCCAGCTCACCAAATAAAGATACGGTAGAGCGGAAAACCTCATATTCTAGACGAAAACCCCTACTTCTTCCACCTATTTAAGCAGGCTAGCCAGTAGAATAGAATGTAGCCAGATATAAAAAGTATATTAAAAACAATAACTTAGATAAATATGATCCTTAATTCAAGCATTTCAGCTGCGTTTAGAAGCCATATAAATCGGCCATTTCTAGCACTTTCTTGCTTAGGTCTCAGTCTTTTGCTTGGGTGCGCTAACGTTATCCCGCCTTGTGGCGCCAAAATCAGCCCACCGAGCAGCGAGCTTAAAAATACCAAATGGGAGCTCACCCGTTGGAATTTGCCCCCTAACAATAATGGCGAGGTTCGCGCCCGTCAGATCCCACAAGGTGATGCCAGCAATCCCATTCAAATCATTTTTGACGTCAATAGCCAACGCATTAGCGGTTCAACAGGATGCAATCGATTTACTGCAACGCTGGATGAAGACGCCCGTGGCTTTTCGTTCAAACAAATTGCCAGCACTAAGATGGCATGTAGCCCACAGCGCATGGAATTAGAGAATGATTTCCTCTATGAATTGAATGACTATCGCAGCATCGTACGTAACGGTGATCAATTGCTGATGATTGGGACGGATCGCGAAGTATTAAGCTTTACCCAAAAACCGAATAAATAGTTATCGGCATTAATACAGAAATACTTATGAAAAAATCCAAACTTTTATTTTGTGCACTCGGATTACTTCTTCCCGGAAGTGGCCTGAACTGCTTTTATCTGCAAGGACTTAAATCCTTTTGGGCATGGGTTCAGTTATTTGCATTAATAGGTGGTGCAACGGGCTGGGTTATTTTAAAAGGCGCCCATTTTCATTCTGCGCCAGGATGGGTGCTTGTGACTTTTGGATTTATTGCTATTGAAGCAAGTTGGTTAACGACGATTGCTTTCGGTCTGCGCCTAGATGAAAAGTGGGATGCTCAATTTAATCCTGGCATTGAAGAGTATCGTCGCAGTCGCTCTGGCTGGCCCGTGATCTTGACTGTGATTTTCTCTTTAGTATTGGGTGCTGGCGTGATGATGACTTTTTTAGCAGTCTCATTTGAGCAATTCTTTATCTCTCAAATCCATGAAGCAAAAAAGCTATCTCAGTAATTGCAGATAGCCTTTCTTTTGCAAGGGCCGCTCTTTGGAGCGGTTTTTTATTCTTATGTATGACCTCCTTAGAACTGCTCTGCTTCTAAAGCATTCGTAGAGTGCCCGCTTTCCACAATCGATGTGGCCAGGGCTTGTGCTTGAGGCATGAGGTTCTCTGCAAAGAAACGCGCTGTAGCAATTTTTGCATCATAGAAACTTGGATCACCGTCACGCAAACGCTCGGCAGCTAAAAGCGCTCTAGCCATTTGCCAACCGCCCAACACTAAACCAGATAAGCGCAGGTAGGCAAAGCTGCCAGCATAGACAGCTTTGATATCAGTCTTAGCATTTGCCACGATATAGGCTACAGCCTGCTCAAATGCAGCGCGAGCTAAAGTAAGCTGCTTGAGTACGCCTTTAGCATCCGCTGAACCACTAGCAGCTAAATCTTTTTCTGTAGCAGCAATTCTTTGGGAAAGTTTTTTTGCAATAGCGCCACCATCACGTACCGTTTTTCTGCCAACCAAGTCATTTGCCTGAATGGCAGTGGTGCCCTCATAAATCGTCAAGATGCGCGCATCGCGATAGTGCTGGGCAGCGCCGGTCTCTTCAATAAAGCCCATACCGCCATGCACTTGTACGCCCAGACTTGCAACCTCAATCGACATCTCAGTAGAGAAGCCCTTAACAATCGGCACTAAGAATTCATAAATGGCCTGGTTAGATTTGCGTACGGCCTCATCAGGCGCTGCGTGCTGTGCGTCATAGGCAGAAGCAGCGTAATACGCCAGGGCACGTGATGCCTCTGTATAAGCGCGCATTGTCATCAGCATGCGCTTTACATCCGGCTGATGAATAATTGCCACAGGGCCAGGGGAGCCAGCTAAGTCGCGGCTTTGGACACGGTCTTTTGCGTATTGAACTGCCTTTTGATAAGCGCGTTCTGCAACTGCAACACCTTGCATGCCTACTGCAAAGCGAGCTGCATTCATCATTACGAACATATATTCCAGACCGCGGTTTTCTTCCCCAACCAAGTAGCCGATTGCACCGCCATGGTCGCCAAATTGCAGAACTGCCGTTGGGCTAGCCTTGATGCCAAGCTTGTGCTCAATGGAAACACACTGCACATCATTGCGCTCACCTAATGAACCATCTGCGTTAACCAAGAACTTAGGCACTACGAATAAAGAAATCCCTTTTACACCCTCAGGTGCATCAGGTGTTCTTGCAAGCACCAAATGGATAATATTCTTAGCCATATCGTGCTCACCATAGGTGATGTAAATTTTGGTACCAAAAATCTTGTACGTACCATCACCCTCCGGTACTGCACGTGAACGCACCATCGATAAATCGGAGCCAGCCTGTGGCTCGGTGAGATTCATTGTTCCAGTCCACTCACCAGAAATCATTTTCGGAACGTATTGCTCCTGTAGCTCTGGGCTTGCCGCTGTTAACAAGGCTTCTATGGCTCCGTCAGTCAGTAATGGGCATAGCGCAAAAGAAAGATTGGCCGCATTGACCATTTCTAAACAAGCAGTGGAGATTAATTTTGGCAAACCTTGGCCACCAAACTCTGCCGGGTGAATGACGCCTTGCCATCCTGCAGCAGCATATTGCTCAAAAGCATTCTTGAAGCCAGGAGTAGTTGTGACAACACCATCTTTTAATGAGCTTGGATTTTGATCTCCAGTCCAATTCAGAGGCGCAACAACATCTTGATTGAACTTAGCAGACTCTTCCAAAATGGCAGGTGCTAAATCCACATCCGCACCCGCTTCTGCATAAGAGGGATAGGCAACAACATCTGATAGCCCAGCTAGTTCATTCATTACAAACAACATGTCTTTCACTGGGGCTACGTATGGCATTACAACTCCTCTTAATTCAAATTGAATACTTCAATTGTTTAACTAGCATTGCTGCTAGCCACTTATCCCAAAGCTTTTGTTAACTCAGGAACCGCGGTATTTAAATCTGCAACCAAACCATAATCTGCAACGCCAAAGATCGGCGCTTCTGGATCTTTGTTAATAGCTACGATTACTTTGGAATCTTTCATACCAGCTAAGTGCTGGATGGCACCAGAGATACCTACAGCAATATAGAGTTGCGGAGCAACAATCTTGCCAGTCTGACCTACTTGGTAGTCATTCGGAACATAACCCGCATCTACAGCGGCGCGCGATGCTCCTAGGGCGGCTCCGAGCTTATCAGCCAAAGGTGTAATGAGTTCTTGATACTTCTCGCCAGAGCCTAAGCCACGGCCACCGGATACGATGATCTTGGCAGCGGTCAATTCAGGACGATCTGACTTGGTTAACTCGCGACCAACAAAAGAGGATTGAGCTTTACTGTCGGCGACTGCTACTTTCTCAATAGCAGCAGAACCGCCAGTCGAAGCTACTGGATCAAAACCAGTGGTACGAACAGTAATTACTTTTACTGGGTCAGCAGATTGAACTGTTGCGATTGCATTGCCAGCGTAAATTGGGCGCTCAAAAGTATCTACTGACAACACTTTAGTAATGTCGGATAACTGAGCTACATCGAGCTTGGCAGCAACGCGAGGCAAGACATTCTTACCATTGGCAGTTGCTGGAGCAAGGATATGACTGTAGCCGTTCGCAATCGAGAGAATCTGTGCCGTCAGTGGTTCGGCCAATTGATCAGCTAGATTAGCTGCATCAATTTGAATCACTTTGCGTACGCCAGCAATTTGAGCTGCTGCAGCTGCGGCGGCATCAGCCCCGCTTCCAGCAACCAGCACATCTACCTCTGGAGAGCACTGCAAAGCAGCCGCTACTGCGTTAAGCGTAGCTGCTTTTAAGGATTGATTGTCGTGTTCAGCAATAACAAGTGCGGCCATTTAGATCACCTTCGCTTCATTTTTGAGTTTTTCTACCAAGGCTGCTACATCAGCAACCATCACACCTGCGCTACGCTTAGGCGGCTCTTCAACTTTGATTGTTTTTAGGCGGGGAGCAATATCTACACCTAGATCTTCAGGTTTCACAATATCAATCGTCTTTTTCTTAGCCTTCATGATGTTCGGCAATGTGACATAACGTGGTTCATTCAGACGCAAGTCAGTTGTAATCACCGCAGGCAATGTCAACGCAATAGTTTCTAGGCCGCCATCGACCTCACGAGTCACAGTAGCTTTGCCATCAGTAATAACTACTTTAGATGCAAAGGTTGCCTGTGGAATATCCATCAGGCTTGCCAACATCTGACCAGTTTGGTTGCTATCGTCATCAATCGCTTGTTTACCAAGGATGATGATTTGCGCCTGTTCTTTATCAGAGAGCGCCTTGAGAATCTTTGCAACCGCTAAAGGCTGTAGGTCAGCATCAGGAGCAGTCTCAACCAAGATGGCGCGATCAGCGCCAATAGCTAAAGCCGTACGTAGCGTTTCTTGGCATTGGGTTGCACCTGCAGTCACCACTACCACTTCAGTTGCTACGCCTGCCTCTTTTAAACGCACCGCTTCTTCAACAGCGATTTCATCAAAGGGATTCATGCTCATTTTGACGTTCGCTAGATCAATGCCAGAGTTATCTGATTTCACCCGAATTTTGACGTTGTAATCAACAACGCGTTTTACAGCTACTAAGATTTTCATGTGGAATTCTCAATAATGGTTAACGATCTATTTTATCCGCCCTGAAGAGCAATCTCTAGACATCAATGGCAGTGGCAGATCCAGCCTGCTTGCGCAACTCAAACTTCTGAATTTTGCCGGTCGATGTCTTGGGTAGCTCGCAGAACACAATCGCCCTAGGAACCTTGAATCCAGCCAAATGCTGCTTGCAATGAGCAATGATCTCCTCCGGCGTTACTGTTGACCCTGGCTTAATCTCCAGGAAGGCGCAAGGGGTTTCACCCCACTTTGGATCTGGTTTAGCAACCACGGCGGCTGCATTCACTGCAGGATGGCGATACAGAACATCTTCCACCTCAACAGAAGAAATATTCTCCCCTCCAGAAATGATGATGTCTTTACTACGGTCTTTCATCTTGACGTAACCATCGGGATTCATCACAGCTAAGTCACCCGAATGGAACCATCCACCCTCAAACGCCTCTTGAGTAGCTTTCTCATTCTTAAGGTAACCCTTCATGGCGATATTTCCCTTAAACATAATTTCGCCCATGGTTTCACCATCAGCCGGAACAGGCTTCATTGTTTCCGGATCAAGCACCGCGATTGCTTGCTGCATGTGATAACGCACACCTTGACGAGCATTTAATCGAGCACGCTCACCGATATCCAAATCATTCCATTCGTCTTGCTTGACACATACAGACGCTGGACCATACACCTCAGTCAAGCCATATACGTGAGTTAAGTCAAAGCCTAACTTTTCCATGCCCTCAATAATGGATGCAGGTGGCGCAGCGCCTGCAATCAAGCCTTTGACGCCCGCTGGAACACCGGCCTTGAGTTCATCAGGAGCATTGACTAGTAAGTTATGTACGATAGGAGCCGCGCAATAGTGAGTTACGCCATGCTCTTTAATGGCGGCAAAAATATGCTGCGCATCAACCCGACGCAAGCACACATTTACACCAGCTCGAGCAGCAATCGTCCATGGGAAACACCAGCCATTGCAATGGAACATCGGCAGTGTCCACAGGTACACGGGGTGCTTATTGATGTCCCAGTCCAACACATTTGAAACTGCATTGATTGCAGCGCCACGATGGTGATAAACAACCCCCTTAGGATTGCCAGTAGTACCAGAGGTGTAGTTCAAGCAAATTGCTTGCCATTCATCGGCAGGCACTTGCCATGCAAAACTAGGATCACCTTCAGACAGGAATTTTTCATAAGTCAGTTTGCCCAACTTCTCACCAGGCACATCAAACTCTTTTTCCTCTACGTCGATTACTAATAATTCACAGCCTGATTCTTTCTTTGCAATCTCCAAAGCCTTCTTCATGACAGCTGAAAACTCCGGATCAACAATGACCACTTTTGCTTCACCATGATTGAGCATAAATGCGATTGATTCAGCATCTAAACGGGTATTGAGGGCATTTAATACCGCTCCCGCCATTGGAATGCCAAAGTGAGCCTCTACCATTGGCGGGGTGTTGGGCAACATCACCGCTACCGTATCGCCCAAACCAACACCATGTTTTTGCAAGGTGCTAGCTAAGCGACGGCAACGCTCATATGTTTGCTGCCAAGTCTGGCGCAACTTGCCATGAATGATGGCGGTTTTATTAGGATAAATCTCTGCTGAGCGCTCTAAAAAGAGAAGCGGAGTAATTGGGGTGTAATTGGCTGGATTGCGATCCAAGCCTTGTTCATAAATATTTGCCATCTTCAGCTTTCGATTTCGATTTACTAAATTACAGATACTGTATTAAATGTCTGCCAATGCCTTAACGTGAGCCACAACACTTCGTCCTAATGCCGAGAGGTTGTAACCCCCCTCCAGGCAGCTTACGATACGACCTTGTGCATAATCATTTGCAATTTCTTTTAAGCGCTTCGTGATCCAGACATAGTCATCCTCGACTAAACCCATCTGACCAAGATCATCTTCACGATGAGCATCAAAGCCTGCTGAAATAATCAAGAGCTCGGGCTCAAAGTTACGCAAAGCAGGCAGCCACCTCTCTTCCACAATCGAGCGAACTACATCACCGCAAGTGGAGGCTGGCAAAGGCACATTGACCATGTTGTTAGCATGATCAAGGCCGCTATAGGGGTAAAACGGATGCTGGAAAAAACTGCACATCAAAACATTGGGGTCATTGAAAAAAGCAGCTTCAGTACCATTGCCATGGTGCACATCAAAGTCAATAATCGCCACGCGCTCAATGCCATAGGTTTCCATGGCATATCGTGCAGCAATAGCGACATTGTCAAATAAACAGAACCCCATCGAACGGGTTGGCTCTGCATGATGTCCTGGCGGTCTTACCGCGCAAAATACATTTTCCACTTCGCCCTTCATCACAGCATCGACACCAGCTATGGCTGCACCAGCAGCTCTGAGTGCTACTCTGTATGTATGGGGATTCATGATGGTATCTCCATCGAGCATGAAATACCCACTCTCAGGAGCGCGATCCCTCACAAAAGAAACGTGATCAGGACTATGCACCAATTCAAGTTGATCCTCAGTCGCCAATGGTGCATCCAAGTGATGCAGGAGGCGATCAACACCGCTACGGATTAATTGATCATTAATCGCTTGAATTCGCTCTGGACACTCTGGATGATGGCTTCCCATCTCATGTTTCAGAAAGTCTGGATGAGTTATGTATCCTGTTGTCATTACTCAAAATCCTTAATCACAAATTTATAATTTTTATAATCCGATAAAACGTGTTCAATACTCGAAAATCCAATACCTTCAGCATGAACTTTCGCATTTCCTTCTTGCTTTTGACTCTTGCGCTAGCGGCGTGCTCCAACAACCCTATACAGCCCACACAGCCACAACAACCCATCGTAAACCAGACTGAGGATGCAGCCTCAGAGGCGCGTTTTAGCCAAAACCTCAACGAACTACTCGGACAAGTCTCCCAAACCCAAGAAATACCGCTTCCAGCTCTAGAAATGGGCTTTCTTGATGTTAAAACGATTCCCTCGATTCGAAAACTGGTATTACCCCCATCGGGGACTTTTAAGAAAAATTGGCTGGTTTACCGAAAGCGCTTTATTGAGCCAGTTCGCCTCAAGGCTGGCAGGGCATTTTGGGACCAAAACCAGGCCTTTTTGCGCCAAGTTGAACAAGACTCGGGGGTTCCCGCTGAAATTATTGTGGCCATAATTGGAATTGAAACCATCTATGGGCGCCAAACCGGAAACTTCAGGGTTAAAGACGTACTCTCTACTCTTGCCTTTAGCTACCCAGAGACCCCCAACAAAGTAGCACGTGAGCAACTCTTCAAGGATCAGCTCAAAGAACTTATTTTGCTATGTTGGACCGAAGCAGGCGGCAAACTGGCATCCAAAAATAGTAGTCAAGGCGTTAATAGTGCATCCTTTAGTGCCTGTTTAAATCAAAACAGTTCCTATGCTGGAGCCATCGGCCTGCCGCAGTTTATGCCCGGAAGTATTCGTAGTTTTGCGGTAGATGGGGATGGAGATGGGCGAATTGATCTTAAAAATAGCCCAAAAGATGCCATTGCTAGCGTAGCCAGTTTTATGAAGGAACATGGTTGGCAACCAGGTATGCCGATTTCATTTCCAGTACAAGTTAATGGCGTTGAAGCTGCCAAGCAGTTGGCTGATGGCGAGCCGCAACTGAAATTCACCGTCCAAGAGCTAATTAACAAGGGTATTTTGACCAAGCAACAAGGTGACCTACAAAGTGGTGGTGTAGAACCTCAAAGCAAAGCTTTTATTGTTGACTTGCCCTACCCCGATAAAGACGGTGTCGATCAGGTGCAATATTTTGTTGGCTTAAACAATTTTCTAACCATTGTGCAGTACAACCGTAGTTACTTTTACGCACAAAGTGTTGCCGAATTTGCTGAAGCCCTGGGTTACAAAAATCAAAGTGCTGTTCCAGTAGAAAGCCCAAGTAAAAATGGTGGGGCTAAAGCTGCTTCTGAAAAATCCAAACCTAAGAAATCAATCCAAAAGAAAAAAGCTAAGTCTTCTTAAGCAGGAAATACACCGGTAGAGAGGTAACGGTCTCCGCGGTCGCAGACAATAAAGACGATCGTGGCATTTTCAACTTGGCGCGCAATGCGTAAGGCAACTACGAGAGCTCCGCCGGCAGATATGCCACAGAAGATGCCCTCTTCAACAGCCAAACGACGCGCCATCTCCTCTGCATCAGCCTGAGATACGTACTCAATGAGATCAACCTTATCGCCTTGATAGATCTTTGGTAAATACTCGGGAGCCCATTTACGTATTCCAGGAATTTGTGATCCATCCTCAGGCTGCGCTCCGATAATCTGAATCGCAGGATTCATGGACTTCAGATAAGTCGACACTCCAGTAATGGTTCCAGTAGTTCCCATCGCTGAGACAAAATGAGTGACCTGTCCATCGGTATCGCGCCAAATTTCTGGGCCAGTAGTTTCGATATGCGCCCGAGGATTATCAGGATTAGCAAACTGATCGAGTAATCTACCTCGACCCTCTCGTTGTAATTGCAGAGCATAATCCCTAGCAAATTCCATGCCACCAGCTGCTGCCGTCAAAATGAGTTCAGCGCCATAAGCAGCCATACTTTGACGACGTTCAATACTTTGATTTTCAGGCATAACTAAAATCATTTTGTAGCCAAGCATTGCTGCAGTCATTGCAAGTGCAATACCTGTGTTGCCACTAGTTGCTTCGATTAAAGTGTCGCCTGGTTTAATTTCACCGCGCTCTTGTGCGCGAGAAATCATCGACAGCGCAGGTCGGTCCTTCACCGACCCGGCTGGATTATTACCCTCCAACTTACCCAAAATCACATTATTTCGACCCTCATTCTCCAGGCCGGGAATGCGCTGTAAACGAACTAAAGGCGTATTGCCCACTGTCTGTGAAATAGTTAGGTAGGATGGTTTGCTCATAAGGCCATTTTAGCCACAAGCTGCCTTACACGCGATAAGGTTTAATTTCGGCGCCCTGCTCCCGAACGCTCCGACTGATTGCGAAGACCAGCTTGATTACGAGAATTGCGTCTGCCAGAAGCCCCACCCTCCTTTTGGGTACGGCCATTGGGTTCCCGAAAAGAACTAGGGGCTTCGATGGTTAATCCGTTATCAACCATTTTTTCTACGGATTTCATACCAATACCGCGAACCCGTTTCTGCAGATCATTGGCATCCTGAAAATGCCCGCCGTCCAAACGTTCGGCAATAATCGTTTTTGCCTTGGAAGGGCCAATCCCCTTAATGCTTTCCAACTCAGACTGGGTCGCAGTATTGACGTTAATTGGTGAAGCATGGCTCACACCCGAGCTTGAAGTCAAAACTGTTAACGCGACCGCTACAGCCCTAACAAAACCTTGTACTTTTTCTAATTTTAAATATTGAGTCATTTTTTCTCCTCTAGAAAATAAAAAATCCACGAGCACAAAGTGCGCGTGGATCATTTACAACGGGGATACAGTAAGTTGGTTGACCGGGTTAGACCTCGAGCAACTAAATCAGTATTTTCTGATGCCCTACCGAATTAATGGTTCAAGATAAATTGAGCGGCATGCTTCACAAACTCCGGCTCAGTTTGATTAAAGCCATGATAGGCAAAGGATTCACAGACACCACCTTCAGAAATACCACCTTCAATAATTTCCAACTGAGAAACGTATTTAGAGGGTCTGCCCTGAATAATTCTTGAGGTTGCTACAACAGGGGTTCCCGCGCAACCATCGTAGGCGTGGTGTATACCAAGAACAGGAAGGCTTACTTCATCATTTAAGGATGCGCTATAAATGGTACCTGCAATAATAATTCCTGAAAGTACACCTTTTGATGCTCCCAATTCATTCGCATAGTAAGTAGCTGTAGAACTGCCCATGCTATGACCAAATATCCATACCGGTAAGCCGAATTTAGCCTTATAGAACTTGACCACCTCATCCACTCTTGTGAGGTGGTCTTGGCGGCCACGTAAGTTACCTCTACGCAGATCACCCAAGTCATAAGGACTATCTACCAACACTGCAGCGATACCATATTCGCCCCACATGTCTAAAGAGCGTACAAAAGTATGCTTACTTCTTACCGTGCCACTATCAGAGATACCCGCCTTGCCGCCGCCGCCTGGGAATAAAAGCACCAGAGCACGCGGTTTCGAGGGTTGGACTAATAAAGTTTTTGTAGGGGCCTCATCTGAATGAGGGACATCAAAAACTTGAGCGCTGACACCAAAGCTAATTACCCAAATGGCAATTGCTAAGAAAAATTTCATTAACGCAGTCTTATTTACTGTCTAAAGGGCTGGCCAAAAATCCAGCATTAGCCTCAAGCCATTCAATGTAGCGACCCACGCCTTGCTCTACATTAAGGAAAGGCTCAGAGTAACCAGCAGCTCTCAGTTTTGTGAGATCAGCCTGAGTGAAGCACTGATACTTGCCTCTGAGCGCATCCGGAAATGGAATGTACTCAATCGCTTTTTCTTTTACCAACTCCTCCAGGCTTGCAGGGACTGCTTTATCAAGCTTACGCATTGCATTGGTAACTGCATGAGCAACATCATTAAAAGGTTGAGCGCGTCCACTACCTAGATTAAAGATGCCGCTGATTTCTGGATGATCGAGGAAAAATAGGTTGACTTTGACCACATCTTCAACTGAAACAAAGTCACGGCTTTGCTCACCTGGCCCATAGCCACCATACTCGCCAAAGAGCTTTACATGACCATGAGCTTTATATTGGTGGTATTGATGGAAAGCGACTGATGCCATGCGGCCTTTGTGGGACTCGCGGGGACCATAAACGTTGAAGTAACGAAAGCCTACTACCTGCGCTGTATTGGCATTTTCTGCAAAGCGCTTGCGCATCACCTGATCAAATAAGAACTTGGAGTAACCGTATATATTGAGCGGCTTTTCGTGTTCACGACTTTCTACAAAAACATCAGAGCCACCATAAGTAGCAGCTGAAGATGCATAAAGCAGTTGTACTTTTTGTTCGGTGCAGATATCGAGCAAATCCATCGTGTAGCGATAGTTGTTTGCCATCATGAAAATACCATCGGTCTCCATCGTATCGGAGCAAGCGCCCTCATGAAATACTGCTCTTACCTTACCGAAGCGACCACTTCTAAATGCTTCCAGGAACTCATCTTTATCTAGGTAATCAACAATGTCCAAATCAGCGAGATTGCGATACTTATCAGCCGGACGAAGATCGTCAACCGCGATGATATTTTTTTCACCGCGAGCATTGAGTGCTTGAACAATATTTGCGCCAATAAAACCGGCGGCGCCAGTTACGATAATAGTCACTGTAATTCCTCTGAAGTAACGGTTGCAGTTCCCAGCTTACCAACCACAATACTGCCAGCACGATTTGCCAAAGCCATCGCCTTTTCTAAAGGCCACTTTGCGGCCAAAGCAACAGCTAATGTCGCAATCACGGTATCACCAGCTCCAGACACGTCAAATACTTCACGCGCCTGGGCCTTTACATGACTCACGCCTGCATCGGTATATAAACTCATCCCCTCTTCTGAGCGAGTCAAGAGCAATGCTTGCAAGTCGAGTGACTTTCTGAGTTCCTGGGCCTTCTTAGTCAAATCTTCTTCGCTGCTCCACTTACCAACCACTTGGCGTAACTCACTACGATTAGGCGTTAAGACAGTAGCACCACGATACTTTTCGTAATCTTCACCTTTAGGGTCAACCAAAATCATTTTGTTTTGTGCTCTAGCTTGCTCAATCATGTGAGCTACTTGACCTAAAGCGCCTTTGCCATAATCGGACAGAATGACGACATCCGCATCGCCAACCAATTTTTCAAAACGTTCTAACTTATGTGCAAGCGCTTTAGCACTGGGTGTTTCTTCAAAATCAAGTCGAAGGAGTTGTTGCTGGCGCGCAATGACACGTAACTTCACAATCGTAGGAACATCAGCATCGATTTCTAATTGACTATCAACACCGCCTGCTTTTAATAATTCCACTACTCGCTTGCCGGGCTCATCATTGCCAACTATACCCAAAATGGTCGCTTTTGCATCGAGGGCCGCTACATTTCGAGCTACATTAGCCGCACCACCAAGTCGCTCATCAATCTTACCTACCTGCACCACTGGTACAGGAGCTTCAGGAGAAATGCGATTGGTATCGCCAAACCAATAACGATCCAGCATGACATCGCCCACCACTAGCAAGCGGGCTTTGGAGAACTGCTCTCGATTGGCTTTTTCCATTTGAAGACTTTGTGTATTTTGATTGCTACTTAATTATGTCGCCCAATACCATGGTACTCAATACCTAATTCTTGCATGGATGCTGGTTCGTAGAGATTACGGCCATCAAAGATGATCGCGCGCTTAAGTTTTTGCATGACTTGATCAAAATCTGGGGTGTGGAATGCTTTCCATTCCGTCACAATGACTAATGCATCAGCATCATTTAATGCTGACATAGGATCAGCAGTCATTGATACTTGTGCCAGACCTGTTGGATTACCTTTAAAGTCGAGTTCTAGAGCATGAAGAGCTTCAGGCATGGCAACTGGATCATAAGCAACCACTTGGGCACCACGTTTAACTAATTCTTGAATAATCACGCGACTTGGCGCTTCACGCATATCGTCCGTATTGGGCTTAAAAGCTAAACCCCACAATGCGAACTTCATACCCTTGAGGTCTTTGCCAAAACGCTTTTCGATCTTCTCGACCAAGATGTACTTTTGTAGCTCATTAACGGCCTCTACAGCATCAAGAATCTTGAGATCCCGACCATGCTCTTTAGCAGTTTTGGATAGTGCTGACACATCTTTAGGAAAGCATGATCCGCCATACCCCGTACCGGAGTACAAAAAGCCATAACCAATACGAGAGTCTGAACCAATGCCCTGGCGAACGGATTCAATGTCGGCACCGACTAAGTCAGCAAGGTTAGCCAACTCATTCATAAAAGAGATGCGAGTCGCTAACATTGCATTAGCTGCATATTTAGTTAGCTCAGCACTTTTGACATCCATGTAGTACGTACGCTCATGATGACGATTAAATGGAGCATAGAGTTTGCGCATTTTCTCTTTGGCACGAAGTCCCGCTGGCGTACTTTCAGTGCCGATCACAATTCGGTCTGGACGCATAAAGTCTTCTACCGCTGCACCTTCTTTTAGGAACTCAGGATTAGAGACTACGGCACATAAGTCTGAAGGCAAACCTCTCTTTTCTAGCTCTTCGGTAATTGCGACTTGCACCTTATCAGCCGTACCGACTGGCACGGTAGATTTATCGACAATCACTTTAGGGGTGGTCATATGACGACCAATATTGCGCGCAGCTGCTACAACGTATTGCAAATCAGCCGAGCCATCTTCATCCGGAGGCGTGCCTACCGCGATGAACTGAATATCGCCATGAACTACTGAAGCAGCAATATCAGTAGAAAACTGCAAACGGCCTGCAACGCGATTGCGCTCAATCATTTCTTTAAGGCCTGGCTCATAAATCGGCACACCACCAGAATTGAGGATCTCAATCTTCTTAGAATCGACGTCTACGCAAAAGACGTTATTGCCTTGCTCGGCTAAACAAGCGCCAGTGACAAGACCTACGTAACCGCTACCGATGATGGTGACTTTCAATTGCTCTCCAAAGTTCTTTACATCGAGGGGCCGCTTGGCGCAGCACCTTCACTACGTCTTGGGGAATAGGCCTCCCAATGATTGCAGCCAGGACACTGCCAATAAAATCTTCGCGCCCTAAATCCACAATTACCGCAAGTGTAACGAGCCAAGCTAGTCGTACGCTGACGTAATAAATTCAGAATGGACTGCAGCTCTAATAATCTCTCAGGATTAGCGCTACCCTCCTCTAACGCAAGACGGGTTTCAGCTAACTTTGACAAAGCAATTAATGTTGGGGAATGCTGCATCACATCTGACAACATAATATTTGCAGCCTGAGGGCCACGAATTTTCATCAAGTGCTTATGCACAATGTCTAGCAATTCACCAGTAGCCTGGGTTTTAAGTAGCTCGCAAAGACGATCCAATCCCTCGTCCTCTTTATTAATGGCAGCATGCGCCAGCATCCAGCGGTCCGCCAATAAATGCATGTACGCTGGGTGAGAATTGGCAACTATGCTCCAGGCTTCAATGGCTTGAGTGGGTCGATCCATTGCCATTAAATAGTCGCCCTGCAGAATTAAAGCGCGGGCATGATTTGACACGGCTTGCAATGCACGTTGTATTGATTGCTCAGCCTCAACCAAATCTTTGCGACGCAAAGCCTCTTGACCTAACTCACAATGAAATTGCGCAATCTCAGTATGGTGAGATTTACCCTGTAAACCCTCGAGTTCGCTAGCGGCGATGATGGCCTTTTTCCAATCATGCTCAATTTGATACATCTCAAGCAAACTTTCTTTTGCAGGCTCAGCATATTTACCGTTACCCACACGATTTAAAGAGGCTTCGGCTCGATCCAATAAGCCAGCACGCAAGAAGTCACGACCCAATTCATAGGCGGCGTGGTCACGGTCACGCGGCTTCAGGTCATCGCGATTAGCCAAGTGCTGATGCACTCGAATAGCACGCTCAGTCTCACCACGACGGCGGAATAAATTACCTAAAGAGAAATGAAGTTCAACTGTCTCTGGGTCTAACTGCGCAATTTTGACTAAGGTTTCGATGGCCTGATCGGGTTGCTCATTAAGTAACAGGCTTAAACCTTTAAAAGTCGAACGTTGCTGACGCATACGCTCACGCTCATCCATGCGATTCTCAAGACGCAAATCCCAACGTGCAGCCAGCCAGCCGATGCCAAACATGACTGGAAGCAGCAATAACCAGGCGGTAGCTATCTGAATCATGCTGTGCAGAATTTAAATAAAAAAATGGCCCGAACGGACCACTGAGGTTGAGCCTGAATCTTAGGCACCAGAACCCTCTTTGGGGCCCGCCTGCTTCAAAGGCTTGTAATCAACTCGCTCACGCAACTCTTTGCCAGGCTTAAAGTGCGGAACGCGTTTTTCTGGAATCAATACTTTCTCACCAGACTTTGGATTGCGACCAGTGCGTGCAGGACGATGATGAAGTACAAAACTCCCCACGCCGCGCAACTCGATACGCTTACCCTCAGCCAAGGCATGAGTCATTGTGTCCAGCAAAGTTTTTACCGCTAACTCTACATCCCTAGGCAAAAGCTGCGGAAACTGTTCCGCAAGGCTCTCCACTAGTTCGGAGCGGGTAATTGCTTGTTGCTCTTGATCTGTCATGATCTATCAATAAAAAATCGCCGCCCTCCTCATGGAAAGCGGCGATATTGATTTAGCCTTGATTGTCCAATTTTGCTTTTAACAAAGCACCCAAATTGGTTGTGCCAGACTGCGCATCACCTTGGAGCTTGCTCATTGCATCTTGTTGATCAGAGCTGTCTTTTGCTTTGATTGAAAGATTGATAACGCGTGACTTACGATCAATATTAATGATCATTGCAGTAACGCTGTCGCCTTCTTTCAATACATTGCGTGCATCTTCAACGCGATCTGTTGAGATCTCAGAAGCACGTAAGTAAGCCTCAACTTCATCAGCTAAGTGAATTGTTGCACCCTTAGCATCAACAGCTTTCACAGTACCAGTAACGAGGCTACCCTTGTCGCTGACAGATGTGTAGTTATTGAATGGGTCGCCAGACAATTGCTTGATACCGAGAGAGATACGCTCTTTCTCAACATCAATTGCCAATACAGTGGCTTCAACTTCATCACCTTTTTTGTATTTCTTAACAGCTTCTTCGCCTGGCTCATTCCATGAGAGGTCTGAGAGGTGAACTAAACCGTCGATACCGCCAGGCAAGCCAATGAACACACCGAAGTCAGTAATAGACTTGATTGCGCCAGTTAACTTGTCGCCTTTTTGTTGGGCACGTGAGAACTCTTCCCATGGATTCGCTTTGCACTGCTTGATGCCCAAGCTAATACGACGCTTGTCTTCATCAATGTCCAGAACCATTACTTCAACTTCGGTTCCTAATGCGGTAGCTTTGCTTGGAGCAACGTTCTTGTTAGTCCAGTCCATTTCAGAAACGTGTACCAAACCTTCGATACCAGATTCGATTTCAACGAATGCACCGTAGTCAGTCAGGTTAGTTACCTTACCGAATAAACGGGTGTTTGGTGGGTAACGACGAGCGATACCAACCCATGGATCATCGCCAAGTTGTTTCACGCCGAGTGAAACACGGTTCTTCTCTTGATCGAACTTCAAAATCTTAGCGGTGACTTCTTGACCAACAGTCAACATCTCGCTTGGGTGACGCACACGACGCCATGCCAAGTCAGTAATGTGCAAGAGGCCATCGATACCACCGAGGTCGACGAATGCGCCGTAATCAGTGATGTTCTTAACGAGGCCAGTAACCACTGCACCTTCTTTAAGGTTAGACATCAACTTAGCACGCTCTTCACCTTGGCTAGCTTCAACAACAGCACGACGTGACAACACTACGTTGTTACGCTTACGGTCAAGCTTGATAACCTTGAACTCCATCGTCTTACCTTCGTAAGGGCTGGTGTCTTTGATTGGGCGTGTATCAACGAGTGATCCAGGCAAGAATGCGCGGATACCGTTAACCATCACAGTCAAGCCACCTTTAACCTTACCAGTAACAGTACCGGTAACGATCTCAGCTTGCTCGAGAGCTTTTTCCAAGTTCATCCATGAGGCCAAGCGTTTAGCTTTGTCACGGGATAGGATTGTGTCGCCATAGCCGTTCTCAAGAGCGTCAATAGCAACAGAAACGAAATCGCCAGGAGCTACTTCAATCTCTCCAGCGTCGTTATGGAATTCTTCAACAGGAATAAACGCTTCAGACTTTAAGCCAGCGTTAACAACGACGAAGTTATGGTCGATGCGAAGAACTTCAGCCGAAATAACTTGGCCGGTCTTCATATTCGATCGGGTTAATGATTCTTCAAATAGTTCTGCAAATGATTCAGACATGTGTATTCACTTTGTGCCGCCAGAAGGCCTGACGGGTTAGGTTAAAAAAGTCTTCAAGAAACACGCTAATGAAAAGTCGCGTTGTGGAGTTTCTTAAGACGCCAAAAACTACTGCTTACAACCAACTACTTAAACAACTACAAACTAGGCAATTGCAGATTGATACCAATCCAAAACTGTCTTAACTTCTTGATCTATCGACAAATCTGATGTTTCAAGCACTTTTGCACCGTCTGCAACCAACAAGGGGGCGGCACCTCGACTACTGTCTCTGGCATCGCGCTCCTGCAAATCTTGCAGCAAGTCTTCAAGTTTAGCAGAAATTCCCTTAGCTATCAATTGCTTATAGCGACGTTCAGCCCTGGCAATGGCCGTTGCAGTCAAGAAAACCTTCAAAATCGCGTCTGGGAATATAACGCTGGCCATATCCCTGCCATCGGCCACAAGACCAGGAGATTGGCGAAAACTGCGCTGCAGACCCACTAAAGCAGCCCTAACCTCAGGGTGAACTGCCAAAGCGGAGGCCCTTAAGCCAATGTTTTCCGTACGGATAGCATCAGTCACATCCTCGCCATTGAGGAAAATCTGACTATTTTTGAATGAAATCAATAACTTAGGGACTAAAAGACCTAATTCAGGGCCATTTTTGACATCAATCCCTTGTTTTTCACTTGCCAAGGCAACTAAGCGATAGAGGGCGCCGCTATCTAAATAATGAAATCCCAACTTTTCTGCAACCAAAGACGCAACGGTACCTTTGCCTGAAGCGGTGGGCCCATCAATAGCGATGACTGGAAATGAACTCATGAACTCAGTTCACTACCTTTGCAAATTCAGCGAAATAGGTCGGGAAAGTTTTTGCCACGCAATTGGGATCGTTGATCTTCAGTGTATTTGGACCAAATGCAGCGAGCGAAAAACACATTGCCATACGATGGTCATCGTAAGTATCAATGCCTTCGCTTGGTGACTTCCAGTCACTGTGCGCAATAGGTGCTTGAACAACGATGTAATCTGCGCCCTCTTCTACGATTGCACCAACCTTCTTTAATTCTTTTGCCATTGCTGCAATACGATCTGTTTCCTTCACGCGCCAGCTAGCAATATTATTTAAACGTGTTGGACCTTCTGCGAATAAAGCAGCAACTGCAAGCGTCATTGCAGCATCCGGAATCTCTGTGCAATCAATCGTAATGCCATTCAGTTTGCCATTGGCATTTTTCACGCCAGCAACTTCAATCCAATCTTCACCAGTAGTAATGTTGGCACCCATCAATGCAAGCGCATCCGCAAATGCTACATCCCCCTGAATGCTGTCCTTGCCAACACCCAATACCCTCACTGGGCCGCCACCTATAGCGCCTAAAGCAAGGAAGTATGAAGCAGAGGAAGCATCACCTTCTACAGATAATTGACCTGGGCTCTTGTAAACCACATCAGAGGTTTTCGCTGGAATGATGAATGATTGCTTATCAGGACAAGCAACTGTGACGCCAAACCGCGCCATGAGCTTCAAAGTGATATCAATATAGGGGCGAGAAATCAACTCACCAATCACTTCAATGCGTACCGGCTCATTCGCCACCAATGGCAAAGCCATTAGCAATGCGGTTAAAAATTGACTGGAGACATCACCGCGTACTTTAACAATGTCTTTAATCTGAATATCTGCCGCCAATATCTTGATTGGTGGGTAGCCTTCTTGCAATTCGTACTCAATCTTCGCACCTACTTGACGTAGACCATCGACCAAATCACGAATAGGCCTTTCATGCATTCGCGCAACACCAGATAATCGATAGCTGCCGCCCTGCATTGCTAAAGCAGCAGTCAGCGGACGAATCGCAGTGCCAGCATTTCCCATAAAGAGGTCTGCATCCTGCACAGGGAACTTGCCACCACAACCCACAACGACGCAAACCTTGTCAGCCATATCTGTGACTGTTAAGCCCAGCTGGCGCAAAGCATTGCGCATAACCTGCGTGTCATCAGCATCTAATAAATTCTTGAGGGTGGTTGTTCCAGTGGATAACGCCGCCAATAATAATGCACGATTAGAGATACTCTTTGAGCCCGGTAAAACAATCGAACCTTGTGCTCGCTTAAATGGCCCAATAGTGATGTCTGGCAAACCGCTCATTAAATTACGTCCAAGTCTTGACGTGCCTTGCTCGCCTTATTAAATAATTTCTCTAAACCAACGCTATCATTTTCAGCAATCAGTTTTCGCATGTGATTAACGATCAAGAGGTATCGATCCAACTCTTTCAGAATGGCAGCGCGATTACCCAGGCAAATATCTCGCCACATTTCAGGGCTAGAAGCAGCAATGCGCGTGAAATCCCTAAACCCTGCACCAACATGACTCAACTTTTGATCAGCATCCTCTGAGTTCACCACGCTAGCCATTAAAGCGTATGACAAAAGATGTGGAAGATGGGATACGGCCGCATAAATTGCATCGTGCTGTACAACGCCAATCTTTTTCACTTCAGAGCCAACTGACTCCCAGAAGCCAGTAATCAAAGCTGTATCTTCTGGCGAGTTTTCTTGAAGTGGGCAAATAATGGTTTGCTTGCCCTGAAATAAATCTGCTTTAGCAGCGCTGGCACCATGCTGAGCGCCACCCGCAATCGGATGTGCCGGCACAAACTGACAAGCTTTCTTACCCAATACTTCCTTGGCAGCCAAAATCACATCGCCTTTAGTACTGCCTGCATCGGTAATCATCGTGCGCGGCTCAAGATACAGCTCCATCGCCTCAAAGGCGGAACGCATTTGCGCCACTGGCACACAAAGAACGATTACATCAGACTGCTTGGCAGCTTCAACTAAATCCACCACCCCATCAATTGCACCCATCTTGAGCGCTTGATCTAAATTTTCTTTGCTACGACCTACACCCAATACCTTAGTAACCACACCAGCTTGCTTTAGCGCTAAACCCAATGAGGCGCCAATCAAACCAACACCAACGATGGTGACAGTGCCGTAATTACTTGCCGGATTAATGATGGTCATTTAAGAATATCTTTTAAGGCGGCAATAAAAGCCGCATTTTCCTCTGGCAAACCAATCGATATACGCAGCCACTGAGGCAAACCATAATTACCCACTGGACGAACAATAATGCCGCGCTTGAGTAATTCCAAATTCATACATGTGCCGGCTTGATCATCATCACCCACCTTAACAAGAACAAAATTTCCTGCAGATGGCAGATAGCGCAAGCCTAATTCGTCAAAGGCTTTGGTGAGCTGGTCATAGCCCGCACGATTGAGTTCAAAACCTTGTTGCAAAAATGCTTTATCTTGAAAGGCTGCGATCGCAGCAGCTTGAGCCAGACTGTTCACATTAAATGGCTGACGAATACGATTAAGTAAATCGGTTAAGTGCGGCTGCGCAACACCATAACCAATCCGCAAGCCAGCTAAACCGTACGCTTTAGAGAAGCTACGTGACAAAATCATGTTTGGAAAACGCTTCACCCAAGCGATTGCATCGTAGCGCTGCTCTGGTGTAAGGTACTCGTTATATGCTTCATCAAGCACAACCACTACATTCGATGGCACTGCCGTCAAAAAATCCTCAATCTCTTTTGCAGTTAAGTAGCTGCCAGTTGGATTATTTGGGTTAGCCACAAACACGAGTTTTGCTTTATCGCCCGACGCTTTAATTGCTGACAACATTGCCGGCAAGTCATGACCGTAAATATCGGTTGCGGCAACCTCAACAGCTTTAGCGCCAACAGCCTGCGTAGCCAAGGGATAAACAGCGAAAGCATGTTTTGAGAAAATCACTTCGTCGCCAGCTTGTGCAACAGCACGCGCAGCTAATTCCAGAATATCGTTACTACCGTTACCTAAAGTAATCCAGTCTGTCGGCACACCCAATCGATCCGCTAAAACATTCTTTAGCTCAAAACCATTGGAGTCGGGGTAGCGACCCAAATCACTCGCCGCCTTTAGCATGGCATCTTTTGCAGACTTAGGCATGCCCAATGGATTTTCATTAGAAGCCAGCTTCACAATTTTGTTTTCATCAAGACCGTACTCGCGCGCAACCTCGCTAATAGGTCGCCCACCAACATAAGGGGCTATCGCATGAATATGTTTGAGACCAATTTTGGAAGTCATTTGGCTTTACTAATGTGATTACTAATTTTTTGGTTAATTTTTACTTGTTCAAGCAGAATGTGGGTAGGAGCCAAGGTTCTTATAAAAAGCCGCGACAACTCTAAGCTCTTCAAGCGCTCTCACTACTTTATCGTCGTCAGTATGGCCAGCAATATCAATGTAGAAGTGATATTCCCAAGTACCTTTACGTGCTGGGCGAGATTCAAAGCGATTCATCGAAACGCCATGCTTTGCTAGTGGTGCTAGCAAACGATGTACAGCACCTGGTTGGTTATCTACAGAGAGCACCAATGAGGTCTGGTCTTTACCTGTTGGCTGACATGCATAGTTACCAACCACGACAAAACGAGTACGGTTATGTGGGTCATCCTGAATCTGCGCAGCTACTGCTTGCAAGCCATAGGCCTCTTGCGCAGGATCACCAGCAATTGCGGCCAAAGTAGGATCGACAGCAGCCATGCGGGCTGCTTCTGCATTGCTGCTGACTGCTTGGCGCTTCAATTGTGGAGCGTGCACGCTTAACCATTGCTGACACTGCGCTAAAGCTTGAGCGTGAGCACAAACAGTAGTGACACCATCTAAGTTACCGCTCTTAGTCAATAGGTGATGACGAATCGGTAACACTACTTCGCCGCTAATCCGCATGGAAGAATCAAGCAACAAATCCAATGTACGTGAGATAGCACCTTCACTAGAGTTCTCTACAGGCACCACGCCAAATTGCGCTGCGCCTTTTTCTACTGCTTTGAAGACTTCATCTAAGCTTGCGCAAGGTAAGCCAGCAATCGAGTGGCCAAAATACGTTTGTGCGGCTTGCTCAGAAAATGTTCCGACTGGACCAAGGTAAGCAATTGTTTGGCGGGCTTCTAAAGCCCTACAAGCTGACATCACCTCACGCCAAATAGCAGCAATGCCATCTGGAAGCAAAGGGCCTTTATTGATTTCTTGTAAACGCGCGACCACTTGGCGCTCACGCTCAGGACGGAAGACTGGTGAAGCGAATCCACCTTTAACATGGCCAACTTCCTGCGTAGCTTTTGCACGTTGAGTCAGCAAATCTAAAATTTGCGCATCCAATGCGTCAATTTTTTCCCGCAAGGGAGCTAAGCGCTGTTCTTCAGTACTCATTAAGCCCGCCTTTCAAAGTCACGCATAAATTCAACCAAGGCTTTTACCCCTTCAATAGGCATTGCGTTGTAGATGCTGGCACGCATACCACCAGCAGCCTTATGGCCACGCAATGCAACTAAACCAGCAGCGTTTGTTTGGGCCAAAAACTCTGCGTTTAGGCTTTCATCCTTTAAGAAGAATGTCACGTTCATGCGTGAGCGGTATTCTTTTGTGACGCGATTTTCATACAGACTACTTTGATCTAAGAAGTTATAGAGCAAATCTGCTTTTTCTTGATTCCGCTTCTCAATTACCTTAACGCCACCCTGCTTGAGCAACCATTTAAAGCCTAAGCCAGCCATATATATCGAGAATGTCGGCGGCGTATTAATCATGGACTGAGTATTGGCTTGAACTGCCCAATCCCAAATCGTTGGAGTAATACCCATGCTATGTCCGATTAAATCTTTACGAACAATCACAATCGTTACCCCAGAGGGGCCAATATTCTTTTGTGCGCCACCAAACCAAACGGCGCACTTGTTCACATCCATCTCTTTAGAAAGAATGTTGCTAGAGATATCGGCAACCAGTGGAACATCGCCCACATCTGGCACATCTGAGAATTCAACGCCGCCAATAGTTTCATTCGCACAGTAATGCACGTAAGCCGCATCACTTGATAATTGCCAAGTTGATCTGGCGGGAATCGTATTAAATTTTTCTGCAGCAGAAGACGCAGCTAAATTTGCTGTGCCATATTTTTTTGCCTCTTTAAATGACTTTTCTGACCAAATACCCGTGACCAAAAAATCTGCCTTGGGGCCACTCTTGGCGAGAGGCATAAGATTCATCGGGATCGCAGCATTTTGACCAAGACCACCGCCTTGCAAAAGCAAGATCTCATAAGAATCTGGAATATTCATCAGCGTACGAAGATCCTGAATGACCTCTTCATACACTTCCATAAACTCTTTACTGCGATGGCTGATTTCCATCACACTGGTGCCAAGTCCACGCCAGTTCAACATTTCATCGGCAGCCTGCTTCAACACCTCTTCAGGCAAAGTAGCAGGCCCCGCTGCGAAATTAAAAATGCGGCGGTCAAAAGTCATGATGTGGTTTAGCCCAAAGGTGACGCTTAAGCGTCACCTGCCGTATCGTCAGTAGAGTCGGTTGCTGGATCTGCAGATACGTCACCTTCTTCTGCGTCATCAGCGTCATCATCTGAATCACTTTCAGCAATACGTTGCAAGCCAGATAAACGTGTACCTTCGTCAACGTTGATCAAAGTAACGCCTTGAGTAGCGCGACCCATCTCACGAATTTCAGAAACGCGTGTACGGACCAAGACACCGCCAGTAGTAATCAACATAATTTGATCTTCTGGAGATACCAAGGCGGCGGCAACAACTTTGCCATTGCGCTCCGAAGTCTGAATTGCAATCATGCCTTTAGTACCGCGTCCATGACGTGTGTACTCAGCGATCGGCGTACGTTTACCGTACCCATTTTCTGTTGCAGTCAACACGCTACTTGGAATCGCTATGCCGTTTGCATCGACCACAGCAGCCTCAACACCTTCTGCAGCCTCCGCAGGAGCAACCAACATCGCAATCACTTGATGGCCTTCGCCTAGGTTCATACCGCGCACACCGCGTGCAGTACGTCCCATTGGGCGAACATCATTCTCGTCAAAGCGCACTGCTTTACCAGTATCAGAGAACAACATCACATCATGCTGGCCGTCAGTAATCGCTGCGCCAACCAAGAAGTCGTTTTCATTCAAGTCAACCGCAATAATGCCGGCCTTACGTGGGTTAGAGAAGTCAGACAAACGTGTCTTCTTAACGGTGCCCAAGCTAGTAGCCATGAATACGTACTGATCGTCTTGATAGCCCTTAATTGGCAGAATCACAGTGATCTTCTCGCCTTCAATCAGGGGGAACATATTGACGATTGGCTTGCCACGAGAAGTGCGGCTTCCTTGTGGAACTTCCCAGACCTTAAGCCAATACATGCGACCTCGATCAGAGAAGCACAAGATCGTATCGTGCGTATTTGCTACGAAGAGCGTTTCAATCCAATCTTCGTTCTTAGTAGCAGCAGCCTGCTTACCGCGTCCACCGCGTTTTTGTGCGCGGTATTCACTCAGCGGCTGACTCTTCATATAGCCAGTATTGGAAAGTGTCACTACCAAATCTTGTGGCGTAATCAAATCTTCGGTGAAGAGTTCGGTTGCATTCATTTCAATAAATGAGCGACGACCTGTATCTCCACCAGCAATACCAAATTCAGATTGCACTTCTTTCAACTCGGACTCAATCACTTGAGTAACGCGTTCTGGTTTCGCTAACAAATCGAGTAAGTCAGAAATCTCTGCCATCACTTCTTTGTATTCGTTAACGATCTTGTCTTGCTCAAGACCAGTCAAGCGTTGCAAACGCATCTGCAAAATTTCTTGCGCTTGACTATCAGAGAGGCGATATAAGCCGGTTGTCTGCATACCGTACTCAGGCAACAAACCTTCTGGGCGATAGGCATTACGGCCGCCTGGCGTATCAGTCTCAGCACGCGCCAACATCTCGCGCACCATTGATGAATCCCATGCTTTACCCATCAACTCTTGTTTAGCAATCACTGGGTTCGCAGCGGCTTTAATAATCGCAATGAACTCATCGATGTTTGCCAATGCAACAGCTAGGCCTTCTAAAACGTGACCGCGATCGCGCGCTTTACGTAATTCAAAAATCGTGCGACGTGTAACCACTTCGCGACGATGTTGTAAGAAGTACTCAAGCATTTGCTTCAGGTTCAACAGGCGTGGCTGGTTATCGACCAATGCCACCATGTTCATACCGAAGTTATCTTGAAGCTGCGTGCTCTTATACAAATTATTGAGAACAACTTCAGGCACTTCACCGCGCTTCAACTCAATCACAACACGCATACCGGATTTATCTGATTCATCACGCAAATCAGAAATACCCTCAACTTTTTTCTCGTTCACTAACTCAGCAATGCGCTCGAGCAAGTTCTTTTTATTAACTTGGTATGGCAGTTCGTCAACGATGATTGCTTGACGCGCGCCCTTATCCAAATCTTCGAAGTGAGTCTTTGCCCGCATAACCACACGACCACGGCCAGTGCGGTAGCCCTCGCGAACCCCTTGAACGCCATAAATAATTCCGGCAGTTGGGAAATCGGGGGCTGGAATGATCTCAATGAGCTCATCAATCGTGCATTCTGGGTTGTGAAGCACGTGCAGACAGGCTGTAACCACCTCATCCAGGTTATGGGGAGGGATATTGGTCGCCATACCCACTGCAATGCCAGAACTGCCATTTATGAGCAAATTAGGCACTTTGGCAGGCAGAATCAGGGGTTCTTTCTCGCTACCGTCGTAATTTGGCCCAAAATCGACCGTTTCCTTGTCCAAATCGGCCAAAAGCTCATGGGCAATCTTGCGCAGGCGGATCTCGGTATACCGCATCGCAGCAGCGTTATCGCCGTCTACGGAGCCAAAGTTACCCTGCCCGTCAACCAACATATAGCGCAGAGAGAAGTCCTGGGCCATCCGAACGATCGTGTCATACACCGCAGAATCACCGTGCGGATGGTATTTACCGATTACATCGCCAACTATACGGGCAGATTTTTTGTAAGCTCGGTTCCAATCGTTGTTTAATTCATACATAGCGAATAAGACCCGGCGGTGAACCGGTTTGAGGCCATCACGCACGTCTGGCAGGGCTCTGCCGACGATGACGCTCATTGCGTAGTCCAAATAGGACCGCCGCATTTCGTCTTCGAGGGATATTGGTAGTGTTTCTTTAGCGGCTTGTTCCATCTGGAAATAATATCATTTTGATGACGGGTAGGCCCTATGCTAAGATTCTGTCAGTTTGTACGAAATTGAGATGTGTCGCTTTGCAGTTTTTGCATCAAGGTAGGGCGAATTACATTTAAGTTTGACTTTAATTAAAAAAGAGATTTTTGAGGACTAAAAATGAACAAAACCCTAAAAGTGTTGCTGGCTTCTGTTATCACTGTTTCTGCTTCTGCAGCAATTGCATCTGATAACTGGGAAAACAGCTCTGGCTTGAATTGGAAAAACGGCGATGGCACATTGTGCTGGCGCGATAACAACTGGACACCTGCTACTGCAGCTAAAGGTTGTGACGGTGCTTTAGCTCCTAAAGCAGCTGCTGCTTCTGGTGTAAGCCAAAGCAAAATCACTTTGCAAGCTGACACACTTTATGACTTCGACAAAGCTACATTGAAGCCAGAAGGTAAAGCTACTTTGGACAAGATCGCTGCTGACTTGAAGAAAATCAAGTTAGAAGTAATTATTGCTGTAGGTAACACTGACAGCGTTGGTACAGATGCATACAACATGGCCCTTGGTCAGCGTCGTGCGCAATCCGTTAAAGCATACTTGGTAAGCAAGGGTGTTGACGGTAGCCGTATCTACACAGAATCTAAAGGCAAGAGCAATCCAGTTGCATCAAACGCAACTGCTGAAGGCCGCGCTAAGAACCGCCGTACTGACATCGAAGTTGTTGGTACAGCAGCTAAGTAATTCACTTTACTTGTAAAAAAGCCCGCTTCTAGCGGGCTTTTTTATTTCCGCTATATTCGTAAACTTCTCTAATAGTTTCACAAACGGCCAATCACCATGAACGTCGACCAATCAGAAATCGCCAAATTTAGCGCCCTAGCCCATCGCTGGTGGGACCCTAATAGCGAATTCAAACCCCTACACGCCATCAACCCGTTACGATTGAATTGGATTAAATCCTTTGTCGACTTGAATGGCAAAAAGGTGGTTGATATTGGATGTGGCGGTGGCATATTGGCGGAATCTATTTCTCAATCAGGCGCAGATACAACCGGTATTGATTTATCTGAAAAGGCGCTAAAGGTTGCAGAGTTACATGCACTTGAAGTGGGCGCCAAACTCACCTACCGCTCTATATCAGCGGAAGCTCTCGCTGATGAGCAGCCAGAGCAATATGACGTAGTCACTTGTATGGAAATGCTTGAGCACGTTCCCGATCCTGCATCTGTAGTTCGTGCTTGCGCCAAACTCTGCAAACCCGGGGGCACATTATTTTTTAGCACCCTTAATCGCAGCCCTAAGTCCTACTTATTTGCGATTATTGGCGCCGAGTACATCCTTAAGCTACTCCCCAAAGGTACTCACGAATACGCTAAATTTATCAAGCCATCGGAACTAGTTGCCTTTACACGACATGCGGACCTTGAGATGATCGGCATCAAAGGGTTGAGCTACAACCCATTTACTCAGGTATACAGCCTAGGCGACGATGTGGATGTGAACTACATGATTGCTGTTAGAAAGTGATTGATAGATGAGCAAGCTTTACAGCCCTTATGAAGGTATCTTTTTTGATTTAGATGGCACGCTTGCAGATACCGCTCCAGATTTAGTGGCAGCCGCAAACAAATTACTAGTTGCCCGCAATCTCGCACCTAAGCCATATGAGTTTTTGCGCCCCTATGCTTCAGCTGGTGCCCGCGGCTTACTTGAGGGTGCTTTTGGAATCAGTCCGGATCACGAGGATTTTGCTGTGCTTCGTGATGAGTTTTTCGGTAACTATGAAAAAGCTCTACTAATTGACAGCAAGCTATTTGACGGCATCGATCATTTACTTGATCAAATGGATGCTGCGAACCTGCCCTGGGGAATCATCACCAATAAAAGCGAGCGCTTTACCAATCCTTTAACCGACCTTATGGGTCTGCGACAAAGGGCTATCTCCACCGTCTCCGGCGACACAACACCATTCTCAAAGCCGCATCCAGAGCCAATTCTCCATGCAGCTAGAGCTAGCAACATTGATCCAAGTAAATCAATTTATGTTGGAGACGATATTAGAGACGTTTTAGCAGGCAAAGCCGCTGGTATGAAGACTGTGGCAGCCGCTTATGGCTACTGTGGCTGCAAAGAGCCCCCAGAGGCTTGGGGAGCGGATTACATCATTGATACCCCACTAGATTTACTGCAAATCATCTTTCCCAGCAGGGAATAAAGATATTCAACAATTTAAAGCTAGCGGCTTTAAAATAAGAAGTTCCAATGCATGCAATCTGGGACCGACATGGTTTCGACGTGGGTTACAAAGCATCAAGGGCATACCGAGGACCCGTTATCTCGTAAATCAATGGGAATGTAATAACTGCTAACGACGAACGTTACGCACTAGCCGCTTAATTGCGGTTGCCCCTGAACTGATTCTCTCTTGGGTCAGGTAGCGCAAGCTACATCAGGGTCATATACAAGAGATAAGACTATTTTGTGTCACGAAGAATAGTACGAAAACTTAGTGAATCGTCAGCGGGGAACGTGTCAGTCCGTGCCTAGCTGATTAAATCAAATGATATGACTAAGTATGTAGAACTTGTTGTGGAGGATTTGCGGACGCGGGTTCGATTCCCGCCGGTTCCACCAAATTGAAGTCAGTAACAAACAAACGCCACCCACCAAGGTGGCGTTTGACCTTCTTAGCAATCCATTATTCGCATCAATTGAATTGATAGCTCATGCCAGCTTGAAAATTAAGTGGTGCGCCAGCAAATATGCCATCCGGACTGCGACTAGAGATATACCTTTTATCAAAGACATTATTGATCACGCCAAATACCTTCCAATCCTTATTAAGGGCGTAGTTAGCACTCCAATTTACCGTTGCAAATGCAGGCACCTCGCCTAGAGTTCCAATGGTGTTTTGAACCATAGTATTTGCTGAGTCAGCATACTGCGCAGAAACATAATTCAAACTAACTAAGGTATTGAAGCCATTTTTTTCGTAACTAACACCCAGGTTAGACGTTAGCTTAGGAGTGTAAGGAATGCGGTTACCATCTCGCCCCAAAGAATTCGTCCCAACAAATTTTGCAACAGTTATGTAAGTGGCATTGGCATTAATGGCCCAACCGCGACCCAACTCATACCCCAGGGATGCCTCGGCACCCTGGTGCAAACTTTTACCTCCATTGGCCTTTGAAATACCTGCAGCCAAACTTTGATTCACAATTTGATTGCTAAAATTCATGCTAAAGATGGCTGAATCATAAGAAAACGCACCTGACCGACCGCGCAATCCCAATTCCATATTGGTAGAGCGTTCTGGAGCTAACTGCTGATCAACCCCCTTGTCATCAATCGCAGATGCCAATTGCGCCGGAGCAAACCCTTTATAAATGCTGCCATATGCCTGAGCTTGCGGCACTAATTGCCAAGTAGCTCCAATCTGTGGAATGGTTTCCACATTCTTAGCGCCACCACTTTTATTCGTAATGACATTAGACCGAGTTTGGTTATAGCTTTCGACGCGCACCCCTGGCGTCAGAGCAAAGTCCTTAGTTAACAAGAGGCGATTTTGAGCATACATCGCAAGTGAGTTAGCTCTATTTTCCTCATGCATAGAAATTCGGCCGGAGTAGGCCAGTGTTTTCGAGCTCACCAGTTGGTTGATTTGAGATTCAGTATGCAAACGCACGCCAAACTCTGCCTCATTAGCGATTCCCAAAGCTTTGTAAGCATGACTTATCCGAGAATCCAAGCCTAGCATTTGAAACTCTCGATTTCGACCTACCAGGCAGTCTGCACCAATATTACAAGCCTTAAAGATCGTAGCGTCTTGTGTCCGCTTCACAATACTTTGTCGCCAGTAGTTTCGTGATAACTTACTCCAATACATCAAGGTATTGATCTTAGTATCCGGGTTAATTTCTAATGAGTGATTGATATCTACGGCGTTTCTTTGGGTAATGAAGCGATCGTTTGGCGCTGGATTAACTTTGCTGCGATTAATATATTGCGTAGGACGCAGACCTACATAGGAGGTGTTGATGTTGTTATCGTAGTGCGTATATTTCAAACTAAGCCACTGATTTTGCGCAATTTCAATACCGCCTTTCATCAAGATGTCGTACATCTTAAAACCATTACCCTGGTATCCACTCGAATCAGATTGGATCAGATTTACTCCTCCAATTGCACCATTCGAAGATGACTTTCCTCCCGCTTCAATCTCAGCCAAGCGATAACCATAATTACCCACCTTGCCAGTTAACTTGAATCCCTGAGAAGGCGTTTTACTGAGGTAGTTAACTACACCACCAATATTAGATGGCCCATATTGCAATCCTGATGCCCCTTTCAAGACCTCAATTCCGCCGATTCGTTCAACCGGTGGGCTGTAATACGAAGCATTTGAAATAAATAAGCTTGGCTGGATTGGTGCCCCATCCTCCAAGAGCAATACTTTTGAGCTACGACTCGGATTTAAGCCACGAATTCCAATATTCGGAATAGATCCCAAGCCGCCTTCATCGCCACGAATATTGACGCCCGGGATTGTCCTCAAGACATCCTGTAAAGACTGAGGCTGCAACTCCTCCATCTTCTTTTGGTTAATAACGTCAACTGTTCCTGGAATTTTGCTTAGCGCATTTTCCTCGCGGCCAACAATATCGATTCTGGGTAACTCAATATCCTGAGCACACACCCAATTTGAAAATGAGCTGCCATACAACAATGCAACCGATGAGAACCAGGCCAGCCTGTTTCGAGAGCGAAAAACTTCTTGATGCTTCATATACCATCTCCAGTGATAACAACAAAAAATCGCTGGCTATATGCATATGAAAATGCTCTTGCTGGCTAGTAACCGATTTAATTCCTACTTAGTCAATATGAGCTTTCCCAGTTTAGTGATACGCAATTGATATACATGCCCATCATGCAGAATACAAATCTGCTTCATCTGACCCAATAGCGCCTCACTCGAAATTATTTTTGGCAAACAACGAACACAGCTTTTGTTTGGGGATTCAAGATTCAAAGTGTTTTTCTCACCCAAAGACTACCCCTCCAAGGTAAATTGCACGGGAGTCTGAAAGCACTGCGAGGAAAGCCTGGTGTAATTAGCTGTAACTGGAGTAAATCTCCACTGCGCCAGGGTTGTTAGGGCCGATTGATCCAAGCCATGAAAGCCCGAGCTCTTAGAGATGCCAGCCTCCAGCACAATGCCTTGCTCATTCACACAGAGCTTAACAATTACTAAACCCTGCTCTCTTAACCTCCTACTAGCCAATGGGTAATAGGGTTTTGGGTTATGTAAAGTCTGCCTAGCTTCACCGCTCGCTAAATGACCTACACCCTCAGCTCCGGTGGCTGATGGATCCTCGTTCACCTGCATTGAACCGAGATTTTCCTGGCTTGCGAATGCATTAAATCGAGGCATAGCTTTAGATTTTTTCGGTGCAAAGTCATCCGCTCTTTCGCCCACCAAACTCACTAAGATATTCCCCGGTACGAATGATTCCTCTCTAGAAAAAGATACGGACAGCAAGCCTAGTAAAAATAGTAGATGAGTGGCTGCTACGCCTGAAATTAGTAAAACATTTCTAATTGAATAACTATGGCGCAAATCGCTTCCTTAAAAAATTATTGCAAAAAACACAAGTCAACTTACCGATATAACTTGTAGTAAGTTATCAATTGGTCTTAATGATTTTAAGGATGATGCTATTGATAAACAACCATGAACCCAATGGGGACGGGTATTGTAGGGCTATTAAATGTGCTACGGCTTTAAGGTCAACCGCCAAAGTGAAGTTACTTCTTGAGAGCGTGCAGCATGTAATGCATCCGCTTTATCAAATACTTTTTGATGCGTAGGCTTAGTATCTAAACGCGCAACTACTTTTAAACCAGCTTGCTCAATCCAATCAAGAAGCTCTTCTCTAGTTCGCAAACCTAAATGCTCCGCCAAGTCAGACAGGATGAGCCAGCCCTCGCCTTTCGGAAGCAGGTGGTTTTTTAATCCATGCAAGAAACCTTTTAGCATCTGACTCTCAGGGTCATATACCGCATGCTCCAGAGAGGAGCTAGGTCTTGCTGGCAGCCAAGGTGGATTACAAACAATGAGCGTTGCTTTATCCTCTGGGAAAAGATTAGTTTTACGAATTTCAATCTGTGCTTTTAGTCCTAGATGGTCTACATTATCTTGAGCGCACTCAATAGCTCGATCATTTAAATCCGTCGCAATAATTTTCTGAATATCGCGCAGAGCCAAAACAACCGCTAAAACTCCAGTACCCGTGCCAATATCAAAAGCTGTAGAGCTTTGTTTTATGGCTTCTGGCAGCGGAGCTTTCAGAACTAAATTAATGTACTCACTACGCACTGGAGAGAAAACACCATAGTGTGGATGGATGCGAACCTCTTCATCATCCCTAGTAAGAACTTGAACACCCGTCTTGCGCCACTCATGGGCACTAATGACGCCGAGCAGCTCACGCAGTGAGATAACATAAGATACTGTCTGCTCGCCATAAGCCTCCAAGCAAGCTTGAGCAACATCTGGGGCACGTCTTAATGAGATACTGTGATCAGCGTTAACTGGTATCAACACCATTCCCAAAATACGAGCACGCTGCGATTGGGTAAGGCGGTGAAGATTGAATGTGTCTAGCGGGCTTTTGCTTTTCTCTTTTGCAACTCGATCAGCTCTTGAGGATTTCTTGGAAGGCCTATCCACTCTTCGCACCAAAGCCTGCAAAAGTTGTCGGGCATTCTGAAAGTCCCCCTTATACAGAATTGCCGTGCCTTCACAAGCCAGACGATAAGCAATATCTGCGGTTAGAGTGTCATCAGCAATCTGAATCTTTTTATGGGGAGCAATGCCATTTTCAGAATGCCAGTTAGCGCTATGGATTTGCCCGCCATCCTCCCACTGAATTGTTGTTGATAGGGCCACCTAGGAAACCACAAGACGGTTATTTTGATAATCATCAATAGCCTGCTCAATCTCGGCACGTGTATTCATGACAAAGGGGCCATATTGAACAATAGGCTCATGGAGCGGTAAAGCGGCAAGGACAATAAATTGCGCACCAGCAGACCCTGCCTTCGCTTTTAAACGGTCTCCATCCCCAAGCACAATTGCGGCTTGCTTTGGCGCCGGCATCATTGGGCCGCCTATTTCTAGCTCACCTTCATATACATAAACGAAAGCATTAAGCTCTTTAGGAATGCGATGTTCAAATTCCGCATGAGGGGACAAGTGCACATCTAAAAATAAAGGTGAAGTGGTAATTCCTTGAATCGGGCCTTGCACTTCTTTGTCATCCTGGTGATATCTGCCGGCAATCACTTTGACTGCACCACCATTACTTAATGTAATCTGGGGAATATCCTCAACCTGAATATCTTTATACCCAGCAGGCTTCATCTTTTCTTTTGCAGGCAAGTTAATCCACAGTTGAAAACCGCGCATGGCACCACTCACCTGTTGAGGCATCTCAGAATGAATAATCCCGCGCCCCGCTGTCATCCACTGCACGCCACCAGTCTTAAGGTGACCTTGATTTCCAAGGTGATCTTCATGCAGCATATGACCCTCAAGCATATAGGTCACAGTCTCAAATCCTCGATGCGGATGAGCTGGAAAACCTGCCACATAATCATTCGGATCGTTTGAAGAAAACTCATCAAGCATCAAAAAAGGGTCTAGCCTAACTTGATTCTGCCCACCAAGACTGCGGCGCAACTTTACACCCGCTCCATCAGAAGTAGCTATGCCAGGAATAATCGTTTGAATATTGCGGATCATGTTGATTAACTCATCAGTCTTTTAAGCAGGAGGATGATCTTCAGGATTGACGTCTAGCGCGATTAAGAAGCGGGACACCATGTTGTAAGCGGCAATTACCGTTACCAACTCTACCGCATCAGTACTTCCCAATGCCTTTTGTAAACGCTTCATCAAATCAGGATCCACCTTGATATTTCGCGTCATCTGTAAAGTGAGTTCAGCGGCATCATTTTCTACCGGCGAAAATAAATCTTTTGGGAAAGTCGCTTGCCCAATGAGGCGCAAGCCTTGAACCTGTTCCTCTGTTCCACCCGCCTTCTTGAAGGGTGGCGCATGGTGAAAGAATTCATACTCAGCACCATTGAGCACCGCCACACCACACATAGCTAACTCACGCAACTTGGGATCTAAAGATAAATTATTCCTAATCTCGCCAATGAAATGATTCCAGCCTTCAGCAATTGGCACACTATGCAAGAGCATACGATCCAAGTTAATGAATTGACCACCACGTCTTTTACGAATGGCGGCAACCAACTCAGCAGGCTCTGCCAAATCCATTGGCTGATACGGAATTAAACGTTCTGACATAAATACCTTTTACTGAGAAGTTTCTTTAATATTGTTTTCGATAACAAACTTGCCCCAGATGCCGACCTGTTTGCCGATAAACTCACGGGCTGTTTCAGATGATCCACCAATAATCTCAATTCCTTGAGCTTTGAATTTTTCAGCCACTGCCGGCGTTTTAAGAGCCTTATTCAATGCCTTATTCATTGCATCCAGGATGGCTGGCGGTGTTTTTCCTGGGGCTAATACAGCCCACCACGCAGGAGCGCTAAAACCTGGGAATCCACTTTCGGAAATAGTTGGCACGTTAGGTAATGAAGGAGATCTCTTCGCTGTTGTAATTACTAAGGGAACTACGCCACCACTATCAATATGCGGCTTTACCAAAAACTCTGAGCCAACCGCTAATTCAACCTGACCACCCAATGAATCTTGCATTAAGGGGCCGCCTCCGCGATAAGGGATATGGTTCCAATCAAAGCCAGCTTGTTTTGCAAGGCGCGCCATCGCCAAATGGCCGAGACTGCCTATGCCGATAGAGCCATAGCTAAATTGCTTGCCCGACTTAGACATATCAACCAACTGCTTAAAGCTGGTAATGCCTGATTTCTTGCTCGCCACCAAAACCATTGGTGAGGTTCCCACCAAAATGACCGGGTTAATATCCTTAATAGTGTCGTAGGGAAGCTTGTCTTTAAGACTTGGATTAACCCCGTGGGTATCAAATACCACTGCGAATGTGTAGCCATCAGGATCAGAGCGGGTCATTGCCGCTGTACCGATGACGCCGGAGGCACCGCCAATATTTTCAACAATCACATTTTGCTTGAGCTCAGATTGCAAGGCTGGCGCTAAAACTCGAGCCACCTGGTCTACGGATCCGCCTGGCGGGAAAACGGCAATTAAGCGAATCGGCTTTTGCGTGGGCCAAGAACCTACCCCAGAAGTTTGGGCGATGCCCAGGGCACTAACGGCAAATAAAGCAAAAAACAAGGCGCTTTTTGCTATTTTCTGTAAACACAGCATGAAATGTCTCCTTTTATTAGGCTCCTAGATTAACACCCAGGAGATCCGTTTGCTCGATAATGCATAGGTTGCTTGATGGAAAAGAAAATGAAGTCAATTTTAAATATTGCCGCCTACTTATTTGTCAGTCTGGATAACCTAGAGGAGTTGCGCGCCAAGATGCTGGAGCAGTGCAATACGCGCCACCTCAAAGGAACTATCCTCTTAACCGGCGAGGGAATTAATATGTTTCTGGCTGGCGGGACCGATGAGTTGCGCGGCTTTTTAGACTGGCTAAGAATTGACCCTCGCTTTCAACCACTCGAAGCAAAAGAAAGTTGGTCGGAAGATCAGCCATTCAAGAAAATGCTCATCAAACTCAAGAATGAGATCATTCGAATGAATCACCCAGCCATCCGCCCAGAAGAGGGTCGAGCCAAATTTATTTCACCAAAAAAATTACAGGAATGGCTTGACCGTGGCACAGATGATCTTGGTCGCCCAGTGGTGATGGTGGATACACGCAACGCGTTTGAAGTTGATTACGGCACCTTTGAACATGCACTGCATTTCAATATTGAAAAGTTCACCGAGTTTCCAGCAGCCATTTCCGCACACAAAGAAGAGTTGGTTGATAAAACACTAGTCAGTTTTTGTACTGGCGGTATTCGCTGCGAAAAATCAGGGTTGTACATGCGTGAAATTGGCATGGAACATAGTTACCAATTGGAGGGCGGCATCTTGAAATACTTTGAAGAGGTTGGGTCCGCCCACTACAAGGGCAGCTGCTTTGTTTTTGATGAGCGTGAAGCCCTTGATCCCGATCTGAGCATTACTCCAGTCGAACGCACCGTCAGAAGAAAAGCGAAAGCAGAGCAATCTTAAGTAGCAAATTAATTATTTCTACTCAAGGCTAACAATAATTCATATAGCTTTTCAGCTGCAGGTGCAAGACTACGCCCTTTCTTGCTGATCAACCCAATCCGCCTGGATACAACGGGATCAACCAAGGGAACGCTTGCTAACACCGGGTGGTCTTTACTTGGCATCGCTAAAGAAGGCACTACCGCTATACCCATCCCAGCCTCGACCAAACCGAGTAGTGTGGTGACGTGCTGAGCTTCGTAAATGATATTGGGGGCTTGTGATTTTCCCGCCAAGGCAAGGTCAATCAACATTCGATTTCCTGAGGATTTTGAAACGGTCATGAAGTCATATTTGCTAACCTCTTCCCAAGTGACTTTTTTCTTTTTGCTGAGAATGTGATCTTTTCGACAAGCCACTACAAACTGCTCTTCAAAAATCGTTTTAAATTCAATATTAGATTCATCGCTACCAACAAAGTTCACTCCAAAGTCAGCTTCCCCGCTAGCGACAATTGAAAGCACCTCATTGGCACTTGCATCATGAATCTTGATGCGAATCTTTGGAAAGAGTTCATGGTACTTACTCAATACCTGCGGCAAAAAGTAATAGACCGCGGAAGGAACGCAGGCGATCGTAATTTCACCCATTCGCCCACCACCAACCCCTTCAATCCCTAAAAGAGCCTCATCCAAGCCCTCTAATAAAAATTTGGATTTTTTTGCAAAATCACGCCCGATGGAAGTGAGCTCCATATTTCGAGTATCGCGATCTATGAGCTTGACCCCCAAAGCTGACTCAAGCTTCTCAATGCGACGACTGAAGGCGGGCTGGGAAATATTGATCGACTCAGCTGCCTTTTTGAAGCTTTTAATCTCGGCGGCAGCTACAAAAGCCTGTAAATCATGTAGATCAAAGTTAATTGTCATAGATATTGATGTGTTGAACGCATTAGTACTTAATAATATTGCAATATGCAAAATGAAGGAATAATGCAAAAATCCTGCCAAGCATGAAAAAAGAAACTTTACGGAGACTTTCAATGAAAACCAAACTAAAAGCCCTGATTTTGAGCACTTTGTGTATTCCCGCCTTCCTATCTTCGGCGGTATTTGCTCAAGCGTATCCAACCAAAACTATCACTATCGTTGTGCCAACCGCACCCGGTGGCGCAAATGACGCTATGGCCCGCATTATTGGTCAAGGCCTAAGCCAAAGAATGGGTCAGCCCGTGATTGTGGAAAACAAACCCGGTGCCAATGGCGCAATCGCCACTGAGTTCGTGGCTCGTGCAGCTCCAGATGGCTACACGATTCTTTTTGGTTACATCGCAACGCACGGCATCAATCCTGCTTTACAGAAATTAAAGTACGACCCTATTGCCGACTTTGAACCAATTGGTATGGTTGCAAACTCACCAACCTTATTGGTTGTTACCAATAACTTGCCCGTGAATAATGCTAAAGACCTGGTTGCCATGCTCAAAGCAAAGCCAGATACGATTAGCTATGCCTCTGCTGGCAAAGGTACAGCCCCTCATTTAGCTGCTGAATTATTCCAAATCAATACCGGCACACAAATGCTGCACGTACCTTACAAAGGTTCCGCGCCTGCGATTGTTGACACTATTGGCGGCACCACTCAAGTGATGTTCCCAAGTTTATTTAGTGCATATCCACAAGTGGCTGGCGGCAAGTTAAAGGCTCTGGGCATTGCTGGTGACAAACGTTCATCTGTTCTTCCAAATGTTCCTACATTAAAAGAACAAGGCATACCAAATATGAATGTCACACAGTGGTACGCCTTATTTGCTCCAGCAAAAACTCCAAAGCCAATCATTGATCGCTTGAATAAAGAACTCAACCTCACCTTAAACGATAAGGCGAATGAGAAAAAGATTGAAGATCAAGGTGCAGAAGTAGAAACAGGTACACCTGCACAGCTGAAAAGCTTAGTTCAAAAAGAAGTGGTTCGCTGGAAGAAGTTAGTGGATAGCGCAAAAATTACTGCTGATTAATAATGTTGAGAAGCGTAACTATTTCGCCCGAAGGCCCCCTGAAAGTCATTACTTCAGGGGCTTTCGCAGCGGCCTTAAAGGATTTAGTACCAATCTACGAGAAGCAATATCAAACCCAGGTTGAGCTATCGTTTGGCTCCTCTATTGGCGCAGCTCATGACTCAATCCCAACAAGATTGAGTGAGGGCCAAAAATTTGATGTCTTTATTTTGGCTGGCTCCGCTCTTGAAAACTTTATTCAAGAGGGTCAAATTAAAAACAATACTCGCGTGGATTTGGTTTCGTCACACATTGCTGCCGCTGTTCGTGCGGGTGATCCAGAGCCGGATTTGAGCACCCTAGAGTCTTTCAAGCATGCCATGCTGACTTACGGAAGAATTGCTTACTCCGCTAGTGCGAGTGGCACCTATCTTTCTACAGAATTATTTCCACAGCTAGGTATAGCAGAAGAAATGTCTGTCAAAGCTAAAAAAATCTTTAGTGAAAGAGTGGGCACAATCCTCATGAGAAACGAAGCCGATCTCGGCTTTCAGCAAATGAGTGAATTGCTACCTATTCAAGGCATTAAAATCCTGAGGGATCTACCACCAGAAGCGCAAAGATCGTTTTTCTTTTCAGCTGGCATCGGAAGTGATACCAAGCAAGAAGAACAGGCTCGTCATCTTGTTGAATTCCTCGCGTCAGTAGAAGTTGCAGATCAAATTAGCAAGACGGGTTTAAAGCCTGTGCTTGCAAAGGCTCCCTGGCTTAACTAAGTCCAAGAGCTTGGCACACATAGGCAAAAGGGGTTGGGACTTTATGTAGCACCCATCCCCCACTTGGCCCAACTTTCAAATATGATTAGGATTACCAAAATACTATTCAAATTTGAAAAATGCGCACTCCTTCCAACCTACTAAAACACATTCTTTTGGCAATTATTTGCCTATTTACTGGCACACTTAGCGCCCAGAGTTATCCCACCCAACCCATAAAGATTGTTGTGGGTTTCTCTCCTGGCGGTGTACCAGATATAGCAGCTAGAATTATCGGGCAGCATATGAGTGAGAATTGGAAGCAGCCGGTAGTCGTAGAAAATAAGCTTGGCGCTGGCAGCAATATCGCCGCACAATTAGTTGCAAACGCCCCATCCGATGGATACACCCTACTATCTATTTCTTCGGCTTTTGCAATATCACCAGCCATTTACTCATCCATGGCCTTTGATCCCATTAAGGATTTCTCTGGAATTACTTTAACCGCCACGGGCCCTGCTTTGGTGTTGATTTCACCCAATCTCAAAGTGAATACCATGAAAGAGTTGCTTGAATATGCAACTAAATACCCAGGCAAAGTAACTTATAGCTCTGCTGGGGTGGGAAGCGGCTCTCACTTTGCGGCAGAACTAATTCAAGCAAAGGCTGGTGTTGAGCTATTGCATATTCCCACAAAGGGTATTCCCGATGCCATTACCGAGGTCATGTCCGGGAGGGTGGACTTTTTTATCAGCCCCTATGCCAGCGCTATTAACCTGGTGAAATCCGGCAAAGTACGCGCTATTGCAATCACCAGCACAAAAAGATTTAAAGATCTACCTAACTTACCCACTGTTTCAGAATCTGGAGTACCGGGATACAAATGGGAGTTCTGGTATGGCTTGGTTGCACCGGCAAAAACGCCAAAACCCATTCTTCAAAAAATTGCTTCTGAAGTAAAACGGATCCTGGAGTTACCAAGCGTGAAGGAACGTTTTGACGAGCTTGGAACCACTGCCGTGTCTAGCACTCCTGATCAGTTTGATAAATTAATTGCAGCGGAAATTATTGAATTTGCTCGCTTGGCAAAATTATCAGGAATCAAACCCGAGTAAAGCATCTTAGTCATGAATGAAATCATCACCAGTCAAGGCAATCAAATAGCCTATGCGATTGAAGGTAATGGGCCGTGGCTCACCCTGTCCCATTCCTTAGCAAGCAATATGAGTATGTGGCATCCACAGATGCCGCTACTAACTAAGCATTTCAAAGTATTACGATTTGACACTCGTGGACATGGCAATAGCTCTGCTCCATTAGATCCGTATACGTTAGATGATCTTGCGGAAGATGCCATTGATTTATTCCAGTCACTTGAAATAAGCCGTACACACTGGCTTGGGCTGTCTATGGGCGGCATGATAGGTCAGACCTTAATCCTGAAATATCCTCAATTATTCGAATCTCTTGTTTTGGCAGACACAACTAGCAAACGCCCTGACAATGCAAAGCAAATGTGGGGCGAGAGAATTTCTCAGGCAAAGGCCGAGGGCATGACGGCAATGGTTGAGAGCACTCTCAAGCGCTGGTTTGCGGATGATTTTCGAAGGGATAATCCAGTCATCATTCAAGAAATTGCAGAAGGCATTGCTAGCACCTCAGTAAATGGATTTTGTGGTTGCTGTGAAGCAATTTCACACATCAATACATTTGATCGCTTAAGTGAAATCAAATGCCCAACATTGATTATGGTTGGAGAGCACGATCATGGCACTCCCCCACATATGGCAAGGTCAATGAAAGAGAAAATGCTAGGTGCTCAGTTCCATGAAATTCCTAATGCTGGGCATATTTCCAATATTGAACAGCCAGAAATATTTAATCAATATTTGATGGACTTTTATAGGCTGAATAACTTTCTATAAGAGGCGCAATCTCTTGCGCCCCACCTATGGATATATCAGCTAGACTTTCCCACTAAAGTCATGTGCTCGACCACTGGTGGTTTGGCAAAAAATGGCCCAACAATAGCCCGCCAATCAGCAAAAGCTGCAGAACCTCGAAAATCAATGGTGTGGTTTTCCAGCGTATCCCAATAAATCAGCAAGAGGTAGCGCGCGGGGTTTTCCAAGCTATGGTTCACCTTAAACCCCTGAAATCCCTTTGCTTTTGAGATGACCGTCTCAGCCCCATGCAATATGGCCTTCTCAAATTCTGCCTGTTTGGCTGGGTCAATCTCAATGTCACAGTGCTCCAAAATCATACGCTTCCCCGCTCAAAAAATATTTGCCATCAATAGTAGAATTGTCTACCAGCAGTACTACATTAACAATAAATAATAAACTGGACCGAGACATGTCTAAATACTCTTTACAGAAACTACCAAGTTTTTTATGCCCCCTGCTAGCTTTGGCAACAGGTTTGACGTTTGGCCTGAGTGCAAACGCCCAAACAGCTGCTACCACTTACCCTACTAAGCCTATTAAGCTAATTGCTCCCGTAGCAGCCGGAGGTGGACTCGACAATATCGCTCGCACCCTGGCTGAGAGAATGTCAAAGTCGCTTGGCCAGACAATTATTGTTGAAAATATTGGTGGTGGTGGTGGCTCTATTGCTTCCCAAGCGGTAGCCAAAGCAACACCAGATGGCTACACCTTAATGGTGGCATATGTTGGAACACATGGCACCAACCCAGCAGTAAGAAAACTTCCTTACGATGCCATTAAAGATTTTTCTCCAGTGGGCATGATTGGTGCAACACCTAATGCCTTAGTAATTAATCCTGACTTGCCGATTAATAACCTAAAAGAGTTTGTTGATTACGCAAAGAAGAATCCTGCCAAGCTTAGTTATGGATCAGCAGGCCCAGGAACATTGACTCACCTTGGAATGGAGCAATTTAAACTTGCAGCCAACATTTTCATGGTGCATGTTCCATATCGCGGTGTTGGCCCTGCTTACACTGATTTATTAGCAGGCCAAACCCAGGCAATGTTCCCAACCCTATTTGCTGCAATGCCTTACTTGAAATCTAATAGAGTACGCGCACTTGCTGTAACCGGACCAAAACGTAACCCTGCGGCACCTAACATTCCAACCTTTAAAGAATTAGGCTACAACGGCTTTGAAGGCCAGCAGTGGTACGGCATTGTTGGTCCAGCAAATATGCCTGAGCCAATTATTGCCAAATTAAATGCTGAATTAAACAAAGCGCTAGCAACCCCAGAGTTTTCAGACAAAATGACAAGCGAAGCAATGACTTTAATGCCAATGACGCCACAACAGTTTGGTACTTACATTAAAGAAGATATTGCCCGCTGGACCAAAGTTGCCAAGGATCGAAAAATTGAGATTGATTAACCCCATCTCATAAAGAAAAACTGAAATACAAACATCTTAATTATTGAAATTCACTAGGAAATAAAATGTCACACGCTATTGCTGCAGCAGCAGACCTGAATGCACCACCAGTTACCAAAATTTTGGCTGAGTTTGTTACCTCACATCCCAGTCAAGGATGGACACCAGAAGTAGATCATGAAGCGCATCGCACTTTCTTAAATTGGCTGGGATGCGCTATCGGTGCCGCCAACCATGAAAGCGTAGAGTCTTCACTCGCCGCCATTCGTGAGTTTCAGCCTGCGCCACAAGCCAGTATTTTGGGTAGAAAAGACAAAGTGGATATGGGTGGCGCTGCGCTGATCAACGGCATTAGCTCTCACACCTTTGACTTTGACGATACCCATCTCAAAACGGTGATTCACCCTGCTGGCCCCGTAGCCTCCGCCATCCTGGCCTTAGGCGAACATACTAATGTAAATGGCCGTCAAATCATCGACTCGCTCATCTTAGGAATCGATGTTGCTTGCCGAGTTGGCAACGCCATGTACCCAGACCACTACCATCGCGGCTGGCATATCACTGGTTCGACCGGCATGCTTGGCTCTGCAGCTGCTTGCTCACGCCTGATGGGTTTAGACCTCCAAAAGACAACAATGGCCTTGGGAATTGCTGCTTCACAGCCTGTAGGCATGCGTGAACAATTTGGCACCATGACCAAGCCATTTCATCCAGGTGGTGCAGCGCGTGCAGGCCAACTGTCAGCATTATTAGCAAAACATGGTTTTACTGCTAGCCCTAAAGCACTTGAAGCTGGTCGCGGTTACATGCAAACCGTTTCCACTAAATGCGATTGGTCCGAAATTGATCGTGAACTTGGAAAATCTTTTGAGATTTCTTTGAACACTTACAAACCATTCGCTTGCGGCATTGTGATTCATCCAGCGATTGATGCTTGCGCCCAATTGCGTTCTCAAGGCGTTAAGGCTGAAGATGTTGAGCGTATTGAATTACGCGTTCATCCACTTGTGCTTGAGTTAACAGGCAAGAAAACACCTAAAGATGGACTTGAAGGCAAGTTCAGCGTCTACCATGGCTGCGCTGTTGGACTCATTTTTGGTCAAGCAGGCGAAGGCGAATATGCAGACGATATCGTCAACCGTCCTGATGTAGTTGCTTTACGCGCTAAAGTGAATGCGACTACCGATACCTCTATCAGCGAAGCTTCTGTTGACGTGAAGGCGTTCCTAAAGGACGGTAAAGAAGTGCATATTTTTGTTAAGAATGCCATCGGCTCCGTTGAGAACCCAATGAGTGATGCCAACTTAGAGCAAAAATTTACTAGCTTGGCAGAGCCAGTTATTGGCAAAGAGAAAACACGCCAATTAATTGCGGCACTCTGGAAGTTAGGACAGGCTTCTGACCTAAAACAGATTCTCTCTTTGTGCACCCCTGATTAATTTTCTGAAAGCATCAATTACATGGCTTCGTTACCAAGCATCGTTATTCTCGGAGATTACGAGCGTGCATTAAAACGATTTTCTAATTGGGGTGTATTAGACCAAAAAGCAAATCTGACTATTCACCATGAGCCTTTGCGTGGCGAAGCTTTATACGAAGCTGTAAAAGATGCTGACGCTATTGCGATTGTCAGAGACCGCGCCCCATTTGATGAGGCGATAATTGCGCGCCTTCCAAAACTTAAATTTCTAATGTTTACTGGCGAGCGTAACGGCACGCTAGAGGCATCTGCCTTAGTTGCTCGCAACATTCCAATGGCATGCACCCCTGGGGGACCCTCTAAAGAAACCACTACCGAACTAACCTGGGCGCTAATTCTAGGGGCGTCTAAGCGCCTGGTTGAGCAAAACAAATTGATTTCTTCTGGCGGTTGGCGTGATCAGCTTTCTGTTTTACCAATGCTTTCCGGTGAACGTCTTGGTGTGATGGGTTTAGGCTCAATTGGTAGTCGCGTTGCAAGAGTTGGGGCGGCACTTGGTATGGAAGTGGTTACCTGGAGCCCCAGAATGACTCCGGAAAGGGCTGCTGTTGAAAATGCAAAGTCCGTGAACCTTGAGGAGTTACTTAAAACATCAAAAATTGTCACAATGCATTTGGTAGCTGGACCAGGTACCAAGGGGCTTATTAGCGCCGATCAATTAGCGCTCATGCGGCCCGACTCTATCCTTATAAATACTTCAAGAGCCGCTCTTATCAATATGAATGATTTACAAAAGGCATTAGCTCTTGGCAAACCAGGACAAGCTGCAGTCGATGTATTTGATGTTGAACCGTTACCAGAGAAGGATCCACTGCGAAACACACCCAATCTATTGGTAACACCGCATCTAGGATTTATAGCCGAACCCATCTTTGCCACCTTCTCAAAAGGCATTACCGAAACATTAGAAGCATGGCTAGACGGTAAGCCTGTACCACACCCTTTCACCCCGAAATAATTCCTGCCGTAAAGCGCACCCGTTCTTGAAAACGCTGACACCATTACAGCTCTTTATCTGCTTTAGCAAGATTGGTCTTTCAGGATTCGGGGGCGTGCTTCCCTGGGCTCGCAGGGGCTTGGTAGAAAAAGATAAGCTGCTCACATCAGAAGAATTCAGCGCCATCTTAGGGGTATGTCAAATTATGCCTGGACCGAACGTGATCAACGTTGGCGTTTGTGTTGGCTCTCGTTTCTGCGGAGCGAGGGGAGCGATTGCAGCAGTAGCCGGCTTAACCACTGGGCCTATCTTCATCGTCATTTTGCTTGCCATCCTTTATGAGCATTTCAGCTACATCGAATACGTTAAAGGAGCACTCAAAGGAATTGCTGCCGTAGGTGTTGGATTAATTGCTAGCACTGGATTCAAAATGCTGAAGGATGAATATCGTTATCCACCCATGCTTTTTGTCATTGGCCTAACCTTACTTGTCGGCATTTATTTTGATCTAGCGCTTGGTTGGGTGGTGCTTATCGTTGCGCCTATTGCCTATTTCTTTGCCAGAAGAAAGGCAAGAAAGGTATGACCTTACTGCTTAGCTTATTTATTAAGCTCTCCCTGTTTTCCTTTGTTGCGTTTGGCGGAATTATTGCAGTACTCCCATCGCTATTGGACTTAGCCGTTAATCAAGAGCATTGGATAGATGCGGCCACCTTTGCGGATTATTTCGCGATTGCTCAGGCAGCTCCTGGGCCAAATTTCATGACTATTACTTTGGTGGGCTGGCATGTTTATGGCGTTCTAGGCGCCGTTGTAGCATCGATAGCCACCTGCTGGCCATCCTCAGTCATGGTTTTTTATCTAGAGCGCTACATCACCAGCATCAAAGACCCAGAGAAGAAGAAAATTATCCAGTACGCTGCAGCAGCTCTAGCCATCGGACTCATACTCACTTCTTCTTGGAAATTAACGGTTGGCTTTAATGACCACTGGACAGCAATCATTTTAACGATCGCGGTTGTGGTAATTACTCAGTTCTCTAAAATTCATCCGCTCTACCTCATTGCGCTCGGAGCAATACTAGGTGGAGCGGGTTTAATTTAAGCTGCAGCTTTACGGGATCTAATAAACCGCAATACGTTCGGGATCACCAACAGCGCAATAGCAACTGCCATCAATGTGCCGGAGATTGGTCGTGTAAAGAATGTTGACCAATTACCCTGGCTAATAGTTAAAGCTTGACGCATCGATTGCTCTGCCATCGGGCCTAAGATCAAACCAATAATCATTGGTGCCGCAGGAAAATCAAAGCGACGCATTCCAAAACCAAGGAACCCAAAGAAGAACAGTAGACCTACATCAAATACTGAGTTAGACGAGCCATATACACCCGCCACTGAAATCACCACGATGCCAGCGTAGAGCCATTGCGGTGGAATCTTCAACAACTTCACCCATAGCCCGACTAAAGGAAGGTTTAATACCAACAAGATTACGTTACCGATATATAAGCTGGCAATTAAGGTCCACACTAGGCCACTTTGTTGAGCGAACAATGTCGGCCCTACCTGAATACCGTAAGACTCAAACGCGGACAAAATAATCGCCGCAGTTGCAGAAGTTGGAATACCCAGGGTTAGCAAAGGCATGAGCACGCCGGCAGCAGATGCATTATTGGCAGCCTCCGGTCCAGCTACACCTTCAATTGCCCCGTGACCAAATTCCTCAGGCTTTTTGGACAACTTCTTCTCGGCAAAGTAAGAAAGCAAAGTGGGCAACTCTGCACCACCTGCCGGCATGGCACCAATTGGGAAGCCTAATAAACTGCCCCGAATCCACGCCTTCCAGGACCTAGCAAAATCTTCCTTAGAAAGCCAAAGGCTTCCAGATACCGCAAGCACTTCAGTCTTTTTGTTTTCTTTACCTTGCCAAGCCAAATACAAAGCTTCGCCAATCGCAAATAAACCGACAGCAACAATCGTCACTTCAATGCCGTCCAAAAACTCGGGTTGACCAAAAGTAAAGCGAGGTTGACCTGTTTGCAAGTCGATGCCGATCAAACCAAACAAGAGACCGGCCACCAAGCTAATCAAACCACGCAAAGCTGAGCTACCCAAAACTGCAGAAACTGTTACCAAGGCCAGCATCATCAAACTGAAATATTCTGCAGGCCCAAATGCCAGCGCCGCATCTACGACCCAAGGGGCGAAGAAGGTTAGCGCAATTGTGCCGATTGTTCCAGCCACGAAGCTACCAATTGCAGCCGTAGCAAGTGCTGGACCTGCCCTGCCGCGACGCGCCATCTTATTGCCCTCAAGAGAGGTCACAATCGTGGCTGATTCGCCAGGAGTGTTTAACAAAATAGATGTGGTGGAGCCGCCATACATCGCGCCGTAATAAATACCAGCAAACAAAACAAAAATAGCGGTAGCGGGGACTTTAAAAGTTAACGGGAGTAGTAACGCAATTGTGAGTGCAGGTCCGATACCAGGAAGCACTCCAACCAAAGTGCCTACTAAGCAACCTAAAAATCCATACATCAAAGTCATCGGTTGCAAGGCGACAGCAAAACCCTGCATCAGGGAGTCAAATGAGCTCATAACGATCTTTACTTAGAAACTAAAATTAACGAGTGGGCCCAAATCAACCCCGAGAAGCGCCGAGAAGAGCGTCCAAAAGGCGCCCGCGATGGCAAGGACCATCAAGATAGTTTTGATATTGAACTTAGCATCAAATGCCATCGATACACCCAAACCACAGAGCGTTGCAGGAATCAAAAAGCCAATCAACTTAGTCAGCAGAATGAAAGCAAGGCCACCACCCAGGAGGAACATAACACGCTTTGATCCACCTGGAAGCGGACGCTCATCCTCATGATGAACGCAGTCAGGTGCCTTGCTGCTAATAGTGCTGAGCAAATAAAACACGCCAAGCAAAGAGAGCAGAGCCACTAGGATTGATGGGGCTAACACGGGACCAACCTCAGAGTACATAGTGGACTCTGGAATACTGAGAACCTGCCAAATTGCTACCCCACAAAACACCAGCAAAAAGCTGGCAACTAAACGGGTACTCATGCTAGACCTAACTCTTTGAGAACAGTCTCAGTTTCTGCAATGTATTTTTTCAATTGCGCATCAAATGCAGCGCCTGCTACAAAGGCATCAGTCCACTTTCTTTTCTCGAGAGTCTCAGCCCAACCTTTGGTTGCATGAATCTTTGTCGCCAACTCAATCAAGGCAGTTTTTTGAGCGGCATTAATTCCAGGGGCACCGAAAATACCACGCCAATTTGCTGCAGTGACATTAACACCCAATTCTTTTAGCGTAGGTACATCTACACCTGGAATGCGCTTGTTGCCAGACACGGCGATTGCCTTCATTTTTCCAGCTTTAATTTGTTCTGCGAACTCAGAGTAGCCAGAGATACCAGCAACTACTTGACCACCCAAGATGGCAGCATTAGCAGGGCCACCACCAGCGAAAGCAACATAAGCTGCATCACGCGGGTTCTTACCCAATGCTTTGATAATTAAACCCAAGAGTTGATGGTCTGTACCACCAGCGCTACCACCGGCAACTGAAACTGATTTTGGATTCGCTTTAATTGCCTCTTCGAAATCTTTCCAAGACTTAATCTTGCCGTCTGTTGGCACCACGATAATTCCAGCCTCTTCAGTTAAGCAAGCAATTGGAGTAACGTCAGACATAGTGACTGGACTCTTATTGGTAATTGCAGCACCAACCATTACTGAGCCACCAACCATCAATGCATTGGCTTGGCCCTTACGCTGATTTACAAAGCGCGGTAATCCCACCATACCGCCAGCACCACCGACGTTCTCAAACTGGAAAGAGCCTACTAGGCCAGCATCTTTGGCTGCCACCTCAATCGCTCTACCAGTGCTATCCCAGCCACCACCAGGCGCCGCTGGAATAAACATATTGATGGATTCAAACAAAGGCTTGCTTTGTGCAAATGCAAAAGAGGGTACGCTATTTACCAAGGCAAATGCGGAACCATATGTCAAAAAGTCTCTACGAGTTGTCTTCATTTTTTATCCTTATATTTATTTATAAACTGCATTCTTATTGCAGTGCCGCAAAACTTGTACCGCAAACCATACCTAAATTTAACAAAAACTAGCGGGGACTAGCGAAATGTCTGAAATGTCCAAATACCCAGGAGGGTCAACACCAAAGATCCGACGAGATGCAGTAGGGCTGTACCAAGCGCCCAACCCAACTCCCCACGCTGGATAAATGCCACCACCTCCGCTGAAAAACTCGAGAAAGTTGTTAAGCCGCCCAAAAATCCAGTAATGACAAACAATCTCCACTCAGGGGAAAGGCTGGGGTTATTGCCAAAGAAAGCTACGGCGATACCAATTAAGTAGCCGCCCACCATATTGGAAATGAAGGTGCCCATTGGAATAGTTGATGCAATACCAACCGCCAAAAAATTAAAGCCCGCTCTCAGTAAAGCCCCTAAACCGGCACCAAAGAAAATTGCAAAGATCGATAGCCACATAATCTGTTCTTTATTGAATGGAGAAACCTAGCATGCTAATTGAACTCATCTCTATGCCATCAGCATAGATTTTTACTTGCTCACCCTCTTCTTGCAAGGCGAGGGTGTACAGAGCGGGCCAGTAATGCTCTGCAGTGGGAATTGAAAGATGTGCTGAATCACCATAACGCTCCCACTCGATGAGAGGATCATGATGATTCGCATGCATTTCAGATATAAAAAAGTCGTTAAATTCTTTTGCCCAAGGATAGGGCTGAGCATCTTCTTGCCAATGAATAGTGCGCAAGTTATGAACCACATTACCACTCGACAAAATGAGAATATTTTCATCACGCAATGGGCGCAGTTGCTTTGCCAATTCATAATGCTCACGCGCTGACATTGATCCATCCAAACTCACCTGCACTACCGGGACATCAGCCTTCGGATAGAGATACTTTAGGACTGACCATGCGCCATGGTCAATGCCCCATTCATTTTCTTCAAGCACTACGGGAACGCTTAATAACTCTTGCACGCGGTCTGCTAAAGCGGGACTGCCTGGTGCGGGGTATTGAACATCAAAAAGCGTTTGTGGAAAGCCACCGAAGTCGTGAATTGTTTTGGGCTTGGACATTGCGGTAACCCATACTCCACGAGTTACCCAATGGGCCGAGATCACCAATATGGCGTCTGGACGTTTGAATGTTTTTCCTAGAGCAGACCAGGCCGCTGTATAGCGGTTGGGCTCTATGGCGTACATTGGACTGCCATGGCCAGCAAATACTGCAGGTTGGCGATGGCTAGTCATTAATGCAAATTAACCGAATACGTAACCTGTATGAGCTGCAACCAAAGCAAACAAAATAGCCAAGCTAGTAGCGGCGCCCAACATCACGATCAATGTAATGATCTTTTTGTTGATTTCTTCTTTTGATTCGTTATGCCATTCGTTCATGCTAAATCCTCTGTAAACACATTAATGAGTGGGGTAATTATCCACTATCGACCGCGACCAGCCTTACGCATCATGCCTTTTCCCCCACCAAAGCCTGCCTGAGGCCTTCCAGCAGGTCCAGATGGGCCTTTTGGGACGGGTGGGCGTGCTGGCGGCTTGGCAATTGCTGCCTTAACCGGGGTCTTTGAATCTGGTTTCTTTTCGTCAGTCACTTTGAGCTCCTATGGATATCATATTGCCATGATTACCGACTATTCTATCCAAGCTGTAGCTATTAACGCGATTCCCTTGATTTTTGCCATCACCATCCACGAAGCAGCCCATGGTTACGCCGCTCGTAGATTTGGTGATAACACGGCATATATGCTGGGGCGAGTCAGCTTAAACCCCGCCAAACATATAGATCCCGTAGGAACCATTTTGATCCCGCTGGTCTTACTTTTGACTGGATCCCCTTTTTTGGTGGGCTATGCCAAGCCAGTGCCTGTGAATTTTGGGCGCCTCAGAAATCCCAGAATAGACTCAATATGGGTTGCATTAGCAGGACCGGGATCCAACTTTATCCAGGCGCTGATTTGGCTAATCCTTCTCATTGGTTTAGTGGGATTTGGAATAGATGAGAAATTTCTGATTTCCATGTCACAAGCTGGCATCACCTGGAATCTAGGTCTATTGGTATTCAACCTATTTCCCCTACCCCCTTTGGATGGAGGACGAGTTCTGGCAAGCCTACTTCCAGCCCGCCAATCCATTGCCCTGGGCAAGTTGGAGCCTTGGGGCTTTTTTATTGTCTTGGGACTTGTATTTACTGGCGTCATAAGCACTTTATGGATGACTCCACTGATGAACTTCTTTGAATGGCTCATTCTTTTACTCACTAGCCCCCTCAGAATGATCTTTTAGGCAAGCGGAAAGGTTTATTCTGGGATATTCTGAAACCACTTAGCGCACCTCAATTAGGAGAACCATCATGAAATTACAAAAATTAGTTTTAGCAAGCACCGCAACTGTTTTATCGATTGGCGCAGGCATAGCATTTGCGCAATTCCAAAAACCAGAAGACGCTATTAAATATCGTCAAAGCGCATTTACCGTGATGGCAAACTCATTCGGAAAAATTGGCGCTGTTGTTAAGGGCGAAGCACCTTACAACAAAGATGAGGTAGCTAAGAATGCAGCAATCGTTGCAACCCTCTCTCCCCTACCATGGCAAGCATTTGGCCCAAGCACTGAAGGTGGCAAAGCCCAAGCAGCCGTGTGGTCCGACAGCGCTAAATTCAAAGCTGCTGCTGACAAAATGCAGTTAGCTGTAGTAGACCTGAATAAAGCAGCTCAGTCCGGCGATTTAGAGAGCATCAAGAAAGCTTTTGGTGCAGCTGGCGCAACCTGCAAAGGCTGCCACGACGATTTCAAAAAGAAATAAGCCAACTTTATGGATAGTTACTTCGTAATAAAGTAACCCACTACTACCGCGATTATGCTCAGGAGCAGTAGAGCAAAAGCGCGCTGAAGCACTCCATCCTTGGAGGCTCGACCCAAGTCAGCAGGCAAGTATTTTGCCTCTTCGCTTGGGTCAATTTCTTTATCGCCGCTGATCATTGGCTTGATGAGATTCTCACCCTTAAACCTTTTGTAGAACCAGATTGCTGCAATATGAATGGTGATTAAGGTATAAATCACCACTTGATTTCCCTCATGAATCCCTGAGAGAAGCGAGACTACCCAGCCGGGTACAAATTTTGCCAAAGGTCCTTGGAAGGCGATTTCATCGTCAACAAATAAACCCGTAAATACTTGAACACTTAAAACAAACAACAAAGCAAACACAGAAAGTGCGCCGATAGGGTTGTGCCCAAGAACTCGTGGCGAGCTTCCGCTTAAGTAATCCAGAATAGCTTTTTTAGTTGGGAAGAAAGATGTAAAACGCGCATGGGTTGAGCCTACAAATCCCCAAACAATTCTGAAGATCAATAGGGTCAAAACACTGTAGCCAAAATAAGCATGCCATTGAATGGCATTACCCCCAAGGTTTACGCTAATGAAACTCCCAATAATGCAGAGCACTAGCAGCCAGTGAAATAAACGGATTGGTAAATCCCAGACGCGAATGATTTTCTTCATATTTAAAGGATAACTCGCTTCTCCCTTAAAATGCAGAGAATTCATGAATCCAAGTAAAGCCTTTAAAATCCTGATGCTGTATCGCATCGGCGCAACATTAAGCTATCAAATTACGATGGTTGCGGTTGGCTGGCATCTATATGAGATCACTAATAGCGTCGTTTCCTTGGGCCTTATTGGTCTTGCAGAACTGATTCCATACTTTGCATTAGCCCTTTACTCTGGGCACGCCGTAGATCATCACTCACGAAAACTTATTGCTGCGATTGCCTGTCTTATCCATATTGCAGTGGCCCTCATACTTGCCAGTATTGCGCTAGGTTGGTTAAGTCCACCAGAGCCCCTCATTTATGCCGCGGTTGGATTAATTGGTATTGGGCGCGCCCTACTAAGACCCTCGTATCAAGCGCTATTTGGACAAGTGATTCCGCGTGAGCATCTGCCGCGCTACACCGCTTACGCCTCTTCCGCCTTTCAGATTTGTGTTGTTGCCGGACCAGGCCTTGGCGGCCTCATGATTGGCTTTGCCGGTCTCGAGTGGACCTATTTATTAGCTGCTGCCTGTGGAGTCTTTGGCTTGTATGGGATTACATTTATTAATGCACCTCAAGAAAAGTCGAGCAACCTGTCCGGACATTTCCTAAAGAGCTTTCTCGAGGGATTTCATTTTGTAAGAAAGCATGAGCTCATTCTTGGCATTATGGCGCTTGACATGTTTGCCGTCCTGTTTGGTGGTGCAGTCTCGATTCTTCCAGCCTTTGTAAAGGAAGTGCTCAATGCCGGTCCGGAAACTCTGGGAATTTTGCGTGCCGCACCAGCAGCTGGAGCGGTGATTACGGGAATCTATTTAGCCAAACGCCCCATCCTCACTGACTCAGGAAAGCACCTCTTACTCTCAGTAGCAGGTTTCGGAATAGCGATTATTGGCTTTGGCATCTCAGGCAATCTCTGGCTCTGCGCTTTTTTTCTATTCATATCGGGATGCTGTGACTCAATATCCGTGGTTATTCGCAGCAGCATCATGCAGCTCACGACACCAGATCATATGCGCGGCAGAATTAGCGCAATTAATGGAATATTTATTGGCTCATCAAATGAATTAGGGGCGCTTGAATCTGGTATCGCCGCGAGCATGATGGGTTTAGTGCCCTCCATCGTATTTGGTGGAGTTGCAACGATTGCAATTGTTTTAATTACACATCGTCTTGCACCACACTTAAGCAAGCTGCATTTAAAAGATATCTCTTAAACCAATTTGCCACTATTTGATTTCTGGCAAGTCCTTCTGAATAATCTTTAGCCCAGCACGGAGGGCATCTTGATAGCGCTCACGCTCTGTTTTAATAGTTTCAGCAGTCCACGTGTAAAAGCCTTCGCCTGTTTTCATGCCGAACTTACCACTAGCGATACGATCGCTCAAGCACTTTGCGATAGTTGGTGAATTATTTAGAGTAGGGTAAATGGTTGCTCCGCCAGCACCATGTATCTCAAGGCCAGCATGATCTCTTTGCATGGCTGGACCAGCTGCTATATAGCGAAAGCCGAAACCAAAGCGCACAGCTTTATCAATATCCTCAGGCGTGCATATCCCTTCATCAACCATAGCAAAGGCCTCACGCGATAAAGCATGTTGCAAGCGATTGGCCAAAAATCCAGGAAGATCTTTTTTCACGGCTACTGGCACCATGCCGCAAGCAGTCATTAATCGCGACAGACTTTCGCCAACCATCGGCGAAGTCTTTGCACCGTAAACCACTTCTACACATGGCACTAAATGTGCAGGCATAAAAAAATGTAAGCCGATCATTCGGGCCGATGTTCTCAAGCCACTCGCAATTTCACTAATAGGAAAGCTTGTGCTATTGCTAGCCAATACAGTCTCTGGCTTTGCATATTTCTCTAATTTGGCAAACAGCTCGCGCTTAATATCCAGGCGCTCTGGAACACATTCAATCACTAGATCAATATCAGACCAGTCTACTTCCTCTAGAGTCCCAGCAACAGAGAGTAAATGTGTACGATGCTCATATCCCAGTTCAGCCATCGTGTTGGCAAAGTAATCGGGCAGTAGAGCGCGTCGTTCAGTGGTTGGCTCAACTACCTGCACAGCGCAGCCACCTCGCGCACATACCGCAGCAACGTCCGCACCCATCGTGCCGCCACCGACAATAACCACCTTGGTTTCAGCTGGTGTGAATAACATGAATACTCTCCTAAAGGGTGCCGACTTTTTCTGAAAATTCCTCTTACAATGGGGTCATTATTTCAATAAAAAAGCTAGTGAGACATGATCCCCGTCAACTCGGTGTTACAAGTCGGCCATTTCCCTGAAATTATGCAGGCAGAGATTGATCGACGCTTTACTCCCACTCATCACCCTGATCCGCAAGCACCAGCTCCAGCCGGAAACTTTCAGGCAATTTTGATTCGCTCCAATACAAAGCTTCCAGAAGCTCTGGTTCAGCAAATCCCCAGCATCCGCATGGTTGCAACCTGTGGGGTTGGTTATGACAACCTGCCCCTGGAATACTTAAAGGCAAATGGCATCAAGGCAAGCAATACCCCAGGCGTTTTAAATGACGCTGTTTGCGAGCTTGCAATCGGTATGATGCTTGCTCTGCTGCGCCAACTTCCAGAGGCCCAGGAGTATGTCAAAAGTACTGCTTGGTCAAAAGCACCCTTTAGATTGACCACCACTCTGGCTGGTAAGCGCGTAGGGATAGCGGGCATGGGTCGTATTGGCCAAGATTTAGCTGATCGCTTAAAGCCTTTTAAAGTGGAAATTGCATATTCAGGGCCAAATCAAAAAGCACTTCCTTACACTTATCATCGAGAAATCAAGGATTTAGCGAAAGACTGCGACATCTTATTTTTAGCTTGTCCAGCCACCCCTGAGAGCAACAAGATGGTCAATGCCGAGGTACTTGAAGCTTTAGGCCCCACCGGTTACTTAATTAATATTGCTCGTGGTAGCGTGGTTGATGAAGACGCCCTTTTATATGCGCTGCAACATAAAAAGATTGCTGGCGCCGCATTAGATGTTTTTGACAATGAGCCTAACCCGAGCAAATCTTTTTTAAATCTTGATAATGTATTGTTAACACCACATATTGGTAGCGCCACCTCGGAAACACGGATAGCCATGACCCAATTAGCTGTAGATAATCTAGAAGCCTTCTTTAAACATCAACCACTTCCATCGGAAGTAAACAACTAAAAAAAACGGAGCCAGCATGACGATTTCTCTGCACCCATCTACCTTACCCGCGGTGCTCTCCCCTGTTCTTACACCATTTAAAGCAGACGGCAGCCCAGATGCTCCAAAGTTATTGAAGCAATGCAAATGGTTAGAGGCTAATGGCGTTGGCCAAGCTATCTTCGGTACAAACTCAGAAGCAAACTCGATGTCGGCTCCACAAAAAATGAGCACATTGACAACGCTTATTGAGGGCGGCTTAAATCCCGAGCACATGATGCCGGGCACCGGTGCAACATCGATTGATGCCACTGTAAATATGACACGTCATGCAGTGGAGCATCGATGTGCCGGCGTATTAATGTTGCCACCCTTCTATTACAAGGATATTTCTGATGATGGCCTATTTGCATACTTCTCTGAAGTAATTCAAAAAGTCGGCAGTGCTGCACTACAGATTTATATCTATAACATTCCGCCAGTTACCAAAATTAACTTAAGTCTCTCTTTGCTGGAGCGTTTAACAAAAGAGTACCCAAAGACGATAGTAGGAATGAAAGATAGCTCTGGTGACTGGGCTTACACAGAATCAGTCATTAAGTTATTGGCGCCACATGGCTTCCGCGTATATGCCGGTAGCGAAGTTTTCTTAATGCGCGCTTTACGCGCTGGAGGAGTTGGTTGCATTTCAGCTACCGCCAACGTGAACCCAAAAGCAATTGCTGACCTAGCAGCACACTGGAGAGAATCCAATGCGGATGCTCGTCAAGCCAGCTTAGATCAGGTTCGCGGAATTTTTGCAAAATATCAAATGATTGCCGGCATGAAAACAGCCGTTGCTCATTACAGCAAAGATCCTGAGTGGCTTAGAGTTCGCCCGCCACTCATGCAATTAACCGCTGAGCAACAAACTCAACTACTCAGTGAATTGCAACAAATTAACTTCAGTATGCCTGGCCTGTAATTTACAAATATAAAATAAGGAGACAAAAATGAAACTACTTAAAGTCATTGCTTTATCACTGAGCTTCCTATGCGCAAGCGTGAATGCTCAAAACATTTCTATTGCAACTGGTGGTACAGGGGGCGTTTACTACCCGATGGGTGGCGGCCTTGCCTCCGTGCTCTCTAGTAAGGTTCCTGGTATGTCAGCAACCGCTGAAGTTACCGGCGGATCAATTGACAACCTCAACCTGATCGGCAGTGGCAAACCCTATGTTGGCTTTTCAATGGCAGATGCTGCAAAAGATGCGCAAGTTGGTGACGGTAAATTTACCGGTAAAAAGGTAGATCTACGCACACTGGTGGTTCTCTATCCAAACTTAATGCACGTAGTCACAGTAGATTCAACCGGCATTAAGACAATGAAAGACCTTAAAGGTAAGCGCGTAAGCACTGGCGCACCTGGTAGCGCAACTGAAGTGATGGCGTTTCGTCTGCTCGAAGCTGCCGGCCTAGATAAAGACAAAGACGTGAAGCGTGAGCGTTTAAGTGTTGCCGAATCCGTCAACGCAGTTAAAGACCGTAAGATTGATGCCTTCTTCTGGGTTGGAGGATTGCCAACAGCTGCAGTTACAGACTTGGCAAATAGCCCAGGCATGAAAATTGTCATGGTAGATACGACGGAAGAAGTGCCTGCTATGAACAAGAAGTATGGCAACCTCTACTTCCCAACAGTGATTCCAAAGGCAACCTATAGCGGCATGGCAAAAGATAATAAAGTTGCTGCTGTTGCAAACATTCTCGTGGTGAATGCCAACATGCCAGATGATCAAGCCTACAAAATTACCAAAGCAATATTTGATAACAAGATTGATCTCGTGAGAACCCATCAGGAATACATGAACGTCACTCTTGAGGGTCAAAAAGCAAAATCAACACCAGTTGATTTCCATCCTGGCGCCTTGAAGTACTTCAAAGAAAAGAACGTCAAAGTAAATTAATTAATGCGGCGTAAGGGGTGAGTCAAACTCACCCCTTTTTGCTTTAAAGTAGTGCATAAATATAAAAATACAGGTTGAGACATGAATCAAAACGTTATCGATAACGAAACCCAAGAAAAATTAGATGCCTTTATCAAGCAGGAAGAAGGTGACTCTAATGATTACAAGGGCTTACTAGCCAAGTTCATCACTCTCGTTGCGGTTGGCATGTCTTTATTTCATCTTTATGCCGCCTACTCTATTGTTCCAACACATCAGCTACGCGTTATTCACGTAGCGCTTGTGCTGTTTTTAGTATTCCTTAGCTTCCCAATCGCTGCCCGCTTCAAAAATCGCCTCATGATTTGGGATGTGCTATTCGCCTTAGGATCAATCGCCATCGCGTATCACATTCTTAGTGGCGGCGATGATTTCATGGATAGAAACACTGCGCCAAACTCTACAGATGTGATGATTGGTATCGGCTTAATCCTTTTGATTCTCGAAAGCGTTCGTAGAACCAATGGCATGGTCTTAGTAACGGTAACTGTCTTATTTCTACTTTACGCTTTATTTGGCAACTACTTGCCAGCGCCCTGGACACACAAAGGTTATGACCTTGATCGTCTGGTAGGTTACATGTACATGACTCTCGAAGGCATTTATGGCACCGCTGTAGATGTCTCTGCAACCCTGATTATTCTTTTCACAATTTTTGGCGCCTTCTTGCAATTTACCGGCGCGGGTAAATTCTTTATTGATTTTTCATTTGCAGCGATGGGTGGCAAATCATCTGGTGTAGGCAGAACTATCGTGATGTCCTCATTCTTACTGGGCGGCCCATCGGGTTCAGGCGTTGCCACAACCGTTACCGTTGGCTCAGTTGCAGCCCCGATGTTAGATAAGGTGGGTTACGAGAAGAATGCGGCTGGCGGACTTTTGGCGGCAGGCGGCTTAGGCGCGATCATTTCACCTCCGGTACTAGGAGCAGCGGCATTCTTAATCGCTGACTTTCTAAAAATATCCTATTTAGATGTGTTGCTAATGGCAACCATTCCAACAATTCTCTTTTACCTTGGCTTGTTTGTCATGGTAGAAATTGATGTTCGTAAGTACAACATGAAGAGCATTCAATTTTCATCAGCCGAATCAGCGTGGCAACTTACTAAAAAATATTGGTTCCACTTTTTCTCCCTCATCTCCATTGTTGTCTTTATGTTGATGGGCTTTTCTCCTGTCATGTCGGTATTTTGGGCAACCGTAGTTTCTGGTCTATCTAGCATGCTGCGCGAAGATACTGCCATCATTCCTTGGGCATGGTTTAGGGGTAAAGAACCGATTTTGAAGGGGCTCTACAACTCAAATATAACGAAGGCACTTGCCTCTGGATCAACTGGTGTATTAGCGATTGCAGCCACCTGTGCTGGTGCTGGCCTAATTGTTGGCACCGTTACCCTGACCGGCCTTGGTCTGAAATTTAGTTCGATTGTGATTCAGTACGCAGGTGGATCACTTTTATTAACAACTATCTTCACAGCTTTAGTAGTTTGGGTAGTTGGTCTGGCTGTTCCTGTTACAGCTTCTTACATTATTTGCGCCGTCATTGCGGCGCCTGCATTGATTAACTTGGGTGTCCCTGCGTTTGCCGCACACATGTTCATTTTCTATTACGCCGTACTTTCTGAGGTTTCGCCACCAACTGCACTCTCGCCATTTGCAGCCGCTGCAATTTGCAAAGGAAATCCCTATAAGACAACCCTGCAAACTTGGAAGTATGTTGCACCAGCCATTCTGGTGCCATTCATGTTTGTATTAGATAAGTCCGGCGTGAGCTTATTGCTTATGGGTTCTACTACCGCACTTGAGCAGGCCGACTGGATGCAAATTGCTTGGGTCTCCTTTACAGCTGTAGTTGGAATTATTTGCCTAGCTGGAGGACTACAAGGCTGGTTCATCGAGAAAACCAAAATCTTTGAACGCGTCATTATGGTGGTCTCGGGTATTGCACTTGCCTACCCGTCCACTGAGGCAGACTTAATTGGCTTCATCGGGTTTGGCCTGGTTCTGATTACTCAAACCATCACGCATTTCAAACTCAATCCACGATCCTCATAGGAAATACATCGCCCCACATGGGAAGAGGTTGCTTCCATTAACAATAAAGCCCGCAGAAGCGGGCTTTATTGTTTCTATACAAGGAAGAACTTATGAGATTTTGGTCCAAGCAGCCTTACCTGCGTACTTCTTCACGGCCATTTCATCAAATTCAAATCCTAGACCGGGGGTTTTATGCAATATCAGATCCCCATTTTTAAAGGTGAGCTGCTTGTTAATTAATCTACGGAAGTTGAGTACTTGGTCATCCAGGAAGAACTCAACAAAACGCGCATTAGGGGTGGCAGCTACCAAGGGTGCATGCAAATCATGCATCCAATGCGGACAAACTATGACCCCTTTTAAATCCGCATAAGCAGAGATTCTTCTCCACTCAGTAATACCGCCACATACTGCAGCATCAGATTGCAAAATAGCAGCACCGCCAGCATCAATGAGCTCTCTAAAACGCCAACGCCCTGCTTCCATTTCACCAGTAGCGACATTAATCTTGGTTTGACGCGCCAATGCGGCGTGCAAATCGATCGCATCTGGTGAAAAAGGCTCTTCAATCCAGTAAGGGTTATAAGCTTCAAAGCGACGCACGTACTCAAGAGCAGTTGGCAAATCACGCCATGCATTATTCGCATCTAGAGTGAGTAATACATCGTCACCTACCGCTTTACGGGCTGCCTTAACTCGGGCTTCCTCTTCGGATGGGGATAAACGGCCTACCTTCATCTTTACTGCTTTAAAGCCTTGCTTGACGTAAGACTCCATCTCTTTGCCAAGTTTTGCGGGAGTTTTACCCTCTAGGTAATAGCCCCCACTGGCATAAGCTGGCACACGATCATCCACTACCGATCCTAGGTACTGATGCAAAGGTAAGCCAACTGAACGTGCATTGAGATCCCATAAAGCGGTATCTAAGATGGAAATTCCACGCATCACTGCGCCTGTGCGCCCTTGCAAGATGGATTCGTTATACATCTCCATCCATAGACCTTCACTGCGGTGACTATTTTGACCAATCAATTTAGGGGCCAATAATTGCTCTACGGCAATCTTGGCGATATCTCCGCCGGCGCTTCCGACATAACAAAAGCCAATACCTTCGTTCCCATCTTTACCGCGTACCTTCACTAGACAATAGTGACGCTCAGAAACAGTACGAGTAGAAAATGAGGTGACTTTGTCTAAAGGCACCGCCACAGAAGCAACTTGGATGGATTCAATAATCGGCATCTAAACTCCTTAATCAAAAAATGATTGTATCCAGAATTTAAATTGCCGGCAGGAGTCTAAATAAGGAATAATCAACGCATTCCTTACAGAATACGCAGGTTAAAAATGAGCAAAGTGGTTGTCATCGGAACGGGGACTATGGGAGTTGGTATTGCTGCTGGATTTTTAGCCAGTGGTGCCAATATTGTCATGCTAGGTCGCAGCTCTGAAAAAGCATTAGCTTGCCTCGACTCCATTCAGTCATGTGCAAATTCAATTAACACCGAATGGTCCAAGACAAATCCCTCATTACAAAGCGGCGGCATTGAAACCTGGCAAGACTGGAATGATGTAGATTTTGTGATTGAAACAGTATCCGAAAAACTGCAATTAAAGCAGGACATTTTTGCTTTTTTAGATCAATGTGTCCCACCCCATATTCCCATTGGCAGCAATAGCTCAGGCTTTCCCATCAGTGATATCGCACAGGATCTACCAACAGCACATCGCATGTTTAATGCCCACTACTTTATGCCTGCACACATCGTGCCACTAGTAGAAATTGTTACTGGGCAACGCTCTGATTTAGTCTTGGCTGAAAAGCTCTGTCAGTTTTATCGCGCCCACGGCAAGAAACCGGTGCTAGTTAAAAAAGATATTCCGGGATTTTTAGCAAATCGAATTCAGCATGCATTAATGCGTGAAGCACTTTCGCTGGTAGAAGAAGGTATCGCCACTCCTGACGATATAGATACCGCAGTTCGTTATAGCTTTGGATTTCGCTACGCCGCAGTTGGTCCCATGACTCAAAAAGAAATATCAGGTTGGGAAGGCATGACCTTAGCCGCCGAATTGATCTACCCCTCCCTATCCAATATCACCCAACCACCAAGTTGCGTAACCAATTTGGTGAAAAGTGGCAAAACTGGCATTACTAAAGGTGCTGGATTTAAGGACTGGCCGGCTCATGAGGCAGCACTGATGAAGCAGAACTACGAGCAAAGACTTAAGGCGGCATTTGAAGTTCTCAAGATCGCGCCAGATCAAGATTAAATCCAATTTGTTGCAGCACAGCATATTTATTCGTCTGAGCCCTCACATTATTAGATAATTGAGGGGTGAATACAAAAGCATCTTTTCGCTCCCCGTTCAGCAGGGCTGTCATTGTTTTATCTGGCCTCGCCTTTCTGAGCTCAACACCAGGCTTAGCTTATGCACAGAGTAACCCCAACCAAGGTACTAGCCAGGGTCGAAATAAAATCACAGCGCAAACCACCAAACAAGTTGGCTTGAAAGATAAGTCCGCGGGCGCTAATTCCAAAACTAGCAGCATGAGCCTTAACCCGGCACTTTTTCAGCGCAAAGCACCCGATGAAATCATGCTTGATAGCGATGCCAATCTTGACTATCGCGTAGCACAAGGATGCTTGCGACGCAGCTTTAGTGAAGATAGTCTTCCAGAAAGCATTGGGATTGATAACCGCCAATTTGCCGAGTTCTTTAAAAATCAGACCAAAGCATTTTTTAATCATATGCGTGGAGACTGCATCCCCTATGCAGTTGCTTTCGGTAGTCGCAATCGCTTTGACTCGCTCAGCATTATGAATGGCCCCATTCAAGACAGTAAAACCGAAGTATGGACATTTACCCCTTCAACAGTTGGTGGATTTTTAATTCAACAAGACTTTCTTAAAGATGAATCGAAACGCTTAACGGAGATTCGTATTCCTTTAAGAGATGTCCTGTACGATCCCCGCAAAGTAAGCGACCAACTACCAGTTGAACTGGTTTGGGAACTGAACTCTCTGATTAAACAAATTTATCCAGAAGAAAATAACTCCCTCGAAAATACCAATAGCGTTGTGCGCTTGATTGTAGATTTTGGTGATCGCGAAAAGTGGGCGCAAATTTGGGCCGCAGAAATTATTGACCCAGCCACCAAAGAAGTTTATGCAAGCGCCTTTTGGGTCGAGCGCAACGACATTCCTGGCGGATTTTTTACTGGTTCAGGCGAATCTCTGGAGCGCTCTTTCTGGACCAACCCCTTAAGCTATCGCCGTATCTCACGCGGCGTTGGCATGGTTAGAGCGTCTTCAGGCAAGCGCAGCAAGACTGCCGCGCCAGCAGCTAAAGCAAGCCCCGCACCCGCAACTAAGCAACGTTATCGCGCCCATATGGGCATTGATTACTCTGCGCCAACTGGTACACCCGTCTTTAGCGTTGCCAATGGCAGAGTTGCTCATATCGGTTACAGCGGCGCATTTGGCAACTTGATTATTTTGGAGCATCCAGGCAATTACCATACCTACTATGCTCACTTAAGCAACTACAACGTCGAACTCGAATTAGGTAATGAAGTGCGACGCGGATTAGAGATTGGTTATGTGGGATCTACTGGAAGATCTACTGGACCACATCTTCATTTCGAACTGAGAAAAAATGGTATTTATGTTGATCCTTATGCGCCTAAGACTCAACTGGATTTATGGTCAATGCGCGATAACGAAAGTGGGCAGCTGACCAGAGAAATATTATTACTTGGCAGCCCCATTAAAAATAACTAAACACTATTGCTAGTGAGAGATGTAAATTTATTTACATCAGCCAAACAAAAAGGGTCCAAGTGGACCCTTTTTAATTAGTAGTGAGCTAATTAACCCAAAACTAATACTGGCAACTTTGAGTGAACAATGACTTCATGAGTCTCGCTACCCAACAAGATACCTTTAATACCCGTACGCTTGTGGGAGGCCATCACAATGACATCCGCTTTCGCTTTTTTTGCACCATCTAAGATACCTTCAGATAAGTTGCTATTTGCAATATGAAGGCTCTTTACCTTAATCCCTGTACCAAGCGCAGTTGTCGCCTTCTTAAACACATCTTTTGCATAAGCTTCGCAAACTTTGGCGTGTTCTTTTTGTGAAATTCCATAACCCATAGTGCTGTCTGAATAGACCATTGGAGGCAAAGGATCAGATACATACACAAGGGTTACAGCTGCGCCATCCGACTTGGCAAGTGCAGCAACCTTCTTCAAGGATTTTTTGCTGACATCCGAACCATCCACAGGTACCAATAAATGCTTAAACATGTTTACTCCCCTTAAATTGGACTACTAATCTACTCTTTCCATCATAATGCTTATTATTAGCCTATAAAAGAATAAAGGTAACTTAATTGCTCAAGAATTTTGCAATCTACACCACATTTTTAGTCACCCTAATTGCAATTGATTTGGTGTGGCTTTTAGGTGTCGCAAAGAACCTCTATCGAGATCAAATGGGCGACTTAATGGCAAGCGAACCCAAGCTGCTGGCTGGCCTTGCTTTTTACCTTCTCTATGCCCTTGGGGTCTGCATTTTTGTCATTGTCCCGGCACTCTCAAAACAGTCATGGATATATGCACTGCAATATGGCGCTCTTTTCGGGTTGTTCTGCTACATGACATACGATCTCACCAATCTTGCAGTCGTAAGAGGCTTTCCAACCCAACTAGCATTGATTGATATTGCATGGGGCAGCCTTGTTACAGCCGTCTGCTCCGGCATTGCCTACTGGGTTGGTAATCGCTTTCAATAGCATGCTAATTTGAGCTTATGTTTTTTCACCCGCGACTACTAGACTCATTTAATGGTTATAACCGCACCCTTTTCACCAGGGATGTATTAGCTGGCATTACAGTTGGTATTGTTGCGCTGCCCTTAGCCATGGCTTTTGCAATTGCCAGCGGACTCAAACCAGAAGCCGGTATTTTTACCGCCATTATTGCTGGCGGTCTCATCTCCCTTCTAGGCGGCAGCCGCGTTCAAATTGGTGGTCCAGCTGGTGCTTTTATTGTGATCGTCTACGGCATCGTCGAACGCTATGGCGTCCCGAATTTATTACTAGCCACAGCTATGTCAGGCGTCTTTTTATTTCTGATGGGCGTGTTTCGCCTTGGAACACTGGTGCGCTTTATTCCCATTGCAGTCATTATTGGCTTTACAAACGGCATTGCTTTTTTGATTGGCGTATCTCAAATCAAAGATTTCTTCGGACTCCAGATTGATAAAATGCCTGCCCAATTTTTCCAATCTATTCATGCGCTCTATTTAGCTGCCGATACTTTTAATCCAATCGCTCTTGGACTGGCCTGTGGCAGTCTTGCTTTTTTAATCATCTGGAAGCTGTTTCAGAATCGTCTAGGCTGGCTATCGCATCTGCCTGGTACGGTAGTGGCAATGATTCTTGCAACTATTGTGACGAGTGCTCTCAACCTACCAGTAGATACCATTGGCAGTCGCTTTGGGGGTATCCCCTCTGGTCTACCCTCTTTTGAGTGGCTGCCGATTAGTTGGGGTAATGCTCAATACATGGTGGCACCCGCTTTGACGCTAGCCTTATTGGGCGCAATTGAATCTTTACTCTGTGCACGCATTGCTGATAGCCTCATTCATGATCGCCATGAATCAAATCAAGAATTGATAGCACAAGGCATTGCTAATTTCACCATTCCATTCTTTGGTGGTATGCCAGCCACCGGAACAATTGCGCGTACCGTTACCAACGTTGAAAGTGGCGCCACTACCCCGATTGCAGGTCTTGTTCATGCCGCAACCTTATTGACCATCGTCTTGTTTGCTGCACCGCTCGCTAAAAATATTCCACTAGCTAGTCTTGCCGCTATCTTGATGTATGTTGCCTGGAATATGGGTGAATGGAGAAAGTTTATTGATCTCAAACAATTCCGCTTGCCATATCGAATCACCATTCTCAGCGTCTTTATTCTTACAGTTGTCTTGGACCTCACCATCGCTGTTCAGGTTGGTCTGCTTTTGGCTTTTATCACTTTTATTTACCGGATCTCTAGCCTATCGCGCTGTGAGATTGCTTTAGCAAGCGACTTCCCTGGACTGAGCAACCAGCAAGGCCGCATTGATGCTTACCGCATTCATGGGGCAATCTTTTTTGGCGCAGTCAAACTACTAGAAAAGATTGAGACAAACTTACCGTCCCACACCCTCTTGCTTGATTTAAAGAATGTAATCTACATTGATACTTCAGGCATGGATACGATCATGGAGCTTGCACATCTCTGTAAGATTCGTAATATCCGCTTGCTAATTTGCGGCTTGGCACATCAACCACTTGAGATGGCTGAACGCAGCAACTTCATTGCTACGCTTCCGCCAGACTCTTTCTACCCTGACCTGATTTCTGGAATTGAAGCAGCGACAACTTAAAGGCGACTTAAGAGATGCAGAAGCCGCCTGTTAATAAAGCTTCCGGCAAAACCCAAGCGCGGTATAAACCAAAGCTCCCCGCAATGAGCAATAGCGAAGCAGCTAAATAACGCACCCAGCGATATTGCCCAAACTGAGTGAGCGCCGCAGAAAATTTAGAGATCAACAATAGATTGGGCAAGGTCCCCAATCCAAATGCCAGCATCAGCCCAGCACCAGTGAGCACATCGCCCGATAAAAACGCCAGCGGCAAAACGCTGTAGACCAATCCGCACGGCACTAAACCCCACAGCATGCCACTAAACCAACGTGACGGACCACTTGCCATACGCCCCAAGTATTTAGCCCAGTAAACGGCAATTTTGGAGCTGATCCACTTACCTCCCAGCAAACCTTCTGATGAGCCCGCTTTTAAAAGACGAATGCCCATCAGTATCAAAATAAGAGAGGTTAGAGCAAACAATGGTCGCTGAATAGGTATGAGGCTTTGCTGCCAAACTACAACCCCCACAGCAGCGGCAAGAGCACCCAAAAGAACATAAGTGGTCACACGCCCAAAATGCATGATTAACTGCAGGTAAAAAAGCTCGGATTTGGGCCTTAATGGGGCCTCCAAAGCGATAGGTCTCTCGATGGCTGCCGCTATACCCCCACACATCAGGGCACAGTGCCAGCCGCTCACAAGAGCGCCCAAAAATACGGCAATCAGTAGGCTAGAAGTTAGCATCCGCTATCGAAATAAAGGTTAAAAAAACGGGATTCACTACCCATATAGAATAAACTGACTGCATAATTAGTTCCAATATGAATTACAAACCTACCGACACCCCAACCAGCAAATGCTCAGTATGTGTACTGGGTCAGTTTTGCCTGCCGGTTGGTCTAAACAGTAGCGAAGTCTCAAAAATTGACAGCCTGGTTAAAGAGCGCGTCCACCTACAAAAAGGGGAAAGCTTATATCGCCATGGCGATCCACTCAGCTCTGTATACAGCGTCCGCTTTGGCACTCTCAAAACTGAATTTTGCCTCCAAGATGGTCGCCAACAAGTCATTGGCTTTCATCTTCCAGGTGAAATCTTAGGTTTAGATGGAATTGGTGAAGGTCACTACCAATCGGATGCAATTGCATTAGAAGAGAGTGAAGTTTGCATTATTCGCTACGAAGCCTTTGAAGATTTAGCGCGTCAAATTCCAGCATTGCAAAATCAGTTTCATAAAATCATGAGTCGCGAGCTGACTCAAGACCAGCGTCACCTACTTTCTCTTGGCACAATGCGCGCCGAAGAAAGATTGGCCGCATTTTTATTGAGCCTTTCTCAGCGGTTAGCGGCGCGTGGCTATCTAAATAATGAATTTGATTTACGTATGAGTCGCAATGACATCGGTAGCTATCTTGGCATCCAAATTGAAACTGTCAGCCGTATGCTTTCACGCTTTGCTGAGTCAGGCCTGATTCAAATCAAACAACGTCATATCAAACTGATTGATATGAATGGCTTATACGAACTGGCAGGCATCCCCAACCCAGATCGCCAAGGCTGCGTAAGCCCAGAAATTCCACTCAAACAGGCTTAGATTAAGCCGCGATCTACGTCTTTGCTATCTGGTGACTCAATGCCAGGCAGGATATAGGCCGTAAGCGCACTAGATGCAGCGCAAAAGATCCAAATAGCAAAAAATCCAATGGTATAGATACCCTCATCTGAGATATCTGGGTGATGGCCAAAAAATAGCAAATCCTGTGGATGCACTATGGTGAATAACAAGCCTTCTGCCATGCCAGCCACCAAAAAGGAAGGCCACAAAATCCAGATCAGGAGGCGGTACTTCATTTTTGCACCTGCGTATCTTTGAGCTGCTCTACTTTTAAACCTTGCTTCATTACGCCATCGCGTAAAGGTTTATCTGCCTGATAATTAATTGCCAAATAAATGGTGATGATGCAGCCAATCATTGCCACCGCAGGGCCGCTGATTAATAACCATGGCCACAATTGCTTGAACCAAGGTTTAGTTTGCTGTTCTGTCATATGCATCCTCTCCATTGCTCTTGGCTTAACGGGGAATAATAAAAGTGGATTTCTCATCACGCGTTCTGGTAATCATCTCATTTCCAGACATTTCGTGGGCAATCACATCAAAATGAATTGGGTAATTGCCTGGCTGATTTACGCCCGTATCAGCACTTACCTTGATCGGCATCAGCAAATTACTTGCCGGCGCCACCTCAATCTCAGTGACGACCTGACCTTGAGAATTCAGCACTTTTAGACCGTCCAAACCAAGGGCCTTCACTTGTACGTTCATATTATTTTCAGACGCATTCATGATCTGGATGCGGTAAATATTTTCAATTCGCACACCCTCAACCTCACGTGCCAATGCACCACGGTCCCGCATCACATCCACTCTTAATGGATTACGGGTTACAAGAGACACTAAGAAGGCGGCTGTAAGTACAGTAATGAAGGCTGTGTAGATCAAGACGCGTGGGCGCAAGATATGACGAATGGCGCTTTGATTCGACTCACGATCCTCGATTGCTCGCTCAGTCGTGTAACGAATCAATCCTTTTGGATAATCCACTTTTTCCATTACCTGATCACAAGCATCAATACAGGCGCCACAACCAATGCACATGTATTGCAAGCCATCACGAATATCAATACCAGTAGGGCAAACTTGCACGCAAATACTGCAGTCAACGCAGTCGCCCAAACCTAGAGACTCATGATCAGCAGATTTACTGCGGCTACCTCTAGGCTCGCCACGTACTTTGTCATATGTCACCAAGAAGGTATCTTTATCCACCATCACGCTTTGGAAACGTGCATAGGGGCACATGTATTTACAAACTTGTTCGCGCATAAAGCCTGCGTTACCCCAAGTAGCAAAGGCATAAAAACATAACCAGAAAGTCTGCCAAGGGCCCAAAGACAAATGTATTAATGCTGAGCCTAGGGTAGTAATTGGGGTGAAATACCCAATGAAAGTAAAGCCAGTCCAGAATGCGATCAACAACCAAAGGAAATGCTTGGTGATTTTAAGGCGCCACTTTCTAAAGCCCCAGGGCCACTCCTCGCCATCTAAACGAATGCGAGCAAAGCGATCCCCCTCCACCTTGCGCTCGATCCACATAAAGATTTCGGTATATACCGTTTGCGGACAAGCGTATCCACAAAATAGTCGACCAGCAATTGCAGTGAAGAGGAAGAGAGCTAAAGCCGAAAGAATTAATAGGAGCGTGAGATAGATCACATCCTGTGGCCAGAGCACTACACCAAAGATATAAAACTTACGCTGAATTAAATCAAAGAGAACGGCCTGACGACCATTCCAGCTAACCCATGGCAAACCATAAAACAGCAGCTGAGTTGCAAAAACCAGAATTAAGCGCCAACGGGCAAATAAGCCCGTAACAGAGCGCGGGTAAATCTTTCGCCGGACCTCGTAAAGAGACTCCTCAATAACCTCTATCGGAATAGGTTTCCCACCCGGCGGAATATCTGACACCAAATACCTTACTTAACTGTTGCTGGTTGCTTGTTATTAGACAAACCCCAGACATAAGCAGTTAATAAATGAATTTTCTCAGGGCTCAAGACTTTGTCTTGAGAAGGCATCATTGCCATGCGACCTTTAGTTACAGTCTCCACAATCGTTGCCTCTGAACCGCCATACAACCAAACTTTATCCGTAAGGTTTGGAGCGCCTAAAGCAATATTGCCTTTGCCTTCTGGACCATGACATGCTGCGCAATTCGATTTGTAAACCTCTGAACCACGAGCCGCTTTGAGGTCATCTGCAGGCAAGCCAGAAAGGCTACGAACATAGTTAGCAACATCCACAATTTGCTTGCTATCCAATTGCGGGAATGGGGGCATTACACCAGCACGACCATTGATAAGAGTGGTCTTAATATTTTCTGGTGAGCCGCCATAGAGCCAGTCACCATCGGTCAAGTTCGGGAAACCTTTAGCGCCGCCAGCATCAGAGCCGTGACATTGCGCACAAGAATTCAAGAACAAGCGTTGACCCATTTCACGCGCCTTTGGATCGGCTGCAACTTGTTCAATATCCATAGTGACGTATTTAGCATAAACAGGCTTTAACTCTTCATTCGCAGTTGTCATGGATTTCATGAGCGAGCCATCAGTGGTATAGCCCAATACACCAGGGAAAGATCCAAGACCAGGGAACAGAACTAAATAAACCAATGCAAATACGCAAAATATTAAATACATCCAAGCCCACCAGCGAGGGAGCGGATTATTCAGTTCACGTAAGTCACCATCCCAGACATGGCCAGTGTCAGCTACAGCACCATCGGCTGTATGGACTACCTTAGCTTTTCGTTGTGAAGCTAATAGCCATATACACCAAACAATGCCCACCAACGAAACTAGGGCGATGTAGTCACTCCAACCACCGTTAAAAAAGTCACTCATGATTTATCCTTACTGAATTCATCCGGAAGATCAAATGGAAGCTCTGCTGATTCCTGGTTTGCTTCTTTTCTACCAGGAGACCAAGCCCACCAAACAATTCCAACAAAAAAAATAATGCCTATTACTGTTGAAAATGCCGAGAGATAAGGTGTGATCTGTTCCATTTGATTTATGTAGTTTTAATTAAGAATTACTTCGCTACAACCTCGTCAACGGTGATATACCGACGCGTAATACCCAAGCCCTGAAGGTATGCAACCAATGCATCTAACTCAGTCTTGCCTTCCAATTCTTTCGGTGCGTTAGCAATATCTTCATCGGTATATGGTATGCCTAAGCGACGCATAGCAACCATATGGGCCTGAATAGAGTCAGCATCAGCTTTATTCTTTGCAAGCCATGGGTATGCAGGCATATTGGACTCAGGCACAACATCACGTGGATTATTCAGGTGAATTTGATGCCAAGCATCCGAGTAACGACCGCCTACGCGAGCCAAATCTGGGCCAGTACGCTTGCTTCCCCATAAAAATGGATGATCGTATACAGACTCACCAGCCAAAGAATAAGGACCGTAACGCTCAACTTCAGAGCGCAAAGTACGAATCTGTTGCGAATGGCAACCAACACAACCTTCACGCTGATAAATATCACGCCCAACTAAACGTAATGCGGTGTAAGGCACTACACCAGGACTAGGTTCTGTTGTTGTGTGTTGGAAAAAGAGCGGCACGATTTGCACTAAGCCTGCAATCGATACAACAATGATTGTGGCAATAATTAACCAGCCTACGTTTTTCTCAAGTGTTCCGTGGGAAAAGAATTTATTTTCGCTAGACATTTTCTTCTCCTTTTAGTGTTCAGCAACGGCCGTTGGAATAGGCGCATTTACAAAAGTTTTACCTTGCACAGTTTTGAAGACGTTGAACGCCATCAAGAACATACCACTGAGGTAGCACAAGCCGCCCAACAAACGAATCATGTAGAAAGGATAAGTTGCTTTAACGGACTCAACGAAGCTATATGTCAATGTTCCATCTGGCTCAAATGCTCTCCACATCAAACCTTGCATTACACCTGCAATCCACATAGCGGCAATGTACAAAACAACACCGATAGTGGCAATCCAGAAATGCAGCTCGATCCACTTGGTGCTATACATCTCTTTTTGACCAACTAAACGTGGAATCAAATAGTAGAGAGAGCCGATCGTAATCATGGCAACCCAGCCTAAAGCACCGGAATGCACGTGACCAATAGTCCAGTCTGTGTAATGAGACAAGCTATTCACAGTCTTAATCGACATCATGGAACCTTCAAAGGTAGACATGCCATAGAAGGACAGAGCTACAACTAAGAATTTCAGGATAGGGTCACGACGAAGTTTGTACCATGCACCAGACAATGTCATGATGCCGTTAATCATGCCGCCCCAAGATGGCGCCAACAAGATCAAAGAGAACACAGTACCAAGAGACTGAGTCCAATCAGGTAATGATGTGTGCTGTAAGTGGTGAGGACCAGCCCACATGTAAGTAAAGTTCAAAGCCCAGAAGTGAACAATGGACAAACGATAGGAATAAATTGGACGCTCTGCTTGCTTTGGAATGAAGTAGTACATCATGCCCAAGAAGCTAGTAGTCAAGAAGAAGCCTACCGCGTTGTGACCATACCACCACTGCACCATCGCATCTTGTACACCAGCATATGCTGAATATGACTTCCACAATGTCGCAGGCATTTCCAAGTTATTGAAAATATGCAAAATAGCGATTGTCAGAATGTAAGCACCAAAGAACCAGTTAGAAACATAGATATGTTTTGTCTTGCGCTTCATGATGGTACCGAAGAACACGACTGCATAAGCCACCCAAACCAAGGTGATCAAAACATCGATTGGCCACTCAAGTTCAGCGTACTCTTTTGATGTTGAGTAACCTAATGGCAATGTCACAGCAGCCAAAACAATCACTGCCTGCCAACCCCAAAAAGTAAACGCCGCTAACTTGTCACAGAATAAACGCGCCTGACTTGTGCGCTGCACGATGTAATAAGACGTTGCAAATAACGCCGAACCACCGAAAGCAAAAATCACCGCGTTGGTATGTAGTGGACGTAAACGACCATAGCTTAACCAAGGAATATTAAAAGTGATTTCAGGCCAGATGAGCTGTGCTGCGAGAATAACTCCCACGAGCATGCCAACAATTCCCCAGAGCACAGTAACAATGGCAAATTGGCTGACAACCTTGTAATTGAAGGTATCTTGATTACTCCCCACGGTAAGTCCCATGGTTTCTCCTTTTTTGTGACCAAACAGCGACATAATCCAAATAGACTGGGTCGATTATCAAAGTAAGGCCATTAAGGCAGTTTGATCTATATCAAAAAGGGTGGGGCAAATTGGACTTGCTGAGAAGGAAAATAGGTTATTTTCTAGATCCTTTTAAATATATGGCTATTTTTGAGAGTGTTTACTAACTTCTTTAGGCCTAGGCGCATCATCATCCATCAAAATGGCCTCACCTGGACCATCCAAGTCATCAAATTGACCACTCTTGATCGACCAGTTCAGAATCCAGACTAAAAGCCCGATTAACACCAAAGAGATGGGAATGAGAAGAAAGAGGCTTTCCATCCCTATAGTCTAAGCTTTTCGCAAACGCCAGGCGTTTAAGGTCACCGCAAGCGAGGAAAGTGACATGCCGATTCCTGCGACCCAGGGATTGACCCAGCCCATCATCGCCGCCGGAATGGCAAGTAGGTTATAGATCAGAGCCCACAATAAATTCTCTTTAATAATTGCCTGCGTTTTATCCGCTAATAGCAATGTTTTTGCCAAAGGCTCTAGTGAGGCAGCGGTGAGAATGGCATCAGCTCCAGCTGCAGCTAATGGCGCACCCGCTCCAACAGCTATTGAGATGTCTGCACGCGCAAGCAAAGGCGCATCATTTACACCATCGCCAATAGCCCATATAAAGCGCCCTTCTTTTTGTAAGCGCTCAATGTAATCATATTTATCTTCGGGTGTGCAGCCACCTTGATAGTGCTCTATACCAACATGATGAGCCCACCAAGCAACCGTCTCACGATCGTCACCTGAAACCAAATGAACAGCAATATTTCTAGAGTTCACTACTTTTAAGAATTGCTCTAGCCCCACCCTTGGCGTATCCAAGAAAACAAAGCTAGCGTTTAAACCTTGTTCATCAGCTAAATGTACCTGACCATATTGCCCCTGTTGAGCGCCCTGATCTACACCCAACCATAGTGCGCTTCCCAGTCGATAGGATCCCGAACTGAGACCTCTACCCAAAAGATTAATAACGGGTTCACTTAACAAAGGTAGCGTGAGTGCTTCACTTTCAGCAGCACGCAACAATGAAAGCGCTAGTGGATGTCTCTGCCCTATCTCTAATGCTGCTGCCAATGCTAAGGCATCCTCACGGCGATAACCGGAGCGCAAATTGATAACATCTTGCAGCTCTGGCTGGCCCATTGTTAAGGTGCCGGTTTTATCTAGTACTAAATCAGTTGCTTTTACCAGACCCTCCATCACGTGTCCACGCACGATCAACAAACCTAATTTAGTTACAGCGCCTTGAGCTGCTGCCATGGCAGTAGGCACAGCTAGCGATAAGGCACAAGGACAACTAGCAACAAGAACTGAAACTAAAACTGTCCATGCGCGAGCAGGGTCGAAGTAAAGCCAAATCGCTGATGAAGCAAATGCACTGAATAATAAGAACGCAACAAAATAGGCTGCCCACTTTTCAGCAAGACTGACCATTACCGGCTTTGCAAGTAGTGCTTGGTCCAACAGTGCTGCAATTCCTGCAATACGAGTGGATTGCCCCACAGCTTCAATACGCATAAACAATGGGTTAAGAATATTGTGCGTTCCTGCATATACGCGATCACCCATTTTTTTCTCGACCGGCTTTGATTCACCGGTTAGCAATGACTCGTCTAATGCACTTACATTTTCAATTAAGACACCATCTGCAGGAACTACTTCACCAGGGGATACGCGCAACACTTCACCAGGGTTGCAATTGACTACCGGCACAACTTCAATATCTTGAGATGAGGGGTAATTGAATGCGCGCTCACAGGTAGCGGGCAATTGTTTTGCTAACGCCTCTGCACCGCCTTGGGCGTCCTGTCTTGCCAATAACTCAACATATCTTGCAGCCAAAATAAATGCCACAAACATCGTGATCGAGTCAAAATAACTTTGGCTTGATCCATTAATTAAATTAATTGTGCCGGCAATAAAAGCTAATGCAAGTGCCAATGCAATAGGAACATCCATTCCGAGCATATGCGTCTGCTTAACCGACTGGATACTGCGCCAAGCCGCTTGAAATATTGGCCCTGCTGAATACACCATAACCGGCACCGTTAATATCCAACTAGTCCAACCTAAGAGCACTTGAAACTCGGGGGTAATATCAGCGTCAACATAAGTTGGCCATGCATACATCATGACCTGCATCATCCCAAGCATCGCTACGCCAAGGCGCGATAAAAGCTGACGCCTCTCTTTTTTAGCTCTATCCAAAGATTGAGATGGCTCGAATGGCCAAGCCTCGTAACCAATGCGCTCAATTTCAAATAGCAATCGGGCTAAGCTTGTTTTGTCTGGCGAAAATCGCACCATCACCTTTTGAGTGACGTAATTAATTTGCACATCCTGAACACCCACGTTACGACGCAAATGCTGTTCACATAGCCACACACAAGCTGCGCAACGAATTTTTTCTAAACGTAGAGTGGTATCTAGACTACCCTCATCTCCAGATGGTCGAGTAAAGCGACCACGCAAAGATGGATCGTCGTAAGGCTTAAGTTTTTCTGGAATCTCATTGCTTGCAAGATAAGCTGCTGGCTTTTCGCCAGACTGCGAGCGCCTGGCATAGAAAACTTCCAACCCCTCACCGTGAATAGTTTGGGCAATAGCCATGCAACCTGGACAGCAAAATGATCTAATCTCACCGCCTAATTCTGCTTCGATTAAATCGCTTGGAAGGATCTGGCTTGAGCAGTGATAGCAAACTAAAGAATTCGATTTATTCATTCAATTACTCATGCACGCGCTGCGCTACCCCAACCTCTTCGACGCTCGTAAATTACGAACAACACGCCCCATATCACCACGGCAACATATGCCCAAACCCAGGCCACTTGAGAAGAACGCGATCCCGAAATATCCAACACGAAACCAAATATTGCGGGGCCCAATAAACCGCCGCCAAATCCCATTAGCGAGTGCAAACCCATCGCTGCGCCCTTAATATTTTCCTGAGCACTAATGACCAAGCCTGCAGTAAGTGTTGAGGAATCGGCCATGATAAAAATAGCATGTCCAATAGCAAGAGCAACAATCAACCACCATGATTGCCCTGTTGAGCAAGCGAATGCAATACCCAATACAGCGCTAGTCAGCATCACAATACAAACCCACTTCTGGCGCCCCACTCTTAAAGCAATCTCATTACCTAATATTGAGGCAGGTACACCAAAGAAATTAATCACTCCAGCCAAGGTCGTGGCTGCTAGAAAAAAAGATTCTCCTGATGCCACCGCACAAAAAGCGAAGAAGGCAACAATCCAACTTCTAGAGGCAAAAAGTTCTAATGTATGGGCGGTATAGCCAAAAATAAATCCAGAGGCATTTTTATCTTGCAAAACCAGTTTCCATTTACCCACTGGGAAGATGTCGTGCAGACGTATATTGATTGGCCCCTTCCACTTGTCATGCTGCAATGCTGGAATCAAAATCAAGACAATCAAAAATGCAGCCAATGGGCCTAAAGAAATTAGGCTAAATACATAATGCCAACCTAACGCACTCAAAATCCAACCGGAACATAAGTAAGAAAACCCTGTACCAATTCCAAAGAAGGCTGTGTAAAAAGCAATATGTCGGGTTAACTCTCCAGACTGAATTCGATCGGACAAAATTTTGAGGCCCGGCATATAGGTGCCAGCAAGGCCAGCCCCATTTAATGCCATAAACAATAGTGCTGTCCAAAAGTTATATGCCAACAGACCCATACCAAGAAGTCCACATGTGGCAATCAGACCGCCCACCAAGTAAACCTTGCGTGCATCTACCCGATCTGTCAAAGCAGTAGCCAATGGAACGGCAAGCATGTAACCAAAGAAAAAAGCGCTGGCAATCAATCCTGATCGCAAATTACTGAGGCGCCACTCCTCTTGAAGAGCGGTTAGCACTACTGCGTAGCATGCAAAGCCCAATAAGGCACAGGTTTGTGCCAAGAGCATAAGAGGGGTATAACCAGCTGAACGAAAGCGCATAAATAGTCAGTAGAAACGTGAACTCATTCTACTCGCCCAAAACAAAATAGACCCGTTACACTACTAAAAACACAAGGAGAAAGCATGAACCACAAGTCATTTTCCAGAAAACTATTGCCGATTGGCGCTAGCCTTTTTATGGGCCTTATAAGCACCTTGGCAATGGCCGATAACTACCCGTCCAAACCAATTAAGGCAATTGTTCCATTTGCCCCAGGAAGTGCAACCGACCAAATTGGACGAGCCTTTGCTGCCAAGATGGCTGAATCACTAGGACAGCCAGTAGTCATTGAGAATAGACCAGGGGCAAATGGAATGATTGGTGCAGATTTAGTGGCGAAAGCGCCAGCGGATGGCTATACCTTACTCTTTGGAACAAATAGCACTAATGCAGCTCTTAAGAGCTTAGTAAAGAACCTTCCATACAACCAAGATACTGCTTTCACACCGATTGGTTATTTTGGATCAGTGCCTCTTATTGTTGCCATCAATAATGATGTGCCAGCAAAATCTTTAAACGGCTTTGTTGCCCTAGCTAAAGCAGATCCCGGAAAGATGACTTTTGCTTATGCAAGCACTTCTCAGCGCGTTTCCTCAGAAATGCTATCGAGCGTTGCAGGCATCAAAATGACTGGCGTCTCATATAAGAGCGGCCCGAATGCAATGACCGACTTGATTGGCGGCCAAGTAAATATGTTTACCGCTGACTTTGCAGTCACTTTACCGCAAGTGCAAGCAGGCAAAATTCGTGGTCTTGCAGTCACTTCGCTAAAGCGCTCCCCAGCCATCCCTGAATTGCCAACCGTTAATGAAGCGCTCGGAATTAAGGGCTATGAGCTGATCGCCTTCTTTGCCGCCTTTGGTCCTGCCGGCATGCCAAAAGATGCGGTGATCAAACTTAATAAAGCAATTAATGATGCTGCTAAATCAAAAGATTTGGTTGAACGTTTTTCTGCAATGGGATTTGAATCTCAGCCCGGCACACCTGAGGCTTTAGGTCAGAAAATTAAGATGGAAACCGTTAAATGGGCTAAAGCAATTAAAGAAGCCGGAATGGAACCAGAATAATTCTTTGATAAAAATTACGCGTCAATATTAATTTCCATTGCCAAGAGCCAGTACGAAAGGCTCTTGCCATGGGAATCTAAATTCAACGAGAGATTGACGCCGCCATCAAGCACATCATCAATCACAAAATTAAAAGCCATTAAATTAGGTAATTCATAGCGCCTTACTGCACTTGGGTTACGAAAACCAAAATGACTCTTTATTTTTTCTTCGGTTAACTCTTTTTGCAATAGCGAAAAGTCTTCAGGGCGATATGCAATCACGCTGATATTAGATCGATTGCCTTTGTCACCCGTTCTGGCGTGAGCAAGGCGGTACAGTGGTAATGTTTTATTCATAACCTTGCTCTAACTTTCAAAAATCTCAAAAGATGTATTCGTCAATTCACGTGGGATAAGGCAGGAAATTGTATTTAAGCGAGGTTTTAGACTGGTTCGAACACCGCCGCCACCCGCTGGCCCACAGGTATAGAGCGCAGTTACCTCTTTACACACTCTCTGCGCCTGAATTCGATCCTGATGAGCGGTTGCAATCCGCAGACGGATATCCTCGAAGCCTAACGTGGACTTAAATTGAGGCCCATTCCCGGCATCACCACTAAAGACGCTAGATGAACCAATAAAATCTACACGTAAATTTAAATCGGATAGGCGCTCTTTCATAATCTGAGCTGCCAATTGAGCGCGCTCAAGAGCATTAAACCCAGCATAGGAGATTTCAGCCTCAGCCAACCAGCCGCCATTGATGCATAGATTGGCCTTTAAAGTAGAAGGCTTTGGATGTCCTTTGACGCCAGTAACCATCACACGATCGCCACCCAAGTCATCAATCTTTGCTTGGCTAATATCAGCCACTACATCAGGCGTTAAATACTGAGCCGGATCATGCAACTCATACAAAAGCTGCTCTGTTACAGTCATGCGACTCACTAAGCCGCCCGTGCCAGGCGGTTTCGTCACGGCAATATTGCCTTGGACATCAAATTCCACTATTGGAAAACCAATTACAGCTAAACCAGGCACATCTTTTATTCCAGGATCTGCAAAATACCCACCCGTCACCTGAGCACCGCACTCTAAAAGGTGGCCAGCCATGGTGGCTGCCCCCAAGAAGTTCCAATCATTCCAGTCTTTTTTAAAGTGAGCCATGAGAGGACCAACCGCAAGGGATGGGTCGGATACTCGACCCGTCACCACCACTTGAGCTCCAGCAAGCAGGGCATCAGCGATCTCTTTTGCCCCGATATATGCATTTGCACTAATTAACTCGCTTTGTGAAAATGTTTTTTGATCCTGGGGATTTAATACATTTTCAATATTTTTGCGTAACTCTAATGCCGAAATATCATCACCTCGAACAATTGCAATTCGAATATCAGGCAAGCCTTTTTGTTTTGCAATTGAAGTGATGAGTCTTGCAGCGCTTTCTGGATTAGCAGCGCCAAAATTACCAATGATCGGGATACCGCCATTTATGCAATCGACCAAAACTGGTTCGAGCATTTCTAAGAGTAAAGGTTCATAACCTAACTCCGAATTCTGGCGCCTTTCCAATTGTGCAAGTGCTAATGTTCTTTCGGCTAGGCTTTCAAAAATTAGACATTTTGATCCACTGTGCTTTAAAAGCTCATCAACTAAGGGCTTAGCAACGTCTGTTCGATCGCCAGAAAATCCGGCGGCACAAGCGATACGATAGATGTCGGTCACGTTAAACGAAGCTTATTGCTGACCGCGATTAGGGGAATCCTGAAAGCCATTAGAGCGATAAGTTAGAACTAAGGTATCTCGGTATCCGTAGTCCGCCAATGGCTGAATAGGCGTTGATTCATGGATCATGCGTTGATCATTCATTAATAGCAAAGACCAAGGCTGAGTGAGGGTAAAGCGTAGACCCGCAGAACCGGAGGTATCAAATATTCTCGTCTCACCACCTTTTATACCTGAGCGATCTAACAAGAAAACTGCTACAAAATCTACACCATCACGATGAGCACCTTCGGGTGTTGGGCGCCCAATACCATCCGTAGTATCAATTCGAAACTGATGTGCCTCAACAAACCAGGTGTTGACTTGTTTTAGGCCGTTCAAAATATGCGCGAGTCCGAGCAATACCGATTGCCAAGCAGAATTACTCAACAATTCATTCTGAACCGGCTCAAACCAACGCTCAATGCCGCCATGAAGTGCGTTGTAATCAAGTGATTGCCAGTGCGCTCGATGGGGAACCAAGGTCAGGTCATTGCCCTTAATTTCATAACTAGCATGACGACGGAAACGATAACGACCGCCATCCTTTAAATAAGGGTCCCGGGGCAAACCCTCCCAGAACTTTGTGAGGCTTTGAAGTTTGGTCAAATCAACATGGCTAAATTGAGCAACGGTCTCGGCAGACACAACCGCGAAACCATCATCACGCAAAGCTTGGTCAATCTGCTTTAGGGGGGTTAGTGGAGGCGCAAGGCCAGCAATTGTCATGAGTTTATTTTAGGACAGTAAGCTGAGATGGGCTTTCTTTTTTGATGCCATTTCGACTTAATGAACTAGATTTAAGCGAACACGCACTTCACCCACATGACCTTTAAGGTCATATAGCTCTTTCGCATCTAACATCGATACCTTGATATTGCCTACACGCTTTTCAATGGCCTCAAGATCCCTAAAGTTCTTTTCTTTCAGAACTGGATTTTGCGCGTTTCTCTCAATTACCTTGAGCTCTTCGTAGACCTGGGCCAACTTTAAACGCAACAAGAAATTTTTAGTTGTTGGAATGTAAGTGAACAATGGGATCAAAATTACTAGCAATGGGATCACAATCTTGACAAAACGCCCCGCCCAAACTGCAGTCCAGAAAGGCAAGTGCCGATGCAAGAATGAAGGTCCATCTTTTAGATAGATCTCCGCATCCACATGCAAAGGAAAATCTAATCCCGTACTTGAAGGGAACTCCCCTGATTTTTGCAAACGAGAATACGATTTCAAGATATCGTATGACGCTCCAAGTAAAAGTGAGACCAATGCCGGACTTACATTGTCATGTGCAACAAGTGTTGCGGTAGCTGCCATCACCTGTATATCCTGACGAGGTTGATCGTACTGAATACTCAACAAACCCCTTGGTACTGCAACCTTGGATAAATATGGAAGATTGCGAGTGTAAGCGTCAGCCTGATCAAAGTTCATTAAACGAATGCCTGGCATCGAGTAAAACTTTCTCAAAATTGGTGCCTCTGCTGCAGCCACAATAAATACCGCATCTAATTCACCGCTACTTAATTTAGCAATGGCATCATCTGGTTTTAATCTCTGCGCGCCAATTTCTTTATCGGTGATGCCGGCGATCTGCAATAAGTCCTTGGTGAGGGCTAGAGTACCGCTACCTTCATTCCCGATAGAAACATTTTTCCCTTTTAACTGGCTCAGTATCTTGAGCTGACCTCCATCACTTTTAAAAGCGCCTTCGCGATACCAAACCCAAATAGGCTCATAGAACATGCCTGCTATCGAAACCAAATTAGGATATTCACTGACGTTCGCAACACCACCTTGCAACATCGCAAAATCTACTCCAGATTTTGGATCATTTAAGAGGGCTAAGTTATCAATGGTTCCGCCGGTAGAACGCACGTTCAGATTCACACCATCCTTAGATAGCTCGGACTTTAGGCGCTCCCCGAATTGGTAGTAAAGCCCCGTAGGAAATCCAGTAACCAATTCAATTGACTTTGGTGGTGGTGGAACTAGCACCCATAACACCCCAAAGAGAATGATTAGCAGCACAAAAAAGGATGCTGCAAGAGCTAGGGGGTTGTAAATTTGTTTTCTAAAGAAATTCATTAAAGCCTCTACATGTTTTTTGCATTATGCCCCGAGCATGGCATTAGGAAAAGGTTTCAAAACCGATCGTCCAAATCACGATAAGATGAGGCTTTTTAGACGCCCCAAAGACTATTATGAATTCAGCAAAAACTAAGGTAGCCCTGGTAACCGGCGCAGGCACCGGGATTGGCAAGGCGGCTGCCAAGGCGCTTCTTAAGGGTGGCTACCAAGTGGTGTTAACGGGGCGCAGTCTAGACAAACTAGAAAAGGCCATCACCGACATTGGCGGTGATGAAAGTAACTGTCTTGCCGTATCTTGCGATGTTGGCAAACCTGATGAGGTCAAAGAGTTATTTACCGCACTAAGTAATCGATTTGGGCGTATAGATGTTTTATTCAATAACGCCGGTATGGGTGCCCCAGCCATACCAATGGAGGATCTTAGCTACGAACAATGGATGAATGTGGTGAATGCCAATCTTTGTGGTGCATTCCTATGCTCGCAGGAAGCAATACGCATGATGAAGGCGCAATCCCCTCAAGGCGGCAGAATTATTAATAATGGTTCCATCTCAGCGCATACCCCACGACCAATGTCAGCACCATACACCGCAACAAAACATGCTATCAGCGGTTTAACCAAAACGATTGCATTGGACGGACGCCCATTTAATATTGCTTGCGGTCAAATCGACATTGGCAATGCTGCGACTGAAATGACTGAACGTATGGCCGCTGGAATTCTGCAGGCTGACCTATCCATCAAAGTAGAGCCCCGGATGGATGTTGATCACGTCGGAGAAGCTGTGCTGCACATGGCTCAACTCCCGCTAGAGAGCAATATTCTATCGATGACCATCATGGCAACCAACATGCCATTTGTTGGTAGAGGCTAAATCTACTCTTGAACTATTGGCGGACTTGATCGATTAGCAGGCGAACGTTACTGGCACCTACTTTAACCGTCTGGGCTGATGAGATTAAATCTCCCACCTCTGGTTTAGCCATTCCAGTTTTGGAGATCCGCACTTCGATACTCGCCTCAGATAATTGAGAGAGCGGCGCGCTTGGATTCATAGCCAAGGCATCATTTAAATTGAAGTTCATTGGGAAATCGCTAGCAGGCACTTTCAATACAGCTACTGGCATACGCTCACCAGGCTTGCGAGCAATCACCATCACAATGTCACCCAGCTTTACCTTGGGCTTCAAATCAGATGACAGTTCAATCTTGCCACTAATCGCTTTACTCGCCACCGAGGCAGGAGCTTGCGAAGAAAGGCCACCCTTAGAACGAGCCTCGGCAATCGATCCCTGTATAGCGCGCGCTTCATCAGTATCTGGTGGTATCTGTTTTGCCAGTTTCTCCCAAGTCTGCACAGCAGCTCTGTAATTGCCCGAGCTATATGCAGCAGTGCCCGAAAGCCATAGCGCCATCAAATTATCAGGATCAAGCTTTAAAGCCTGATTAATTAACTGCAAAGGCTTACCAGCAAAGTTGCCATCAGCATTGGTAGCCAATACATCAGCATAGTCAGCCAATAATTGAGGATCGGAATTAATAAAGTCGCCAGCACGTGCATATGCCTTAGCGGCATCCTCATTGCGCCCTAAGATGCGATAAGAACGCGCCAACATCGCCCAACCCTTCAAGTTGCTAGGATCTTTTTCCATCTTGATGGCAAATTCAGCCACCATTTTTTCAACGCCTTCTTGCGTAACTGGCGTCTCAGAATTTTTTTGCGCTATTCGAACTACATCACCCAATGAGAAATAGAGTCCCGATGAAAGTACAACAATAAAAATACATAGGCCAATAGCGGTTTTTTTCGCAGAACCTGCAACCTCAAGATCATCCTCTACGATCGTATCTTGAAAAAGGCGTTGCCGCATTTCAGCATGGGCAATTTCATAATCGGCAGAATTGATTGTGCCGGCCTGATGCTCCGCTTCCAATTTATCAAGTTCTTCTCGATAAATGGCAGCATTCATCTGGCGACGTGATGTAGCCGCGCTCTTTGCGGGAAATATAAAAGGTCGTAGCACCAGCACCAATACAAGAACCAAGAGTAGAAAGGCGGGAATCAAAAAGCTAGTCACTAAATTCATCCTTCTTTCTTATCGGCCGCATTGAGCAATGCATCAATTTTTTGATTGTCTGCATCAGTCAGGACAACATTCGGAACACTGCTGTTGCGACGACGTAAATACATTAAGAGACCCGCAATACCAATACCCAGGATAACGAATGGGCCAATCCAAAGCAACCAGGTCACCGGTTTAACTGGCGGACGATAGAGCACGAAATCGCCGTAACGCTCAACCATGAATGAGCGAATTTGATCGTCCGATTTACCTTCACTAATCAAAATGCGAATTTCACGGCGCAAATCATTTGCTAAATCTGAGCGCGAACCCGCTAAAGATTCGTTCTGACATACCAAGCAGCGCATTTCTTCTGAAATACTAATCAAGCGCTGCTCTGTTACGGGATCATCTGCAAGAGGCACAGCATCCTTGGCAAATACGCCATTAAGGCTTAATGCAATCAATGTAGCTAGAAAAATCTGCTTCATCATTTTTTAAGTTCGCTCAGCTTAGGGTATATTTTTTGATTCAATAAATTCATAGTCAATGGACCGATATGCTTAAAGCGAATTACGCCCGCTTTATCAATAATGTAGGTCTCGGGAACCCCATAGACTCCGTAATCAATCCCAACCCGGCCATTGCCATCAAAAGCAGAAAGTACATAGGGATTGCCTTGCTTTGCCAACATTGCTAACGCATCTTCACGCTTGTCTTTGTAGTCCAAACCAATCACTGGGGCCATTTGAGATTTGGCCAGCTCCACTAATACTGGATGCTCTTCACGACAAGCTACACACCACGATGCCCAAACGTTGAGGACCCAGACTTGGCCTTTCATGCTTTCTGGTGAAAATGTTTTATTAGGCTCAGCCAACTGAGAAACCTCAAATGCTGGGGCAGCCTTATTGATTAATGGCGATGGCACTTCATGGGGATCGCGATTGAGGCCAATAGCCAAAAAAACTACTAGACCTACAAATAAAACGAGTGGAATTAAAAATTTTGCCTTCATGAAAGCTTACTCTTTAACTTCATTCGATAACGCTTATCCGACATTGCCAATACTCCGCCCAAAGCCATCAGCAAGCATCCGCCCCAGATCCAATCGACAAAAGGTTTGTAGTAAACACGCACAGCCCATGACTTGTCGCCCAACTCCTCGCCTAGAGATACATAAATATCGCGGGTAAGCCCAGCATCAATAGCTGCTTCAGTCATTGGCATCGTGGATGAGAAATAGCTTCTCTTTTCAGGATAAAGACTAGTCTGAGAGCCACCATCTTTTGATAATAAGAATGTACCGCGCATTGCCTGGTAATTTGGACCGCGAGCAGCGTTAACACCCTGCAATTGAATTTGATAACCACCAACCGTCACCACATCGCCAGCTGACATGCGCACATCTTTTTCTTCTTGGTAGGCACCCACCATCGTGACACCAATGACAAACACCGCGATACCAAGATGTGCTACCTGCATACCAATAAAGGAGCGGGTTGGTTTACCTGCCTTTGCTTGGCGAACAATTTGCATACAGCCTGATGCAATCACCCAAAAAGCCAACATGAAGCCCATGCCAGCAAGCCAAGTAAATTGCCCCATGATTAACGGTATTGCAACCCCCGCAACCAAAGCAACCGCGCCCGCAAGCCATAAGCGCTTAATAATGCTGAGTAAGTTACTTTGCTTCCAGCTTGCCCAAGGGCCTATACCCATCAAGACCAATAAAGGAACCATGATAGGAACAAAGACGCTATTGAAATAAGGAGGGCCTACAGAAATCTTGCCGAGATGTAAAGCATCTATCAATAAGGGATAGAGCGTGCCTAACAAAACAGATCCAGCAGAGACAACTAAAAACACATTTCCAAGCAAGATGAATGTTTCTCTAGAGCTCAAATTAAATTTGCCGCCCATCGAACTCTTCGGTGCTCGCCAAGCATACAGCGCTAAAGATGATCCAACTACTAACGATAAAAAAATCAGAATGAAAATACCGCGTCTTGGATCAGTTGCAAATGCGTGCACTGAGGTCAGAACGCCAGATCGAACCAAGAAGGTGCCCAGCAACGATAAGGAAAAAGCAGTGATTGCCAAAAGCACAGTCCAACTCTTGAATCCACCACGCTTTTCAGTAACGGCTAATGAATGCAATAAGGCGGTACCGACAAGCCAAGGAATAAATGAAGCATTCTCAACGGGATCCCAGAACCACCAGCCACCCCAACCTAACTCGTAATAAGCCCACCAAGAGCCCAGCGCAATGCCAAGAGTCAAGAAAACCCAAGCAGCCGTGGTCCATGGACGCGACCAACGCGCCCATGCTGCATCTAACCTACCCGATAACAAAGAAGCAATTGCAAAAGCAAAAGCTACTGAAAATCCAACATAGCCCATATACAACATTGGCGGATGAAATACCAAGCCAGGATCTTGCAATAATGGATTTAAAGATCGACCATCTTGAGCTGCCGGCAATAAACGCTCAAAAGGATTTGAGGTTGTTAATACAAATAACAGCAAGCCACTAGTGACCAATCCTAAAACACCAATCACCCTAGCCACCATGAAATCATCTAAAGCTTTTGAGAGCTGTGCTACCAAGATAGTCCATGTAGCTAGCAAGAAAATCCACAAGAGCAGCGATCCTTCATGACCACCCCATACCGCGCCCAATCTATAGATCACCGGCATTTGCGAATTGGAGTGCTCAGCAACATAGAGCACAGAAAAATCATTGCTGTAAAAACTCCAAGCCAGTATTCCGAAGGCGATCGCGAGTAATAAGAAAACGGTTTGGGCAGTAGGTCTTGCCAGAACCAGCCAGTCTCGGCGACCAAAGTGTGCACCCACCAAAGGTAACACTCCTTGAACGAGAGAAATGCACAGCGCAAGAACTAATGCGTAATGCCCAAACTCTGGAATCATTTAGCGCTTCCGTTTTTTTGCGCCTGATCTAAAGCATGTTTAGCTTCAGGAGGCATGTAATTCTCGTCATGCTTCGCGAGCACCTCGCTAGCAATAAATTCACCGTTCGCATTCATGCGACCTTGAATTACTGCGCCTTTACCCTCTTTAAATAAATCAGGAAGAATACCGGTGTAAGCAACTGGGATATCTTTAACAAGATCGGTGATCTCAAAGTGAACTGTGAGGCCATCGCGCTTTAAGGAGCCATCCTTGACCATGCCGCCAATCCTAAAGGCTTGACCCTGAGGTGCTTTACCAGCTGCAACTTCGCTTGGCGTGACATACAAAGCTATATTGCTATTGAGTGCATTCAAGATCAACATTGCAGCCACTCCAATCGCCAGGAGTGCAGCAACAATAATCAATGCGCGTTTATATCTAGGCTTCACTTACCAATCTCTTTATCAAACTGCTCTGCTAATTGTTGTTGCTTCAACCTACGCATCGCCGCCCTGAAGCGAGCGCGCACAAATAGAGGCTCCAATATCAAAACCAGGGCACAAATACCAAAACTGCTCCACACGTAGAGTGCGTAACCGCCCATAGCAAAAAACTCGGAAGGACTATTCCACATCAGCTTTTCACCTCAATTGATTGTCTCACCCAATCCGCATGGGCTTCACGCTCCAAAATGATTGCCCTCACTCGCATTAAGGTAACTGCAATGGTGTACATCCAGAAGCAAAAAGCCATCAACAGCATTCCCCAGAGCATGGTTTGGGCCATAGCTGGCGATTTGGTCAATGAAACGGATGCACCTTGATGTAAGGTATTCCACCATTTCACTGAAAAATAAATAATCGGCACGTTTACTACGCCCACCAAAGCCAAGATAGCACTGGCTTTATCAGCGCGACGCGGATCATCAATGGAGGCTCGCAGAGCAATAAAACCTAAATAGAGGAACAGTAGAATCAGTTCTGATGTGAGACGTGCATCCCATACCCACCATGTACCCCACATTGGCTTGCCCCAAAACGCGCCAGTCCATAAAGACAGGAATGCCATCCAGGCACCTATTGGTGCAAGCGCCTGCGCCATCATGGCAGACAGGCGAGTGTTAAAAACCAGCCCAATCCCAGCCCAGGCAGCCATCACTAAATAGATAAACATCGACATCCATGAGGCTGGCACATGGATAAAGATAATTCGATATCCTTGCCCCTGAACTGCATCGACAGGAGCAACAAAAAAACTCACCCACAAACCCACAGCACCAAACAGGAATGTTAAAACCCAGAAAAATGGTATGAGCTTTCCCGCCACCGGATAAAAGGTGCTGGGGCTTGATAACTTAAACCAGTTAATTAAGCGGTGGCTAGAAAAATGATTTATCTGACTCATTCGATTGCAATCTTTACAGCAGCAGTGCTTACCCAAGGGACAAATGCTAATGCCAAAATTAATAATGCGCCCAGCAATGAAAAATGGCCTGATGTATCTAAGCCAACGCTATGGGCATATACAGCACCAGCGCCAAAAATAAGCACCGGAATAAATAAAGGCAAAATCAACAAACTTAATAACACACTGCCACCCCTCACGCCCAAGGTTAATGCAGCACCTATTGAGCCTAGCAAGGATAGCACTGGAGTGCCCAATAACAGAGTGCCCATCAGAACATATAAAGAGCTAGCATCCAAGTCAAACTGAATGCCAATGATCGGGGCCAATATTACTAGCGGTAGACCACAAACAATCCAGTGGGCAATAATTTTTCCAGTCACGAGCAACGCCAAGGGTTGAGGCGACAAAACTAGCTGCTCCAGCGAACCGTCTTGATAATCGGCTGCAAACATTCGATGCAAGCCCAGCAAGGTAGACAACAAGGCTGCTACCCATAGAACACCCGGCGCAATTTTGCGCAACAAGGCAGCATCAGCACCTATCCCCAAAGGAAATAAGCTAGTCACAACGACAAAAAAGAATAGGGCTGTCAGCACCTCACTCTTGCGGCGCATAACCAACAACAAATCGCGGTGAATGATTGCCAGTAAAGCCTTCATAGATCCAGCGCCCTGACATGAGGAAGCGTTACCTCTTGATGACTAGTCAATACCACCAAGCCGCCAAATTTCACATGCTCAGCAATAAGGCCTTGCAAAGCTTGCACCGCATGTATATCTAAAGCATTGAATGGTTCATCCAAAATCCACAGCTTTGCTTGACGCGTTAACATACGAGCCATCAAGACGCGTCGCTTTTGACCAGCCGACAAGCAACTAACTGGCAAATGTTCGCGCCCGCGCAAACCAAAACGCCAGAGAGCAGACAAAACTTTCTCATCCGGCAAATGAATATCATCTAGAGCAGCATAGAGCTGTAGATTTTCTAGCGCAGTGAGATCCTCCTTTAAAGCATCACGATGCCCTAGAAATAAAAGCTCACGATGATAGTCGATAGCATCTTTGTTAATTGACAGGCCACCCCATAAAATCTCGCCAGCCTCTGGCTTAGATAAACCCGTCAGCAGTCTTAGCAAGCTGGTTTTTCCAACGCCATTCTCACCACGAACGTGCAGACACTCTCCGCTAGAGACTTTTAAATTGAGGCCTTCAAATAATTTTCTTTCACCACGCACACAAGCAAGAGCTCGCGCTTCAAGCGTCAACGTAGAGTTGCTGGAGGTGGAAGATATATTGACTGTCATGTAGGGCAATGGCTTGATTCAAACCACCCCAAGTATTGTCTGAGAACCTATTAGCTCTGACAAACCAGAAAAAGTGGAATTAAGGGAATAATCCCTTTCAATTCAATTACTTATGAAATTATAAACTGAGTCTCGGGAGAATAAAAAAACCACCCGAAGGTGGTTTTTCCTATTAAATCAATTACTTAGCTCTAACTTCAATCACTTCAGACGCTTAGTAATTTCTGCAATACGCTGCCCATAGAGTCTTGCAGTCTCCAAGTCACCCGCATTTACCTCATCTGCACTTGCGTCTGACGGGGTCTGCATCATAGCTCCCGCTGATGAACCTACATAGTTAATGTCATCGCGTTTAGCAGCTTTAGAGTTGGAGGGCATTAACCCAGTCCCTACCCACAAACCTGAGTGTTGCATGGCCAAAGTAAAGAAATAATGCAAAGTGGAATGCTTGTCGCCATTCATCGTAGCCGAATTAGTAAAGCCACCAAATACTTTATCTTTCCATTGCTGTGAAAACCATTGTTTAGAGCTCGCATCAGCAAACTTTTTAAATTGCCAGCTTACCGTTCCCATATAGGTTGGTGAACCAAAAACAATTGCCTCAGCCTCATTCAACGTTGCCCACTGCGCATCCGTCAAGTTACCTTCAGCGTCGATTGCTACCAACGTAGCATTTGCGCCTTTTGCAACTGCCTCCGCCTGCTTTACCGTATGCCCATAACCACTATGAAATACCACTGCAATTTTTGTCATATCAATATCCTTTTAATAATTTAATTTTTTGTTAATCAGCTTTATCACTCAATTATATTTTTATTTCCAGAAAAGAGTAATTTTTTGCGATGATTCAGCTTTGATAGATATCGATCTCTTTTGCATCACGCCTTCATACATTGCCTCAATCAAATAGCCCCCAGGAGCAAGGTTGACTAGCATGTAAGGCCCATCTGCTTGGGCATTAAAAATCGTCTGCTTTGATGAATTCAAGATTTTGATAGCGGCACCAAATATCCAGACGCCCCTGCCCTTCTCAAGCTGGGACATTTCCAGTAATACAGGCCACTGCTTAGCCTCGGCAAGAATGGCTACTGCCTCACCCTCGCCCACACCACCGGTGATATATGAGACTCCTTGTGAATACTGCGTCTCAGGAATTTGCGCCAGAGATAAGGAGCTCATTAAAACCAAATGGGCGGATAGGATTATTTTTAAAAGTGTTTTCATACTTCTATCCTACGCCTGATTGAGTCATAAAAAAGCCCCGATAGGCGGGGCTTTTGTACGTTAGGGCACTTAAGTCTATGGCGTCATCACAATTGCGCCAGAAACTTTTCTACCTTCAGCAGTGCGATGCGCATCTGCTGCTTGCTCCAAAGAAAACTTAGCGCCAATTTGTACTTTGACCTGCCCTTTAGCAATTGCATCAAATACTGCCTTAGCATTTTCTTTTAATAAGGCCGCAGTTGCGTTGTGCGGAAACACAGAAGGTCTGGTCAAAAAGAGGCAGCCTTTCTTGTTTAAGATTTCTGGCTGAATCTCTGGAGCAGGTCCAGATGCAGCGCCAAATAGAGCAACAGTGCCAAACGGAGCGGCACAATCCAATGATCCCAAGAAAGTAGTCTTTGCTACAGAGTCATAAACCACATTGGCTTTTTTGCCACCAGTCGCCTTAATGACTTCCTCAACCCAATTAGGCTGAGAGTAGTCAACAACAGCATCACAACCCGCCTCTTTAGCGGCAGCAAACTTTGCAGGAGAGCCAACAGTCCCAACAACAAAGGCACCTAAGGCTTTCGCCCAGCCCGCCAAAATCTGACCAACACCACCTGCAGCTGCGTGCACAAGCACGACATCGCCAGCTTTTACTTTATATGTTTTCTGGACAAGGTATTGCGCAGTCATCGCCTTGAAGAAAACGGCTGCAGCTACTTCATCAGAAATACCATTTGGTATTGACACTAACTTATCAGCCGCAACATTACGTGCACTTGCGTATGCACCGATACCAGCATTCATATAAACCACGTGATCACCAACCTTAAAGTCAGTGACACCATCGCCCAAAGCCTCAACAACGCCCGCAGCTTCATGACCCAGACCAGTCGGCATCTCTAGGGGGTAAACGCCAGAGCGCTGATAAACGTCAATGAAATTAAAACCAATCGCGGTTTGACGTATTTGCACTTCACCCTTTGCTGGTGGTGGCAGTTCTTTGTCTATTACTTTGATTACGTCTACGCTACCTAATTCAGCCAGACTAACAACTCGAGCTTTTGTCACGTGTCACCTTATTGTTTTTATAGAGAGAAAATAATCATACAGTAAGGGCATCTTCTTCAATTACCGCCCAGGTACTGTCACCCAACTTCTTCACCGCCATCGAATAGTTCCAGCCGTCTGGAATGCCGCAACTCCATTCTCTTGGACCGTTCTGAATTAAGACATTGACGCTATTTCTGCTGTCGTAATAGAGGTGGTAAATTTTTCCGTGGATTGGATTAAAGCTAAATTTGGCGCCGTGCACCATCTCAGTTGCATCAAGCCTTGCTTGTAAGGCTTTAGCTTGCTTCATTAAGACTTCAGCTTGCTCCATGATGCGGTCGTATTCCAACTTGGCATTCTGGCGCGCTACGTTAACAGCCTTGTCTTTTTCTTCAGTGACCTTGATAGGCGCAAATACAGGGGCACCCACTTCCATTGGATATTCAATCCCTGCATGACGCGCTGGGTCGGTATCTTCGATTCTCATGAAATGCCCTGTATCTACTAAATAAATAAAAACTATGCGTTACTTAATCAAGCCACAAGCAATACGTGGACCAGAATTGCCAGCAGGCTGGGACTTGTAATCATCCGGATCTCTGTGAACAACTACTGAACGACCCACAATTCCAGTTGGGCCTGTGTTTACAGCAAAGCCATGTAACTTGGCGCTATACGTTGCATTACCGTTTGCATCGGATTTGATGTTGGGCATATCTCCCGCATGATTCATGCCGCTATTTGGCATGCCGTGGGATTTTGCTTCAGGATTAAAGTGGCCGCCTGCGCTAGTTGCATCAGGAGCGGAACAATCTCCTTTTTCATGAACATGAAATCCCTGCTCTGCGTTAGGCTTCAATCCAGAAAACTTACCATTAATGAGAACATCATTGCCTTGCCAAACAAATGTAACTTCACCTTTGGCTTGAGACCCCGATCTTGAATCTAAACTAGAACTTGCTTTTTGACCGGTACCTTGCTCCATCGATTGGCAGGCCGCCAAAGAAAAAATTCCTGCAGCAGAAAGAATAATCGAAACTTGCTTTAATGTAGTTCTCATCTGGATCTCCTTTATTGGAGCTCTCACAGGAGCCCTTGAAGAAAGTGTGACACAAATCCCGTGCTTTTGCTTAGCGCTTGTAGAAGCTCAAGGTTACTTCGCCGAGCTCAATGCCAAACTTACTCATTTTGGCCTTATTGAGCATTACTTTAGGTGTAACTAGATACATCCAATCATTAAATTGAACGTTGTAAATAGTGCCGTCGACGGGCAAGGCAAGGGTGTAGGTCCAATTTAGGGCATTGCCGGCCAATTGACCCTGCGCATCCCCAACCACGTCATCCGCTCTACCAATGTAATTTCCCGGGGACTGCTCTGCAAGGGTCCAAATACGCTTTTGCTTGGTGCCATCAGAATATTCAAAGCTTTCGTCCAGAGTGCCTACTTTTTTTCCATCAACCATGGTCCAGTTTGCTTTGATTAATACCGTAAAACGTTTCTTTACTTCACCACTGCGGTCAGTAAAGATGCCATAGGCATCTATCGTTCCGGAAAAATATTCACTCAAATCGAGGACAGGTTTTTCATTGGCGTATTGAGAAACTTGTGGCGTTGAGCATGACACTAAACATAAGCCAAAGAATGCTAATGTGAAGATTCGGGAAAAAAGCTTTTTCATGAATTAACAAGCCTCACTAAAAATGGGTGGGGGACAGGATTGTCCAAGTAACTCAGTACGCAACTTAGGAGCACTTGTTTTTGGGTCAAGCCAAATTCCAAAAAAAGCTTTTGAAAATTCGGCACCCGGCACTTGAGCGATCTGCTTGCCGTCGTGATAAAAAGTAGTCCCTTGCTTGGGGGAATACATTGCTGTCAAGGTTTGTCCAGATTCTACATTCGGCAAGAAAGTAGTTAACTCTTTCCCCCAAAGCACTGCCTGAGCCTCCGGCACCCCAATGCGCTTCATCTCTTCAGCGCTGCGATTAGCAATAGATGCTCCTGAAAAAGATTTTTGGTAGCGTAAATTCAATGCGAAATCAGGAGAAGAAAGTGAGCCAACCCGATAAAACGCAGCATCATACACATGGAGACCAAACCAAGTTAGTCGACCACTACCCTGCAATTTTGCAGAACCGATATTTGGAGGTAATTCAATTGGATCACGAGCAAATCCATTCGATAAGAACACGGTCAACAAAGTCAGCACTAGAAATAATTGCATCTTCTTCATAATTAGACGGCTCCTGATTTGGACTTCACCAAACGAAGTGCAGCCGGCCCAAAAAGGCTGGAGATTGCATGTCTATTCTTAGCAAAAAATAGATACCCCAATTTGAAGAATGGCTGTAAGGACTTTATTGAAAAGAGCCAGGCAAGACGCGGTAAATCCGCTCGTCGATAGGCCTCAGGAAATACAGCAACACCTTGAATTAATTCGCCACTAGCAAATTGACCGTACATAGCAGCTAGCGCGGCCTCACATGAAACGCCTACTTTTTGGGGGTCAAACATCTCAGAATTTATGTCGACAAAATCCAATAAATTAGCTTGATTTCGTCCAGATAGAAAAAGAATCTCCGCCTGACATAGTGGGCAAGCGCCATCATAAAACAAGGTGAGTTTCTCTAGTCGAGTCATGCTTCAGCAAGTTTACGGCTTATTCAATAAACTGGTTGGCACTAATACTCTTAAGGTTGTTATGCAAAATGAGATTGCGCTGAATGTATTTGGGGAGCCGTTAATTCCCTGCTCTTTTGACCCTTTAACAGGGTTTTTTAGAGATGGCTGCTGCAAAACGAATGAAGAGGATGTGGGCAGCCATTTGGTGTGCGCCGTCGTGACAGATGCTTTTTTGCAATTTAGCCTTCAAAAGGGAAACGATCTCATTACCCCCAGACCAGAGTATCAATTTCCAGGCTTGCTTGCAGGCGACCAATGGTGCCTATGCATCAATCGCTGGGTTGAGGCCCTAAACGCTCGTTGTGCTCCATATATCAAACTAGAAAGTACACACATTAAGGCGCTGGAAACGGTGCCATTAAATATCCTCAAGGAATATGCGAGAGAGGTTTGAAAGCTTTTTACGCTGACCACTTTGTATTACCGCTACCGGCGGGGCATCGCTTCCCGATGGAGAAGTACTCCCGCTTGCGAGATTTAGCCAGTGCGCAAGCAGACATTGAGCTGGTTGAAGCACCATCAGCAACAGACACACAAATTCTGTATGCCCATGATCCAAGCTACCTTATTAAAGTCATTGCAGGAACGCTTTCAGCGCAAGAGCAAAAAGAAATTGGTTTTCCCTGGAGCTCCAAAATGGTGGAACGCTCACGACGTTCAGCAGGCGCCACTGTAGCTGCAGCGAAAACTGCTCTGCATGAAGGCATTGCTGCCAATCTAGCTGGAGGAACTCATCACGCCTATCGCGATACCGGGAGTGGGTTTTGTGTATTCAATGATTCTGCTATCGCAGCACGCGCCCTGCAAAAAGAAGTAAGCCCATCATTAAAAGTTGCCGTAATTGATTTAGATGTTCACCAAGGAAATGGCACTGCAGCCATTCTGCAAAATGACGCCTCTATTTTTACCCTATCCATTCATGGTGAAAACAATTTCCCATTCAAGAAAGAGCAAAGTGATCTCGATATAGGTCTAGCTGATGGCTGCAATGATGAAGTCTATTTGCACTCGCTAAGCACAGCTCTTGATCAATTAGATTCACGTTTTAAGGCGGACTGTCTCATTTTCCTGGCTGGCGCTGATCCACACGAGGGCGATCGGCTTGGAAGATTAGAAATCAGCAAGGATGGGATGCGTCTACGAGATGAAATGGTATTTCAGTACGCACTAGATCGGCAACTTCCTATTGCATTCTCAATGGCTGGCGGCTACGGCAAAGAAATTGAATCCACCATAGATATTCATTTCCAGACTATCAAAACCGCCCTGCAATATCAAAAACAATATTAAATCTTTAACCTCAACTACTTAGCCTTTATTTTTTGAAGACCCTTTTTGGCTAGCAAGATTGCCGACATTCTCAACGCTCTTCTCAAAATTGGTGAATGAGTCAGCCATGGCAGCACGAATTAATTCAAAATTCTGTAGCGCATTATTAAAAGAGGTTTTAAATACGGATACGTAAGCTTCGCTACCTACTGGTGCGTTATCAGTAGCCTCATTTACAAAGTGAATAAGATCTGCTTTAGAGTCTTGAATCATCGTTTCAGCAATTTCTACCAGCTCTTGATTACCGCTCTTTAATACACCTAGCAACCGATTGTGATATTGAGTAATCTCCTTAGCGGCATCCTGCAACACCTCAGCATGAACATATTCGAAAGCAGATCTAGGATCTTGAGTTTTCATTAACTCAGACACCCGCTTCTGAATCATGGTTGCTAACTCTTGTGTGGCCTGTTGATTGATCTGTGCAATCGCCTGAGCACTTTCCATCGCTACACGTCCAGCAGCCCTGGTTGCATCAACGGCGCTTTGTTGCCCCGGAACCGCATTCATATTAAATGGCTTCTTGCTCATATCAACCTTTCAGATGGGTAATGTCAGCTACCAATCTACTCTCCTGCGGATGGGTTTCTATAGAGAAATACCAGTAGATGAGCGTATCCGCTTAAGAATAGGCTCCGAATATCGTCAGCCCTTCGTACGTCATTTCAGGGTGACCGGGGAAAACCTTATACAGCCCAAGGAGCAGCAGGGGTAAGCATGTTGATTAAATGCGCTACATCAGCCTCAGCAGGCCTTGTTGACAGATAGGAAAAAATGCAGGCAGCCAAAATAATAAGTACGCCCGCCACTAAACTCCAACTTCTGATATTTGATCGCACTCTAAATCCCTTTACTTGATTAAGCTTTTTGTGTTTTTCATCACACTTCAATGACATTGAAGTGTGATCCTGCAAATCGCAAGCTTTATTTTAAGTGCATACTAGTACCACTATGAAAGCAACACACTGGACACAACACTGGCACCATATCAGCGCCACATCAAGACTAATTATTGTTGCAGTTGCCGGCATTGGTGCATTTTTTCTACTCTCCTCGGGCTCATCCTCCACTATTAGCCTAGCCCTTTCTTGGGGCTTGGCAGGAAGCCTTTACCTTGCCCTTACCTACATCATGATGTTCTTTTCAACCCAAGAAAATATCCTATGGCTTTCAAAGAAGGAGGATGATGGCGCTGCAATCATTCTGCTCATCATTATTTTGGCGGCAGCTGCAAGCCTGATCACTATTGTGATTATTCTCTCGGGCATTAAAACCCTCCCTATTCATTTGGCTATTCGTCACGTTTGCTTAGTGCTGGGGACGTATACGATCTCTTGGTTATTTGTGCATACGGCTTTTGCCTTGCATTACGCTCACGCCTACTACCAAGAATTTGAGAAAACCAAAGAAGTTCCCATGCTATTTGCAGGCAAGCAAAGGCCTACCTATGTAGACTTTCTTTACTTTTCTATGGTGATTGGCATGACATGCCAGACAGCTGACGTCAATATTGCTAGCTCTAGAATCCGCTTTCTAGTGATGATTCAGGGAATGACCGCTTTTATTTTTAACACCTCCCTGCTTGCACTGGCGATTAATCTCATTGCAGGTGTTGTGGCTTTTACTTAGACTTAGTTTTCCCCAATGATGGGGTGGGGAAATAAAAACACTCGCTGATGCGAGTGTTTTTATTAAAGACCGATAACAATTAAGCGCTATTTATTGCAAGCTAACTGGCTTGCCATCAATCCATGTGCCTTTAACTTTAATGTTGCGAATATCAGCCGGCGCAGTTTGACGAGGATTCTTTTCCAAAACAACCAAGTCAGCTTGCTTGCCAACCTCTAAGCTACCCACGATATTGTCTGCAAAGATTTGATAAGCGGCATCAATTGTGATTGCGCGGATTGCGTCGTCAACCGATACCGCCTGATCTGGCCCCAACACCTTTTGCGGTGGCAACTGCCATAAGCGCGTGACTTCTTCGCTAACGTAATTTAAGGGGCCGACATTCGAAACAGGTGAATCGCTATGTAAGGTAAATTTGCCACCCGCTCGTTTGAAGTCACCCGCCGGATCTATACGCTTGGCGCGCTCTGGCCCAATAATATGATCATTAAATGCAGCGCCCCAATAATCTACGTGCCCAATGGTAAAGCTTGGAACTACACCCAATTTCACAGCCCGCTTTACTTGAGGCTCATGATTGACAGTGAAGTGCTCAATACGCAAACGACGATCCTGCGGTTTAGCATTGCCAGCCAATAGCTTGGAATAGCTAGAGAGGGTTTGATCAATCGCCTTATCGCCATTGGAGTGAGTAGAAATTTGCCAACCCTGATCAAAGAATGCTTTCATGGACGTATAAATTTCAGCATCCTTATAGTTCAGAGCGCCGCTCCATTTGGAGTTTTTGGGATAGGAATAAGGCGCATTGAGAGCGGCTGTTAAACCTTGAGTAGATCCATCTGCAATATATTTAATACCAATAAAACGCAATTTATCATCGCCCTCATTGGGCTTAACGGAGGTTTTTCCTGAAGGCAAGGCCTCACTAAACAAGTAACCACGAACCCGAATTGACGCAGCATCTTTAGCAAAAATTGCCTTATAAATCGACACCTCTTTATCAACACCGAAGTTGCCGCCCACACTCATTTCAGACGCAGTAGTGACACCTGTTGAGGCAATTTTTTTCATGGTGCCTTGAATAGCGCCAAATAATTGAGCCTCAGTAGGGGCTGGCATCTTTGCCATAAATGGCAAGTAAGAAGGTGGCTCTACTAACTTGCCTGTCAACTTACCTTTAGCATCCTTCACATAAATACCGCCACCAGGAGGGTTTGGTGTTTTATCTGTAACGCCGGCCAACTCCAATGCCTTGTGATTTACATAACCAATATGACCAGATTGATTCACGATAAAGATGGGAATATCTTTTGAAACCGTATCCAAATCATCTGCGGTGAGCTCAGCCATAAAAGGCGTGGTGCGTGATGGATCAACGCCAAAACCAAAAAGCCATCCACCAGCAGGCACATCTTTGAGGGCGGCCTTCATTTTCTGAATCAATGTTTCCTTCGTGTCATAGGGCAAGGTAAAGTTGCTTAAATTCAAACCCAATCCTTCAAACACTGAAGTGATCAAAATATGTACATGGGGCTCCACAAAACCTGGCATCAAAGTTTGACCTTTTAGATCGATTACCTTGGTGGATTCAGACTGCCACTCTTTAGAAACTGCATCTTTAGTCCCGACCGCAACAATCTTGCCATTTTGTACTGCAAGCGCCTGAACCTCTTCATTCTTAGCATTTACAGTAACGATGGGACCGCCATAAAAAATCGTATCTGCATTGCCTTTTGCAAAGGTGACTGCGCATTGAGCCACCAACAGCATAGCAAGTAGTTTTGGTGCGAATTTCATATTCTTATCCCAGCTTTTGATTTGATACTTCAGAAAAGTTAGCGTTGCCGTAGCGCAAACCTGCTAACCGGTTATACGCCATTAAAACTTAAATGTTGCTGCTAACTGTGGGCCCTTGAAAGTTGTTTTTTGCAGCAGGCCATCGCCCTTCATATCGTAGTACAGAGTGCGGTAGGCGAGTGATACGTCGAGCCATTTTTCATATGTTTTACCCACGCCAATAACGCCCTGCCAAGTCATGTTGGTAGTGCCGCCGCCGCCACCGATATCCGCATAGAAAGGGATGTACCAAGTGGACTCAGCAATACGATAACGACCTTTAAAACCAACAATAGGATCAAGAGTAGAGACAGATTTTGAGTCGACCACACCTTTGGAAAATCCATATGCTGACAAATCTGCCGAAACAGTAGCGGTAGCCATGATGCCGCGTGCCCCTAATAAACCATCTAAATAAATATTTTGATTATTAAGGGCCGTGTAGGTTGCTGCTCCAGTAATGATATTTTGTTGCAACGTGATTTTGTCTGCAACGTTAACTGGGACGACTGCACCAGCTAATGCAGGCGGCCTCACAGAAAGGTTTGAATTGCCTGTCGTTTGCAAAGTTGCCGAAACGAGATCGCCAAAGATTCCCCAGCTGCCATAATGCGCCTCTGCAGTAATCATGCCACCCGTCTTCAGATCACCAAGCACATTACTTGCAGAAAGGCTGGCGGTATTGAGGTAACGATCGTTGTAAAAGAGTGTAGAAGTCACTCCGGCACCCCACAAATAGGGGGTAACTTCGAAGCGCCATTCATCTGAAATCTTTGGAAGTGGTGACAAACCTTGATCGGCATATGCAACGTTGACAGTAGGCAAGATTGCTGATGCGGCGAAGATTGACGCCAGAATTTTTTTCTTCATAAAAGCTCTATTGAAATAGGGTGGATGGGGCTAAAAGCCTAATTTTGATAACGATTATAGATAAGCAAGACTATAAAAAGCCTGTTTCAAGGCCCTAAAACGGCTAATATGCCCTCAATAGTTAGTTATCTAATAATTAGATAATAAATATCAAATTTATTCATTAGACAAATAATCAACTGAGGTTCAAAATTCACTCAGTTGCATTAGCTACTAAAAAGATTGATTAACCAAAACAAGGAGCGCAGCATGTCCATTATTAATACCGCAGTTCAACCATTTAAAACTGAAGCTTTCCACAACGGCAAGTTTGTAACTATCACTGACGAAAGCCTCAAAGGTCATTGGTCTGTTTTGATTTTTATGCCAGCAGCATTTACATTCAACTGCCCAACAGAAATTGAAGATGCGGCAGAGAACTATCCAGAATTCCAAAAAATGGGTGCTGAAGTGTATATCGTTACAACAGATACTCATTTCTCACACAAAGTTTGGCATGAGACATCACCTGCTGTTGGTAAAGCAAAGTTCCCACTCGTTGGCGACCCAACACACACATTGACAAATGCATTTGGCGTTCATATTCCTGAAGCTGGCTTGGCATTGCGTGGCACATTCATCATCAACCCAGAAGGCGTGATTAAGACTGCAGAAATTCACTCTAACGAAATCGCACGTGACGTTTCTGAAACATTGCGCAAGCTAAAAGCTGCACAGTACACAGCCGCGCACCCAGGCGAAGTTTGCCCAGCTAAGTGGAAAGAAGGCGCAGCAACATTGACTCCTTCTTTGGATCTCGTAGGCAAGATCTAAGCTGCGAAGTTAAATAGCTAATCCATAGACTCTCTTTAAGAGAGTCTATTGGAGAGGACAAGATCCTGCCCAATAGACTCACCTAAAAAATTACCCAAGGAAATCATCATGCTCGATACCAATATCAAATCTCAGTTAAAGGTGTATTTTGAAAAGATTGTTAACCCTATCGTTCTCGTAGCTAGCTTGGATGGCAGCGACAGCTCGAAGCAAATGCTTGAGCTCTTAAATGAAGTGGCTGAGCAGTCTGAAAACATTACAGTTAAAACAGATGGCAAAGCTGCACACACACCCAGCTTTACTGTAAGCAAGCTTGATCAAGAGGCACGTATAACCTTTGCAGGACTGCCAATGGGTCATGAAATGACTTCTTTCATTTTGGCAATCTTGCAAGCTAGCGGCTATCCAGCAAAAGTAGAGCAAGAGATCATTGATCGCATCATCAAGCTTGATAGTACGCTCAACTTCCAGACATTTATTTCTTTGTCATGCCATAACTGCCCCGATGTTGTGCAAGCACTCAATCTCATGGCAGCCCTGAACCCAAATGTCACCCATGAAATGGTTGACGGCGCCCTCTACCAAGAATTGGTAGACCAATTCCAAATCATGGCTGTACCGACTGTGATCTTGAATGGCGAAGTGTTTGGACAAGGCCGCATGAGTGTTGAAGAGATTGTGGCTAAGCTCGATACCGCAAGCCCTAAAGAAGAAGCCGCAAAACTCTCCGCCAAAGATCCATATGATGTTTTAGTCATCGGCGGTGGACCTGCTGGTTCAGCAGCAGCAATCTATGCAGCCCGCAAAGGCATCCGCACCGGCATCGTGGCAGAGCGCTTTGGTGGTCAGGTCATGGATACCATGGGTATTGAAAACTTCATCTCCGTTAAAGAGACTGAAGGACCTAAATTGGTTCAAGCGCTTGAGCAACATGTAAAGAGCTATGAAGTCGATATTATGAATTTGCAACGCGCCAATGCATTGCGCAAAACTGCCAATGGTCTTGAAGTGGAGTTGGTTAACGGCGCAGTACTGAAAAGCAAATCAGTGATTTTGAGTACTGGTGCCCGCTGGAGAGAAATGAATGTTCCCGGCGAACAAGAGTACCGCGGCAAAGGTGTGGCGTATTGCCCTCACTGCGACGGCCCTTTATTCAAAGGTAAGCGTGTTGCTGTCATTGGTGGTGGCAACTCTGGTGTTGAAGCTGCAATTGATTTGGCTGGCATTGTGAGCCACGTCACCTTAATTGAGTTTGATAGCAAATTACGTGCTGATGCAGTGCTTCAGAAGAAAATGGCCAGCCTACCCAATGTAACCGTCATCATGAGCGCCCTTACCAAAGAAGTATTGGGTGCAGGTGGCAAGGTCAATGGCTTGCGCTACCAAGATCGCACTAATAATTCTGAGCATACCCTTGAACTTGAAGGCATCTTTGTGCAAATTGGTTTATTGCCAAACACCGATTGGCTCAAAGGCACTATCGAGTTATCTAAGCATGGCGAAGTTATTGTGGATGCAAAAGGTGAAACTTCCTTGCCTGGCGTATTTGCAGCGGGCGACTGCACGACAGTTCCGTACAAGCAAATCATCATCGCTATGGGCGAAGGTGCCAAAGCCTCTCTTGGAGCATTCGATTACTTGATTCGCTCATCTGTGACTGAGCCAGAAGAGGCGCTAGCTGCTTGAGGGGTTGAGATAATCTGAGTTAAAACAAAGGGGTCTTAAGACCCCTTTTCATATTTAAATGAGCAGCCTGCTATTCAGACTATCAAGATATAAATTACACTGTTCTATCTTTTCGAATCAACCCATCCCAGAGGAATCAGAATGAGCTTAATTGATAAATTACAGTGGCGTTACGCAACTAAAAAAATGGACCCTACAAAGTCCGTACCCCCGGAGAAGGTTGAGCAGATTCTAGAAGCCATTCGCTTAACCGCGAGCTCCAGCGGATTGCAGCCATATGAAGTGCTAGTAATTACCAATAAGGCTATTCGCGAAAAAATCAAAGCGATTGCTTGGGACCAATCTCAAATTGTCGACTCTTCTCATTTGCTCGTTTTTGCCGCATGGGATACCTACACAGCAGATCGCATTAATCAATCATTTGATATGACCGAAAAGATTCGCAACTTTAAAAGTGAAGCTGGTGACATCTATCGGCAAAAGTTACTCAATGGCTATACGGCACGAGACGCTGAAACTAATTACACTCATGCAGCAAAACAAGCCTATATTGGATTAGGTACCGCACTCATTGCCGCAGCCTACGAACAGGTGGACTCCACACCAATGGAAGGATTTGATGCTGCAGCTCTTGATGAGATCCTTAATCTTAAGGAAAAAGGTCTACGCAGTGTGGTCATGATGCCATTAGGCTACAGAAAAGCAGATGAGGATTGGTTGATGAACCTAAAAAAGGTCAGAAAGCCAAAGGAAAGTTTTATTACTTGGATTGAATAAGCAATCTCATTCCTGGAAAAACAAAAGCCACCCGAAGGTGGCTTTTTTAACAGCAAAATTAACTGTGAGGTTAATTAAGCAGCTTTACGACTTTTAGCAGCTGGCTTAGCAACAGCATATTGGCCTTGAATATTTGCCAAGGCAGCATCAACACTCTTTTCGAAGTTAGCAAATGCGTCAGTTGCAGTTGCGCGAACTTGGTCGAACTGTTGGAGTGAAGACTCAAATGCAGTTTTGAAAGCAGAAACAAAAGCTTCAGAACCAGCAGGAGCTGTCTTAGTAGCTTCCTTAACAAACTTAACCAAATCAGCACGTGCGTCATCAATAGAAGCGTCAACTACTTGAGCAACTTCTTTGTTACCGTTACGTACTACTTTGTTTACTTTAGCTTGGTAAGCAGCAGCATATTTAGCAGCTTCTTGAGCGGCTTCTGGCTGAGCCAATTTAGCTAATTGTTGTGGATCTTTGATTGCTAACAATTGTGAGCTTGCGTCTTGAGCAACAACTAAAGCATCTTTAGCAGCAGCTTGGTTGATTTCAGCTAATTCTTGAGCACTTTCAACAGCAACTTGTGCCAAATATTTAGCGTTTTCGATTGCTTTAGCTTGTGCATTAGCAAATTGATCGTTTAATTGAGTTTGAAACATGATTTATCCTAACTTTAAGTAATTATGGTTTTTTATTGCGATGCACCATTTTAAGAGCCGCATTTTCCAAAAGCAAGGTATTTTTGTTGCAAAGCAACATATTTATTACAAACCCTCATTTAAAGGCTTTAAATGAGGTTTATCAAAGACTTAGATACAACCTCTTAGTTCTTAAATGCCTAACAATCAGGCAAAAATTACCTGTCAGCAGTGGAAATTAGTTATTTAGGTGCCCCTATCCAACCCAGGTTGTAAATTCATCAGCAGCGACTCTGGGGGTGTGAAAGGTATTCACCAAAGCATTTTTATCGGCATACCCTAGTGCCATACCGCACACAAGCATTTCATTCTCTTGAGCACCAATGGCCGGCAAAATGATCTTTGCATAATCATTCCATGCAGCCTGCGGACAAGTATCTAAGCCCTCACCCCTTGCGGCGACCATAATGTTTTGCAAGAACATCCCATAGTCAAGTATTGAGCCTTTACCAAGCTCTTTGTCGATCGTGAAAAATAGACATACAGGAGCACCAAATGCTTCAAAGTTTTTGCGATGCTGTGCATGCATCTTGTCTTTATCGCCCTTAGTAATTCCTAGCAAACCATATAAGCCCCAACCATTTTCACGACGCCTATCGATGTAGGGGCTAAACCATTTGGCTGGGTAATACTCATACGCAGGCTGAAATTCTTTTGCTAGCTCGGGATTGGCGGCAATACTGTCATAAGCTGCACACACTTTCTCGCATAAATCTTTGAGGGCAACCCTCTCCATCACATAAACCTTCCAAGGCTGGGTATTTGTACCAGAAGGTGCGCGCGAAGATATATTGAGTAACTTAAGAATGATCTCTTTTGAAACACTCTCTTTGGTAAATGCTCGCACTGACATGCGAGATGTAATTGCCTCAGCTGGAGTTAATGCTTTCATCACTGACCTTTGAAAGTTAAATATATTGATTGCTTAAAGACTCTTCTTGGCCCGAGCCTGATGGAGCTTTCTATAGCTATCCATTAGGCGATGGTGCCTATCAAGCCCCTCTAACTGCATGCTAGTTGGAGTTAATCCGAAGAAACGTACGCTGCCATCAATAGAACCAAGTACGGCATTCATACGTGCATCACCATACATCCGGCGGAAGTTCACCTCGTAATCAGCAATCTCTAATTCATCATCAAGTAGAACTTCCAACGCCGCATCCATGGCTTGGTAAAACAACTTGCGTTCGACTGTATTGTCGTTGTACTGAAGAAAGGCGCCCACTAAGTCATGCGCTTCTTCGTACTGCTTTAAAGCCAGCTGAATCAAGAGCTTTAGCTCCAAAACAGTTAATTGACCCCAAACCGTATTCTCATCAAACTCGATTCCGATAAGCGTAGCAATATCACCATACTCATCTAGCTCGTTATTTTCTAAACGCTCTAGTAGCGATGTTAGGCAAGCGTCATCCAAACGAGATAAATTGAGAATATCTTCACGGAATAAAATTGCCTTGTTGGTGTTGTCCCATACAAGATCTTCAATTGGGTAGACCTCAGAATATCCCGGCACCAAAATTCGACAGGCAGCCGCTCCTAATTCGTCATATTCCGCTACATAAACTTCTTTGCCGAGCTCTTTGAGGATGCCAAATAAAGTTTCGGCTTCTTTAGTATTGGAGCCCTCACCATTGCTTGAGAAATCCCAATCAACAAATTCATAGTCGGATTTTGCGCTGAAGAAGCGCCAAGACACGATGCCACTGGAGTCGATAAAGTGCTCTACAAAGTTATTAGGCTCGGTTACGGCTTCACTTGAAAATGTAGGTGGGGGTAAATCGTTCAGACCCTCTAAGCTGCGGCCCTGCAACAACTCAGTCAAACTCCGCTCAAGCGCAACCTCTAAATTAGGATGCGCACCAAACGAGGCAAAAACGCCACCTGTGCGTGGATTCATTAGAGTGACACACATCACAGGATAAACCCCGCCTAATGATGCATCCTTCACTAGTACCGGAAAGCCCTGCTCTTCTAAACTTTGTATGCCAGCCAGTATGCTGGGGTATCTTGCCAACACTTCCTGCGGCACATCTGGAAGCGCAATCTCACTCTCCAAAATTTCTCGCTTAACTGCTCGCTCAAAGATTTCTGAAAGACACTGAACTTGGGCTTCGGCAAGCGTATTGCCTGCACTCATACCATTACTCACGAAGAGATTTTCAATCAAGTTCGACGGAAAGTAGACTGTCTTGCCATCAGATTGACGAACATAAGGCAATGAACAGATACCGCGCTGAACATTTCCAGAATTGGTATCCACCAAATGGGATGCGCGCAACTCGCCGTCTGGGTTATAGATTTTTAGACAGTACTCATCCAGGATTTCTGTCGGTAACGCATCCTTCTTGCCAGGCTTAAACCAGCGCTCATTCGGGTAATGCACAAATTCTGCATTAGCAATATCCTCACCCCAGTAAGCACCCGCATAAAAATGGTTATTACTCAGACGCTCAATATATTCGCCTAAAGCAGATGCCAGCGCACTCTCCTTAGTAGAACCTTTGCCATTGGTGAAGCACATTGGTGAATGGGCATCGCGTATATGCAGGGACCAGACATTGGGAATGAGATTGCGCCATGAAGCGATTTCAATCTTGATGCCAAGGTTTGCGAGCAATGCCGACATATTGGCAATAGTCTCTTCTAAAGGAAGATCTTTGCCAACAATCTGGGTGTTAGCGCCTGCATTTGGTTTTAATGTCAGCAAACTCTGTGCATCAGCATCTAAATTTGCGACCTCTTCAATAACAAAATCAGGCCCTTCCTGCACTACTTTCTTAACTGTGCAGCGCTCGATAGAGCGCAAAATACCTTGACGGTCTGCAGCAGAAATATCTGCCGGCAATTCCACCTGAATCTTAAAGATCTGTTTATAGCGATTTTCTGGATCAACAATATTATTTTGCGAGAGGCGAATATTCTCAGTAGATAAATTACGAGTCTCGCAGTACAACTTCACAAAGTAAGCAGCGCACAATGCTGATGAAGCCAAGAAATAATCAAAAGGTCCTGGCGCAGAACCATCACCCTTGTATCGAATTGGCTGGTCGGCAATTACCGTAAAGTCATCGAACTTAGCTTCAAGACGCAGCTTGTCGAGAAAATTGACCTTAATTTCCATAGGAATGATTCCAAAATAGTGCAAATAATGATGTGAGCACCATTATCCATCGCAATGCCATTCATGCGCAGGCGCTAGATCAAGACTCTGAAATCAGCCTAATAAATGACCAGTCTTTACAAAAATAGTGCAGCCTTCTTTACTAAATGGCTGATGCAGGCTCATATGAGGACTTCTAATCCAGGAGCCGGCCGGGTAGCGCCCATGCTCATCTTCAAAAACGCCATCCACCACAAAAATTTCCTCGCCACCATAATGCTTATGAGGATTGAAATAGGTTTGAGGTGCCCATCGCACCAGAGTAGATCCAGTGCCCTGCGTCATCAACGGCATCACATTGAGGCCAGGTACCATCCCTTGGTACCAAGGAGCAGTTTTCGTATTAACTATCTCTCGCTCGACTTGATCTGAACCAAGATGTCGTAACTTCACAAATAAAGTACAGCCAGACTGACTGTATGGCGCATGAGAAGATCCAGGCGGGTTCATCATATACGTGCCAGCAGGATAATCACCTGTCTCGTCACTAAAGACGCCATCTAAAACGAAGATCTCTTCACCCAATTCATGGGTATGTGTTTGAAATTTGGATCCTGGTTCATAACGAACAATAGAGGTCGCTTTAGCCACCTCATCACCTATGCGATCAAGCATGCGCCTTTCGACCCCTGGCTCTGGGCTAGGAACCCAGGGCAGGTCATGGTGGTTAATGACAACTCGCTTACTGTAATCAGCGTGGATATTCACTTATTGCGTTTCTAATTTGTACACAAGACTAAGGATAGCAAGCAAATGAAGGGCTTGCTTGAATGAGAATTTTGTAGAGTATGCTCATACGAGATCTGCGCTAAAGTCTCTTCAATTAACACCCACTTATTCAATGATTTAACAGAGCAATATGAGCTTACTTCCCAACCCCTTTCGCGCACTAGTTATTGGATCTTCCGGAACCATAGGCTCTGCCTTCATGGATCTCTTAAAAGCAAACCCCGCATGCACGGAGGCTATCGGCATTCATCGCCGCTCTGAATTTCCGATTGACTATCAAAATCTGGAATCAATTGAGTCCTGCGCAGCTACACTCTCTCAAGCGGCACCTTTTCAACTCATCATTAATGCAGTTGGAGTTTTGCACACCAGCAAATGGATGCCCGAAAAAAGACTAGAAGATCTCAATGCGGAGCAGCTCCTCGAGCTGATGACTGTAAATGCGATTGGTCCAGCACTAACGATTCGTCACTTTTCAAAGTTACTGGATCCCAAAAATAGCATCATGGTGACCTTATCGGCAAAAGTAGGCAGCATTGAAGATAACCGTCTTGGTGGTTGGTACAGCTATCGCGCCTCTAAAGCTGCGCTCAATATGTTGGTGAAGACAACATCGATCGAATGGGGACGTACAAAACCGAATACCGCATTAATCGCAATGCATCCCGGCACTGTGAACTCTAGACTCTCAAAGCCATTTCGTGGCGAGCAGATTGGCAGGCCTGCAGATCAAGCTGCTGCCGAGATGTTTAATGTGATTGAACATCTTCAAAAAGAAGACGCAGGAAGCTTTCTGACTTATTCGGGTGAAAAGCTACCTTGGTAACAAGCAAGGACTTTGTAATTCTAGCCTTGCCTACGCTCTTATGAACCCAGCTCAGCCCAGATAACGTCTCACAGCGGCAATAAGCGGCAACTGTTGTTCTTGCCTTATAAACTGACCGATCTCTACTCGCAAATTAGACTGACTAATAAAAAATGTTTTTGCATCTTCAATAGGGGTCTCTATCTTTGCCCACTGCGTATTGAATTCGTAAACCTTTTCTTTGTAGCCAATAAACTTTTTAACAATCATGCGCTTGCCATCGATCTCAATCGTTTCGCTATCCAGCGCGTGTCTGCAATAAATTAAAAATCCGATCGTTACCGCACCAATTTCAACAATCGTAAAAATCGGAATAACCCAGACTCCCGCCAAAAGAAAGCCGATTGCCACCACAAAGGAGAGACATACCAAAGCGACATAAAACTGCAGGAGCTGCTTCGGAGTCAGCGCGCAGTTTCTTCGCATTTGCCAAACCTTCATACCAAGTCCAATTGCAGGAGATGAATTACTTGTTTTTTCGCTCTTGGGCTTTTGCTAACTGGTCAGCACTTCTTTGCTGAAAGTCGACCATGCTGTGATAGCCCATCTGGTAGCAAGGGCAATGCTTCCCCAAAATCCAACGGGCCAGCTTGATGCGTAGTTTTTGTACCATTTTCGGTCTCCAAGAATTGAACTCCTAATGTAAACGGAAATCAGGTTTATTGCAGGCTACTGATGAAGTTGCGAGGAGCTTTCAGCGGCAAGTTCGTCATCAGCAAAAAATATCCAAATCCATTACATTGAATCCATGACAGAATCCAACTCAAACTCACGAAAAATACCTTTATTTCCCCTTGGCACAGTACTTTTCCCGGACGGTGTGATCGCGCTCAAGATTTTTGAAGCTCGCTACCTTGACATGATTAAGCAATGCTTGCGCGAGAAGACTGAGTTTGGCGTGGTTAGCATTATCAAAAATGCCAACAATGAAATTGAGGGTGAGCCCCCTACTTTTGCCAATATTGGGACCCTAGCTTTAATCGAAGACTTCGATCCTGTACAACCAGCCCTATATATGACCAAATCATTTGGTACACAACGTTTCAAATTATTAAGCAGTACTCAACAGGGTAATGGGCTTTGGGTTGGGGAGGTTGAACTTTTGGATAAAGACCCACTCATGCCTATTCCTCAAGAACATCAAGGTGTAGCCAAGTTACTGGATGAGATTATTTCGGTCATTCAAAGCGAAGACCTCTTGGGTGATGCCCCCTTTAAGAAGCCCTTTAAGACCGATGATTGCGGCTGGGTCTCTAATCGCTTAGCGGAGCTCTTGCCGATTTCTCTTGCGCAGAAGAATCACCTCTTAGCCCAAACCAATCCCCGGATCAGACTCGATCTCATTACTGAAATCATTGAGGATGATGATTTCAGTAATCTGAAGATGCACTAAGCACATGCTTGATGAGTTAATTCGAAAAACGGTTCGCGAAATGGTGGGCGGAAGCGGTCCACCGGTAGCCTTTTTAGTCCCCAAGGGTGATCGCGGCTTATTCGGTCCAGAATCGGCTGCCTGGAAGGTGCATGCGGATTTTATTTCCATGATGATTGGCGGTATCAGCTCATTGATTTTGCAGGCACTTCATCCACAAGCCTTAGCGGGGGTTTGGGATCACTCCTCCTTTAGGAAAGATTTGAAGGGTCGCCTTGGTAGGACTGCTTTTTTTATTGCAGCTACCACTTATGGGCCTACGGATATGGCAAACAACATCATTCAGAAGGTTAATCAGATTCATACCAAAATTACAGGTCTCGATGAATTTGGTAAACCATACTCCGCCACAGATCCACATTTATTGGCTTGGGTGCATCTCACGGAAACACGGAGCTTCATGAGCGCATTTGAGGTTTATCGCAAAGAAAAGTTGAGCCCGAAAGAGAAAGATCAATATTTTTTAGAAATGAAAACTCTTGGCGAAAGAATGGGTGCCGCCGGCGTTCCAAATAGCTATGCGGAGACTGAGAGCGCTATCAAAACTTATGTACCGGAGCTCTATTTTGGCGATCGAGCTAAAAGCATCATTCAATTGCTCGAAAACTTCCCAAGCAATCTGGCTACTAAACCCTTTATCAAACTCATTAGTCGTGCAGGCTTTCTGAATCTCCCTAACTGGGTATACCCAATTATTCAAAAATCAACGCCAACCTATTTAGAGCGTCTTGCAGTACAGAAGAGCATCGATCTTATTGCATATCCTGTGCGTGAAGCTCTGAAAGATGGGGTGGCTGCCCACTCCCTTCGTAGAGTGTATGGCTAGCTTTCATCATCATAAGACCTGGATGGTCTTAGTCCATTACTCAGGCTTAGGTTTATCAGAGTTGCTCTCTTGGTCCTTATCTTTTATCTGCATTTTCAAACTCGGTGCTGTCATTTTTTCACCATCCCAAACCTGGCCACACCAACACTCTCCAGCATCATTAATGATGCAAACTCCTGATCCACAGCAACGCTTATCTGGGGCCTTCATGATTAAAACCTTCTTTCCGATTTCTACTAATAAAAGAATTTATTAAGAACATTATGACAACGAATGCATGTATTGAATTAAAAGATCTTAAACTGCAAACGCAGATTGGGACTTATGGGCCGGGGGCTATTGTTCCAAAACAGCATCTTCTTGATTTAACTCTTTGGATTGACCCAAAACTGGCTCTCATCTCAGAGGATGCCATGGAAAATGTGTTTGACTATGACCCTTTGGTGATTGAAATTGAGAGACTGGCAGGCGATGGTCATTATGAAACCCAAGAAAGACTCATCACCAGGATTGTCGGGATTTGCGCCAAATACTCTGAAATTAAATCCCTAGAAATTAGCCTGAGAAAGCTACCCGTCAGCGCAGGATCAGGCTCACTAGGTGTTCGACTCCTGATAGACAACGCTACCCTCAACAATATTAGAGGGCATTCAATTAACGCAGATTAGCTCGAATGAAACTTAGAATCCCATCATAAAGCTGTCGAATTTTAAGAATCAATTTCATATACCAGCCATTTTACGCGATTCTCTTTATAGATAAACATCATGAAAATTATTTCTTCTATATTAATAAGTGCATTACTTGCTCTTGTCGCCTTGCCAGTAAGCGCAAACCTTGCAAGCAGTCTTAGCGATGGGCAGTATGTTTTGTTGATGCGTCATGCTGATGCACCGGGCTATGGAGATCCTGCGGGCTATCAACTTGATAAGTGTTCGACCCAGAGAAATCTGGGCGATAGAGGTAAGAAGCAAGCAATGTTGATAGGTCAGTGGCTGACCAACCAAGGGATTGCCTCTGCAAAAGTGATTAGCAGCCCTTGGTGTCGCTGCATTGATACTGCAAAACTACTCAGTAAGGGTAAAGTTACCATTGCCCCTGCCCTTGGCTCCTTCTTCGATGACATGAGCATGGAGAAAGAACAAACTAGAAATCTTGAGAAACTGATTCAATCTCAGCTAAATGAAAACCCGAAGACGCCTATCATTTTGGTGACACACCATGTCAATATCCAAGCCTTCACCGGAAAAGTAGTTAATGTTGGAGATATGGTTCTGGCCAAAGTAGATAAGAATGGCAAGTTCTTAAGCCAGCAAGTCTATCCAAGCCCAAGCTTTTAGAGTCTTTCTTGAGGACAAAAGAAAACCACCCGAAGGTGGCTCTAGATCTTTACCCAGGCTAATTTTATTCAGCCGTTAGATTCTTCTCTTTAATTAAGCGGCCCCAAGTTGCCGATTCTTTGGCCATATATTTTGCAAGCTCTTCACGTGAGGTAGGCATTGGCGTTAGACCATGGTCATTCAACTGACTCACAACATCAGGGGACTTCAATACTTTAACGATCTCAGTATTCCAGCGATCCAATATTGAATTTGGCACCTTAGATGAGGCGACGAAAGCATACCAATTTGTAGCGTTAAATCCAGGGTAGCCAGACTCAGCAATCGTTGGTACCTTAGGGAGCGACTTTAGTCGCTGCGGACCCGTTACAGCCAGAGCATTGAGCTTACCGTTCTCAATATAGGCTTTTGCTGTGCTGTAGGTTGAGAAATAAGCAGCCACTCTCTCACCAAGTAAATCCTGCATTGCTGGTGCCCCACCCTTATACGGGACGTGCACCGTGTCAATACCGGCCATCTCATCCAATAACTCACCTGCTAAATGAGAGGCTGAACCTGGACCAGTAGATGCGTATTCTAATTTTTTTGGATTTTTCTTGGCATAAGCAATGTATTCCGCAAATGTCTTGATACCAGTGCCGGAATTTACAACAAGAATGTTTGGAAAGTTAACGCCCATAGTGATGGGAGATAGATCTTTAAACGGATCATAAGGGAGCTTCATCATATGTGGAGCAATAGTCAGCGGACCAACCGAACCAAATAAGATCGTACTTCCGTCCGTTGGGCCATTTGCAGCATACTGATGCGCTATATTTCCGCCTGCGCCACCACGATTGTCGACTACTACATTTGCGCCAATATTTTCACCCAGCTTTTTCGCGATGATACGAGCAGCAGTATCAGCTGCGCCACCCGCCGCAAATCCAACAACCATAGTGATGGTTTTTTTGGGCGGAAACTCTTGGGCAGAGGCTGCATAACCCATTAGCCCTAATCCAATACCAAGAAATACATTAAGAATTTTTTTCATTATTAAATTATTCATTTTTTAATCTCCCCCTAAGCCAAGCTTGTTTGGCTGTCGCTTTTCAATTGCGTTCTTTAAAAGGGCTGCTAATCTGTAGAACCCATGAGCAAATTTACCGTATGGCATTGTTAAGAAAAAGCCCATTACAAAACCCAAATGGACCGCAAGCAATGCAGGCATCGCCATAGTATCTCGATAGGCCAAAAGGGCCAAGCCTGAGGCGCTTATTAAAAAAAGTAGCACTATAAAAGCCCTATCCATTGGTTTTTGAGATGCGTCACCATGCGCAGAATTTCGCTTGTAATTTAAATATAGCAATCCTGCAGGCCCAATTAGCAAACCAATACCACCCAATGTGCCCAGGATAACGGGCAAGCTATTAAGTGCGTATGGAGCTTGCAAACCTAATAAGTAGTGATATAAGGTTGCTACGCTAGTGGCTGCAAAACAAAGCATGAAACCATAAAACGTGAAATGGTGAAACCACTTGCGCCACAAAGTAAAGGCATCATCCTCGTTATTGCAGCCTTCTCCATGGCCTCCACCAAGATACTTCAAAGTAAGCGCGTCATGAGCCGCTTCGGCCACAGCACCTCCAGATGTAGCGCCCGGTGAAATCCCTCTCCAAAAATTAATTAAGCCAATACCTAAAGCAATAACTGAGAAACCAAAAACTGCACCGAACATCAGCGCGAGAGTGTTGTGGGAAAAGATAGCGTAAAAATTACCCTCTAACGGTCCAGAAGTTAATGTTCCATTTACAACCAAGGTTAGCATCAAAAATAGAATGAGTGAAAGCGATACAGCTATCGAGACAGTAACGCCATTGGTCTTGTATAAAGAGCCGAAAGATTTTGGCCAAGCATAGGTAATGTAAGTATCTTTGCGAACTCGCGCCATGACCTGTGGAATATTCACAGCAAATTCATGTGGAGGGGCGTATTGGCAAGCATGCAAACAGGCTCCGCAGTTATGACATAGATTTGCCATGTAATTCACATCAGCAGGCAAAAACTCTATCCTACGTGTCATTGCAGGAAACACCGCACAAAAACCTTCGCAGTATCTACAAGCGTTGCAAATACTTAGCATGCGTGCCGCTTCTACCTCTGGTGCATTTGATCCTAAAGCACTGGCTTCCGAAATTAAGGATTTAAGCTGCTGCATGAGAATTACCCTTTAGTTTGAATGCGGCTTTTGCAGCTTCACTTCCAGCGGCGCGGCCAAAAACTGTTCCTATAGTCATGCCGATTCCTGCCGCATAACCTTGGCCTAAAACATTTCCAGCCATCATCTCGCCTGCAACAAATAAATTCTCACTTGCCTTGCCATCAAAATGTACAGCGGTTGTTTCATCCGTCTTTAGACCTAAGTAGGTAAAAGTTACACCAGGTCTTACGGTGTATCCATAAAATGGCCCAGTATCAATTGGGAGGGCCCAATGTGTTTTAGCGGGCTCGATACCTTCAGTATGACAATCATCCATGATGGTGTGATCAAACGTGCCAACACGGCATGCGCTGTTGTATTTTTTGACTGTCTCCAGCAGAGCCTGTGGTTCGAGCCCCAGCTTTACTGCCAGCTCCTCGATTGTGTCAGCCTTCTCCCCAGGGAAAACCGGAGGCATAAAGCGACCCAATACTTTTGAGTCAATGATTGAATAACCAATTTGTCCTGGCTGTTGAGCAACCAACCTTCCCCAGAATGCATAGCGCTTAGGCCAAAAATCTTCTCCCTCATCCGAGAAACGTTGCGCATGTTTATTGACAACAATTCCGAATGACACGCAATCAATTCGAGTACAAATCCCACCATCATACAAAGGAGCTCGAGCATCCACTGCAACCATGTGCGCTTGGGTGGCGTCACTTACTGAATCAGCCCCCAACTCAATTAACTGCTTGAGGAGCACGCCCTTGTTGTACTGGGTTCCGCGTATTAAAAAGTTATCAGCCGGAGATTCGCCATACTCATTAACCCCCCAAGCCTCTTTTAACCACTCGCGATTAGACTCAAAACCGCCCGCGGCCATCACACAAGTCTTTGCCTCAATGCGCTCACCACCCACATATGCAGCTATAAATTTTCCATCCTGAATTTCTAGCGAATCTACAGGTGAGTTGTAGCGAATTTGGATACCCAAATTTTCAGCGCTACGGTAATACGCATTTATTAATGCCTTACCTCCGCCCATAAAAAAAGCATTGGTACGAGATAAATTCAGAGTTCCAGACAAAGGCGCCTGAAAGCGTACGCCGTGATGCGTCATCCAATTACGACACTGAGATGAACTGCGTATGACATATCTTGCTAATTTTTCATCTGTCTTGCCGCTTGTTACCTTCAACACATCCTGCCAATATTCTTCTTCTGGATAGGCTTCTAACATGACATCTTCTGGCTGGTCATGCATCGCACGGATATTGCGAGTATGGGCAGAATTACCGCCGCGCCATTCTTTTGGGGCGGCCTCTAAAACTAAGACAGATGCTCCAGCCTCTCTTGCCATGAGTGCAGCACACAAGGCGGCATTACCACCGCCAATGACGAGAACATCTAACTGATTTTGTTTAATTTGGGAGCTCATGACAGAAGTATCCAATAGAACCTTTATATTGATAAGTGCAATATAAAATCATATTATTGCGATTTAAGCAATAATATAATACGAATCGAACACCTACACATCAGACACTTTTTTGAATCAATTTGAAGAATGCTTGGGCTGCTGGTGAGAGGCTGGTATTTTTATGTCGCAATAAGGTGACCTTGCGCTTAACCAATGGCCCCCTTAGCTCTATCTTATGTATGTGCGAACGCTCACCATCATTTAGTGTTGAGGATGGAAGAATTGCACAACCAACACCAGCAGCAACTAAATTGATAGCAGTGGCATGATGCTGTACTTCATAACTACCATTCAAGCGAATGCCATGTTGAGCCAGCTGGTAATCCATCAAGACTCTAGTAGACGTAAAGTTACTCACCACAATCAAATCCACATCCCGCATGTCAGACCATGTCACTGACTTTTTATCTTTCAGTGGGTGCGTATCCTGACATATGAAGACTAGTGGATCATCAAATAATGATGTTTCAATTAAATCGGCATGCTTTTCACCATCTAATGCAATACCAATTTCTGCCTGTTGATTTAGAACAGCTTTACGGACCTCGCTAGAAGTTGCATCTAATATGCGTATCCGATTATCTGGATATAGATTGACGTATTGACGAATCAGTTGCGGCACCATACTGACAGTTAAGCTAGGTATGCATGCAAGGCTAAAGCTGCCCTTTGCATGCTGCGACATGTCTTTAAGATGACCAATGGCAGAAGTCATCTCATTGACAATAGCACGCGCTTTCGGCAAAAACTCACGACCCACCGCCGTGAGCTCTACATGGCGAGTGGTTCTATCAATGAGCCTTAGCTCAAGGTAAGACTCCAGTTTTTGGACTCTACGCGTTAACGCTGTTTGTGTAATATGCAGTTGATCTGCGGCCTTATTAAATCCACCGAGCTCCGCAATCACTACAAACGCTTGTATACCGTCAAAATCAATTTTCATATGAATTACCTACATTCCCAGCTTGGTGTGTGAACGCTACCGAAACCAATTTAACAAGAAAAAATTACGCTGCTTTACTCCTTAGCCTTCAAAACCAAAGAATTTTTATGACATTCTTACCTCGCGACAATACCATTAATCACCATATAAATTTCCTTTGCACCCACTCATCATTTTTGCGCTCATGGCAGTAACCCGCTAGTTACATGATGAGGTCATAGCAATGCATCTTCCGCCCCTTTGGGGCTTTGGCGTTATAAAATGAAAGATATTACAAAGGAGTCATACATGGCAAAAAGTAGAATTTCACGTAGAAAATTCTTGATCACTGGCTCAGCACTAGCCGCCATACCTACATTTGGAGTATTGGCCCAAGAAAAGCCAGTATTTAGAGGCCTTAAAGAAAAGCTAAGGTCCACAACAATCTACTTTTAGTTCGTTGCTCCAAGCCAGATTCAAGTATCTATTGAGATTTGGTGACGGAATGTGCTACAAACCGACTAGACAGAAAAAAACGGCTTAGGTACGCGCGAAGATATATTGAGTAACTAAAGAATGATCCCTTTTGAAAGACTCTCTTTGGTAAATGCTCGCACAGACATGTGTGATGTAATGGCCTCAGCAGCAGTGAGTATTGTCATATTTATCCTGGGTTACTCAAAATCAACTGGGCATCAGATGAAGCTAGCCTTTTTCTTCCCTACCCTCATTAATAGGGCGCACTTGAGAATACTCTAATAGCAATTTCAGCATCTTCGCTTGCAGGGCAGTTGCATTATTAGGATCTCTGAAATATTCATCCAATCTTTTCTTGTCTGAAACGCTAACAATTTGCTGCAACTTGGAAATCGAAATCTTCAGTTGTTCAGCAGCAACATCAGCGTGTTTTGATAAAAACTCTAAGTTGTATTCAACAGGAGCATCTTTACGAGCTTTTGCATCGTTAGCCTTCTCTAAGCCCATTTCAACTTTTGCTTTTTCGAGAAGTCGCTCTAGCTCAGGCTTGGATAAATGCAGCCTCTTGGCTTCTGCTTCAATTAACTCTTGCTCATCAGTCGAGATAACTCCGTCTTCCAGCATGGTGTAAAGTTCTGTCATCATGGTTTCGCGATCAATACGCAACTGATCACTTAAGGCTGATGAAAGAATAGCCGCTGGAATCGCAAAAATACCAATACCCAATAGCGCTAACACTATGGTGATGGCACGGCCAGCTGGCGTAATAGGAGAAATATCACCATAACCCACGCTAGCAAGCGTAATTACCGACCAATAAATAGATTGGGGAATATTCTCAAATTTATCTGGCTGTGCTTCATGCTCAAATAAATACCCTAAACAAGCTGCGAGCATGACGAGCAACATCATAATGAAGGCCGAAGCTTTCATGACCGGCCATTCTCTTTTAATCACAATGAATAATGATTGCGTTGCACCCGAGTAGCGCGCCAATTTAAGCAGACGCATCAAGCGGAATACTCGCAAGAAACGCAAATCAAATAGGTGATGTAATACGCTTTCTAGATAGAAAGGCAAGATAGCCAGCAAGTCGATAATGCCTGTAGGTCTAGTAGCGCTTTTAAGGCGCCCAATCAGCGCAGACTGGTACTTCGGATCCTCTGGGGCGCTATAGATCCTCATTAAATACTCGGTTGAAAATACAGCAACCGCAAGAATATCCAAAATAATAAATTCGGTATGCAGATAGTAGTTAATGCTATGCACAGACTCCAAAATGACTGCCAATACCGAAAGAATTACCCAGACCACAATAAATAAATCAAATATGTGATGCAAATCACCACTGGTCGGTGTTTCATTCACTATGGCGTAAATCCTGTAACGAAACGATTTATCTTTATTCTTTTCAAGAAACTCTTTAACCGCCGGTGAAAGGGCTCTAAATAGTTTAAATAAACGCAGTAGTCGCAGAGCCCTTAACACGCGAAGATCTGCCTGGAAGAATGCGCCCAAGTAGAAGGGCAAGATTGAGACTAAGTCAATTAAAGCAAAGGGGCTCTTAGCAAATGCGAGTCTGGGGATTTTTTTCGATTTAAAAGCAGGATCTTCAGGGGCCACATAAAGCCGCAACAGATATTCAATCGAAAATACCGCTAGAGAAAAAACATCAAAATAATGAAAAAAGTGTTCGCGTGCGTCATAAATAATCGGAATATGCTCAAGCACCAAGCCCGCCATATTAAACACAATCATGTACGTAATAAAATGCTCAAACTGGTAATGAAAATTATTTTTAATTTTTTCATTAAACAGGAGATCGTAAGTCCATTTGCGGATACGCAAACTTAAGGAAGCGATAGAGATGGAATTCATTTTCATAACTTAAACTCCCCAATCTTGATTAGGTAATAACCAGTGTCACAAAGACTGAGGCGAATATTCATTCCGCTAACTAACTTTTCTGTAGGCTCCATGGGCGACACAGCTGGAGGACCAGATGGATTTAAGGTCATTTTTTCAAATATGAAGGCGCCGCTCGAACCAAGCTCGTGTTTATCGCACTTTGCAGCATAAGCTGGCGACTTTGGCATTAAGAGGTTGGAAAAACTTTTAAATGGCCCACCATCATCAAAAAGCGCACCACTACAACTTTGCCAAGTATTCACCTTCACGCCCCTACCAGGAATTTCACCCTCTGCTAGAGGTGTGCACGATTTAGGGCTAACAGACTCATTGGCTTCAAGCTTTTGAGAGAAACCCTCAAACCAGACCAGAATTTGCTCACCATTTTCCTGTAGCAGAGCAACATTTTCAGCCCTTCGAAAATCTCCCACTCCGAGATATCCCACCAAAATCAAGTTGGCCACCAATATACAAAGAAAGATAAAGTCAGAGAATTTCATTCCCCTAAATATCTCTCGCATTATTTTTATCAAGGCAGCCTCCAAAATTCTTTCATCATTTATATCATTTATCTTTGCGCTGAAAATTACTGTATATTGAATACTTAATTTGCATGACTTCTTTTTCAGGAGATCCTATGTTTTTCCAAACAGTACTTCAAAATCTTTTGAGAAGAAAAAAGTCTGTTGACTCCCCCCCAAAAAAAGAACTGTCCCCTATGGCGCAAAGCATAATGCAAAAACTAGCGGAGCACGATAAGACCAGGGGATCAGGGCAAAAAGAGCAATCAGAGGTTAAAAAAGAGCCTAAAACCGAGCTCTAAAAGCCTATTTTGATAACAATAAAATTCGCATTAAAGCGTTGCGTGCTTCAGGCACCTTTAACTGATCTGCCAAAGTAAATAATTCTGTAGCTTTGGGGATGTTTCTCTTAAACTCCATGACAAGTCCGTAGTTATAAATCGCCACCCCGTTTTTACGTTTGATCTCTTGGTCCAGCTCATAAAATAAACGATCTATTTGGCGTTCTTGTAGCTGGTTGCTCCAGGCCATCTCGCAGCATTTACGAAAAGTACGTTCAAGCCCGGCACTTTCAATCGTAAAAAATAAATCAAATGCCTGGGGGTAGAGGCCCATATTCTGAAAGCGTAGTGCTTCGGCAAAATCGGGATTATTGAAATCTGACATGAAATACTTTCCAAAAAATTATTCTAGCAATATACCTTGAATTTCTGCCTGTGGAAGCTTGTACTAATCCGGCGCTCAAGCATGCCTAATGCTCTTAAATTTACTTAAAAGCGCTAAGCCAGACAAAATTTGATTGGCCATAGAGGCATCTAGGGCCCCTTTAGCCAAGGCATATAAAACCTGATCAGCTCTTTCGTGCTCAGGGGAGTTCAGTAGGATTTTGAAGACCTGTGCCTCGCTCATCGTTTTGACAATCTCTAGGGGGGCAAACAAGATCTCAACCTTACTTCCTTTGAAACCATAGCGCACTTGCGACATCTCCAACAATTCGCTGCGCTGCTTTTCCTGTAATTTCTCAAGGCTTGGCATCGATGATTCGCCGAGCTTATCGACATTGAGTTGGTTTGATTCTGAACTTAAACCACTAGAAGGATTTATCCGATGCTTCTTATAAACCAGATCATCCATGAAGCTTCCCGACTAATCTTAAAAATGAAGGAGCGCCTTATACGGCGCACTTATATTAAAGACATTTATACAGCTGACGTAGATTTTCAATCTTTCCATACATCAGTTGTGCGGCGTCCATCTCTGCATCGTAATTTTCTTTATGTGCGTGCACAAAAACATGCAGAACTCTTTTGGCTTGATCATGACCAGCCAAAGCGGCCAAAGATAGGTAGTAAAAGGATTTTTTCAGATCCAGCGGAATAAATTCGCCCTTTCCATAGAGCGAACCCAAAGTGTAGGCACATTGACGGCTGCCCTCCTCTGCTCCCATTGTGAGAAGCTTAACACCCAACTCTACGTTTCTGGGAACGCCTTGATCCATACCAAGTCCAAGGGCATAGATATTTCCGAGATTGCAATAGGCATCTTTCACCTCTTGCTTAACTGCTTTTTGGTAATACTCCACTGCAACTTTGTAGCTTTGGGGAACCTTGCCAAGTCCACGCTCATGCATGAGTCCGACGTTAAACAGGGCATAACCATTACCCAAACTAGTCTGTCCATTTTGGAGTTCGTAAAACTTTTCCATTTGTTCAGCCTCTAAATGGCCATCAAAGGTCATTTTTGTCAGCAAAAATAGTGCGTCATCATTTTGATCATTTACTGCGCAGTCATACAAAATATCAAAAGCAACTTCATATTTGCCTTTTGAAATATTTAACTGACCTAACTCAATTGCTCCGTAACCCATGCTAATTTCTCCGTAAGAATGCGTATATATTAATCAAAATCTATCCCATCCGTTGATGAGCAAAACCCCAGAGCGGGGCATGCAAATCAACACCAAGAGGTATCTTGATACCAGTAATTAATGCGTCTATTTAATCTTGAGCTTTGAATAGCCGTCCTAGTACTAACAAATTCATTTAAATTGAGTTTGGTAGGCTGATGCAGTTTTACCCCAACTCGAATTCGAGAGGTTTCTGTCGGGCTTGGTCTGGTATTTTGAATAATCAAATCGAAGGGGGCGGTACGCGCCTTTAATCGCTCCAGAGTACAGTTGGTCCAAATCGTACCAACCTCCATTTCAGTGGCGCCAAGTCGTAAATCTAATTGCATACCCTCATCTGATATATCCACAATATCGGCAATCATCTCTTTGCCAATCGAAAAGAAAATGAGTGCTTTAAATGCTTTATCTGGAGGTGCGGGGACCCTAAAGTCTTCACGACGCTGAATCAGCGCTGCATTAACGGGGATATCACAAGCTAAAGAGGCTGCACCAACGGATCTCAGATTGCCTAATGAAAATTGAAGCTTGCCATTTTCAATTCCCGCAACAAAAACACAGGGATTGCTTAAAAAAGATTGAATTCCATTTGCCGGCATTTCTTCGATCTTAAATTGAATACCAGTCTTAGCATTCATTTCTTCCACGTTTACTGGAAACATCTCTGAAGTTTTAGTATTAAAAATAGCGCTAACCGGACACAAAGTAAAAATCTTTTCTAAATTTTTATAGAGAAATCTTGTATCCATTTGAAACTTAGGATCAATCTCACCAGGCTCTGGTGGATATATTTTGAAAGACATATATAGTGGTCCTGATAGCTAATCAATTATTTTACTATGACCCTGTGCCGAGGAAAGAGGGCTCCCGACCACCTTTGGAAGGCCATTAAGGATCAATTAAGCACTATAAATGAGCGACAATAGACTAATGAAGGATTATGAAATCATCTCGATTGAGGGTGCCCTGGGAAAATATTGGGTCATCACTTATATTCCAAAGAACGGGCAACAGGACAAAGAAACAGTCGAGGCATATGACTCGACAGAGGCATTCATTAAATTTCGAAACCTGATGATTCAGAGGGCAAAAAAGAAATTGCCCACTAAAAAGCATAGTTAAGAATCCAAGACGCTTTTTTTACATTATCGATTAGCTGGAGTGAGGCCAAAAAGGTCTGTTCTAGCCCTATTCCAGTAAAGACCATATTCTTTCGGTAGCTCTTTTTGATTAATCCCATTAACTCCTTGAATGAGTACGCCTGTATTCACGATCGGCAATTCGGCGGCATACGGCCTAGCCTTACCGTCAGACCCTCTGCACATCAGGTAGTCAGAGCTAATTTGATTCGGATGTGTCATCCCAGCGGCACCAATTAATTCAGCCAAAGATTGCATCGTACTTTTATGAAACGAAAATACTCGCTCAGCTTTATCAGGGACTACTAATGCCCGTTGACGAACGCTATCTTGTGTTGCAACACCTGTAGGGCACTTATCGGTATGGCAAGAGCGTGACTGAATACATCCCAGGGCAAACATAAAGCCCCTAGCTGAATTACACCAATCCGCGCCTATCGCAATAGCGCGAATAATGTCATAGCCAGAAATAATTTTTCCAGAAGCGCCTATCGCAATTTCATTGCGCTTGTTAATGCCTACCAAGGTATTGTGAACCAAACGCAACCCTTCACGCAGCGGCATCCCTACATGATCGGTAAATTCCACTGGTGCAGCACCAGTACCACCTTCACTGCCATCTACTACGATGAAATCCGGGCAGATACCCGTTTCCAGCATTGCCTTAGCTATACCAAAAAATTCCCAGGGCTGACCTACACATAACTTAAATCCAACAGGCTTACCACCGCTTAACTTTCTTAAGCGCCCAATAAATTGCATTAATTCAAGCGGGGAAGAAAAAGCAGAATGGTGCGCAGGTGATACGCAGTCCTGTCCAATCGGCACTCCTCGTGTTGCCGCTATTTCAGCAGTCACTTTAGGTCCAGGCAATACTCCGCCGTGACCGGGTTTTGCACCTTGAGATAATTTAATCTCCACCATTTTGATTTGGGGATCATCGACTTGCGAAACAAATTTTTCCTCTGAGAATGTTCCGTCAGGATTGCGACAGCCAAAGTAACCGGAGCCTATTTCCCAAATAATGTCTCCACCAAACTCCCGATGGTACGAAGAAATAGATCCCTCACCAGTATCGTGAGCAAACCCGCCAAGCTTTGCGCCCTTATTTAGAGCTCGGATTGCATTAGGTGAGAGAGCCCCAAAGCTCATAGCTGAGATATTGAATACGGATAAGGAGTAAGGCTGCAAACAACTGGGGCCGCCAACCTGAATTCTGAACTTGCTGGGATCAGGGTGAGTCGGAGTATTTGAATGGCCTAGCCACTCCCCCTCGGGTCCATACATAGATTTAATAGAGCCAAATCCCCGTTTGTCATTCACCTGTTTGGAGCGACTGTACACCATGGCGCGCTGATTTCGGGAGAATGGTATTTTTTCCTCATCATCCTCTAAAAAGTACTGTCGAATTTCTGGGCGAATATATTCAAGCATGAAGCGTAGATGCCCAATCAACGGGTAGTTTCTCAGAATCGAATGTCGCGACTGAATCCAATCACTGAGCCCGACCAGAAAAAGGACAAAGAAGAAAATGGCAAAGTAATAATTAAAGGCAGCAAAAATAATGCTCAATACCAGCGTTGAGAGCCAAGCAAAGTATCTTGAGTAGGCCATTCAAATACCCCTTTAAGTGAACTTAGGTCAATGTACCACTATTGGATATAAATGGAAGTCTAATGTGGCAATAATTGAAGCGCCTCTCGGGCGGCAACAATCCCCTCGTCAGTTGGAATGACCCAAATCTCCACCGTGCTTTTAGGAGAGCTAATTTTGCCGATCGCATCTTTAGTCGAAATAGCATTTAGCTGCTCATCTAATTCAATACCAGGCCACGCATTTTTTACAAACATCAGCACGCAACTGAACATCATGCTCGCTAATGCCACCACTCAATGCAATGAGGTTTAAGGGAAATATTGAGCATGTTCATTGACGATGAGCGTAATTACTCTTTTATCGACAACTTACTTGTGTAGAAATACATATTCGCCACCCCAATCATGCCCTGGTGGATTGTCTTTATATTCTCTACAGCGCTCTATAAAAATTTTGCAGGCCTGATCATCAGGACGCAAACCAAGAAGCTTTTCAAATCTAAAAATAGCTTTGTCCCAGTCTTTTTCTAAATATGAATTTACAGCTTTACTAAACATCTCAAAAAACTCTGCATCTGAGCCTGTAACATCACCCTTACGAGAAACTAGTTCATAGATAGGAACTGGCTCTGATTTCCCCTTAACAACAACTATGTCTAGCAATCTATAAACAAACTCATCAGGCAATTCGTTCAGTACAGATTGGCTAATGATGATAGAGGTTGCATATTCTTTATTGAGCCCTTCTAGCCGACTCGCAAGATTAACGGGATCTCCCATTGCTGTATAACTCAAGCGCTGATTCGATCCAATATTTCCCACAACAACATCACCCGTATTTAGTCCAATGCGCGTTCTAAACGCAGGACGTCCTTGACTAGACCATTCTTGAGCCAATATTTTTAGACGGGCATTACATTCGATGGCAGCCAAACAAGCCTGAGTTGCATGATCAAGAGCCTTATTTGGGGCACCCCAAAACGCCATGATTGAATCGCCAATATATTTATCAACGGTCCCACCGTGCTTTAAGATTATTGATGTCATTTCAGTCAAGTATTCAGAAATTTGACTAGATAATTCATTCGGAGTGAGCTTTTCTGAAATTGTCGAAAAGTCTGCAATATCAGAGAAAAAAATCGTTAAGCGCTGTCTTTCACCAGAAGCATCAATTTCCTCTCCTTTTCGAATAAGCTGCTGAACAAGTTCGGCTGGAATGTATTTTCGGAAGGAGCGCAATCCAACTTTCATAGCATTCATGGCTTCTACAAGCCCCTTCAGCTCATCTAGCTTAGCTGGAATTTTAATTGCACCATCAAGCTCGAAATTTTTAATTCTTTCCGTCTCAATGACCAAGCTCTTAATCGGTAAAGTAATCATCCGGTAGAGCAAGATAATGATCCCCGATGACAGTAAAAAGCCTAATAGGCAAATTAATATTGCATTATTTTTAATTTTTGTAAGAGCGTTAAAGTAATCTGTTGGTCCAACAAATTTCAATAAAATTGTGTAATCCCCTTGAAAATTTTTAATCGGTATGTAGAGAATTTTTACATTCGACGATTCATCTAGCTCAGCCAAAGGTACACCCGCTTTGGCGCTTTTTATTACATACTCCTCAGGCATCAAATTCTTAAAAAACTTTTCTTTAGAATCGCCGACCGAGTCAATTAATGCCCGATCATCAACAGAGCCCGAACCACGAGCTAGGTTATAAATTGCCCAACTACCACCATAGCTTTTAACAAATCTATTTAATAAATTATGACCTAACTCATAGCCAGTCTCTAAAAATCCGACCTGCTTAGAATCTAAAAATAATGGGATAACCGAACGAAACCCATAGCCAGTCGTACCCTGCGTTAAACCAGACACAATAGATTTAGTTGAATTTGCTTTATTTATATTTGGGCGATTTTCAGCAGAGTCATTGAATTTTTCAGGCTGTTGCGCTCTATAGAAGAATTTCCAATCGGGTGACTTTTCAGGTTTATAAACGAATTGAAGTTGAGCAAAACCTAATGGGTTGATATCCTTCCAAATATTTTCAGCCATGGGGCGGATAAGATCGCGGTCAGATTTAGAAATTGCATTTAATAGTGGAGCATTTTTCGATAACGAAATCGCAACACCATCAGAAAGCTTTTGTACCTCATCTATTTTGTCGTAGACGCCTTCAATAATTACTGCATTGGCTAGTTCTTCTGAATTTTGAAGCAATAAAACGGTTTGCTTATAAAAAATGACCGTCAAAAGAATTAATAAAAGTTGAATCCACAAAAATACCAGTACAAATGAATTTTTGAGCTTAAATATTTGGGTCCATTTGGTTAAGTACATACCGATCCTTTTCTTTGCATCATCTAGCAAAAGAATTCATTAAGCTCATTTTGAGAAGTATTAGAAATTATTTTAGTTATGCCCGCATTAATTCGGTTTAAGCTATGACTAACTCCTCGTAGATACTAACAAATTTTCATTACTCTATATGCCCCAATCGCCCATTCATGAGGCATTCGCCAAGCTCAAAATCCAGGGGGCAGAAGATGCATCGGGGAAACCCTTAGAGGCGCTTGAAAACCTCTTTGATGTCTCCCGAAACTATCAAGGTGGATTTAGTCAGTTTCTGCAAGAATTAGTTCAAACCGAGTTTTGGCAAAGCCAGAACTACCCTGGCAATCCCTATTTAGATCTTTGCCTTAAATTGGGGGCTCAAATTGATCGCTATAACGGCTCATTAGCGCATCCCGAGCCACCCTATCACTCTCGTAAGCATTTCCAGGACGTTTGTCTGAGCCTGACCTTGCTTCTAGGCCAGCTTGCTGGCCTCACCGCGGAATCTACAGATCGGGTGATATGGGCTATATCGCCTGAAGAGGCCTGGACATTACTGCTTTGCGCAATAGCCCATGATTATGGCCACGATGGATCCATGAACGCCTCACCCTTTCAACTAGAGAGAGGCAGCATTGCCAGAACTCAGAGCTTTTTACTTGAGAGCTCAATCCCCCCTGGCTTAGCGCAAGATCTTTGCGACAAGATTGAGCCCATCATTTTGGCCACGGATCTTTCATCTTTTAATACGCTTTTGAATCAATTTACAGACCCCCTCAATCAGCCCAATAAAAATGACTGCATGTGCATGTTGATGGTCGAGGCCGATTTACTAGCAAGCGTCCTACCTCAACAAGGTCAGTTATTGGGCAAACTGCTGAGTCAAGAGTGGCAACCCCATCACCCACAAGCAGCTATCGCTGTCGCTAGCGATCAGGGGCGCTTGAAATTTTTAGAACATATTCGCTTTATTAGTCCCTATGCGATGATGTTGAAAATGGAAGATATTCGCAAACAATCTATTGAAGAGCTAAAGGATTAACCCATGTCAGACAATCCTAAAGAAGCCTCCATCGCAACCATCCCTTTTTTTAAAGGACTTCCCGCGCCTGATTTAATGGCCATCATGGGAATCACCAGCACCAAATCAATTGAGGCCGGAGAAAATCTCTTCAACCAAGATGATCCTTCAGATGGCCTTTATGTGCTGTTATCAGGCAAGTTGCAGGTTTATATCTTTAGCGGGTTTTCTGGGGGTGCGCCCAAGGTTTTGGCTGAACTCACTCCTGGCCAATATGTTGGTGAGATGGGCCTTCTGGATGGTCAGAACCGCTCGGCCTCGGTGAAGGTTCTCGAAGGTGGCGAGGTGATGTTTATTCCCACCATTGGTTTTGCAGTGCTACTTGAAAGCCACCCCCATATTGCCAAAGAGGTTGTTAACTCATTGTGCGACATGATTAACAATCAACCTAAGCTAGTGATCAAGTCTGAAAAGGCTGCACTCATCAAAGAAAAGCAGCTTGCACCAAAACTATCCAATATGAAGGCGCTGTGTGCGATCTTGCGCGAACATAATAAAAATATTGCGATTGGGGCTAGGTAGCTAATAGACTCTAGGTAGACTGCTTATTCATCTCACGAATAATCGCGCACAAAGTCTTCATATTTTGCAAGCTGGGTTTTAAATTCTTCGCATATATGAGTTGCGCCTTGTCCGAGTTAATCTCGAGAGCGGATCGATTAATAATCAAATCACACAGATTACTGATCACGCCTCTAGCAACAGATTCGTTATTAGTAATAATCTCTTTAAAAGCACCAGCTGTAAGCGATAAAAGGGTGCTTTCTTGAGTTGCAATAACCGTAGCAGAACGTGGCAATCCATCAATCACCGAAAACTCACCCACACTCTGGTCGGGAAAAATTTCGGCCACCACATTTCGTTCACTTGCAATAGCAAACTTTCCAGTGACCACTTGTAATTGACCGGTCTTTAGGATGAACATCCCCGATGGCTCATCTCGCTGCTTAAATAAAACAGCGCCTTCCCCAAGCTCAGTCTCAATCATTGCGTGACGAATAACGGAAAACTCGTGGGGAGCTAAGTTGCCCAAGATTCCAGGAAAGTTATCCACGAGTATTTAGCTTTATTTCTTTATCGGTTGATTATTTGCTCATTGAAGCATAGTACACAAGTCGGCTTTTGGGTGATTTTCCAATTTAAGCGGAATATAATTAAGTTGTTGAATCTAAGCGAGCGAGGCAGTCATGACACCAGCAGATACAGAAAGGCAAGCGGAACTTCTTCAAAGAGCGAAAATTCTAGCGCATGCTAGTGAACTCTACACGAAGGCAGCGGCAGCCGTAGCGGCCAACCAACCAGAAGAAGTTCGTTATCGCTATATTAAATCAGCCAAAGAATCCATAGAGGAAGCATTTCCAGAGGTCTTTCAAGTGCGCCACCCCGCGCCAAAGTATGCCATCAAGGAAGAGCATGACTACAGGGTCCTGAAAACTATTGGACTCGCAGCTTTGATACTGGGGATTCTGTTCTCTTTTGTAAAGTTTGGACCTACGGGCGACTTAAGCAAAACTTGGACCACAGATGATGTCGCCAAATCGACTGCATATCCTAAGTAAGCAGATTAAAAGCACTTAAGGCAAGATATTGGTGTTTCTTTGATATCTATTGATGTGTCTATCAGCGCTAGCTGGAATCAAGGCAACTGGATCTGGATTATCCAAACGAATATCTACTGTAACTGCAGGGCTAGGTTGCGCCACTTTTAAATCCGCAGGCTTGGGATGCGCACGCACATTCGCGGTATCAGGCACGATTCTTTTGGAATGCAAAGTATTGTCCGACCGCTGGTTTGAGGTACTTAAATAAGAAGCCTGCAAATTTAACTTATCCATACGATTGAGTATATCGCTTTAGCTTCTTTTTATACAAAACATGGGTTAAGTTCATTTTAGGGCCATTGAATACTAAACCTCAGAGGCTACTAAAGCCTCTGCAAACTTCATTTCTAAAGCCAACCTCTTGAATCCTGGCTGGTCAGGATAGGTTTTTGAGAGGTAATAAATGAGCTCTCGGTCTGTTTTTCCATAAGCATGGTCTTTCAGCAATGTTCTCAGAGCCCAAATCAACTGCAAGGTAGACCGCTCTTCGCGTAACGCATTGACCTTTTCTTCAGAAACTTCATCCAAGGAATCCAAATCCACTCCTTGTGCAAATGCAGCCAACCTGGTTGGCATATCCCATTTACGAACTTGCCTAGCCCAAAATAAAAAACGCTTAAAGTCAACACGCATATTTTGCGCAGAAAAGTTTTGGATCCATGCATGCTCGGTCAGCAAATCCAATTTCGCCCTGAATTCTGCATACTGACCATCAAAATTCGATTGGTCAAAATGCAACTCACCAGCTGCATCGCGAACGGGAAACTTCACTTGCTTGGGATTAATGCCATGAACCAAGGCGGCTGCTTGCCAGGTATATACATACGGTTTAGAAAACCAGAAATCCCATTCAATCTCAGCCATACACCATGCCTTATTTAGTCATTACTAGGCATAGCTTACTATGATCGCTCCACTTATAGTCGCACATTCGGGCATCTGTTAAATTAAAGCCATATCCACTGCGCACATAGAATCATCATGACAAAACTAAGACTTTTTTCCCTACTGCTACTGCTTTCCTGCAATGCATTCGCAGAGCTGTCTATCACTGATTTTCAAAGCAAGAGTAAAACCCAGACCTCCAATACCTACATCAATGGGCTGAGCAGTGGATTCAATGCAATAAACAGTAAGTTAGTGGCGGAAGATGCCGTGCCGCTATATTGCTTGCCACCATTCTTAAATTTGACTACCGCTAATTACAGGCAAATTATCAGTATGGGCATACAGGAATTGGGACCCGTAGTGAGCGTTAAGCCCAACGTAGACCAGATTTTGCTCAATGAGCTTATCAAACTCTACCCCTGCGGCTACAACTAAATAGATCCCGCCTTCTTTGTAGAAGCTCCTGCCTTTTCTTCTTGAGCGGCATCCTTGGCATATTGCTCTGCCATTTCGGCATAACGCTCTGACACCTCAGCATCTAATGTGGTCTTGCTTGTGCTGGTATTGTTCGCGACTGGTGCGGGCCCCGTTAGCGAATAAAACCCTAACAAAAGAGTGCTCATCATTAGCCCAATTGGGGCAATATACTTTTTCATGTTAGCAACCACTATCGAATTGTGACCAGCCGAGCAAGGTTGGGGTGAATCACATTGGGTAGAGCCTCACTTGGATAGCTACGCTTTCCGATCTGCTCTTGCCATAACAAGCGACCCTTTACCAGATCATCAATATGCAACGGCACAAACACGGTCGAAGCGTTAGAAGTATTACTTTTTGCTTGGAGCTGACCCATATAACCTCCCATGAAAAGCCAACGCATTGAGTAATATCCTAGACGCAAAATCGACTGATAAAAAGCCAGTAGGCCTAGATATCATCCCTTTTCTTATCAGGTGAAATATCTTTGCAAGCTAATGATTTAATTAGGTATTTTTTTCAATAATGAATTCATTGGCCCTATGTAGGGCAGCATTAAGCCATTAAATTCAATGAATTCATGGGGATAGCAGCTGGCGCTGATAAATCTCTTAATGAGGGGTAGTAAACCTCTGATTTATATCAAGGTTTTCGAGCTGAGGCGCCAACAATATAAGTAAAAGTAAGGAAGACTATTTTACTCATTCCTAAACAATCTATAGGCTGAGGACCGTTGTGACAGTTAGCGTATCAATAAACGGCTCAATGCTCCGCGCGCTTCAGGAACACCCAAATCCATTGCCATCTGTAATAAAGCGGTCGCCTTAGGGATGTCGCCATAGTGACTTTTCACAACCCCATAGTTATAAATTGCTTGGGCATTCTTGCGACCCGCTTCTCGATCGAGTTCGTCAAACAATGTGGACATCTGAGAGGGATTGAGTTGCCCATCTAAAGCCATTTTGCAAGGAGCCAGAAAGGTGCTTTCAAAGCCCCCAACCTCAAGCGCCATAAAAGCCTCAAAGGCTTGTGGATATAGGCCGAGCTTTAAGAAATCCTCGGCACGCTCAAAGTCTGCGTTATACATAATGAATGCTAGCTAATGATATGAATGACGACATTTTACATTGTCGCTTTTGCGCGGGATCGCCGTCTAGACAGTGATCAACTCCCATGCACCATTTAACTTTGCATGAAATGGCTCGTTATATCGATAAAACTCAATATTTCCAAAGCGGTTATCTGCATCCAATATTTGATTTGAAAGGGCGACAATACTCGAGGGCTGCCAGTTAAAGTCGGGCTGCTCCACCCAGGCTTTAATGCCCTCTTCACGCTTAATAAAGTGATCCATTGCGCCAATCATCTTGGTGATTTCTTGGCCATAAGTCACAATCGCCCGCAGAAAGTTAGGCGAATCCGCCAAGGACAATTGAATCACTATGTAAGGCAGAGCGAAGGCTAATGATTTGTGTTTTCGCGCATTGCGAAAGTAAACCTGCCTAGTAATGTCCCATTGCTTATCGGTGCTATCGAGTGAGTAATCAAACACCCAATCTTTGCTATAAAAAAAGATGCACTGCTGCCCTACTATTTCATCTGTAATCGTGCGGACATGAGTCTGCTCTCGTAATAAGCGTAGCTGCTCATAAGGCTGTAATTTAACAACCGATGCACCATCTAAATCCATTGATGAGCTCATTCCTTTTTCTTGAATGGCTCAACAACTAAATCAGCCTTATCTCCGAGGTCTCGGCTAATGCGGTAGACAAAGTTTTGGTCATAAATGAAAAAATATTTTTTCAGGAAAGGGTCTGCCAACACAATTTTTCTAAAATTACCATCGCTCAGACTGTTTACTAAAGCCAAAGTTTTTTGATTCTCTGGCTTTACAGCAATGCTCAGATCTTGTGCGCCAGGGATTCTAGCAAGTAAATCCGCTTTAGTGATGGATCCTTCATAAAAAGCAGGGCAGCATGTAATAACGCCCTTAGGCCTCAAGCCAGTCCATGCAAATTCCTCATCACCATATTTAATAGTAGTTGGGCTAACAGATAATTTCTGCTTACCGCCATTCTCTGAATTCCAAAGCCCAATCCAGCGCTCATTAATGGGCGGATTGATACTGGCTCTTGAGGGATCTTGCGTCTCAGCAACAACCACGGCAGGCGCTGTATCTTGATCCGCCTTTGGGCTTGCGGAGTCGGCCGCAACGGACTCTGGCGCTTGCAAAGCTGGGACAACTGGAGTAGCAGGGGCCACTTTGTTATGTGAATTCGCATAGTAAAGTCCGCCCAGCACGATAGAAAATAAGAGTACCCCTAATACCACCGTGAGCTTGGTGTGCTGGTTTTGATTGGTTAGTCTATCCAAAAGACGAACGTCTTGATCGCGATCCAAGTCGGACTCAATCCGTCCAAATGCAGCCGCTGCAGCAGTAAATGCTGATGAAGTATCGAGCGTTTGCGAAATTGCTTCTACTGCCTCTGTTTTGATTGGTTCTGGACTTGCTAATACTTCGTCATCCTGTGAATCTAGATTCTCCGAAAATACAGGAGCCTCTCGAGATGGGCACTCCAACTCGTGTGCAAATTGGATCGCACCATCTCTATGGGAAAAAATTCTGTTTTGAACTGTAAGTTGATTTAAGACCGTATTTCGTTCGATCTGATACTTGTCAACTAAATACAAAATGTAGGAATCATTCTTTAAGTCTTTGGGGCCCACAAAAGTGCGTAGTGTTTTTGCTCTAACAGGTACAAAGAAAATTCCGATAGATAAAAAGATGATCCCAAAAAACCATTTCAATTGCGGCGCAGTACGGAATTGATCAGCAATAAATTGCGCACTTGCAGCAAGATCAAAAGATGCATTCCCAGTCCTAGCTGAAGCAAGCAATAAAACGCATCCGCAGATGATTGCGGTAATCTTTAACGCTAACTGAAGGCGCCAAGAATAATTGGTCTGATCTTGCATTTAATATCCTTGCATTATTAAGAATCTCACTGCTGAAATACTATCGCCCCCGATACCCAGAGGCAAACAGTAATTTTAACCAAAACAGGGATATGCGTCTGTGAAAGCTAGGCAGATCTACCAGGCTTGGAATCCGCCTTGCGGCCATCAGGACCGGAAGAGGCATTTTGCTCTAAGGCTGCAGCCTTTGCATCGGCAGCGATCTTTTCTAGGCGTTGCTCCTCTGCCAATGCAATAGCTTGCTCTTTAGCGAGTAGTTTGGCATGTGTATCGGTCGACCCAAAGTTATCAGTTAACTTAAACCGCGCCAAAAAATCCTCTTTAGTCATAAAACGTATATTGGAGTCACTTAAATTCTTATACTCAACAAAAATCACTCCTAGCGCATTGGGGTCCATAACCTGCTTAATTGCAACCCTTTTGCCGTTTTCATCTTCAAATATATCGTGTCTTTGGGGATCGCTCATACTGAACCTAACTCATAATTAATTGCAAAAAGATGCCCTCAAGGGGGTGTGATGAAAACATTTTCGGTGGTCAACCCCTAAATGTCAATTTAGAAAATTGGGGTTAAGATGGGTCATTCTTTCCCTTGGGTGCGAGTATTTGCCATGGTCTTCGAGCTTTTTCAGATTATTTTGCAAGCCATCACTACGGTATTGGTAGCTGCATGCTTATTGTTAAGCTATCTTCATTATTTGAAAATTAATATTGCTCCCAACTCAGGAAATCCACTAGGCCAATTTTTATTACCCATGACCAATTGGCTGGTTTTGCCATTACGCAGGATCATGCCTTCTAGTGGCCGAATTGATGTTTGCGCCTTGTTAGCGAGCTACTTATTGGTGCTAGCCAAAACACTACTTCTACTTTTTTTATCTCACAATAACCTTTTTGGGATCGGCTTGCTAGTCTTGGCCGCATTTGACTGGACCAATCTAGTGCTCTCGGGATTAATTGGAATTGTGCTGGTTTATGCGCTCTTTAGCTGGACCGGAACACACTCACCTACACAGGCGGTCTTTAATGAAATGGTTAATCCATTACTAAAACCCATTCGAAAAATCGCACCCACCATTTCAGGTATTGATTTTTCATCACTGATTTTGATTGTGTTGATTCAAATGGCGACAGTACTACTCAGTCGTCTAGAAGTCCTGGCTCTGGGACTTATATAAATATGCTAGCCCTTAGTTTTTGCGCAAAAAGCCTGGTATAAAGCGTCCGCCGATAGACCGCACTGGTGATGGCGTTTTTGGATGAAGTTCGTTTGAGGCTTCAATCGACTCCATTGCAGATCCGCCATAAAAGCCCAGCGTCTTGGCGCGATTACGGTAATCATCCAATATGCTGACCTTTTTAGCCACCTCACGATTAATGGTGGTTCCAGCAATACTTAAGGTCTTCTTGATATCCTTGCGCTCATCAATCTTCTGAGAGATGTATTTCCCAAAATCACAGAAGTTTTCAGCAATAGCCCGGTCGGGGCAAACGCAAAAGAAATCCTCATATACATAGGAGTCAACTTCCGGAATGCGAAAAATCGGCGGCGTGATATGGCAGTTAATCAAAAAATCTAAATTGGTGAATGATCCCACAGAAGAATAATGCGGATCAACTCTGCTTGGAACAATTAAGATAGTTTGTTTCGTAGCAGCTAAGCGAGACATCTTTTTTTGCACATACTCCAGAATAAAAATCTCTGTACTCGCCATTTCAAATTTCGCGCCCGAGCTAGGAGTTATAACAATATCAAAATCGAGCATAAAGTCTTCTGACATTGCTGGCGTCCATGTGAAATCACAAATGCTGATGTCTGCATTGGATGAGAATTTGCGTACGCCAGCTCTAGCACTCAGCAGTGCCATACCCACGCTTTGATAATTAATTTCTACCTGATTAACAATCACGCCAATATTGGGCGCCTTTTTTGCCCAGTGCGAAGAGGAGGCCTGACGATCAAAGTCGATTAAGGCGACTTTTTCACCCTCTTGCATGGCGAGGTATGCCGCCAAATTGGCCGCAATCGTACTCTTGCCAACACCGCCTTTTTGGTTGGTTACTAGAATTTTGATTGGCTCACAAGCTGGCATTTTTTAACTACTCCGCTTCATCACCATTATCGATTAACAACTCTTGATCAGTGATTTTAGAAAGCAAGCCACTTAAACGAGCACCGTTTTCGATCCAAATTTGGTCGTAAACGATATCGCCGTGTACATCTGCACCTCTATGCAACTCCACTCTCTCAGTAGCACGCACATTACCCTCCACGCGACCCGCAACTAATACCCGTGGGGCGGAAATATTGCCTTGTACCAATCCAGTTTTACCCAAAGCGATGCAAAGATCTGCGCCCTGTTTGGACTCTACATCTCCAATGATCGTGCCATCAATACGCATACTTTTGGTAGCAACAATGCGTCCAAAAATCTCCAGGTCATTACCGATGATCGAGCCGAAGGTTTCCCGAGAGGGATCCAATAATCGAACTGCATGACTTTGTTTAAAGGCCATGGCACATTAGTTATTAGTTCTTAATAAATTTCCCAGACACTTTGCCGCCGCGCTGGATGTGAATATATTTATAACTAATATTACCGTCAACTCTAGCCAAAGGACCAACATTCAAATCATCGCAGTTCACATCGCCATGAACTTGGCCTTTAATAACCAACTGATCTGAATTGAGCTCACCATCAACCTGCCCGCTAGAGTCGATTAATACTGATTTAGCGGTAATTTTTCCACGCACCGTTCCTGAGATATTTAGTACGCCATCAGAAGTGATGGTACCTTCAAAGATAAAACCTTCACTGATAATCGAAGGTTTATTAGAGAGTACGCTAGAACGGTTAGCAAAATCGGAGCGCATTGTCTGCTCAACAGCGGGAGCAAAATCTTCTTCCGCAGTGGTCTCCACTACCTGCGCTTCAATCTCTTGCGCAATAGGCTCTTCATTTTCTGTGCTGCTAGAGTTGGAATTTTTTGAAAAAATTGACATCGTTATTTTAGTAATTAACTAGTTAGATAAAAAATTAAGAATGGGGATTAAGGTTGTGCAAGTCACCATGTAGATGACCGCCCTTCTCAATTTCAATTTCAGAGTAATTGATTGAGCCGGTCACTTTTCCAGTAGAACGAATAATCAAACTACGAGTTGAAGAAATGTATTCATTTACTTCACCACGAATATCAATAGACTCACCGGTCAATTTTCCGCGCACAGTTCCTGTAGCCTCGATTAACACCTGCTTAGCAGTAAGCTCGCCCTCTACAGTTCCAGAAATAGACGCGATATCTGGGACCTCAAAATTGCCCTTTAGTACTACGCCCTCACCCACGAATAGGCAACCTAGTTGATTTACTTCAGCCATTCTTAGCACTCCTTAGCGCGCATTGTGTTTAATAAAGATTCTAGCGATTCTAGCAGTAGATCCTTGATTTTGGGCCTTAAAATACAAATATTGCTTACAAAATTCGTATTTCCACTTTGGGTATCAAAATGTCAATTTCCTACAAAAATATAGCCTTAGCTGCGTTAACGGCTTTTTTACTCAATCCATTTATTTCGGCTCATGCCAAATGGGCATTCCTGTCAAACGATAACCTTGGTAATGTCTACTATTACGAAGACAGCAAAACCGTCATAGATACCGCTGCTCAGGAAGTTAGTACCTGGCTTTTGATAAGTTACACCGAAACCTTGACAGCGCCAAATGGCCAGCCAACACAATCGGTCATTCAAGATATTTCCTATTCCTGCAGAACTGGCTATGAAAGCTATAAACAGTTTTATATTGGCTACTATTCCGGCCAAGAGGGGTCTGGAGTGAGTGTAGATCAGGCCGACACCTCAAATTCGGACTGGGAGCGGGTTATTCCTGACACGATGAGTTATGTAATTTACAAGTTCTTCTGCAAACCGCCCAAAACCCCAAATTAAACCCCAAATGTTACTAAATTACTGCTTTACCTCGGGAGAGGCATCAGCCGAACCGCTAGCTGCTGGCTTAGAAAAATAACTCATCGGGAAGGTAGATTCCGAGCCATAAGGACCCCTAATCCAGATTTGATCGTTGTACCGAACATAACAGCTGCGTGTCACAGTGCCCAGGGCATTAACTGAATAGGAAAAATACCAATTTGGCTCAACCTTGCCTGTCTCGGAGGTGCAAGGCTCGCCGGTGATATACAAAATATCGCTAAAGGAAGGCATCTGCCCAATGATGGCGGCTTTAGCAGGGGATGCTCCAACAATTAAAACCGCTCCCAATAGTCTGCATGCAGCTCGCAAGAAGTTGCAAAAGGGCGATATGAGGACAGGAGAGGTTTTCACAGATTTATCTTAGAGCTAAAATTGGCGATTTATAAGGTTATTATATGGCCTAACATTGCTTTACTGAAGATTTAATTTAAATAAATCAAATACTTATAGAATTTTAATGCAATTATTTTGGGTATCGGGCTCTACCGGGGCAATTCAACAAATTAACATTACCAAAGAGCGTCTGGTGCGCGTTGGGATGATTGTGATCGCTTCATTTTTAGCGTTAGGGATATTAATTTTTTCAACCGGCATTCACATAGCCCTGGAAGTGAACCCCGAATTTGCAAGAGAAGTGAGTGGCGTTGTAACGGTGAAAGAGCGCATGGCACTGGATGCCAGATACACTAAAGAATTTAACAAGATTCAAGGCGAGCTGGCTAAAGCTGCCATGCAATTTAATGAAATCAAGTCCATTAAAGATCGCTACTTAGCCATTTCCACACCTTACACAGCAAAAACGAAATTCACTGATTCAAGCAACCTGGGCGGTCCCTTAAAGCCTGTGAACTTTAAGCTGGAGCCTACTAAAAGCCTGGCTGAGAATTTTGAAGATGCCGTTAATAAATCCACTGAAATGGCCGAGATCTTTAATAAGTCCGCCCCTGAATGGGAAAAGCAATATCAGTGGTTACGCACCCTACCAATTGGCCCCCCGATTGATGCGCGCCTGGGCATGACTAGCAATTTTGGCGTGCGCGTAGACCCATTTACAAAGCAGCTCGCACAGCACTCAGGTGTTGACTTTGTTACGCCTGCTGGCACGCAGATCGTTGCTTCAGGTGACGGCACAGTGATCAAGGCTGGTTTAGACCCAGCCTATGGAAATTTTGTTGAAATTGCCCATGGTGATGGGTTTATTTCTAAGTACGCTCATAACAGTAAGCTTCTAGTCAAGATTGGCCAGGTCATTACTCGTGGTCAGCCCATTGCCTTATCGGGTTCTACAGGTCGCTCAACCGGTCCCCACCTACACTATGAAATCCATCAAAACAGTAACTACCTCAATCCGGCAAAAATCTTAGTCTACGCGCCGCCTTCAGCATATTGGTAAGCAGCTGAAATTTGCTTGCAATAGAATTTAGTAAAAACTACCAATAAAAAATCATCTACAAGCAGTAGTTAGAGACAACACAAGCTAGCAACCTCAAACTTGATTGGAGATGCTTTGACCCTGAATGCATGCGTGTGACGTGCAAAGTAATAGTGCTGATAAGCTAGCAATACATCGCAAGGCGCTAGAGAAACTAAGCTAGTTAATGTATAGTGAAATTAGTACTTTTTACTAAGACTCCAAGGAGAGGTGGCATGGCATTTCAATTGACGACATTTCGTAGCGCTGCCCTTTGCATTCTGATAGCACTTTTATGCGCCTGTAGCGCAAAAGAGGAGCAAGCCAAAACTGAGGTTTGGCTACCCGATACCAAAGTCGTCAAGATGCCAATGGAAGACTATGCTGGTATTCCATTTAACACCACACGCGAAGAGGCAAAAGAAAAATACAATTGCACTGCTTACGAGCTTTCCTTTAGCTGCAAGATGAAAAATGGCGATCAAGAAGAATCGATCTGGCTCATCTATAACGAGGCAGGTCGCCTGGTTCTCATGAAAAAAGAGTTGGGCTACTTCAAGAAAGATGTGGCTGACACCATTATTGAGCGCTTCACCATTAAGTATGGGCTGGACTACACCCCATCAGAAGGTCAAGAGAGCGCCTTTGCGGCCGGTATCAAGAAATCTAAAACTTACGTGTTTGGTGGCGGACAGGTCGCCTTTCAGGTTGGGCGCAGCTTAAATAATCGCAACGAATTAATGCTGGTCTATTTCTTCCCTGAAGATGTGGGAACTACTTTTGCAAAAAGCGTCATGAATTAAAGCATGGCTTTGCCAGGCTTGATTTGCTCACGTACAAAGTTCACTTCCGGCACTTGTGACTCTACCCCACCCGCTTCTTTAACTTCATAAGCCCAAGCCAAGATTTTCGCAATCGCTTCAAATAATGACATCGGGATCATTTCACCGATTTCTAGCTGGCTATAAAGATAACGAGCCAGAGGAGGGATCTCGGCTACTGGCACATCATGTTCACGCGCAACTTCTTTAATGCGCAGTGCGACTTGATCCACCCCCTTAGCCAAGACAATCGGTGCCGCCATTTTTTCGATGTCATAACGTAATGCAACAGCATAATGCTCTGGGTTAACCAAGACCACGTCAGCGCGCTCAATCGCGGACATCATTCGAGAAGAAGCAATTTGACGTTGACGCTGGCGCAGGCGTTGTTTGATTTCTGGAGAGCCCTCTGACTCTTTCATCTCCTGCTTCATTTCTTCAGGACTCATCCGAATTTGCTTACGGAAGTTAAACCACTGTAGCCAGCCATCTCCAATGGCAATTAGCATAAGAGGAATCATCAGCAATAGAAAACCATTGAGAATGAAGTAGGAAGTATGTAATAGGGCCGCATCAAAATCCTGACTCACAATCGAGCGGATATAAACAAACAGGCCGGATAAATATGCTAATCCAATACCAAGCACTAGAGCAGTTTTCAGAATATTTTTAACCAGTTCTGCCAGTGCATTTAAGGAAACCATCCTTCCAATGCCACTCATAAAATCGAGGCGACCTAAATCGAATTTGGGCGCAAAGTACGCCCGAAAGTTCACAAGCGATAAAGGTGCCAGAACCGCTACTAACCAGATGGGCAAAAAAATGAGTCCAAGCAAGCCCAATACAACTAACAAGGGCCCATTTAGCCACTCCTGAATGTGATCTAACAATTGAATGGGTTTAGAAAACTCAAAGCTAGATACAGTCATCATGACTAATTGCTTTAATAGCATTGGGCCAGCAGCAATCAGAAAGATTGCCAGCACCGTCAGCAACGCAAAGGTGGCAATATCTCTCGATTGCGGTAATTGACCTTGTTCGCGCGCGCGTAGTATTCGCCGCTCACTCGGTTCTAGCTCCCGTTCTTGGGCGTTATCGCCTGATTCTGCCAAAGCGCTACTCCATCTCTATAAACTACCTAACGAGAAGAATAAACGATTTAAAGCCCTGGCAAGACCCTAAGGTAGCTGCTTTTTCAATGCTTCCAATTGCTCGTTAGCCTTAGCCAGTTCTTCTGGGCTAAGCTTTGCCTTGATTGTCTTTGCTTCGGATTGCGCTATCGGATTGCCTGATTTGTTCGATAAACTCATCCAAACATAGGCTTTAACCAAGTCAACCGGGGTTTGATTACCCTCTTCATAAAGATGGGCTAAGTTATATTGCCCAGCCGCACTGCCTGCCATGGCCGCTTTTTCAAACCACTGAAAAGCCATAGCCTCACTATTTTCCAAATTAGGACTCTTTTGATAACGGACCCCAAGCTCTAGCATTGCTTGAATATTGCCCTTTTCGGCTGCACGATTCATCCAGACCCATCCTTGCTCAATATTCTTGGAAGTGCCAATGCCCTGGAGATACATGAGCGATAAATCATATTGAGCCTGATTGTCTCCAGCCTCAGAGAGTGCCTTAAATATTTGAAAGGCTTTGACGTAATCGCCCGCCTCATAAGCTGATCGGGCTTGACGATATTCTGAACAAGCTATGATGCAAACAAGCAGTCCAACAAAAAGTGGCACCCGCAGAGCTAGGTGCCAATTTAATAAACGCATGATGATTTACCTAGAGCGACTAAAGAGTGTCTCTTTACTTCTTAGCAGGAGGTAACTTATCTTTAGTAGCTGGGGGTGGCGCATCATCCTTTTCTTCTGGATCATCCTCAGGATTTTCGCCATCCTTATTGACCTTGAGGGCCGGCAAGGGTTGAGGCTCAACTCTATAGCTCGCCCCAAGATCCCCACCAATAAAGCGTGCAAACGAGCCAAAATAACGGCGGGTTAAGTCTGGGTAATAAGGATAGCCTGCTAAATAACCTTTGCTACGTATGCAAGAAGCTGTATTTAAACTGCCTTCACAACTGGCAATGGCTGAGAGTCTACCTACTTCAAACTGCTCACCCATCAGAAAAAAGGCAATGATCAATACCAATGGCAAGATAAACCATTTGAGCAGTTTTTTTAGCAATCGACCCGCTAATTCCATCTTTTCATTCATGCTATGAACTCTCCAATTAAACCGTTCTTAATGATGCTGCGCCTTTTTTGGTGCACTTTTTATTAAATCGTCAGGCAACTTGCGCCAATTAGCTATTGGCTCTTCATTGTGAAGCTTTGCGTACACCTGAACAATTCGTGAATCTGCTGGATTAGCATTTTCCTTCATGGCGTTATACATTTTGGCTCCATCAATCTTATTGCCCGCATCTAGATAAGCTATTGCAGCAGTGTAATAGTAATTTGTTGCCTTATCTTTACGAGGTGCACCTAAAATTGCCGAACTATAAATGTCGCCCAGATACTGATTCGCCCGTGCATTTTTTTGCTTTGCAGGCACACTCAAATATTTATCCGCCAAAGTAAACTGCTCTTTTGCATAGCGACGATAAACCGTTGCCGTCAGAATAAAGTCAGGATGGGTAATTTGCTCAGCTTGCTGATCATAAGACTTCCCCCGCTCATAAGCGATTAAGCCTCGGTAATAACTAGCCTGCACATCACCTTCGGCAGCCAACTGATCTAACTTTTGCAATATTTTTAAAGCATCTTTACTGTATCGCAAAACTGCGTCTTCAGGCTCGATACATTTAGGATCGCGTACGCACGCAATAGCCACAATGCTTTTATCGTAGGCTTTTTTATAGCGCTTATAAAGCTTCTTTGCTTCCGTGCTAGATGCATCAGAATCCGATGAGGTGGCCGCTGAAACAACATGAGGATCTGTATTGCTAGCTAATGCAAGCTTTATGGTAAAGCCCAAAACTAAGGCTAGTATCAGACTGCATGTACGAGGATAAGTAAACAAGGTTCTACCTCGCTGACTTATCCGAAGGTGGGCTCACCTTAGGAGGGATTTCCATCACAGGCGACTTCGGTGCATTATCTTTATTTAAAAATTGTGCCGGAGCACGCAGACTAATCGGAATGTCTTGCTCTCCACGCGGAATGGAATCAGGCACTTTTTCCACGGGACGCGTTATTGGTTTTTCTTCTTGCTTAGGCTTTTTGTTTAACAATGTAATCGATATACGACGATTCAGCGGGTCATTTAAATCTTCAGGATTCAAGGGAACAGTATTAGCAAAACCAATCACCTGCACAACTAAAGCAGGATCTAGTCCACCAGCAATGAGCTCACGACGTGCTACGTTTGCTCGCTCAGTAGAGAGTTCCCAATTGGTATAGCCAGCCTGACCGTTGCTAAACTGAGCGCCATCTGAATGCCCCTCAATACGAATAGGGCCTGGCGCCATTTGAATAGATTTACCAATGATACGGAGCAATCTCCGAGCAGAGACGCTAGGAACAGTACCACCACTACTAAAAAGTGGTTTACCCTTCTCATCGACCACCTGTATACGCAACCCTTCGGCAGTGATATCCATAAAGACTTGGCCTTTAGCATTTTTCAGCTCAGCATCGGCCTCGACTTTTTTCTGAATATCCTCTTTAACTTGCTCGTTTTTGGTTTTATCCTTACGCGCGTTCTCTACATCAGTCACAGAGGAGTCGCTGATACGACGCTGCTCAGTATCAGCATCGGCGCGCGATTCTTCACCAACTGTTTTAGAGATATTGTCTCCACCGCCTTTGATAATGCGGGTAGCGTCTCCTGAGCCCTGGCCGCCAGACAAGGAAACACGCAAAGGATTTTGAAAGTAGGAAGAAATGCCAGCTAAGTCACCAGCAGTGGTTGAGCCAAGGACCCACATCAACAAAAAGAAGGCCATCATCGCCGTTACAAAGTCGGCGTAAGCAATCTTCCATGCACCGCCGTGATGTCCGTGACCGCCCTTCTTAACGCGCTTTATAACAATAATTGGCGCGTCGTTCTTAGCCATACTGCTTATTTCCCTTTAACAGCTTTAGTACCCTCATCAAGTTCAGCAAAAGTAGGACGTTGGTAGCTAAAGAGAACTTTGCGTCCAAACTCTACTGCTGCCGCAGGAGGAAAATTATTTAAGCTTGCAATCAAGATTGCTTTAACTGCCATATAACCGCGCGTATCAGCTTCAGCATTTTGCTCGAGCACTTTTGCAACTGGCGAAACAATCGCATATGCAAGCAAAATACCCAAGAAGGTTCCCACCAAAGCTGCGCCAATGAGCTTACCAAGTTCTGCTGGCGGTAAACCAATGGATCCCATTGTGTGTACCACACCCATAACTGCCGCCACAATACCGAACGCTGGTAAGCCATCGCCCACGTTAGTTACAGAAGCAACCGGGATATGTGTCTCTTGGTGATGAACGTCAAGCTCTTGCTCCATCAAACTTTCAATTTGAATTACATCTAAAGAGCCACCTAACATCATACGTAAATAATCGGTGATGAAATCGACTAAGTGATGGTCTTTCATAATCAAGGGATATTTTTCAAACAAAGGGCTTGCCTCTGGTTCTTCAATATCGCCTTCTAGTGACATCAAACCATCACGCTTAATCTTTTGCAAAATCTCAAACATTAAGCACAGCAAATCTAAATGCATCTGCTTAACGTTACTCTTAGATTTAAATGCACCACCCAAAGCCGACAAAGTCTTCTTCAAGTTAATCATGCTGTTAGAAGCAATCATCGTTCCGACAGCTGCACCAACAATGGTTAACACCTCGGTTGGTTGCCATAAAACCATAATATGGCCGCCATGCAAAGCATAACCCCCAAGGGCACAAGCTAGCGCAATAATCCACCCTAAAGGTATATTCATACTTCGGTTTACTCAGGTTTTATAGTTTTGAAAATAAGTTACTTTGCTGCAGTCTAGCAAACATTGCCTGGGCTGCATTCAGTAAAGTCTGAGCTCTAGTATAAGACGCTGTGGCCGCAGCCATGTCGGTATCTAATAATGCGGACTGGGAAGCAGCCATCTGGGTGCCAAAAGCGCCCATTGCGGACTTGGAATTGTCGACCTGAGAAGCCACGCCACCGCTACGCTGCTCTGCCATTGTTAATTGGTCAAAAGAGGTATTTAGGCCGTCCGAGACTGCTACAGCGGTCCTGGATGGGTTTGTTCCGGAGGCCATTTCACCCAAATAGGTGACAAAACGGTCAATATTGACGTACATGGCTGAATTTTCTGGTACAGCCAAGGTGCCACCAGAGCCAAAAGCATCGTTAAATTGAACTCCAGATTTGACTGTCACATTAGGCTCTATTTGGACATTATTGACTGTGTCGTTAAAAATAGGATTGCCAGTGGCGTCTTTGGCGGTCATTTGATTCTTAATGGTATCTCGAATTTGTGAAGCTTGTACCTGCAATGCTGCGAAATTAGACTTATTCAAGGCGCCACTTTGTGACTGCACAAATAGCTGCTTTAAGCTATTCATCTCATTCACCATGCTATCCATTTGCGTCTGGGCATTGGCATGACTACTGGAAACGAAATTCTGGTTTGCCTTAAACATATCCAGGCGAGAAATATCAAAATCTAAGCGCACACCTCTAGAAACAGCATAAGCGTTATCTGATGCCTTGCTGTATTGCTTACCAGTGGTAATTTTTTGGTTCCAACTCATGGCATCAGCTAAGGCATTATCCATTCCTTGGACACCTGCATCTACAACCTGGTTTGAACTAAATCGTACGCTCATGTTCTACTCCTTAGTTCATGATAGATAAAAGGGTGGTAAACATTTGATTACCCGCTTGCAATACTTTAGTTGAAGCCGTGTATAACTGTTGGTACTTTAATAAATTTGCCGCTTCTTCATCTAGATTAACGCCCGACACCGAGTCTCTTTGTGATTTCAGATTTGAAAGCACAGCAGTATCGGCTTTCTGATTATTCTTCCAGGTGGCCACTTGAACGCCAACTTCATTGACCATATTAGAAACTGAACTACCAAAGATGGCGCTCATTCTCTGCAATGCATTGGCTTTATCAGAAGAAATTAAGGGGGTGGCTCCATTAAAGTAGCTAGCAAAGTTACTAGGCGCCAACGAGACAAAGTTTGCTGCGTTTAATCCGTAATTAACCAATGGAGTAGAGATTCCGGTAAAGCGAATCACCTTGCCATTTAAGGCAGTTGCAATAGATGCTTTGGTATCTGTCGCCGCACTCAAAGTCAATACTTTGCCATCCAAATACCCGGCGATCGTTGCGGCCGTCTGCACTGGGTTGCTCGAATCTGTCAGTGTAAGAGAAACACCCATTTGACTAAAGTTGAGAGTTTGACCACCCGCTACCCCATCACCAATCGTAATGGTTTGACTACCGCTATTACCCGCTAATGTAAGTTGATTGGCACCCACTTTTGTCAAGGTATAGTTGCCCGACAAGACATTATTTTGCAAATTAAGATTTGAAATAGTTTGCGTTGCGGCACCACCAATAGGTAAAGTAATACCATTTTTAATGGCACTAGCAGCATCAACAGCACTCAGTGATGCGCTTGTATTGGCCAACTGTAAAACAATGCCCATTTGATTAAAGTCGAGTGTCTGACTTCCGCCAGAAACGCTATCGCCTACTGAAATAGTTTGGGTTTTTCCTGAGGCATCTGTTAGTGATAACTGATCAGCTCCCACTTTGGCCAAAGTATAGTTACCAACTATGAGAGGGGATCCTGCAGTAAGAGACGCAACTCGTGTATAGGTACCCAATGTAGGTGTCGTGCCTACCTTTACATCGCTTGTTGTAGATACAGCATTACCAAGACTACTATACAGATCCGTTAAATCATTTTCACTGGCTACATTTTGAATCAGACCAGTGACATCATTACTTGCTAAGCTAGAGTAGGTTTTCTCGGAAACCTTAAAACCGAAAATAGCTAAATTCGTTGCCAATCCAGGGCTTGATTGTGCTGCGCCGTTGGCTACTTTTACCAAGCCTAATGCAATGGTGTCTAAGCGCTTTTGTAAGTTAGGTACAAAATTATTTGATAACTCTAATAAGGCTCCAGCCTGACCACCGTCGAGACTTTGAACGGTTGTCAAAACACCTTTTGTAGGTCCATTTTGCAAATTAAAAGTTAAGGCTACACTATTCTGATCTGCATTAATCGTTACTTTGTTAGCGATGGCTCTCTCTACTAGGGGCTGACCTGCAACCAATTGGGTAGCAGTACCATCTGCGTTAATTAAACTTTGACCGCCGACTAACTGCTGTAATTTCGCCAATAAACGATCGCGTTCATCCAATAAATCAGCAGATGGAGCGCTATTGCCCGGGCTATTACCATTCACTATTTTTTGATTCACGCTAGCCAATGAAGGCAACAAGGTATTGACTTGTGCAACGGTATCAACCAGTGCTTTGCGAGAATCACTTTGAATTTGAGTAACCAAACTACTCATGCCTGTCATGCGTTGCGCTACCGCATTTGCTGTGCCAGTAATCGCCCCAGCCATCGACTTATTTGTTGGATCTGCCGCATATGCACCAACAGCATTAAAAAAATCACCGATTGCAGTATTCAAACCGGCAGATTTATCAGCCACCAAACTATCAACGGAATTGGTATATTGCACCAAGGTATCGGAATAACTCGATTTAGCTTGTTGACTGAGTAATTGAGATCCAATTAACGAGGAATACTGACGGGTGAATCCTTCAACTGCAAAACTACTACCATTTAGCATTAGCGAGTTTGGCGCCAATGAATCCATAATCACGCTAGCATTTCGACGTGAATACCCATCTACTGTGGTGCCGGCAACGTTTTGGGAGGTCGTCAAAATACCGGCTTGCGCGATATTAAGACCTGCCATTGCTGATTCGGTGATGGAGTAGATACCCATGTTGCTTCCTTACTTATTTAGGCGCGACGATAAAACCATCGGGTCTTTTCAGGCCCTGAATGGTTTCAGCTGAAACGCTTACTTCTCTTGGTGCATTTATAGGTTTAACGGCAATTTGTCCGTTTCCGCTTAATTTGGCTGCATTAGCTTGTTGAATCAGTTGTTCGGCCATTTTTGTTCCGAACCCCATTCCTTTTCCCTGGGATAGCAAATCAGCCAAATGGTCATCCATAATCTCAAGATAGGATTTTGAGGTACTGGTTGAATCATTTCCACTTAAATCAATTTTTCGAACTGTGCTGAGCATTTGACGTATTAACGTACGCTCAAATCCTTGAGCAGCCTTTTTTAGCTTGTCATCTGTTGAGCTTGCGCTTGGGGCGACAACATTATTGGAAATTAGCCTACCGCTGGCCCAATCAATTGATGGCGTAATTGAATTCGTAGTCATTAAATCACCTCAAGCTCTGCGCGTAATGCGCCGGCGGACTTTAAGGACTGCAAAATTGCAATTAAATCTTGCGGTGTTGCGCCCAACATATTTAGCGCTCTCACTACTTGGTCCAAAGAAGCCCCGCCTGGAATTGCGATTAAGCTGTTTTCTTTGCCGCTATCTTCAATCGTGGCAGTATCCTGGGTCGCAATTGTTGTTTGTCCACGACTAAAAGGTAAGGGCTGACTAATGGTGGGGCTCTTCTGAACTTTTACAGTTAAATTTCCGTGCGCTACAGCCGAGGGCGATAACTGAACTGCTTGGTTCATCACTACTGAACCCGTCCTTGAATTTAAGATAACACGTGCCGGACCACTAACTACGGGCACATCCAAGTCTTGTAGGGCTGCCATAAAAGCTGTTCTTCTTAACGGCTCAACAGGCACACGTACATTCATAGATCTTGCGTCGATTGGTAGCGCTGTACCCAGCCCAAATCTTCTGCCGATGGCTTCAGCTGTTTTTTGCATCATTGCAAAATCAGCTACCCGTAAATCGATCTGAACAAATTCATCCGCTAATAACGAAGGTACCGCTTTTTCAATGATGCCTCCCGATGGAATTCTGCCAGCATTGAGGTGATTAACAGAGGTTGCTGCTCCGCCACTTGCTGCTCTTGATCCACCGATGACTAAACTTCCCTGTGCTTGTGCATATACTTGACCATCGGCAGCCTTTAAAGGCGTCATTACTAATGTACCGCCTTTAAGACTCGTGGCGTTTCCCAATGAGGAAACAGTAATATCAATTTGCTGACCTGGGCGGGCCAAGGCTGGAAAATCAGCTGTCACCATGACTGCAGCAGTATTACGCAATTGAGTTTGGCCACCACCCTGTGGAATAGTTACACCTAAAACACCGATCATTTGCAAGACACTTTGCAATGTAAATGGTGTTTGAGTTGTTTGGTCACCAGTACCATCAAGACCCACTACCAGACCGTATCCAACTAGTTGGTTATTACGCTGACCAGCAATATCAGTAAAGTCTTTGATGCGGTCTGCAAAGCAATTACCCGAGACTAGCCCAACACTAACTGCTAGCAGAAAGTATTTTTTGAATCGGAGGCTAATCAATTTCATATGCTTGATCAGAACGGGGACAGTTTTAGCATAAGCCTAGTAACCCAGCCAGCCCCTTGTGAATCATCGGTTTGACCGCGACCACGGTATTCAATGCGCGCGTCAGCCACCTGCTGTGAAGAGACTTGATTAAACACTAAGGTATTTGGATTCACTACACCACCAAAGCGAATAATTTCTTCCTCATTACTCACGGCAACTTGCTTTTCACCAGCTACCACTAAATTACCATTTGAGAGCACTTCTACAACTGTTACGGTAATCGTTCCGGCAAAGGTATTGCTAGCGGCGCTCGCTCCAGCACCTTCACTCTTAATGTCGCCAGTGCCACTAAAGTTTCCGATAGTAGCAATACTAGTGTATGGACCAAAAGGAGTTGAGCCAGTATTACCAAACTGAGAACTCGCATTGGCTTTTCTAGCTGCAGAAGATCCGGTATTTTTAGCTGCACTAGTTGTTTCATTTAACAAAACAGTCAACGTATCGCCCACATTGCGCGCACGGCGATCTTCAAATAAGGGACGATGACTCACCGCATTAACATAAGGCCCGCCTGAATTAGCAGGGTATAGGCTACCCATATTGGCAGAAGTCTCCTGAATTGGACGCGGCCTTGCTGTGACAGGAGTATTAAGTAAGGTAGGACGGTCCGCACTAGCACACCCCGCGAGCACAACGGCACAACACGCTATAGAAATAAGGCCACGATTGGCGATTACTAAGCTAATCATTACTGACCCATATTCGAAACACGTTGCAAGATCTGATCTGACGCTGTTACTGCTCTGGTATTAATTTCGTATGCACGCTGAGCAGCGATCAAATTCACCAATTCTTCAGCAACGTTCACGTTAGACTGCTCGATGTAGTACTGGTTAGTTGTACCCATACCATTTGTACCGGCAATACTGTTTTGCGCTGTGCCTGATGCAGGAGTGGGTATAAAATTTCCTCCGCCTAACGCCAATAAACCTGCTGGATTAACAAAGTTAGCCATTGTTATCTGACCAGCCTGAATAGCTGTTGTATTTCCCTGCAAGGTATATTGAACTAATCCTGCCTGATTAATGGTCACAGAAGTTGCGTTTGCTGGAATAATGCCTGCGCCAGCAACCACGTTACCTGACTGCGTGACAATCTGGCCTGTAGCGCTACGACTAAATTGACCATTTCGCGTGTATGACAAAGTACCGTCAGCTAACTGAATTTGGAAAAAGCCATTACCTTGAATTGCTACGTCTAACTGGTTACCAGTTTGTACTAAACCGCCTTGAATATTATTTCGCTCTGTTGAAGTTACTGCAGCACCAGAACCAATTTGCAAACCTGAAGGCAGTAGATTTTGTGCGTTTGCTGCAGAACCAGCGGTTCTTAATGAGGTATAAAGCAAATCCTGAAACATCGGCTGAACGCGTTTGAACGCAGTAGTCGATGAGTTTGCTAAGTTATTAGAAATAACATCTAGATTGAACTGCTGGGCGTCCATCCCAGTTTTTGCGATCCATAATGAACGTAACATATTTTTCTCTTTTTCTCGTTAATTATTAAGCTCGTGAGAGGGACAATAAACTGGTTGCTGATCTTGCATTTTGATCGGCGTAGGTAATCGACTTACTATTTAGATCAAACATGCGACTTTGATCAATCATTTGTACCATCGCTAAAGTTGGATTGTTATTACTCATTTCATATGCTCCCTGCACGACGCGAACACTGGCATCAGGCGCAGCTTGTTCACCGGGTATATCAAACAGTCCATCTGCCGCCCTCACCAAGCTATTAGTGTTCGGGTTTACCAACTTTAACTTTCCTGCCTGATTTAAGAATTGATTGCCTGGAATTTGTGTGTACACTGCGCCGTCCTCAGCAATTTGTACAATTGCACCTACAGGTATAGTTATTGAACCGCCCACACCAACCACTGGTACATCCTTGCCCACCATAAGCAAACCCACGTCATTCACCATGAATTTACCTGCCCTGGTATAGGCCTCCTGTCCATCAGGTCGGCGAACAGCAAACATACCATCACCCTTTATCGCTACATCAAGTGAGTTTCCGGTTGTTTGAAGTTGCCCCTGAGTAAAGTTACTCGCTGGGGTTGTATCTACGGCAAAAACACGGGTATCCGCCCCATTTCCTGTAAACGGCACACCATCACCTCTGAGAGGAACCGCGCGATATGCGCTAATGACTTCGCGAAACCCTGGCGTTAAAGAATTTGCCAAATTATTAGAGGTCACTGCCAATTGCTCAGTCGATGCTTTTGCACCGGTCATCGAGGTATAGGCGAATCGATTGATCATATTGGCTTAATTACCTATTCTTATCGACCAATATTGATAGAGTCATCAATCAGCGTAGCTGCCATCACTTTAGTTGCCTGTGACACTGCAGAATATTGACGTTGTAACACCATTAACTTTACCAACTCTGAAGTTAAATCCACATTTGATTGCTCTAAGGATCTTGAACGCACTTGCCCCAATGTTCCATCTCCAGGAAAGCTCAATAGTGGATCGCCTGATGCTGAAGATGCTTCAAATGTATTATTGCCGTTAGGTATTAGACCTTCTACATTATTGAAATAAGCTAATAGCACCTGGCCCTTAATTTTTGATTTTCCATTGTCATACTGAGCCGTTAAATTTCCACTAGAGTCAATGTTATAAGACACCAACTGGGATGTTGCTGAACCATCCTGATTGTTTGCATAGGTTTGACCAGCAGAAGTATATCCAGTCATATCCGTGTTATCTAATGTAAATTGAACGATGCCTCCATTTAGTGTTTGACCAAACGTGCTGCCTTTACCACCGCTGGCATCAATTTTCATTTGTGTGACAAATTGAGGTTTGCCAAATGCATCGCGAGATAGTGAATCTAAGTTTTTACCAGCTACAAATCCAATCGTTCCTAGAGATGTTTGTTCCAGCGTTCCACTCACTCCAACCGCAGTGGTTGCAGCGCCTGCTGCATTGCTTGCTACCGCTACATTATCTAAAGTAGCAAAGACTTCAAATCGATCGACATCCACGGTGTAGGTTGCCTTAATTCCAGCTGCAGCGGCAGTTGTTTGCTTAACCGATAAGTTTGTTCCATCTTTTAATTTTAAGTTATAGGTTGAGTTAACTGTGTTTGCAGTTCCGCTCATCAATGTCAGCGTAGTTTCAAACAATGCCTCGGTAGGACCTGCCACAGAAGATGCTACTGCTGTAGTAGCAATGGTTGTTGCCTGCTCACCACTTGGCTTTACACCAGCATTGATTGATTGCTTAGGATCAAAATCAAATGTTGTGTCAACAGGGGTATTGGCTGTTCTTGCAGTGATTGTGAGAGGCTGAGAGCTTACTTTTTTATAAAATACTGATAAGGTATGAGCAGCACCTTTATCGTCATAAACAGTTTGCGATGTCGCCTGAGAATACGTTGCTGGTACAGATGGATTAAAGATGTTTCCAGTCGCTGGATCAACGCGATTGTCTAAATTCAAATTGATGTTTGAATTTTTAGTAGCCACCTGCGCTAACGGTGTGCGATCTAAGGTTAAGGTGGATTTTGCAGTTGAGAGCACCTTGCCAGCTGAATCTGCTGGATAACCTACCAAGAACATCCCATTTTCATTCACTATTCTATTTTTACTATCGACCGCGAACTGACCATTGCGGGTGTACTGAAATTTAGTTGGATTTTCGGTCGGGACTGTTCCGTCCACTGTCTTGGCCAATTGGAAGTATCCTGGGCCAGTAATAGCCATATCCAATGGATTTTGCGAACCAACCACCGTGCCATATGCAGCTGTTCTTCTAATAGCCATGCGATATGAACCCATACCAGCTCGGTCTTCCGATTGCGGATCTTGCGCTCTAAAAAATTGGTCTGAAAATACATATTCTCCAGATTTATATCCAATCGTCTGCGCATTTGAAATGTTATTACTGGTTACATCAATTGCTTCAGATGCTGACATTAAACCTGAAAGTCCGATTCCGTATCCCATTTTTATTCCTTTGTCTTACTTTGTTCTGTTAATTAAAATTTATTTAATGCGTTTTTAAATTAAAAAATTAGCTAACCCATTGCTGTACATCACTAGAGTTCACGGTTCTACCGTCCAATAAGGTATAAATTGCATCGCCTTTATCGCCTTTAGATACTGAAGTTACTGGTGAAGCTACGTAAGCAGTTGGTGTTACAGCTACACCCTGAGCATCAACTCCAGACAAACTCAAGTAATACATACCTGCTGGCACTGTATTTCCATCTGCATCTTTACCATTCCAGATGAAATTGGTCATTCCCGAATTCACATCACCAAGATCTACGCTGTTTATTGTGTTTCCGCTTGCATCAGTAATGGTTGCTACTACTGACTTCAGCGCATCTGTTGCGTTTGCCCCCATCATGACTTGGGTAGTTCCGTTAAACGCGATGCCGTTACCAGCTACCGCAGGGCTATGACCAATTAATGCGGCTTGATTCATAAAGTTCACACTTTGCATTTGCGCAAGCATCGCAGACATAGATGTATTCATGCTGCCGATACTGCTCACCATATTGAGCTGTGACATTTGTGCAGTCATCGTTGATGCATCCATTGGAGCCATTGGATCTTGATTTTGAATTTGCGCAATGAGCAACTTCAAAAAGTTTTGCGTTTGCTCAGCCGCCGATGTTCCAGTAGAGCCAGCAGCACCAGCATCTACTGGCGTATTGGCCGTCATTGGATCGTAGGTTCTAATACCGCTTAATGGATTTGTTGCCATTTTATTTCCTCTTATTCGCTCAAATTACTCAAGCTACTCTTTACTTCCCTAAATCAAGCGTCTTTAACATCAGTTGACGCGACACGTTCATTGCTTCTACATTCATTTGATATGAACGTGATGCTGAAATCATGTTCACCATCTCCTCAACTGGATTCACATTAGGCATCTCAACATAACCTGAGGCATTCGCCTTTGGATGCCCTGGCTTATATTCCAGTCTCAAAGGCGCATTGCTTTCAAGCACCTTGCTGACCTCAACTCCAGCACCGGGAGAACCTTCCTTCATCACCGCACTAAATTCGACTTGTCGAGCGCGATAGGGGCGACCATCCGGACCAGATACACTTTCAACGTTCGCAATATTTGATGCGGTAACGTTCAAGCGCAATGCTTGCGCGGTCAGGCCAGTAGAGCCAATATCAAATGCGCCTAATAGACTCATGAGGCCTGCCCTGTAATCGCTGACATACGAGCACGAATGGTGCTACCCAACATATTTAATGCGGACTCAGTAAATACCGAGTTTTTGGTAAATTGACTCAATTCAAGGTCACCGTCGACCGTATTGCCATCCATGGATGGCTGATTTGGAATCCGGTAAAGCAGGCGCGGATCCTCAACAGATACCTTGCCAGGTAGATGCCCAGAATGAGTAGTAGCCAAATTTACTGACTTCGACAGAGAAACGCCGTCAAGCTGGGCCTTCAATACGTCAGCAAAGTTAATATCACGAGCCTTATAGCCCGGAGTGTCAGAATTTGCCAAATTGTTACCCAGCACTTGCTGGCGATAGGTACGCAACTTCAGTGCGTTTTCGCCGAAAGTAAGTGGGTCGTATTGCGGTACTGCGTTCATCAAATCTCCTCCCTATTCGGGGACGAAAAAACCTGAGGGGAAAGTCCTCGCATATGAACATGCAAAGAACGTGCCAATTTAGCCAAACAGAGAATTTATAAGTGATCACTAACTCGATGAGAAAGCGCTGATATGAAATCGCATTCACTAGATGGTGCTATAAAAACCAAAAAACCCCTTTAATTAGGGGTTTTTTAGCTAAGGCGGCAATTTTTGCCACCTATAAATCTTTCATGCAAACTTCCTTAGGCAAAACCTGCCAAAGCCTAAAAAGCTTTAGTTACCCTTGGTCTCTTTAATCAAACGATCTCCTTTAGGCTGCAAAGGGCGAGCATTCATTGGGTAGATGCGATCAAAGTTTTTGACCTGATCTTCACTTACTGAAATTGGATTCTTCATAACAAACCAAAGTACATTCTCACTGCAAGGCGGGGTTGTTAGGGAGCCCATATAGGTGAAGTAGCTTCTATCTGACGGCAACATCTGATTGACATCAATCATGACGCCCGGCATTTCTGTCTTATTTTTTACCAATGGAATGTTATTCCAGAGCGTCTGAATGAGTGGGTTACCCTTTGCTGGCTCGTCACCAAACCAGAATTTGCGGGCTACTGGGCTATTTTTAGTGCTCATCAGCACGCCAACCACAGCCAAACTACCGTCATGGTGCTGATGCACTAGATGAACAACCATATCGGTTCTCTCACCATTAATCGCCTCTTCGCTGGGCTTATGGAAGTGAAATTGAACTAAACGATATTGACGTCCATCAACAATCAAATTACTGCCCTCTCCATAATTCACCATGACAGTATGGCCGTTATCCACGATCGATAACGAAGATGGGCGGTAGAGAAATTCAATGGGGGGCAATTCTGCCTTCACTGCTCTATCAACATTAATATTGATGGGAGACTGCGTTTTACCCTTGAGGCAAGCTAGATTGTCTTTACTCAAATTTCCCCAATTTTCAGGTCCGCCAGGCCCATCTATATAAGACCAATGAACACCATGAGCATCAGCCGCCTCCTTTTCCGAGGACTTGTTCATTTTGGCTGCCGCTTTTGGCTTGGCCTCGGCTGTTTTTGCCTCAGCAGCAGCCGTGCCCGCTGGCAAGTCACCTGTGCGTATGACGATGTCACCCGAGCCCTTACTAATTTTGTTCATGAGCGCCTTGCTCATTTCATCATCGGCTGATCCAGAAACAGCCTTTGGCTTGGAAGCTGGAGTAGCCGTTGCCGCTGGCGCTGGAGCGTCATGGGAATCGCTAGCAATTGCAATGCCCGCAAACATCAAGCCAATTAATAAGCTAAACGCAGCAAGTGAGGGAGGGGTCAGGTTTATCTTTTTCATAGTTTTTCTTACGGCTTATATTGGAATGTTGTTTATATTGCCATATAAATCAATGCTTAAGGCTTATTTTACGACTGGTTTAGGTGTCGCTTTTTTCGATGGGGTCTTTTGTGCCGGAGCTGTGTAGCTTACCGCAGGCTTGTCCGCCATACTGCCCCCTGGCAAAACATCAATCACCGGTGAGCGACTTCTGGAATACATCCAATCACACTTCATGAGACCTGCGCTGTCTTGCTGACTTTCTAGGGGGGTAGACTGCTTAATGGAAACTTCCAACGCCTCATCAGAGGTAGCGGGGGTTAAATCATTACTGGTGGCCCAGCGCAGAAAGCGCTGATAAAGCCCCTGTTTTGGAATTTTTCCAGGATCGGCATAGTAATTGGAACTGCAAATCTGTAAGCGGCGCTCAATTTCGCTTGCGGGCATATAAAAGCCCTCTACCAACAAAGTTGCAACCTTGGTATTGCATCGCGACCATGCTGCTAACTCAATCTTAGAGCCAGTAGTACTCGGCCCATTAGGTTTTTCAAGCGCCATTGCATCGATTTCACATAACATTCGTTGCCCGCGGATTCGCAACTTTTTGCATACATCCGGGCCCCCTTCGTCATAAGCCGAATTTCTATTGCTGGGCGGGAAGGGGTATTTCAACTCACAATCTTCAGGGCCTGTCGGCGCCTGATCAAGAGAATTTTGATTGATAGTATTTTTTTGGGCTACTGTAAGCTTCTCCTCTACAGAACCCATAGAGCCTTGAGCAAAGACTGAGCTTACTAGCAATACAGATAGCATAGCGAAGGCAAGTTTATTCACATTTGTCCTATTGAGCATTTGGGGTTCCCACACCTTGGCGAATGAGTTGCAATGGATTTTCAAGTGAACGCTCCAAAACAATTTGTAAATCCGGAAGAATCATAAATATTACTAAAAAGGCCAAAGGAATACTCACTGCAAATCCTACGGAAAATAAATTCATCTGAGGACTCGTTCTTCCCAAAAAAGCTTGGGTCAAATTAAACATCATATATACCAGCAAAATGGGCATTGATAAGATTAACCCTAAACGAAACGAGGCAGCAACCACATCAACCACCCCTTTAGATGACCATACCCCAGGCCATTGACCTACGGGGATAGTCTTAAAGCTCTCTAACACTAGATCAATCAATACCAAGTGAATATTTAATGTAAAGGCCAACGCAATCACAATCAAACCCAAAAACTGACCTACCAAACCGGAGTCTAGGGTTGGATCTCGGAAATAGGCAGAAGCAAAACTAAAGCCGGCCTGAAAAGAGAGCACTTCTGAAGCAATATCGATCACCATAAAACCAACACGAATGACAAAGCCAATGAAGGCTCCAATTGCCACCTCTATGACTGATGCAAAAAAAGTAATACTTCCAGGATTTGGAATTTGCTCTCCACCAATTAGCGGCATGATGTAAACAGCAAAAGATAGCGCAATGAGCAAACGAAATTGCATAGGCAAAGAACGAAATGCAAACATCGGGGTCGTTAAGAAAAGGCCAAAAACTCTGAGCGAGGCAAACATAAAAATTGCCATGTACTGCTCAATTTGAAGACCGGTCATGGTCAACATAATTTAATTTACTAAACCCGGGATGCGAGCAAAAAGCTCTTTGATGTAATCAGTAAACAAGGCAAGACTCACTGGCCCAATTAACAAAATGACAACACCAAAAACAATTAGCTTTGGAACAAAAGCTACTGTTGATTCATTCACAGAGGTAGCGGCCTGCAAAATACCAATCACTAAACCAACTACCAATAGCGCCATCAGAATTGGTCCAGCCAGGACTGCAGCCATTCTTAATGCCTGATAAACCAAATCGATAACGGTCCCGCTTTCCATGGCCTATTAATTGATATAACTTTGAACTAGGGAAGCTGATAACAAGGTCCAGCCATCCGCTAGTGCGAAAACAATTAATTTCAGCGGAAGAGAAAACATCATCGGCGACACCATGACCATACCCAAAGAGGTCAAGATACTGGCAACTGCAAAGTCAATAACTAAGAATGGCAAATAGATAACAAAGCCAATTAAAAACCCTGTTTTAATTTCTGAGATCGCAAACGCGGGAATCAATACAGTAAAAGGGACATCTTCACGAGCGACAATCTCTTTGCCATATAACTTAGCAAATAGATTTAAATCATCTCTGCGAGTTTGCTTCAACATAAATTCTTTTAAAGGTTTTGCTCCCACCTCTACCGCCTGGGGAAAGCCCATCTTACCGGCTGAATAGGGTTGGTAAGCATTTTGATAAATGGAATCGAATACTGGATTCATGATGAATAAGGTCAGGAAAAAAGATAGGCCAATCAACACAATGTTTGGTGGCATTGTTGTTAAGCCCAGAGCCTGACGCAATAAAGAAAACACAATTAAGATGCGTGTAAAACTGGTCATCAGCACCAATGCTGCTGGCAAGAAGCTCAGCGCCGTTAAAGCTAAGATCGTTTCCACAGGAACCGCGTACAGCGTACCACCACCGGATTGTTTAGCAGTCACTAGCGGTAAGGTCTGACCCCATGCAAACAGTGGCAGCAGCCCAATGAGGACAGTGAATGCTGTCGACCACCAAAAGATTTTGCGCTTCAACTCAACTTCCTTTTAACAAACTGGCGTAAGTTGTTTGCAAAGTCTGCAGTTGTGGGTTGAGGCTTGAGATTAGCTACATCTTCCGGCTCTAACTCGGTTAATAGAGTAATTTGTGATGGTGTATGACCCACCACTAAGATTCGATTGAGAACATTCAAGACAACGACTCGCTCCCGTGGGCCAAGTGCCTGTTGAGCTAAGATCATGACATGGGGATTAGTTGCCCTCATTGCTGAATCGCGCTTCACAAGATAGGCGACGATCCATATAAGTGCGGCTGCTAATGCTAGCCAAATAAATGAAAAAAGTAACATACCTCCAACCGAGGACCCCATGTCAAATTAACGATTAATTTTACGAAGTCGTTCTGCTGGAGTAACAATGTCGGTCAAACGAATGCCATAACGATCATTCACAATCACCACTTCGCCCTGCGCAACCAAACAACCATTTACAACCACTTCCAGTGGTTCACCAGCCAAAATATCCAACTCTATTACCGAGCCATATGTGAGGTTGAGTAAGTTTCGAATTTGCATCTTGGCACGGCCCAATTCAACCGTTACTTGGACTGGCACATCCATCACCAAGTCAATTTCATTGAAATCAGCGTTGGCTTTTGTACCATCTTCTAAATTATTAAAAGTGGCTTTGCGCAAAGAACCTGACACATCTGTGCTGGTAAGCGATTTCGCTAAATCGTTGTCATTTTCAGCCATTACGTCCTCTTCTTTGTGCTTTCTCTATGCTTTTAGGCATCAGGCACTAAGCCGTCTGCAATCTCGCTAATTGTATCTCTAGCGACAGTAGTCATTGGGGTTTCTGCCGAGACATGCGCTGGCTCGGTGATCTGTTCATAAAGTTCGCCCTTTTCAGCGCTGCGCATCATGCTTGGGCCCAGTCTTGCGCTCTCCAGCGGACTCTTCAAAAACTCTGCTGGATGCTGAATAGTACCCACCTTAACTGAGTAGCGCCCATCTTTTGTGCCGTACTGCCCCTTAATCACTGGTAAGCCATCCACGTACACGGTAACGGGATCGTTAATTTCGATAGGAATAATGTCGCCTACCGATAAAGAGGTGATTTCACGCAGAAGCATTTGCTTGCGAGCCAAAACTGCTACTGCCGTAACGGGCGCTTCATGCACCTGATCACTAAGTAAATCGGTCCAGTGCTGGTCAGGCTCCGTCGCAAAGCCTTGCATATTGTTGTACAAGATGCTTTTAACTGGTTCTAGCACCCAAAATGGAATACAAAGATCAATATCGCCAGGGCGTCCATTAATTTCAATTGTGAATTTAGAATGCAAAACCATCTCGCCTGGCGAGGTTATTTTTGCAAAGCCAAAGTTGGTTTCTTGGCGCATGAAGTCAAACTTGATTTCATAGACTGATTTCCAAGCCTTTTCATATTCACTTAAAAAAGCATCCACCAGACGGCGAATAATTCTGAGTTCAGTGGCCGTATATTCACGCAAATTCAAACGGGGGGCTAAGCGTCCCTCACCGCCAAACATGTTATCAATCGCAATATATACAACGCCTGGATCAACAATCCAGCAGCCAACACCCCGCAATGGGCGAATACCAACAATATTAATATTGGTCCGCTCTGGAAATTCATCGACAAATTTTTGATAGCTTTTGACAACCGGAAGATGCATTTGCACCTCAATCGGTGCGCGAATCATATTAAAGAGTGTCAAACGAACGGCACGGCTAAAACGCTCGTGAATAAGCTCCAGCGTCGGCATGCGGCGCCGAGCAATAATCTTCGATTTATCAAACATCGCACGCTGATCTTCAGCGTCAATGTTCATTTCGACATTGATTTCCTCTGCCGCCATGATTTCCTAAGTGGACTTTTTTAAGAAGTCGATTACTGCATCACAAAAGAACTAAACAACACAGCCTGAACGGGTAAATCCATTTCAGTCACATTCCAAAATTCTGCCGCGGCTCTAGCTGCTTCTCCGGTAATTTTCTGACCCGAGGATGTTTCTTTTGGAACTGCGCCAATTCGTTCTAAGTTTTGCAAATCAGCGGTGCCTGGCTGTTGCTGCAATACATAAATTGCAGTCAGTTGTGGCGCAATGATCGAATTAATAACCAAAGCAATTTCACGAGCCATCATGACTTTGCCCTCTACAGTAGCCAATTCTTGCATCTGGCGTGAAGACAATACGGTAATAATCTTATCCCGAATAACTGGCATAAAATTTTTGATCTTGCCTTCGGTAGATGAATCGTTTGTTCTGAGAACAATCTTGGTTTGCAAATAATGCTCACCACCACGTCCAGGAAGATTCACTACCATCTCTTCCAACGGAATATAGATTGGAGGCGCATTTTCTTTGCGTTCCGTTAACTGCTTCTTGAGAATATTTTCTGGGCGCTTAGCTTCTTCTTCAGCATGCTTTTTTGCTTCCTCAGCATGGCTCATATACATATAACCACCAACAGCGCCGCCGATGACTACAACCAATCCAATAATGATGAAGAGCATCTTCTTGCTTTTAGGCTTTTCACCGTGTTCTTCACCGCCATCATTTTGAACAGGGGGCGGCGCAGAAGCTGCAGCAGCAGCCGCAGCGTTTGGATCTAGTGTGGGTTCAACGCGTTCTTCTTCAGCCATTGCTGTCTTCCTCTTTACTCAATGATATCAAGCATACAGGTGAACTGTACTGCTATTTCCCCTATTATCACCTGATCCGATAGAACTGAGGGCTTGTGATGAGCTTAAGCCTTGAGAAAGCGTTGTGTTATTGGTGTAGAAGGTTTGGCGCGGGTTTGCAAACGCCTGATCTCTAGCCTGCTGGGACTGATTACCTTGACGTAAATCCAGCGATAAATTTAGACCCATTTGGGCGAATTCATTCTTAAGACTCTGACCACCCTGGTCTAGACGAGACTTAGTGGCATCGCTTGCACCTTCCACAATTAAGTGAGCTTGTCCACTTTGGCTAATGCGCAAATCAATGCGAATAGTCCCTTGTTCTGGAGGGGTTAACTCCAACATAATTCTGCCGCCACCTGATTTTGCGGCGCTCATGACCTCATTATGCAAAGGGCCACTTGCTAGGGAGACTTCGGAAGCCTTGATCTCCACTTTTTGAGCATTTGCCGCCAAATGAGTATCGGCTTTAGCTAAATTGCCATTAGCGGCAGCCGCTAATGCATTTAAATCTTGCCGATCAGAAGGGGCCTGCAATTCAGTCGGCTTAAATTTTACTGTTTCGAGTTCGCCCAACTTTGCCTTAATGGGCTCTAACTCAGACTGACCCAATTTAGGCGTGTCATTTTGAGATTTAAGGGGATTTAGTGAGCTCAGACTGGAATCAATTGCCGCCTGTGCTTTAGGCATTAAGGATTTATCACCAAGAGTAGTTGGGGCTAAGACGCTGTCCTGACCTTTACCTTTTTGCAATTTATCAGCAGCGCTAGTAAATGCCTGAGGCAATTTACGCTCAGTTAGATTCTGAATCGTCTGTGCTCTGGCTGGGTCTACAGCAGCATTTGGGTCAGTAGCAGCAGCTTTAGCCTGCGCTTCCCCTTGTACCCCAATTAATTTAATACCGCCTAGATTTGCCTTATCAGCACTACCTTTATTAATCAGATCGGTTAGCTGAGATTGCAAGTCAGCCGGCAAGGTAACGCCATTTTTCTGAGCCAAACTTTGAATAGCGCTTGCAATTTGAGCCGGGGTTTGGCCTGAAGCTTGATTTTGGGAGTTAGACACCAATGCTTGCAATAAATTAGCTGCTTGCGTTTGCATAGCCGCATCGGGCGCTTGTCCATTAGCGCGCATTGCTTTAGAGAGCGCCTGACTTATTAGTGAAAGCTGCTTGGGATCCAACTGCTGACCCGCAAGGCCAAGCATATCTTGTGGCGTAGTGGCTTGGCCATTTAGGCTTGCCATTAATTTTTGAATATCAGATACCTGCGCATCACCGGACCCTTGAGGAAGGCTAAGCGCACTTTGCACATTCTGTACCTGGCCATTTTGGGCCAACAATCCTTGAGCGGCCAATTGGGCCATTAATAACTGCATTGGGTCGGAACTATTTGCAGAGTTTTGCGAATCTTGCTGAGCAATCGGCAAATTTTGCCGATTTACAAAAGCCGGCTTGGAATGTGGAGTGGAGTACTTGTCTGAACTCGCTTGCACACCCTGGCGAGCCATCCTGGATTGATCTAACGCAGCCATGTAAGCCTCAAAACCAGCGGACAAAGCAGAGCCGCCAGGCGTAGAGCCTGACTTAGCAACAGCATTATTCGCGCTGTTTTTTGCTGCTTGTATCTGAATTTGACCAACTGACGACATAGTTTCTCCAAAAGGAACACTACTTACTATGCATCTTTCGTGCCAGAATTGACGCTGAGTCTTGCGGCGTAGTTATCTTCAAACTGATTCATTTCTGCCTTAGCCTTTTTCTTACGGGCTTCCAGCCTCTTTTTATCGACTAGTTTTGTGAGTCCACGGGTACGCATTCTTGCCTGGGTGGCGACTGCAAGCGTATCTTCAGAAGCTCTTGAGAGCCCCAAAATCTGACCATCCATCTCTACAGCGCTTTGAATGAGCTTTTCTCTGAAGGCATTAGCATCTTGCATAAAGGCTACGGAGAGGGTTTCGTTAGCAGCCGCTAACATTTGACCTTCATATTCTTTGGCGTACTCAAGCACTTGATTTTTAAAGGCTTTTGTTTGATTTACTTGTCCAGCTACACGTTTGGCACGCGCCATAGCCTGATCCTCGCGGATTTTGGCTAAACGCAGCAATAGCTCTATAGCAGACATAAGAAGATTTTAGGCCGCCGGGGGCGCTATTTCAAACAAAAGTGTTTCTGTTTGATCGATTGGAATGGCAACTTCTGCATCTTGCTGCAAAAAAGCTTGGATTTTGGGCCATGCCTGCAGGGCAGCATCCAATTCAGGGTCGGTGCCTGCAATATAGGCACCCATAGAAACCAGATCACGTCCCCGCATATATCTACTATAAAGTTGCTTGAGGCGCCTAGCTGACAATAAATGCTCTTTAGAAACTACTTTGGGCATGACCCGGGATATGGACTTTTCGACATCGATTGCTGGGTAGTGGCCGCTATCTGCCAACTCTCTAGAGAGGAAAAAATGACCGTCTAAAATGCCCCTCGCGGTATCAGCCACAGGATCATTCGTATCATCCCCTTCCAGGAGCACGGTGTAAAACGCGGTAATTGAGCCATCTGGATTGGCGCCATTACCAACACGCTCCACCAACTCAGGCATACGCGCAAAAACGCTTGGCGGGTAACCCCTTGCAACTGGCGCCTCTCCAAGGCTAAGACCAATCTCGCGTAAGGCCATTGCGTACCTTGTTAGCGAGTCCACAATCAAAACCACATGCTTGCCTTGATCCCTAAACCAAATCGCTACATCGGTAGCATAAGAAGCGCCCTTAGAGCGGGCTAATGGGGAGGCGTCAGCAGGAGCCGCAACCACAACCGCACGCTTAAATGATTCTGGGCCAAGCGTTTCTTCACAAAACTCTCGCACCTCACGGCCTCGCTCACCGACCAAGCCAATCACAATGACGTCTGCCACGCAATTACGAGCAAGCATTCCAAGCAATACGCTTTTACCAACTCCAGAACCAGCAAAAATTCCCACCCTTTGACCTCGACCCACTGTGAGCAATCCATTGACTGCCTGAATACCCACATCCAATGGCTCATGAATGGGCGTTCGATCTAAGGGATTTAAAGTGCGCTGGATGGTGGGAGCAAATTGCTTTTCTCCGTAGCCTTTACCATCAATGGGACGACCCAAGCCGTCTACCACTCGGCCTAGCAAGCTTTCGCCAATTGGCAAGGGCTCACCAATCGCGCTTGAGGTATAGCCCACTCCAGAGCTAAATGGCGTATTGGCTGGATACACCAAAGCACCAGGAGAAATGCCTTCCATAGCATCAATGGGCATCAAATACGTGATACCGCCATTAAAACCAATGCACTCAGCATCATAAGTCTTGCCGCCAATCTCAGAGAGGATCGTTGCCCCAGTACCAATACTCATTGGCAAGCCTTCAACCTCTAAGACAATTCCAGATACCCGTTTTAATTTACCTTCGCGAATCGATCTAGGCATTTCCATCAAATGCTGCTTACGCATCTCTAACTGAATTGCTACTTCAGCCGGCTGCAATTGACTCATGAAGCTCCAACCTCTTTGTCATCGTCTTCGTGAACTTCTGAATGTGGGCCCTCTTGATTTATTTCTTCAACGCTACCCGCTTCATTAGCAACAAATGGAGCATCGCTTGCCGCCAATTCATCACTATTGATATTCAAACCTAGAGCCGACTTCACCAACGCTACACGGGCTTGTGATCCAACATCAATTCGCGCACCCGCAACCTCAACATAAGCATGTCCAGGACGAACATCAGCATCGAGCAAAATAGTGCAGTTAAAAGGAAGGCCGGGATCATCAACGATTTTTTTCCAGGTCTCCACTTCTTCGGCGCGAAGTCTGAGGTATAAATTTTCACCTGGACGAGGTAAGCGCATTAATGCCTCTTGCACTGCCGCCACAAAAGGAGCGCGCTCCATAGAGGCATTAGCGGCAAGACGGCTGGCTACCTCATAGCTAAATTGTGTCAGAGGTTCAGCGATGGCTTCTGGCATTCCCGTTAAGACTTCAAGCAGTTGACCTAAGGCGTCTTGCAAACGCTTGGTTTCTGTATCTGCCTCGACATAACCTTGTTTGTAACCTTCGCGATAACCCGATTCTTTACCTTCTTTGTAACCAGCATCACGGCCTTCTACAAAACCTTGGTTAGAACCGAGCCCATAGGCTTCTTGAAAGGCATTTTCACGAATGGCCTCCACCTCTTCAACAGTAGGATATTGAATAGGCGCAACTTTAGGAGGCTTAGGGGGCTTAGGAGGATCAAAGGAAGGCGGCTCCCACCTCGTTAGCAATGAGTCCTCATCAGAGGAAGGCATCAGCTGACTTGCCCCTTTCCATAATCATGCGACCTTCATCAGCAAGGGTGCGCGCAATACGAATAACTTCTTTTTGCATCTCTTCGACTTCTTGAACCTTGACTGGTGGCCTTGTCTCTAAATCTTCGCGTACACCGTCGGCAGCGCGCTTGGCCATATTTCTGAAGAGTTTTTCCCGCAGTTTCGGACTTGCACCTTTGAGCGCAAGGATAAGTGTCTCTTGGGGAACCTCGAGCAATAATGTTTGTAATGAACGATCTTCGATGTCGTTGAAGTCTTCGAAAATAAACATCTTCTCCTGAATCGCATCTGCCAACTCTTCATTGAAGTTACGAATCGTGTTGAGCGCATCTTTATCAAGACCGCCAGAAAGCATATTGAGAATCTCAGCAGTAGGCACAACACCACCCACCGTACTTCTACGGAAATCGGCATCGGGACCAGCTGAACGTGACATGACTTCGTTGAGTTCTTTCAAAGCCGCAGGTTGAACCTTCTCTAATAAAGCAATACGTAAGATTAACTCGTTACGCAGATCATCGGCGAATAATTTGAGTACAGCCGCAGCTTGAGACGGCTCAAGGAACACCATCACGGTTGCAATAATTTGCGGATGCTCATTTTTAATCATCTCGTACAGAACATCGGATTCCATACGTTTAAGCGTTTCAATACCCGACATGTCCAAAGTAGACTCAAGGCGGCCCAATAAGTCAGATGCGCCTTCAGCGCCCATCGCCTTGGTGAGCATGTTTTGCATGAAGGAATCGGTATCGAATGCAACGTGCGAATTGTTCGCTGTTACATCCTTAAATTGACGCAATACCTGCAAAACTAAATCTCGACTCAGTGAGCGCACAACCGCCATTTTGCCGGATAAGCGTTGCACCTCAAACGGGGTCATGCCTCGCAATACGTTGGCAGCAGACTCGGCACCAACAGCCAAAAGCACAACCGCTGCACGTGATGCGCCATCTAACTCATCAAAGGTAAGAGTACCGGCTTGCGTCGCGCCCTTAACGCCTTCTTTAAGCGCTTCTGCAATCGAGAGACTTTTAGGTGCGGCGACTTCTTCTTCAGCCATGATCTTTACTCTTCATATTAAGCTGCTGGAGCGGTAGCAGCAGCGGCAGCATTTGCAGTGTTGGTTTTCTCGGCGTCATCAGCCAGCCATTCTTTGAAGATGGACGCCACCACTTTTGGATTCTCTTCAACAAAGTCCTGAGCGTATTTGAGGAGTTCGTCGTACTCTTGCTTTTTCTCTTCTTCATGACGCTGACGTTCTTCCTCCATACGCTTACGCTCTTCCTCTGCTTGCTGACGCTCTTCCTCTTCAGCAATACGCTGACGTTCTTTCAGTAACTCAACTTCCATGCGTCGTTTCTCACGCGCTTTTGGATCCATTTGAGCCATCTCAGCTTTGATCTTCTCATCAAACTCTTCTTCAATTCGCTGCTCTTCGGCAGCAGTATCAACCTTCTTCGGAAAGAGCAAGGGCTTGACTACCCCAAAGAACATAATTCCTAGAGAGCCCAAAATAATGATGAACTTAAAGAATTCTTTACTGAGCTCAATAACACCGGGCTGTTTATAAAACGGTGGCTCATCGCTTGCTTCAATTTTGAATGGAATATTGGCCACACTCACACTGTCGCCGCGACGCTCATTAAATCCGAGTGCATCGCGTGCCAGGTTATTAATTTGCTCTAACTCTTTGGCGCTATAAGGAGTCGGTTTTAAAGGCTTACCATCTTTATCCACTCCAGTAGGCTGCTTGTAGTTAACAACAACCCCTGCGGAAACTCTTTTGATCTGCCCTTTTTCTGACTTAATACGTTGGATTGCTCGGTCCAATTCATAGTTAACGGTGGTGTCTTTTTTAATGCTGCTAGAACTAGAAGCGGAGCTTGTCGGCGGTGCATTTAAGTTTTGAGGGCCAGTGTTTGCAGCAGCGCCACCTGGAGCGTTGATAGGCGCTTGTGCTGCACCCGGAGGCTGATTCGTTAAAGCTCCTGGAACACCCGAAGTGCTAGAGCTAGGTGTGGCTGCTTCATTACTTTGTTGACTCCGAATAGAAGACTGATTTGGTGGAGAGTTGCGGCCATAAGTTTCCTCCGTACGCTCAAGCTCACCAAAATCCATATCAACAGTCACTTGTGCGCGGACATTTTCTTTGCCGGTAACAGGTTCCAAAATAGCTTGAATGCGCTTAGAGAGTGCGCCCTCAAGCTCGGCAACATACTTAAGCTGTGTGTTATCCAGACCGGCTAAGCGCTGCGCATTGGGCGCCAACAAACTACCTTCAGCATCAACAATCGTGACATTTGCAGGCCCCAGATTGGGAACCGAAGAGCCAACCAAGTTAGTGATGGCAGCAACCTGCTGAGAGTCCAAAAAGCGACCTGGATGCATAGTCACAATCACGGAAGCAGTGGGCTTTTCTTGCTCGCGCATAAATGCCGTCTGCTTTGGAATAGCCAACATGACACGGGCTGACTTAACTTGCGCTAAAGAGCTAATACTGCGCGCCAACTCACCCTCAAGACCGCGTTGGTAATTCACTTGCTCTACAAATTGGCTAGTGCCCATCTTTTGGTTTTCGAGCAATTCAAAGCCAACGTTCCCCGCCTTTGGTAAGCCTTGACCAGCCAAACGTAAACGTGTTTCGTAGACTGAAGATTCGGGCACCAAAATCGCCGCCCCGCCTTCGGTGAACTTGTAGGGAACATTCATTTGCTGCAGTGCAGCAACAATAGCTGCCCCATCACGCTCATTCACACTGGAGAATAAAACGCGATAGTCATCTTTTGTGCGGCCGGAGAGCGTAACAAAAACAATCGCAGAAATAAACAAAAAGAGTGCGGCGGCCACGATGAGGCGCTGCTGGAAATTCAAGGCGTTGAAGCGGCCCTGTAATTCGGTTAATTTTGAGGGGAGTTTGACCTTAGCCCTAGTGGGGGCTGAAGCGGGAACAGCAGAAGAGGCGGCTCTTGAACCAATGCTGACTACCGCCGCATCCTTTTCGCTTTCCTGTATTCCGGGCTGTGCTTCTTCGCTCAATGGATCAATTCCGTCAAATCAGGCAATAACTGTAAATGATAATAGCACTAAATATAGAACATTTTTGCCTATTTTCTCTAAATATTGATATCCTATGCCCATATTTGCAAAAAAGAGGCAAAAATTGCCGCTGTAAGCTTTAAACAAAAAGATCTCAATACACTGTGACTAAAACAGCTTCTACTGTACCCCCAGCAGCCAATCCAAGTCTAGATGCCAAGCACCTAGAAGAAGCATTTGCCATTTTTTATTCAGAATCTCAAAAACTTGAGGCGCAGCAAACCGCCCTGCAAGACAAGATTAATCAGCTCAGCACCGAACTGCAAAAATCCAATCAACGACTGGCTATTTTGCTCAACGCCATTCCTGCTGGCGTGATATTGCTCGAAAACAATATCGTTTTGCTACATAACCCAGCGGTACTTCAGTTCCTACCCCATTTAAGCCAGGGCCAATCCTTTGAGCTGCCTAGTGAATGGCAAGCCTCTATTGCGCCCGGCGAATACCTGATTGGTAGCAATGAAGAGCGCAACTCCAAACCCCAAAAAACAGTGCAAGTGATTCGCATCGATGAGGGAATTAGAAGTTATATCCAGATACAAGACATCACCGCCAATATTTCTTTGCACCAACAAACCCAAAGAGAAAATCGCCTTACCGCAATGGGGAAAATGGCTGCTGGCATTGCGCACCAATTTCGTACGCCATTGGCAACTGCGCTTCTGTACTCATCCCATCTTTGTGATGATGAAGTGGCGCCTGAAATGGGAAAAGAATTTGCCCAGCGCCTACGCAAACAGTTGCTCGATTTAGAAAAACTTTCGCAAGACATGTTGCGATTTATTTCGAATCGACCTAATAAAACCATCCTAACTTCCGCCAAGCAAATCATTGATGAAGCGCAAGCGAGCATTCAAGCTCTATTCGAAAGTAAAGCAGTTGGTCTTGAAATGCATTGCGATGTGCCAAGCACCACCATGCTATTGGTTGAGCCGAAATCGATCCCCAATGCATTGGTTGCAATATTAGAAAATGCCCTTGCTGTATCGAACGCAAAAGACAAAGTCACACTTTGCGCAACAGTAGAAACTAAAAAACTCATTATCTCTATTGAAGATCAAGGTCCTGGAATATCTTCGACCATCATTGATTCTTTGTTTGAGCCGTTCTCTACAACCAGCGCAAATGGCACTGGGCTTGGCTTATCGATCGCCAAAAATACTATTGAAGCGCACCGCGGAACTATCGCAGTGGAAAACACAAAACACGGTGCGATTTTCAGTATCACCCTACCCATTGCACAAGCAGCGTAAGTGATAGCGCCAACTTTCTTGAAATCGATAAGCCCCCATCATGAATGAGTTAAACAATCAACGTTTTCCAGTAATTTTGGTGGAGGATGACGAAGACCTCAGGGAGGCCATTGCCGTTACCTTGAGAATGAAAAATATTGATTTTGTTACGCATCAGCGCGCAGAAACTGTTATTCCCCTATTGCGCCCAGACCTCAATACCGTCTTGGTTACAGACTACAAGCTACCTGGCATGACGGGAATTGATTTATTAAAAATTGCCCAAAAGGAATGTCCTGATTTACCCGTTGTCATCATGACTGCATTTGCCGATGCCAAACTTGCAGTTGACGCACTTAAGGCCGGTGCTAGAGACTTTTTAATTAAGCCCTTTGTTCCCCAGCAACTTATAGAAATTATTTCTCGCTACCACCCCCCAGAAGCAACTGCAGCTTCAAGCTCAATCACGACGCAAAGTATTGCAAGCACTGCAAGCACAACTGAAGTGGGTTCACAAATTTTGCCTGCCGAACATAGTGTGATTGCGGTAGACCCACAATCGATTGCCACTTTTGCACGTTGCGAGAGAGTTGCCGCAACCGATACCAGCGTTTTAGTTACTGGTGAGTCCGGAGCTGGTAAAGAAGTGATTGCTCATCACATTCACAAAACATCCAAACGCGCTAAGGGCCCTTATGTAGCCATTAACTGTGCAGCAATTCCAGAAACACTGCTTGAATCCATTTTGTTTGGCCATGAAAAAGGTTCTTTTACAGGGGCCACAAAAGCGCAAGCAGGTAAGTTTGAGCAAGCCCATAAGGGCACCCTCTTTTTAGATGAGATCGGTGAAATGCCTGCGCCACTGCAAGCAAAGTTATTGCGAGTATTGCAAGACAAAATGATTGAGCGTATAGGTTCCGCTGAATCAATCCAAGCAGATGTTCGCATCATCGCTGCCACCAATCTCAATCTACAAGAGCAAGTAAAAGCTGGAAAATTTAGAGAAGATCTTTACTTTCGTTTGAACGTTTTTCCAATCCATGTTTTAGAGCTACGCAAACGCCCCTTTGATATTCTTCCGTTGGCGGAGTTCTTCCTTAAGCGCTATAGCGTCAACATTGGTAGAGATTCCCTCACCCTGAGTAACGCCGCTAAAGCATTGCTACAAAAATACCCCTGGCCAGGCAATGTACGCGAACTTGAAAACATCATTCAGCGAGCAGTTTTGCTGGCTGATGGCGATCAAATTTATGCTGAAGACCTGGAATTAGACGACTTCCACCTTAGTCACGAGGTCATGGTTCCAGATTCTCAAGCAATCAGCGCAAATATTGCCGTTCAAAGTACCAATTTGGCACAAAATGGCACAGAAATTGCATCAATTAAGGGTGAAGTAAACCAAGATATTGAGTCTATTGAGCGTGAACATATCCTCAAGATCCTGGCAGAAGTAAATGGAAATAGAACGAAAGCCGTAGAGATATTAGGAATATCCGCTAGAGCCCTACGCTATAAGCTTAAATCCTATAAAGAAGCTGGCTTTCATGTTGATTGATTTTGGTAGATAATTAGGCCCATGAGTACAACGAACGTAGATTCCATGATTTCCCGGATGCAAGCACTTGCTGCTGCAGCCAGCGGTAAACCTGTAGCTACTGACAACCAAGCCGCTAATGGGGTTGATTTCTCGGCTGTTCTCAAAAATGCTATCGAGAACGTCAATACCGCTCAAAACAGCGCCCAAGCCAAAGCCCAGTCTTTTTCTACTGGCGCCTCTGATACCTCATTGGAAGATGTCATTGTGTCTTTACAAAAAGCCAATCTTTCTTTGCAAGGTATGATCGCCGTGCGTAACCGCTTGGTTGATGCCTACAAAGAAGTGACCAATCTTCAGGTTTAATCTGTTGGCCAACTAGGCCCCAAACACCAAAAGCCCAGTCTGACTGGGCTTTTTTTATCGCTCAGTAGAAATGCCGTTGGGATTGGGCACTGCCTTCCCATCTACCTCATATGCCCAAGCAAGAACTTCTGCAACAGCTGCGTAGAGCTTTGGTGGCACCAACTCATTTAACTTGAGCTGCATTAAAAATTCAACGAGTTCGGGCTCGGTCCGTGTGGGAATACCAAACTCTTTGGCTTTAGCCAAAATGGCTTCGGCCACAAAACCTTCGCCCTGCCCAGTAATCCGTGGAGCGGCGCTATTGGTTTCATAAGCCAAGGCAACAGCCTTGCGAATTTTCTTTTCATCCATTGTTAGCCAACCACCTCATCCTTCATGCTGACCTTGGCATCTGGGTCGACCTGTTGACGCATTTGTTCGAGCAAGCTTGAAAAAGAGCTTGCGAGGACAGACTGTGCTTGAGGCGAAGCCTCAATAGCAACGTGAACACTCTCACCAAATTGGGTGCCCACTACCTTAAAAGGGCCAAGATTAGGAAGGGTAACTTCCATAGTAATTCTGCTGCCTTTTTGTAACTGACTGGGATCTTTAGGATCTGCCTCCCATGCATCCTCTCGATACAGTCGCCCTTGCACATTGGGCATTAACTGGCCCTGCCAAAGTAAATCGCCACGCAATAGCAATTTGACTGAATCCTGAACCGCTGAAGAATTCGTGGTTAATTGACTGACCAGACTCGCCGCCTGATCTTTGATGCTAGTCATATCAGTCGATTGCACATCACCATCTTCGCTAGCGGGAAAGAGCAATTTTTTTAATTGGTCTGCAGCAAAGATTCCTGAAGTTTGTAGATTTTGATACAAGACATTCATCGCCACTTTGGGATCTGTAGTGTTCGCTATCAAAGCTCCAGCTAACGGATTGTCTGCGCCCTCTATCAACACACCAGAATTACTGGAAGCAGTCGGCCAACTGACTACGACACTTTGTACACCCGGCGTTTTGCCATCCGCTTGCGCCAACTTTCCCAGCTCGGGAACATCTACTGTCAATATGTCTGATAGCAGTTGCCCCAAAGCGGCACTGCCCAATGAATCCATGCGATTCAAGCTTTGCGACAGCAAATCGTTTAAGCGGGCTTGCGATGGATTGGCAGCGACCTCCGCTTGATCGGCGGTCATGCTAGAAATCTCTAACAATACCGCCTGATCAACACTAGGCTCTGTTGGCAATAATGAAGTAGGCACTCCGCGACCACCAGAATTTTGTAGGGCGTCTTGCAATGATCCGCCAGCCGATGAATCAGTCACAGGCACGGGCATGTTAAGCGCTACTCGAGGGTCAATAGCCCCAAGGCTTTCAATCACTGCAGGCGCCGAAGGTGGAGAAATTAAATCATTGCGGTGGTAATCTACCACCGGATTAATCGGTAAATTCGAGGGAATTGGTATTGCCATACTCAATCCTCATTAGTTGATTAGCGTAGTCACATCTTATTCCCTAAAACAGGATGTGACAAAAACAATCAATAATTAGCGGCCTGAGGCAGACCTGCTTCTTGAGCAACACTCAGACTGACAATCGACTCCTTAGGGGCCAATACTATCCAAGCCTCATACAGAGGCGTTAATACATCCAATATCTCTTGAACTTTTTCAGGAGATTTATTTAAACGGGCGCTCAAAATTTCACGCAAAGTCCATTCGTAAACTGCCCCCAAACTTAAAGCAACTTCACCGCCGCCCTTGTAATCCAAGCAAGCCAATAAACCTTGTTGAATTAGGTCATGGGCTTTAGTAAACGGCTCAATTCCATATTCACCAGCTTCAAGGGCTTTCTTAGCCAACTTGAGATGATCAAACACTCGCTCGTAAACCAAGACAATCAGTTGCCCAGCATCGGAACCGTGGACGCCAGTTATTACTTCGTTTGCAGCATATGCGCGAGCAGATTTAGAAACCATTTGACATCCGTTTAGGTTTTAACAAGAAAGAATTCATTTGTTAGTTTTTACCACTCTGACTATTAGTCAGAGCAGTCAACGCACCAGACAATGCAGTACTAGTAGAGCTCAATTGGTACAACAAAGCATTAAGCGCTGAATATTGCGCAATGAAACTATTCTGGATCGAGTTTAAACGCTCTGTTAATTGCGCCTGACGCTTTGCCAAATCATTGCCTTCAGAAATCTCATTCTGAATCTGGCTATTGATCGCCCCGTTTACGCCTATTTGTCTATTTATATAAGCTAGCAAATCACTGGATCCAATGGTCTGAGTTGTGCTCAAATCCGTAACATTTGTATTTGCTGTAGCGCTTGTAAATGTGACAGTTGTACCGCCCGCAGCGCTAGTGGTCCAGGCTGTTGAAGACCCAGAAGTAAAGGCACCGCCAGAAGCATCACTTAATGTTTTTGAAGAATTAAGTGAGCTTGCTGTTGTACCAATGGTGCTAATGTTCGCAAATGCATTCGCCACTTGTGCAGCGGTTGCGCCAAGAGTGCCCGCCTTAAAGGTCAGGCCTGCCATAGTTAATGTTTGACCTGCTGCCATGCTAGTGAAAACAGTCTGAGCCGTCTCTGTACTTAGGGCTGTCCCCTGAGTTGTCGTAATTGCCGGACTAGTTGAAAGACTCCCACTAGTTCCGCCCACTTTGACACCAGCAGCTAAGATGCCTTGTAGACCCTTGCTACTAGCAAGAGAGTAAGCGGCAGCATTAAATTTAATGGTTCCATCTAATTGCAGATCCATGCCCATCGCATTCATGCTTAAGGTATTAAATTTTCCCGTTACAGGATCTGCACTTCCATAGGTTGCCCCAAGAGCAAACTTGCTCTTGATTTCATTGATAAAGGAGAGTGTCGTAGGTGAATTCGCAAAGGTGCCTGCTTTTGATGACGTTGAATTGTTAGCATTCGCTGTCATCGTCTTATAGGTCGAAATTAAATCGTTATAAGCCGTAATGAGGTCATCAATAGTCTTCTGAGAATTATCTGACCCGCGCGTAACGTTAACAGCTTGTGGTGCTCCGGAGGACTTCACCAAATTTAATGTCACACCAGTAATCACATCACTGACCGCATTGGATGAGCGCGTAAAGTTAGTGCCATTGACGGTGAACACAGCATCCTGTGCATTGCTTACTGTTGTAAACGATAAACCACCTGCAGATCCGGCACTGCTTAAATTTTCTACATCTTGATTGGCAACTGTACTCGTAAAAGTGACACTAGTGCCACCTGCTACTACTCCAGTTGCCCAACCAGTCATGCTGCCAGCGGTAAATGCGCCGCCATGAGCATCGTTTAAGGTTTTAGTTGTATTGATACTTGCTGCAGTGGTGCCATCAGCAATGCTGGCAAAGGCACTTGCCACCTGAGCTGTTGAAGCCCCTAATAAACCTGCGGTAAAGGTAAGCCCGCCCATCGTAATGGTTTGACCGGCAGTCAAATCGTGAAAAGTAACTGCTGCCGTTTCTGTTGCAATAGCTGATCCTGTGGTTGTCACAATAACCGGAGCAGTCGAAGGTGTAATTCCCGAATACGAAACAGCGTTTGCAAGACCCGTCTGAGAACCTTGAATCATCAAGGCAAAATGCGAACTATCCGTCGTTTGGACAAAGCTCGCATTCACGTTCACCGCGAGTGCGTTGATCCAATTTTTTAAGTCGGTAACTGTTGCAGTAGATGCAAGGGCCAGGGTCCCTGCTGGTGTGCCCAAGGTGTTATAGGTTGTTGAGCCTACCGTGATTGAAAATCCAGCAACTGAATCAATCGACGCCAAATCGGCGCTAGAAGAATAACCGGCAATGGTATATTTAGAGGCTTGCGCTGTAGCCCAAACGCCCACATTATAGCTCCCAACTAGAGCGCCATTGGCTGCAGTGGCTTGGACAACAGTAGCATCAGACGTGCTAGCTACTGCGTTGTTATATGAGTTTGGGTCTTGAAATGCCTTCAAAGCATCGCCCAACGCAGACACCTTACTTTTTACGGTGCCTAAGTCACTAATGACAACTTGCTGCTGTGTAATCTTGGTATTAATTGCATCTAGAGGCTTATTCTCAACCGTCATCAACTGCGCAACAATACTAGCCACATCAATTGATGCAGTACCGGTACTGGAAGTGCTTGTAGTGGATGAAGAAACTGCCATTTCCTGGATTCCTACCCTTGTCAGATTTAAGCTATAAACGAACCAAAAGCCCAGAATACATCTGGGGGCAGCTTACTTAATGCAATTTACGTGCCAATTTTTAGTTTGGCACGTAAATATCATGCTTTTTGATGCACTAATGCTGCGTTTAACTGTGCAAAACTTTGGGCAATTCGGATCAATTCTTCCGTTGGCAATTGACGAACTACGTCACCAGTTTCGGGATTTGTCACGCGAACAATGTGGTAACCAGTAGTGCTGTCAACAGAGAAACTTAAATTACGACCCATAGACTGAACAAAGTTTTGAATCTGTTGCGCTGCTTTAGCAACTACTTCGCGAGTTGGTTGCGTTACTTCATTTACTGCAGATGGCTTAATTTCAGTACTAGCGGCTTTTGCTACAACCTCCGCATCGCTGCGAACTGGCTGAGGGACTCGCTCGGGGACTGAACCAGCCGATTGCATCACTCCAGTAGCCACTGGTGTTTGTGGCGCAGAATTTAATGCGGCGACTTGACTCATACGATACCTCCCAATAACAACATTAATACCTATTCCTAAGGCACAAAAATCAGGTCACCCTGATTTTTGTGTATAGCTTTATAAATTACTTACTTCAACAATGACAGGATCACGTTTGGCATTTGATTAGCCTGTGCCAACATCGCTGTTGCAGCTTGCTGCATGATCTGACCCTTAGTCAGTTTTGCAGTTTCTGCAGCAAAGTCAGTATCCATAATTGCGGAACGAGAATTCTGCAAGTTAGTAGACTGAGCCTGCAAGTTAGTAGAAACATAGCTCAAACGATTCATTTGCGAACCAAAAGTCGCGCGCTTGGTAGAAATGTACTCAATTGCATTGTCAACAGCTGCCGCAGCATTCTTGAAAGCTGTTTGCCATACATCTATGCTATCCAAACTACCTAATGTTCCGAGGTTACCGGCAGATGACGATGTCAGTCTTGTACCCAGAGTCATCATTTCTGAAGACTGGCCAGCAGTCGAACCAGTTGAGCCAGTTTGTACGTTTAACGTGTCAATCTGAATAAATGCATCGGAATTTGCGCCGCTTTGGAACTTCAATGCACTATTTGCGCCCTGTCCTACAACAATCTGACCGGCAGTTGCAGGAGTACCATTATTAAGCAACACTAATTTATCGGCAATATTAGCTTTTGTCTGAGCTTGATAGCTTTTCACATCAAACTGAATTCCGAAAGAACTAAAGTTAATCGTTTGGGTTGCATTAGCCGCATTGTCTGACAAAGTAACTGCTTGTGTAGTTGCAATACCATTGATGGTTCCTGACAAAGTCAAAATACCATCACTTGCACCAGTTGATAAAGTATATGTTCCAGGTGCTACACCAGATAAACGTACATCAGTAACTTCGCCCATTTGACCAGCAAATGTCAATGGATCATTAGCCGCAGTTGTAAAGGCGGATGCAATTCTTGATCCAAGAGTTGCTTTATTGGCAACTGTTGTTGTTGACAAATTAAATTTGATACCAAACTGGTCAAAATTTAATGATTGAGTGTCGTTAATGGCTGTGATTGAATCAAAATTGGAATCACGAATAGTTACAGTCTGGGACTTTGCTAGCCCATCTTGTGTACCAGTCATGGTTAGATTATTGCCATTTGCTGTAAAAGTAAAACTAAGACCTCCAAGCTTAGGGGCTAGGGCTGGGTCAAGCTCAATGCCAGTCAATGTTGTACCCCCAGTAACGCCAGCCGCTGAAAAGTCAAGGCCAGCTGCTGCTCCTGCAGCAACGCCTACCACTGCACCCAATGTGCCAGCAGTTGTTGCATAGCTAACTGCAGTATTAATTACCTTTTGACCAGCCTTAAGATCAGAGTTATTTTGATCAATCGAAGAACCGCTAGTTAAAAGGTTAATACCATTAAATTGTGTACGCTGCGCTGTTGTGTTGATCTCAGTATTCAGATCTTTCATTTCTTGCACGATGTCTAGCTTTTGACTTACTGACAAAGAACCATCGTAACCTTGAGTAGCCAATTGCTTGAGGCGTAACAACATGTCATGAATAGATGACAAAGAAGTATCTGCAGTTTGCAATAAGTTTGTTGCATCGCTTAAGTTGCGAACTGATTGATTAGTGCCGTTGATTTGGCTCTGCATGTTTTGGGAAATTGCCAGGCCAGCTGCATCATCTTTGGCGCTATTAATACGCAAGCCAGAAGAAAGGCGCTGAACAGATGTTGCCAAATTATTTTGGGCATTTGACAAGCTGTTTTGAGCAAACAAAGAGGCCAAGTTGGTATTAATAACGGTTGCCATTTAAATCTCCTTAAAAGTGCTGCTGAATACTTCTATTCAAAATCGGTTTTGGGGTGCCAACGCGGCTAATTTCCCCTGTAAATCTCTTAACGGCACCCCCTGGAGAAGTGTTTAGGAATATTTGCAAATCTTTTATTTGTGCCTAGACAGCAAAAAACCTTGATTAAAGTGCCTTTGGTGATATTTCAGACGATTTGTTGATGAAAAGGTCGGCCCTTGCTAAACATCCTTAATAAATAAGCCGTATAGCCATTACGCGTCAATTTTTTGATTAATTCCGAAAGCATCTCATGTCCACTATTGATCCAACCTCAGCTTCACTTTATGCACAGCAAGGCTTACTAGAAGCCCAAAAAGCACTTGCGAGCACGGTACAAAAGCTCTCGACAGGCCAAAGGGTCAATGGAGCACAAGACGATGCTGCCAGTTTGGCTATTTCACAAAGCATGGTGAGCCAACTCAACGCCGTAAACCAGTCGGTTTCAAACCTGAATCAGGCCACAAATCTTCTACAAACTGTTGATATTGGACTGAGCGCTATTCAGGATGTTTTACTAAGGGTTAAGCAATTGGCGGTTCAGGGCGGCAATGAAGGGCTGAGTAACACTCAAAAAGTCGATATTGCCAAAGAACTCACCGATCTCAATACCGAAATTACTAATACGATTGATCGGACAAAATTTAACAATCGAGCTCTACTGACTAACTATGGGGTACTTGATGCCAATTCCGGCATCAAGGTAGGCTCCACTAATATGGGAACTTTAGACAACACTATTGTCAGCATGCTTGGTGTGAGCGATGCCCGTCCGGGCATTTACAAGCTTTCGAGCAGTGGATCCAATCTAACAATGACTAAAACGGATTGGAATGACAACGCTCTAGGCGCTCAAACCATCACAGTGAGCACCCCAACCGGTACAAGATCAACCCAGGCACTCAATTTTGGGGATTTTGGCATTTGGATGCGTTTAGACAGCAGCACTATTGGACTCAATGGTCTTACCGATAGCGCAGAAGAGATTGCTAAAAATTTAAGCAACGTATTTAAACCCATCATCGTACAAGAAGGGCCAGCAATCAAATTTGGTGCTGGGCCACGTAACTCTGATCTGATTGCCTACAACCCGATTAACCTTACCAATACAGCTAAACCTGATAGCGAAATTGCCGGTGCAGTGAATTTAAATGGTATTTCAAATACCAATCCTGCAGCGCTGCAAGTATTGGCGGCGCCTACAACACCGCAAGGAAGCTACAGCATCACGATTAATGAGTCTGCTGCAGCTACCGAATTTGAGTTTACTAATTTCACCTCGGCCAATAATACTGTTGGCATTAACGCAGATTTTTCATTTACCGTTGGCTCCAATACTTATAAGGCCAATGGAGATAAAGTCACTGGTGGTGTTACTACGTCAGGAGCTGTAGCAGCTATGACTGGTTATAGTGCTGGTAGCTTTAATATCTCGTTGACCAACTTTAGCAGCTGGATTAATGGTCTTAATGACAACAACGTTTCTGCCAGACTCTATCAGCCTAATGCCGGTCAATATGCGGTCAAAGTAAATGGTGGCATGACGGGAGCGGCTAATGCGGTTTCCTTTCACGGCATGACTTTAGTGGTTGCAGACAATACCCTGACCGGGACTGATGTCACTGGCACGGTAAATTTATTGACAGACGGACGCTTACAAACAAGCTTTAACTACTCTGTAAAAAGTCCAACAGCTGGCGAACCAACCGTATCCTATACGGGCGGAATAACTGCCTTTGAAGGCAACAATGGTCAGTACCTGACCTACACTGGCGCTGCTGGACAAGAGTACCTAAATACAAACTATGCAGCCGCAGCAACAGGCACAAAGCAAGCTGATGGCACTTTAGTCATTAATAGTGAACTCAATCCTAATCCCGGGTATGTTTCTTACTATCCCTTTGCAAACCCCTATTCAGCAGCTTATGATCAAACACTGAATAGAACGAGTCAATTTTTAGTAGATGGCGTAACACCCAATCCCTACTTTAATTTTCAAAATCTAGGTGCACGTAATCAACCAGCAACTGCTGGCTATCAATACGGAGCAGCTGCTTGGGATAGTAATTTCACCTCAAACTTAGTTCTCAAGAATTCAGTCGCGGGGATTGACATTGCCCGAGATGCTAACCTCACAATTAATGGTAGACGCATTACCAATGCCACCAATATATTTACCGATAGCACTACCGGTTTATCCCTAAACATCACAACGCAAACCCAACCCTGGGATGTGACGCAGTCGGCCAGCATTATTGTTGGAACACCTGCTGAGGCTCTTGACTTAAATAACTCCAGCCTTGTGGCTCTATCTAAATCGATTCAGACGCTTAAGGGTTTTAATGTCTCAACTTCAAGCGAACAATGGCGCACAACGTTTAATACGCTTTCAAGCCAATCAGATAAGGCAGTTGATTACATCGCTAGCGAACGCAGCGCAATAGGTTCACAGCTTAATCGTGTCAGTGATATCAATAGCAATTTAAGAATGCAAAGCATTGATCTAGGCAAATCAAAATCAGTTCAAACTGATGCTGACTTCGCCCAAGAATCTGGAAATCTTGGCAAAGGATTTATCAGGGAGTACGCCGCTACTAGCGCCATGAGAGTCGCTAACGAAATGCCTAGCGTGGTGAAGACCTTGATTAAACTCTGGGATGATATTAAGCCTTAAGCAAAGATTCATTCCCACATCAAGAAGGCCCTCACTGAGGGCCTTCTTGATGTGTATTCTATTGAGAACTGATTGCTAAATATTTTTATATTTCTAGGCTTTTTGATTTACTAAGCCACTACTAAATTGCGGCAAGCTTTGAGCTATTTTTAAAAGCTCCGGCGAAGGCATTTGACGCACAACTTCTCCAGTTTCCGGATTGGTCACGGTCACCACATGGTAACCAGTGGTGCCATCAACTGAAAACTTGAGATCACGCCCCATAGACTGTACAAAACTCTGAATTTGCTCAACTGCTTTATCAATCGCAATCTTAGTGGCTTGTGCAGTTTCGGCAACATTAGATGGCTTAATTTCAGTACTGGCAACTTTAGAGACAACTTCAGCATCAGAGGGGATATTCGGAGCAGCTACTTTGACTGGTGCGGGTGCAGGTTGCGCAGGCGCAGCAGTGCTTTGAGCCACACCTTGATACTGTGTGCTCGCAAAGTTTGCTGATGAAATAACTGCGTCCGACATTTTTTCCTGCGTTTCCTTTTATGTAATACCTATATCTATTGATGCTACCTGTGCAAATCTTCATACGGAGGGCTTGCATATCGATTGATACGGTAATTATTTAGAAAGTGTTTAGGTATTTTTACAAAAATATTTCAGATTTAATTAAATCCTATTTAAATCAATGACTTATATAGGAAAAAGATTTTATAAAAGTCTAAATATTGGGCTGTGATTTCTTGCTCTAAGGGGAAATTTTATAAATGAGGCAAAAGCTGCCCCAAAAGGCGGCAAATATTGCCATTTTTGGTGTTTTTTACCCTGAAATACGGTATATTTAGGGCTGTTGGGGTATCTGACTACTAGATATGGTGAGCCCCCACTAATTTAGCTTTATTTGGGCTGCAATTAATCATTTATCGGGCAAAAGACCTATCGCATGAAAATTCTGGGTTTTGACACCTCTAAGCTGCCGAGCCCCTCGGCACAAGGCGCCATACCGATTCTGGTTCTCTTAGTGCTGGTCATGATGCTGGTGCCTTTGCCAGCAGTCATTTTGGATGTGCTCTTTACCTTTAACATTGCCCTATCAATCATTGTTCTGTTTACAGCGATCAATATCAAAAGCTTTAAGGACTTTGTTGCTTTCCCGACAGTATTACTGCTCACCACGCTCTTACGACTATCGCTGAACGTTGCCTCTACACGTATTGTTTTGATGGATGGTTATAAAGGAACGGATGCCGCAGGTAAGGTGATTGAAGCCTTTGGTGTTTTCTTGATTGGTGGCAATTTTGCAGTCGGTATCGTGATCTTTATTGTGATCACCATCATCAACTTTGTTGTGATCACTAAGGGCTCGGGCCGCGTTGCTGAAGTCTCTGCACGCTTTGCCTTGGACTCCATGCCTGGTAAACAAATGGCAATTGATGCCGATTTAAATGCGGGCCTCATTCAGCAAGACGAAGCCAAATCACGCCGCGCCGATGTGGCGCAAGAAGCTGACTTCTTCGGCTCCATGGATGGTGCTTCCAAGTTCGTCCGTGGCGATGCCATGGCCGGCATCATGATTTTGGTCATCAACCTCATTGGTGGATTGATGATCGGCGTCCTGCAGCATGGTATGGATTTTGCCAAAGCACTTTCTACTTTTGCATCACTGACTATTGGTGATGGCTTAGTAGCACAAATTCCGGCGCTCGTGATCTCTACAGCAGCCGGTATTTTGGTTACCCGCGTTTCGACTGAAGATGACTTTTCTGGTCAGGTCTCGAAACAGTTTGAAGCCAATAGCAATGCACTGGGTGTTGTTGCTGCAGTGCTAGGCATCCTAGGTATCTTGCCGGGCATGCCGCATTTCATCTTCCTAGCTTTTGCGACGCTCTTTGGGGGTCTGGCCTATCTGACGCACCAGCGCATGAAAAAAGAAGCTGCGGCTGCTCAAATTGCTGCTACCCAGCCGACAGCCCATGAAGAACTAGAGTGGAAAGATGTTCCGATTGTGGAGCCTTTATGTTTGGAATTAGCTTATCGACTCATTCCCCTGGTTGATAAAGGTGATGAAAGCGATCTGATTAAACGAATTAAAGCGATTCGTCGTAAATTTGTTACACAAGTGGGTTTCTTGATTCCATCGGTACACATTCGCGACAATCTGCAGTTGAGCGCTGAGAGTTATCGGATCTTGCTCTACGGCGCAGAAATTGGTCGCGGCCAATGTTTGCCTGATCGTCTTTTGGCCATTCAACAAAGCGGTACAGAAAAGATTCCCGGTATTGAAGTTAAGGATCCAACCTTTGGCATGCCAGCAGTTTGGATTGAACGTAGCTTGCGTGATGAAGCCATTGCCAAGGGCTACACGGTAGTTGAACCTGCGGTTGTAATCACCACACATCTAGATCACTTAATTCATCAGCATGCTGCAGAACTTCTAGGCCGCCAAGAAACCCAAGACTTACTTGATCACTTTAAGATGAGTTACCCAAAATTGGTAGAAGATGTCGTTCCTAAGGTTGTCACCGTCGCACAATTACAGCGTATCTTGCAGTTACTTCTAGAAGAAAATGTGCCTATCAAGGATTTGCGGACCATCCTGGAAGTCTCGAGCGAATATGCCGGCAAGCTAAATGATCCGCTCGAAATCTTGCCGCATATTCGGTATGCACTACGCCGCACGATTGTGCAAGATACTCTGGGTGACGGGGTTAATTTTCAAGTCTTGGGTATTCAACCAGAATTTGAGCAGCTCATTGAGCAAGCTATTGGCACCGGCGCCATTGCTCCTGATGGCCTGATTGAACCTGCTTTAGCTCGCATGTTTGGCGAAGAGGTCATTCAAGGGGTGCAGGAAATGGAAAACCAAAATTTACCCCCAGTGATCGTCAGCGGCACCCGAACCAGAACTACGATTTCTCGGATTGCCCGCCGAGTTTGTCCACAGGCGGTTGTACTGGCCTTGAGCGAACTACCTCCTACTGGTAATTTGGCTTTTTATAAGGTTCTTTGCTCCCAAACAGGCAAAACCACCTAAAATCACTATTAAATAGAATTACTTCGGAGTTAACGCATGGGCCCCCAAAAATTTATAGCAGCCAATACCGCTGAAGCCTTGCAGCTCATCCGAAATGAGATGGGCCCTGACGCCATGGTGCTCTCTACAAAAGACACTAGCCAAGGCGTTGAAATCATTGCCATCACCTCACATGATTTGTCCAATTTATCTGCCCGATCAGAGGTGCTAGATCCTTCATTTGGTGAGGCTGATGCATTTTCAGAGCGCTCGCTTGTACGCTCTGGCTTGCAAGCAAAGTTTGATAATGCAATTGCACGCCGTGCCCCAGAACCAGAGGCAAAAGCAGCTCAGCCTGTTCCCGCAGGCGCATTGCGTCGCAATCCCGCTCGCACAGAAAACAAAGTTGCAAGATCTATTAGAGCACCAGGTGCAGAAGCCTTTCTTCCCACGTCATTTAATAATGCCGAACGTATTGCCAGGGGGGACGTCAATGTCATCAACCCCTCAAATAACGATTCAATCTTTAGCGCTAGCTTAGCGGCCAACACCAGGGCGTCGCAAGAAGTTGCTGCACTCAACGCACTTCGTAGCGCTGCTCAAAGCGCATCGCAAGCCCAGCGTAGCTTTGCACCTAGTAATTTTATAAATCCAACATCATCGATATCTGCAGAACCCTCTGCAACACCCACCCCCGTCACTGCTGCCGCACCCGCTTCAGATAACTCCCCTAAGGTGGAAAAACTATTATCCGAAATCAGCGAAGTGAAGCAACTCTTGCAGTCGCATGTGGCAGGCAGTTTTTGGGGCAATATTCAACAGGGCAATTCTCAAATTACCGAAGTTGTAAAACATTTACTGAATAGCGGCTTCTCGCCTAAGCTTTGCGCCGAAATTTCACAAAACTTGCCTGAAAATCTAAGCTTGGCGCATTTGATTAAAAATGCGCGCGAACAAGTGAAATGCATGATCAAAATTTCGCATGCGTTTGACACCTTTGATCGCGGTGGCGTTTTTGCATTCATTGGCCCAACAGGGGTTGGAAAAACGACTACAGTTGCCAAGGTTGCGGCTCGTTGTGTATTGCGCTATGGCCGCAATCAAGTTGCGCTTCTCACAACCGACACCTATCGTATCGGCGCCCAAGAACAACTCAAGACTTATGCCAAAATTCTAGGGCTATCTGTAACCGCCGTTCGCGATAGTGAAGACTTGGCTGCCAAAATTAAAGATTTCTCTAATCGCAAAATTATTTTGCTCGACACTGCAGGCGTCAGTCAGCGAGATGCTTTAATGGTCGAGCAAGCAAGTCTTTTGGAGCACGGCTCCAGTAAAGCACGTCGCATTTTGGTCATGAGTAGCACGACGGATTTGCGCACGCAAGAGGAAGTCATCAATCTTCACAATCAAGCAATGCAAAATACTAATGGCGAAAAATTGGATTCTGTCATCCTTACCAAGATTGATGAAGCGGCACATCTAGCCCCCGTTATTGATAGCGTGATTCGCCATGATCTATCGGTGCTGTTTGTATCGAATGGCCAACGTGTTCCGGAGGATCTCAGTCAGCCTGACGTCAATTACCTCAGCCATCGTGCAATGGCTATGCGCGCTTTTTCAGAAACTTTCTCGATTACAGACGAGCAAGTGCCCGCATTGCTATCAGATCATTTAGGCGACTGGATTCGCAAAGTGAACCAATGAGCACAGTAATTAATGGTGGCGGCAACGATCAAGCAGCAGGATTGCGAGATATTTTTGGCGCAGAGCTTTGTCAGATCATCTGTATTGCCAGTACATTGGATCCCGATTCAACCATTCATCTAGGGCACGGTACAGCACATAGCATCAAACAGCTAGGACATCGTGTTTTACTGGTAGACGAGGTGCCCCTTGCGGATCGCAAAACGATGTCTGGATTTTTATATCCAGTGCGCTATGACCTCGGCCAAGTCTTTACCAATTCGATTGACCTACCGCGCAGCGTTAAGCAGATTGAAGAGAATCTTTGGTATGCCACCAGCGTCAAGCTACGCCCTGAAATTACCAACCGTTTTGCTAAGCACCCTCCTTTAGATGAGCGCCTGCTGACCCACGAATTCAATATTGATTACGTAATCTTTCCAACCATTGATCCCCAGGCCAATGTGGTGTCTTATCTTGGCAGCAATGTAAAACGTATTCTGGTAACTGCCACTGACCATGCATCTCTCAAAAAAGCCTTAGTGATGGTTCGCCAAATGGCCAGCTTGCAGCTTAACGAGCCCTTTGCCGTTCTCATTGTTGGCGGCGAAGACGAGTCCGCTGGTTTAGCCGCTTTTGAAAGACTGCAATCTGCTTCGGAAACAGCCTTAGAGCAACCACTGGAATCGATCGGCTGGATCAAGTCATTGACTGCCGAGCGCGTTGAAATTGACACTGATGACATGAGCTTAAATCCAGTGCGCAAAGGGGTAAAACAAGAATTTGTTCTGCCGCAGGGATTTTTTAAAGCAATCTCTGCCAAAATAACGGCTTAAACAAATAACGACAATATTATTTAGTGAGCCGTGATTGAAGCCATCGAGTTACTCTGAATCCATAGATATCAATCAGGCCATCAAAGAGCATCTGCCCCTAGTTAAGCGGATTGCTCACCAGATCTGCTCACGCCTACCTCCGAATGTTGAAGTCGATGACTTAATTCAAGAGGGGCTAACGGGCTTATTAGATGCTCTCACCCGCTATGAACCTCAAGCAAATTTAGCTTTTGAAGCCTATGCCAGAACCCGAATTCGTGGCGCTATTTATGATGCTTGCCGTAAAAATGATATCTTGCCACGCAACCAACGTGACGAGCTTGAAGGCTTAGAAAAGATCACCCGTAAACTTGAGCAGCAACTAGGACGCCATCCATCCGAAAAGGAAATTGCTACAACAGCTGAAATGAGCTTAGAGTCTTATTACGCCATCATGGCTAATATGGTTCACCTCATGCCATTGGATGATTTATCCGATGACTTGTTGCCCTCAGATACAGATGCCTCTGATCCCATGCGCGCTGTCGCAATGACTCAACTAGCTGAGCGAATTGCCACCATTCTTGAGGGCCTGCCAGAAAACGAGCAGTTGGTCTTTGCGCTCCATTATCAAGAAGATCTTTCTTACCGGGAGATCGCACAAGTCATGAACATCACCCCTGGACGGATCAGTCAAATCCATACCCAAGGCATGATTCGCATTCGGGCAAAACTGAAAGTCTAGAGGCGCGTTAACTCAGATTTAGTTCACTACAAGCATTTATACAGCCTACGCATATTTTGAATTTTGCCGTACTGGGCTTCAGCAGCATCAAATTCTAGATTGAAATTTCCCTTGTTCGCATGCTGAAACATAATCAACACGCGATGGGCTTGCTCGTGTCCCGCTAAGGTTGCAAGCACTAAATAATAGCAAGCCTTTTTATGGTCCTGAGGAATGTATTCCCCTTTTTCATATAAGCAGCCTAGCGTGTAAGCAGCTTGACGAGAACCTTCCTTAGCGCCCCTTGCTAGGTAGGAGACTGCCTTGGGGGTATCTCGCTTAATACCTTGGGCTTCACCAAGGCCCAGCGCATAAATATTTCCGAGATTGCAATAGGCATCGAGAACCTCTTCTTTAATTGCTTTTTCGTAATACTCAATTGCAGTTTTATAGCTTTGTTTGATTTCGCCCATGCCGCGTTCATGCATGAGCCCTACATTGAAGTGGGCATAACCATTTCCAAGGCTACTATTCGAGTTCACCCAGGCAAATAATTTACTGATTTGCTCTGCATCCAAATGCCCGTCAAAGCACATTTTAGTCAGAGCAAACTGGGCCTCTTGGTCTAAATCATTAGTTGCTAAATCATAGAAAATTTCAAAAGCAGCTTCATATCTACCCTTGTTTAAATTCATTGTCGCTATGTCTAAGCGAGCACTATCCCCATACATACCGACTTCACTCTCTTGAAAAATTGATATCCATTAATACCTTGAGGGTATTACGCTTTTTTGGATAAAACTCCGCCCACTGATCCTGGAACCCCACCATCACTGCCATAGGTTGCACTAGGGGCCTGCTGGGCAATAAAGGATTGCATGGCTACACTGCGTTGCATAGCCAAGCGAATTAAATCACCATTGATTTGATGATTCAAAGAGGCCTCATCCAAAAGTCCCAGCAGAATCTTTTTTTGATCATCAGGAAATTGATTGATATCTTCTTTGAGCTTTTGAGCGCCGCCAGGATAAAAGTTGATGGCGTCTAATGCGGCATTAGTTAAATCAAGAGCAGTAGGCAAGCGCTCCATATCATTTGCTTCTAATGCTTCGCGCAAATTTTGGACAGCGTTTGTAATTTCTTGTAAAAAATGACGCAGACCGTCAAATGAGGTTGACAGGTCTTGATCTGTCATAAATGAGAAAACAGGTAGAAAATCTAGATCTTGGAAAAGCGAGCGCGCTATTTAAGCTTGCTGAGACTTTTGGCCAATGGCTGCCACTACATCTTTGAGCATTGCCTGAGAAATTTTCTTGTAGTCGATCTTAAAGTCGCCTGCTGCTACTTGATTACGCAACTTCTCAATCAAAGCTTCATCAGTTACCTTATTGGCTGCGGTATCGCTTTGCACTTCAGCCAACTTAGCAGTTAGACTGATATCTAAATTTACGGCTGGACCAGCAACAGCATCTGCTACCACTTTATTCGCGCTTGGATTTAAAGCGGTCGAGTTTGAGCCAGAGGTGGCTTTTCCCACTCCTGAGTTTTGCGGAATGACTACTGCATTCTCGTTTACTTTCATCTCATTCTCCCGTTTACTTCGGCTATTTTAACCAGCAAAAACTACGTCTATACCCCTACTTTAATGGAAAAACCAACTTTTTACAGCAAGTTATTCCACATTAACCTTTACTACGCCAGCCCTGATGACTTTACCCTGCAATATCTGCCCATCAGCTATGCGCACCCGTACCATATCACCAAGCATTCCAGCAGTTTGGGCGATTCCCTCTCCAGAAACCTCGAAATCCTTGCCGCCCAATAAAAGCCTTACGGGATCTCCTACCTTTATTACGGTAGATTCCTTTAAATCGTTTAGCCCAATTGGGGCGCCCATTTGCAGGGGTCTACTGAGGATTCGGTCATAGGCTCCTCTTGGGCTGCGAATGACGTCATCAGCCAATAGACTCAAATCACCCTCAACCACTCGAATATCGCCTGGCTCGACCTTTTGACCAAATTGTAAATAACGGCTGGCGACTACATAATCCCCAAAAACGTGGATATTTACAGGTACATTAATCATCCAGGCTGCTTTAGCGCAGCGCAGTTGTAATGTGGTTCTTCCCCAAAGGCGCGAGCCCATGGCGACACCAATCTCAATTGTTCCGCCCAAACACGGTGGCAAAGTGATGTTGGGATCTAAAAGCTCGGGCTCAACTCGCAATCCATTCACGCTAGGGCTTTTTTGGATATAGCGTTTGATCTCTTTCTCGAGATCGGATGGTAGGGCAGCTTGGGCGACTGAACCCACAAAACAGAACAGCAGGACAACTCGAATAAGAAAGTGCATTACCTGGTGTACCGATCTAAAGCAACCCAAGAATAGGCCGTATTGGATCCGTCCAAAGCAATACCTGCCAACCAATAGGGTCGCTCGAGAGTTTTAGGGATATTTTGATGCACGTTCATGTTCTGAACACCCAAGAATTCATGGGCATAGATCACATAGTCTTGGTGACCGACGCGAATATGCACTCTTCTGGCCGGGTGAATGATTTCTCCCAAGGAATCTACTTTGGAGCCTGTGACCCGCTCAATTGCCTCTTCACCAAGATACTGAATAGCTGAAACTGCATAGTGCTCTCCATGGCGAGAAAAATAAGCCATGGGCATTCTTAATAAACTGGAGGGGCATGAGAGGCGCGCACCATTGGCATGGATTTCGATCGCTCCGCCAATTTCAGCCATCATACTTCCAACTGCCAGCAAATGTTCGTTTGATAAGTCCAAGTGGTCTAGATCAATAAAAATCATGAGCTCTTGCTGTACGGCAAAGATGCTGGGACAAGGCGGCAAAATACTCATGATGGTTAAAAGTTGCTGAGCAATATCAGGGTCAGCGTAGACCTCATCGATCAAGAGCTCTTCAGTCAAATTCTCAAAAAGATGTCGCAATGACTGTTGCCCAGCCCTCACGAGATCATCTTGTTCGCGCCCTAGTAAAAAATCAACTTCTACACCACTCCAACCATCTCCTTTACCGACCAAGCTTCTCGCCTTTTGCATGCGATTGAGATTGGTAGCGCGATCAACCATAAACTGTCGGTCTGAATGTCGGTGATGACTTGAGTAATCCAAAGAGCTAGCACGATCAATCGGCTTCACGATATTTTCAGGGATCGCAAACTGCTTAGGATTAGGTGGCGTGAAAACTACAGGAGGAGATTCTTCGCGGGGCACAAACAAGCTTTTCAGCTCACTCATTGTGCGTTCCAGCGTTTGATTCAGCGCCTCTTCTCTAGAAATGGGCTCCTGAGCAGCTTCTATTTTTTGATTCTCTTGTGGCGCCAAGGCAGCCTCGGGTTCGATCACCTGCGGTGGCACTACAGCAGCACTTTTAGGTACATTTAATTTGGAGACCAAATCCGAAGAGAACTCTTGATTAGGGAATTCATCCTCAAATTCTTCCGGGTCGATCTGAGTTTCAGATGACAAAGCACTTACAGAACTAGAGTCTTCGCTCCCCCCAGGTAAGTCTGCCTCCGGCTCGATCGCCATAAGTACAGATTCTTGCAAAATAGGTTCACCTTGTTGGAGTCGCAACAACTGAGCAGCAAAGCCTTCTTTAGCCACGCGTAATTGCTCTGAGCTAAGCTGGGTACTCGCATCATCCGAGGGGTGAATCATGGCAACTTCAGCTTGCGCTAAAGCAATCAAATCATTTATTAAGACAAAAGCCTGGGGGCGTTTAGTTTTAAATTGCTCAACGAGCTCAGTAGCAAAGCCACTTAAGTCCTCCAACCCAGCGCCATCCAATGCATTCGCTAGATCAACGCAATGCATTACCAAGGGTTCAATTTTGACAAGCGTCTCGCCATTCTTAGGCGCAGAAGAAAGCAATCCCTCAATGGCGCGATCAACGTCAATTAGAAATAGGGGTTTTTCTTCGGCCATGTTTGATTTATGCCTTATCCACTATGCGTCCGATTACGCATTCATTTCCTGCTTGAGCCCAACAACCGCTTTACCTAAGCCTTCAAATTCATCTTGCCAGAGCTCAAGATCTCGCATGACTTGATTGGCGTCCATGTTGATTAACTCCACAATTTCTGGAGACACCTGAGGCGTCGTTGACTGTGCTTCAGAAACCTGATCGAAAGTCGATGCAAGAGTACTGCGCATTTTTGAAACTGTTGTCTCAACACGCTCAACCAATAAGTTCAGTTGCTCAGTTTCAATGGCCAACTGTTTACTTGAGTGATTATCCAGAATAGCCAAATACAAACGCACACCCTGCTGCTTAAGTGCAAAGAAGGCATCTTGCAACTGATCAAGAGGGCTGCTTCGACCCGCACTAGAAGAGGCATGATAAGTCTCATCCGACTGTTCAGTGCTGTCGCTGCGCATTTGAGCACTCTTATCTTGCAGTGTTTTAACGGAATGACGCAACTTAGAAGCAATCTGGCCCAGCGTTTTAAGGCGAACATCAATATCACTCACCTTATCTTTCAGGGCTTGACTTAATTCGGCCATTACCGCAGTTGTTTTGGATTCAGGAGCCGGACTCGCCTTCGCTTCAGGCGCAGGCTTCTCAACTGAAGGTTTCAACTCTTCAACAAACTTGGGCGGCTGCTTACCAGGGGCTTTTGCAAGACCTAAATCAATAGAGCCTAATAACTGGTCAGCAGCTGAAGCTACCTTAGAGCTTCGCTGAGCATCAGCAACATTTTGTGTGGCGTTATAGACAGACATTAGTCCGCCAATCCCCGCACCGATCATACCGATCATGCTAAGTAAAGTCAGCCCTAAAAATCCACCGGCCGTCTTAAAGTCCAATAGATCTAGGCTCGGAGAATTCTTTTGGGTGATCACCTGCAGTGCCTCGGGATCAGTTACAAAATCACGTACTGATTGCATATTGGCAGAGTAAATTTTTAACGCTAAAGCGCTCTCCTGAGGTAACTGGGTGTGCCATGGCGACTGATGCACTTTAGGCATTGCCTGGGTCAGACTTAAAGTCGATTTACCTGCTGTTTTTTTACCTGCCTCAATCTCCAGCAATACCTTTTGATCAATAACGGCGCCCAAGGCTTTTTGCAACTCAGCACTAGCCTCTGGACTAGTGATATTTTTTTGCCAAGTCGAGTTTGCTTTTACAAATTCAGTCAAACTTTCAGCGTATTTTCTAGCAGGAGAATCCATGGACAGCTTATCAAGCTCTAATGCCCCTTTTGAATCCAGCAAGCTCTGGGCTGACTTAGCCAAGATCATCAGTCCTCCCAATGGCTTTTCTTGAGTCAACACCAAACTGATTGCCAACTCAACATTTTTTGCGCCCAGCAAGACTTCTTGAACATCAGCAGCCCTGGCCGGTTTTTGCTCAGGCGCAACAGCTTCCTCATCTTTGTTTGAATCTGCATACTTATCGGGCTTTCCAAAAACAATCTTCATAATCTTTGAATCTAGTTTTTGGAAAAAGGCCACTAATGAATTTTCTGATAGCACCGCTAACTCAGGAGCGGGCTCGTTATTGGAGCCTCTGGCAGCTTGTAACTTACTGCCGGATGCACTCAAAGACTTTACAGGGGGCGGCTTGCTAATACCGGTAGTGCCAGTTACACCAGTATTAGCAGTAGAGGCGGCGGCATCAGCCGGCTTCTTAATATCATCCGTCATTGACTTTAAAAGGCGATCGGTTTTCTTTAAGTTGGCAAAGAATTCTGAATCCAGCGCAAAAGTGCCTGTAGTTTGCTTTTGCAAATCTTTTAAAGCGGGAATTAAGCGCAATACTTCAATTTGTGCAATATCAAGGGATTGAAGATAACGACCTTCAGCGACCCAGCTGCGCGCGGATACGTATGCGCCAATACTGGCGAGCATGGCGATGGCAAAAGAAATAGCTGCCAACCATTGCCAAGGCAAGGTTGTACGCCGAAAGACATGGTTCTTATATATTTTGCTCATATTTATCTTGTCTAACTATTAAATTGCAACCCCAATTTACCGACTCTATAAAACTTCAAGTAAATGAAAATCAGATCCGTTGTGTTGCAAAAAAGGAGTCTCCTGAATACCATGGACATAAAAGGGTCCCACGATATTATTAACCCTAAAACCCAAACTTTTATCAGCGCCATCTTTTAAAACAACAACCCATGGCGCACTATCTTGCTTTAATACTTGCTGCCAATGCGCCACATTATCAGGACGTCGTTTATAGCGTAGCAACTGAAAGTGATTACGCAAATAGACTGGCTCCCCCTCATGCACTACCACCCCAGAAATTCGCAAATCTTTCACTGACTGCTCAGATTCAGGGTGCAAAAAAACTGAATGCACTAATGATGTTGGGATAGCATAACGCTCGCCGTTAATTCTCAAGCCCAACCAATACTCTTGGTTATCTAACTGATTCATCTTCTTTTACCCAGCATGCGACGCTGATACCAAAACAAAGCAATGGCAATTGCAAAGATGACTAAGCTACAAATAAAACCAACGACAGCATCACCCATGCTGGAAAGGTATGCAGAGTTGGCATTTTCAATTTTGCGTCTTTGTGAAAAATACGTATCTATATTTTCGAGTACTTTTTTATGTTGCCAGCTTAGTACATCCTTTGCCTGCACCTTTGCTGGTGTGGCGCCACTAGGATCAACCACGCCCTTAGCAATCAGATTCAAACGTTTAGCGTTTTGCATCAAATTATTTGCTGCGTCAGTACGCCAGTCGACAGGAATTGTAGGCAGCATCTCCCGGCGATATTGCTCGGCCCAGCGCTTGGTTTCTGGCTCGCTAAGGTAGATCACCTCAGCGGGAATTAAAAACTTAATACCACTATTAGCCCCGTTAATTTGGGTGCGGCTAGCATTTTTAAGAACAAATGAAAGAGTCTCTTTTTTATTTCTTAACACCTTCAGGGGAACCTCTGCTGATGGCTTTTCATTAAATGCCAAGTAAGAACCCATTACTGACTCGATTTTGACGGAATTGACAAAGAGGATCAGATCTCCCGATCGAAGTCCAGCCTGCTCAGCGGGTGAACCCGCATCGACAGATTCCACTATGGGCGGCGTAATTGTCAAAATGGGAGCTGCACGCTTATTTTCGAATTCAGCAAAGAACTCAAATGCCCTATTGACCGCATCTTCGAGTCTGATCGGAATGATGGCATCCTTAGCCAACTTTGGAATATCGCTTGGCTTTAAACGGCGCTGATTGGCATTACCATTAATACGAAAATCTATCGGCTGTGCATTGGCGTAATCCTCCAGATTAGGCATCTCTACTTTCAGATTTTTCAGATCTGAAGAGGTGCCTGATAAATCACCTGCTGCGCCTAGGAGGGCGAGCAAAGACACAAATAACAAAAATCCAGAAAAGGTTAAGAACCAAAAGTAAATACCTTTTTTTGAGCGAAATAACTGAAAATTTAGCACGTTCTTTTAGTTCTTTTTGGGGTCTAACTTAACTTTACTTGGGATACTTTTACTCCCAGAATGGTTTAAAACAAAACGTTGTTTTAACAACTCTACTTCACGATGTTCCGCCATGAGCTGTACTTCCGTCTTGCGCTTATCCATTAATAATCTACAGCTAGCAATATCATCAATCCATTCGCCTGATTTCATTTCGATAATGGCTGTTTCCAAAATTTCACGTCCATTGGTCTCATTAGCCTTAATGCGCACTACAAATAATCGCACGTCATCAACATCACGCAAAGTAAGCTCAACAAAATAGGTTCTTGCAAACCGATGATTTACTGCGGTAAGTGTGTAAGGATAGTTTTGCAAAGTAAAGTGAATAACAGTCCCGTCATCCAAAGGCATGGGCTCAACCTTCAAGTCAGTAATACCTGCTTGGGCATGCCACTCTAAATCAGTCTGTTGCGCTTCCAAACTCTTCTTTGGAAATGCGCGTGTTTCAAAATAAATCTGGTACACGGTCTCTGGCAGGTGACGTTCAACCGCTAAGTTCTTTAGCACCTCTGCAGTAGAGGTGATACGTAATCTTTCTGCCATTAAATCTAATTTCATATTGGCAATTTTTTGATTGATTACTTCCTCAAGCTGATGGGTCTTTTGAAGACTAGCTACTTCTACGGGCTCAACGGGGCCCAACTTATCCGCTTTAACCTCTTGAACAACCTTACCGTAAAAATCACGAATGAAGAAATATAGCAGAGCAATGAACATGAGCACGCTCACGATCACGATCAATTTTCCCGAGGTCAGATTGGCAAAAAAACTCATCATGAACTTATAGTAAGGGAAGTAGATAAAAAGACAAATTCATTTTTACTCATGCCAAGAGGCCCCCAAATACCAGCGATTCAAACGGCCCTGAACTCGTGCATTCTCAATAGCACTTCGGGTACTTTCAAACTCTTTAAGAGCAAGCTTCTTAGGCTCAAAAAGCTCGCATCCTGCGCGTACACGATCAATATCAGCGCCTGGACGAACATTCTTAATAATGAGATCAATCGTTGTGGAACGTGATCGTAAGCGCTCAAAATAACCAGAGTGCCAATAACGCCCGACTTCAACCTCTGTCGCGCCCAAACGCAAATCAAGCAAAATACCATGATCAGAGATGTCGATCACTTTAGTAAGGAGTTCTTGGCCAGCACCCAAACATAAAACGAAATTCAAATCCTCATCGGCTGGCCCAAGGGTTCTAAATTCCTTGCGTCGCTGAATAAGTATTAAATCGGCAGGTAATGGGCAAGTCAAATTGCCATCTTCGTTTAATCGAATACCCGTAGCCATGAATTGCATCTTGCCACTCTCGCCACAAAGAACCAAAATACGCTGCCCGCCAATCAAGCCAGTGAAACCACCTTCGGGCTTGATCTCAGGCTTCATGATCAACAATCCTTGACGAACCTCTATAAGACTTACAGGAATAGCTCTATCGGCACCATCCAAAGCATATAAACCAGCGAGCGGACTTTTGTTAATCATCTCTCGCTCAATCGTTTTAGCAATCATGCGTGACTCAACATGAAACTTGGGCTCGATCTTATTAAGAGCCTCAGGCGGGAAAATATTAAATTTCATAAACGTTAATTAAGTTAGGTACCGCAAATTTGGGATTTAATGATTGCTAATGCCGTATCTTCAGGCACCGGATCATCATTCAACTCAAAGCCAGTATCTGTTTGTAAATTGGGCTTACCCATCGCGTTGGGCTCAGCATAATTTATAGTGGCTAAGGTTGAGTAAGTGTTTCGCACGCAGTTAAATAAAACGTTGCGTCGTATCGATTGAATGCGCTCAGGAGCAGCTTTTTCTTCAGCTTTGCGATTAGTGAGAATCCAAACTTTTTTCCAGTCTGGAGGTAGATTCTTAATAGAGCTTTTGTAATAGGAAATTACGTAACGTTTCCCATCGACTACAGTCACTAGATCTTCGTTGGCCTGAGCCATAGCCACACTAATTCCCAGTGTGGCTGCAAAGATGCTTAAAGTGATAGTCTGAAAGGAACGGCCCATACGTCTTAACCCACATAAATGGCTAATTATACGGACATCCTAGGGATAAAGAGGTCTTTTAAGGCCCCAAACGAAGCCATACCCAAGGACCGGGGAGCAACTCCCATAACACTCTTGCAATTAGCAAGTAGGTTATGGTTTAAGGGGTTTTTGGTTCGCCTAAATTTACTTCCTCAACACTTAAAGGAACATTCTCCCCATCAACAACATGTTTAACCCAGTAGCGAGCGGCTGCAATATTGGTTGTGTAAAAAGCAATCTTGTTACTTTTTTCAATCGTATAAAAGCGTTCGCCACGAATACGGTGCTCTGAAATGACAGGATTTTCCATAATGTGAAATCTCAATTTGAAGTAGCAGGATAACTTATTACGGCTAAAAGCAGGGGCTCGATTAACTCATTTATCGACTGCACCCACAAATACACTGCATAAATGATCTTAACATCTTAATTTACATAGATATTTTATTTATCCCTAGGTAGAATAATCCATGCTGGGATAAATACAATTTATGGGGTTTTCCGCCAAATCTACGTATAAATAGGATTTTTATGTTAGTAATTGCTTACTTATATAACGTTTTTTTATCCAAAAATTACTTTTTTGATTAATGCTTTAAATCAGCGCGACCATCTGAAATAGCAGTCTTTGGACTATTACACTCGATCACATGTACAAACCCACTTCAAAGCTGACGAATGAATCTTAAAAAACATGGCCATCTCACTTAACACTAGAGTCAGCCAGCAGGTCAGCCTTACCCCCCAACTGCAACAGTCAATCAAACTATTGCAACTATCCAATAATGAGTTAGAGCAAGAGTTGGCAAAGGCAGCCGAGGACAATCCGCTGCTGGAGTTTGAGCCCAACCCCGAAATGGAGTCAAACCTAACTCCATCCAGTGCCCAGATGGACGGCACCCAAAACCACTGGTCCAATAATCGGGTCTCGCAAGATGATGACGAAGATTGGGGGGAGCGTTATGAGCGAGTTGCCCATAAGCAAACCTTATTGGAATACCTAGAGGAACAAATCCACTTACTCAACATCAGCCCAGAAGAGCAAAGCCTGTTAGCCTACTTGGCTGGTTGTTTAGATGAACGCGGATACCTGCTAGATGATCTAGAAACTATTCAAGTGGATCTAGGCACCCAATCACCCGAGATAAATTCAAAAAAGGTTATGGAAGTAGCGCTAGAAAAGCTGCAATCATTAGACCCCCCAGGCATTGGCGCAAATTGTCTTGCGCAATGCCTATCGCTGCAAATAGACCGGGTTTTACTAAACCCACCACCAGATAAAGCTAATTGGGAACTTGCAAAATTGATTGTGACCAAACACTTGAGCATGGTGGGCACAAGAGATTGGCAAAAACTCAGAAAAGTCTGCGGGAAATCTGAGGCAGAAATACTAAAAGCAGTAGCTCATATTCGAGGCTTACAACATAATCCCGGAGCCCAATTTGAGCTTGAGAGCGATCAATGGGTTCTTCCTGATGTGATGGTGAAGTTAAAACGAGGTCGCTGGGTAGTCGAATCGAATCCAAACGCTAAGCCCCGCATTTCTTTGAATAATGAATACACCAGAATTCTGAAAGAGCATGGTCAAAAAAAGATTGATGGGCCCCTAAAGCAAAAGATGCTGGAGGCAAGTTGGTTGGTCAAAAATATTGCCCAAAGAGAAGAAACCATACTGAAGGTGGCGCATGAAATCGTTCTAAGACAACAACAGTTTTTTAGCATGGGGGCCGTTGGCATGAAACCATTGGTCCTAAGAGAAATTGCGGAGGCAGTCGAAATGCACGAATCGACTATCTCACGCGTAACCACTCAAAAATACCTCGCTTGCCAATTGGGGATTTTTGAGTTCAAACACTTTTTTAGCAGCCAATTAAGCTCTGAAAAAGGGGGGGCTATTTCCTCCACTGCAATTCAAGCACTGATTAAAAAAATAGTTGAAGAAGAGTCTCCCAAAAAACCCATCTCCGATACGAAAATTACCGAACTCTTAAGCGAGCAAGGCTACATCGTTGCAAGGCGAACAGTCGCTAAATATCGAGATATGTTACGCATTCCACCGGTACATTTACGCAAAACCTAATTCTATTAAGCGGCAAATTGAATTTGCTTTTTACCCTGGCGTTTAGCCATGTACATTACGCGATCTGAACTGTCAAATAAAATTGGCTCGCAGATAATTGAAAATTAGTGGCAAATAATTTTCTTAACAAGCGACTCAATGCTGTCAGGCTCGACATCCATTACATTAGTCTTATTTTTTTGCAAATAGACTTCGTTTAAGTTTCTAGTCTTTGTATCAAATAGCATATAAGAGACACGGTAATAAAAGTAGTTATTCTCTTTGCAGTCTTGCGCGCCACTAATACTAAATAAATTAAAAGATTTCCCGTTTGGCGCTAACTGATCTCCATTAAAGTGGGCTGAAACTGTATACCAAACGAATGGCTCTTCCGCCTTCCCCCAACCAGATAACAAGTAAATTGTCGACTGCGAATTTTTGATTAAGATAATGTCTTTCTCATTGTCCGATTTGCCTTCGACCTTTTTACTATTCACCTTCGGGTGGGCGCCTTCATGATCTGACTTAGCATGAACACCGGTCATCATGGCGAAAATGCATAAGGCAAAAAATACAAAAAGGCTGAGCTTTAAGTTGGCTTTAAAAGTAGCGCCCATCACTTTGCAGTCTCCACGGTTTGAGCGCCTACCCATTTTTCAAATACAGCCGGCACCGGTTTTCCCTCTGTTAAACCGTAATAGATTGGCTTGCCATTATCCAAGATAACAGCAAGAAACTCGCTTGTACTTGGGTCTACAAGAAATCCTGCTTTTAATTCGGCGCATGCCTGCTTTTTACAGCCCGAACCTAAAACTTGACTACCCGAAAATACGATGGGTGCACTTTCCCCCAAGGCCTCCTGAAATGCAGAATAGTCTTCGCCTAGCAAGTAAGAAAATATAAATCCTTTATTGCCCCCCTTAACAAAATCCAGTGAAGGGCTGCCAATAAACAAAGGTAAGGACATAGTCAGATCCCTACTTAACACTTCATACTTTTGCTTTTGCTCTCTTTTAAAGTTTGCGACCTTGGTATTTTTATCCACATCAACTTTATATTCCCAAAGCTTGAGACCTGCATAAAGCAGAATCAATAAAATCAAAATAAATACTATCGCCCGGAAAACTTTCTTCAATAAGCCATTCACTTTAGAAATCATCTTAGGAGGTTTTTTATCCATGCAATTAGCGTTATATTAATTCGTGTGGGCAGAGCAGAAAGGTCATTAAAAGGTGTCCTGACACTATAAAGCAATTCGTTTCCCTTTGGAAAGTCCCCTAGATGGACCATTTATGAATCCGCCAGGACAGCGCAGTCAATATTGAGAACCTATAGTGCAAGACGGATGAAAAGACATTGAATTATCATATCCAGTCATAGGATTTGTAATAATCAACTGCAAAGATATTAATGACTACAGGCCTGCAATAATTTTCCGAAGCATTGCAACCTTTAATTTGGAGTTTTAATGGGCAATCTAGATGACGCAATTAAAGAGCTGAGAGAAATAAGTGCTCACTTGGCTGAAATAAGCGCCAATTTGCAACAAAGGGATCGCAAATCCGACGAAAGCCTTAACGTTATCAGAAAAGATCTCTGGAATATTAAGAATATTGTTGCCGATGAAAACATTCAAAACAAAATTGTGCAAAAAGGGGTAGAAAGAGCAATGGCTAAGGCTGCAGGCTACCTGACAGTTTTCGGGCTAATGCTTTATCTCATTGGTAAATTCTTACTTTGAGCCGCATAACTAACTTAAAAACCATCAGCAAATGAGGGCAATGACTTTGATTGCCCCCCCCGCCCTACTGGATCAATTTCGCGCCCTGTACCACCACAACATATCTCACCGCCCCAAAGATTCGGCTAAATACTGACTGCCGCCCCAACTCGTTAATGATTTGATATGTGATTACATAGTTGCCCTGACTCGTCATTAAATTGACGGAGCAGGACCGATTGGCATCACCTTGGCTAATTTGATTAAAGCGGTCAAAAGCCAATGTCTGGGAATGATTGATCAGGGATTCATTGCTTCTCAAATTCTCATTAAGCAATATTTGAATCTCCTCATCTTTACACTTGGGTAGATCTCTAAAGTGATAGGTGTAAATCAAAGAAAAAATACCGACCGTCGCTACAAACAAGATAAGAAGTAGTTGGGGTATTTTATTTCTTGGAGAATTTTCCTCTAAGGCTTCTTTGAGATGATGAATTTGACTCTCAGGTGAGGTATCCATCCCTTATATCGCCCTCATGGCTAGAAGCCTTCTGCCTTGGAGATTGGCAACACATTGCTTTCGACTTCACCCTCAACATTTTTAGGGTCTGATGCTAAATCCGATACCTCTGATAGTAAGCACTTTAGGTTACCGTTCACTTTTGCGTCGGGATGCACATTAATCTGCGAATAAGTAATATCTCCATGAACTATTGCTCCGGGATAAACTTCAACGCGACCCTTGGCGTAAACGGATCCCTCAATGCGCCCAATAATAATTGCGTGGGCACTATGAATATCGCCCTCGAGATAACCCGTTCTACCAATGACTGCTGTATAGCCTTCCTTGGCTCCTGAAGACTCTTCATCTTGATGTATGTCACCGCTTAATTGGCCCAGTAAAAGCATATTGCCGCGGTGGGTAAAGTTTCCTTTAATAGAGGATCCCGCCCCAACTGTAGTTGCATAGGTCAACTGAGTGTCGGCCATCGGGCCTTTTTTAGAAAACTCAAACATTTGGTGTCTCCAATGATGCTAACGCTTAGGGCGTTTGTTGTGGACTGACTTCTACCAACTTAATTTGGCTCGCCCCAGACTTAAGCGATCTTACTCGCCAACCTTGATAATACATTTCGACGTTATCCAAATCTTGGCTCAGGATCGTAAATGGTGCAACCCCTTTAAAAGCTTGGGCCGTATTAGCCTCTAAGTTAGCAACCACTTGCTTTCCAAGCCCATCCGTAACACAAATGGTTTGCTTTACTAAAGTTTTAATATTGACTGTATCGCCTGCTTTTGATGGATTAGGCGATTGATAACTGGCCAACTGGTCTTCTTTGACGTATGGGCATTGACCCTGCGGCGCAACTGAGGCTGCCTGCTCCACTGGCTTTGCAGGCTCTGGATTGTTGGCAGCCGGATTGACCTGCTCTTCCTTGTAATCCAGATTTACTGCCTCTACCGCCTCAGTTTGCAGGGCCGCCGGCTTTGCAACCCCCTTGTTAATCAAGGCCAAAACTACATCTGAGATCCCAGAACCACTATTAATGCCAAAGAGCAGCCCTAAAAGCAATACCGCCACGAGAATAGCTGGAGCAGCTCTAAATCTTTTCGCAATATGCAATCCATTTAGATCAAGCCCCTTTGCGATGGGAGGCCCCTCCATAAGCTCCTCAGCGCTCTTTTTGATATCGACTGCTGGTACAGGAGGAGGAATATGCAGCAGGGATTTATCAATTGCATCAGGCAACTCTGGATCTGTGGTCTCGGCGGTCGCCAGATCATCACTTGGAAGAACCTTCTGAAGCAAAAAATCGGATTGGGTGAGGCCCAAATAAGCCCCCACACGCTTGGCAGCTGCCAACTTCAGCTCAAAACTATAGAAAGAGGTCATACCCCCTTCCTCTAGCTCCAGAATCATTTTTGAGGAGAGGCAGCACTTTGTAGCCAATTCCGCCCGATCCAGCCCCTTGCCTTCGCGTGCGCTCTTAAGTTCAGCGCCAATAATGTCTGGCAAACGGCCTGGATTCATGGAAAATATCCTGTAACTACATCAATTAATACGTAAATATATAATAAAAAGGACTAAAGGGCGCATATTTAATTCAATATGGCGTTTAGCCTTTAAAATAGCTCTATTAGGTTAGGGCAACTATCTCAATGAGTAAATCAGCCTTTAGGTGATAAACCCATTGACTAGCAATTCAAGCGCCAACAATTAATCAACCCAAGGTATGGTCAGATGCAGTTAATTTGGATCTCAGGCTCCACATCTACTATGAAGCAAATCAAAATTACTAGAAGTTCAGTAATTAAGATTACCCTTCTCTCCATCAGCATATTCATATTAATTGGTATTGGGATCCATTTTTTAGGATTTCGGATAGCGATCAGGTTTAGCCCTGAAATGACCAAGGAGATGGGCGGAGTCATTACCAGAAAAGAATTGGATGAAATTGAATCTATTTACCGCCAAAAGCTACAAATCCTGCAACAGCAATTGCCGGCAATTGAATCAAAAATAGCAACCCTAGGTACCCTCAAGGACCAATTTTCTGAGTTGGCCACCCCTAATTTGAATAGAAATAAGCCACCACCTCAAGAAAAGTAGACGCAACATAATTGCGTGTAATACTAATAAATCGAATTCGAATTAAACCTGCAATACTGCTATATGATCTTATTCAACAAATTAACCAGGAAAAAACATGGCTGATAACAACCCAAAAGGCTCACTATTTGTAGGTGAAGGTGTCATCGTTAAAGGAACATTTGAGGTTCCAGAGATGGCTGTAGTAGCAGGATTGGTTGAGGGCGAACTCAATACTAAAGAGGTGCTAGTAGATACATCTGGCATCGTCAACGGCAGAATTAATGCTGAAGTAGTAGAAATCCGCGGCGAAGTGACCCAAGGTCTTCATGTAACTAATCACCTTAACATTCGTTCCAGCGCAAAAATTACAGGCCTTACTCAATATGCTGAGATGAGCGTAGAAAAAGGTGCCAAGTTGAGCGGAGAATTACGAGTGATTGATCCAGTCACACCATCATCACATTACCAATCGAGCTCTTCGTATATTCCAAACAAAGACAGCGACGACGCTGAATAAGCCAATCAACCCCACTTAGCAAAATGCTTCGGTGGGGTTGCTGACTATTCCCCTAGAGCCTCTACCATAGAGATCATCTGGAAATAAGCGGGGGGTGTGCTGTAAAACTCTGAGTTTTCAAAAGCGCTAATACTTGTTTTATCAATAGCCTTAAATATTTCAGAATCAAACTGAATTCCTTTGGGCGTTTCATCTAATACATAAGACTCATCAGCTAGCTTGGAAATAATCTTCACAACAGCTGCTCTGCCATCTTCGATTCTCACAATCCAAATATCAACAAATCCTGTGGCATCTCGAAAAAGTGTCCAACGACCCCAAGTCACGTCATCATTTTGAATATAAGAATCCTGCTCTAATACCTTTAAGACACTGCCGCTATACCGAAAGCTAGAGCTTAAAGACTCATCGATATCACTTAAAAAATAATGGATCTTTGTATCATCATCAAACTTTGCCAAATTGAGCGTGGCCAAAGCAGAATCATAGATTCCAAGATATTTTAGAAACTTATCCACCCTAGTCTCAGGCGGCAAACTATGGGCGGTATTTTTAGCAGTCTCTTCTTGAGTCTGGGCATTAGTCCAGGCAGCATCTGCTTGATTCTTAATACCGGAAAAAAGCCCGAAGGATTCGTGGCTAATACCATATTTATTAAACCAAAATTTTTCTAATTCTAAACACGCTTGAGACATTTGTGTTCTCAGCAGATCATCTTTAGGATAAGAATCGATCTTTGAAAATAGCAGGTCTGCTAAGCGACTTTCAGACCCATCAGCACGCGTACTTTTAGCATGCCAAAAACTTTCGAAACTATCGTATTGAAAACGAGAACAATAAAATCCAATAATAGAGGCATCAAATAATGCCTGCTCCATGAACTGGGGTGCGCTTCTCGAATTAAATAAACTCATATGTCTTATGCAAAATTAATGAAAATGCCCTCTTGCTACTGAACATATTTAGGTACTTTTTATTTTTGCCCAGTTTGCTTGAAAGATTGCTGAAGAATCTACCATACCCTCGGGCTCTTCTCCGTTTCGAGAAATCATTAAGCCATTTAACTTAGCCCCATGTTCAATTCCTAACTGGCCATAGGTAATATCACCTTTGACTTCTGCGCCCTCGTGCAACTCTACACGCTCAACGGCATATATGTTGCCCTCGATTTTTCCAGCCACCAACACTCTATAGGCATAAATATCACCCTGGACGAATCCAGTTTGTCCCAGTGCAATACTGACGCATTTACCTTGACGAGCTTCAATATTGCCGATAACGCGACCATCAATGCGAAGACTCTCATCGGCCACCAATCTTCCATGGACCTCTGTAGCTGGACCAACAATAGTCTCAAAAGACTCCATTGTTGGCTTCAGAAACCGAATCGATTGTGATTTTTTAAAAATCATTGCCTAACCCTTTTCAACCCTTGAAGTGGTTGCTTAAAACCGCATCAAGAAACGTCCCGTTTTATCGCCCCGATCATCAAAATTGGGCATTTTTTCTACAAATTTTTAGTAGGGGATGTATGGTAACAAACAAATGAAAAAATACAAACTAGGGTCTTTTAAACGGTCTGCCAATGGGTATTCCCGTGATAACCTCAAAGCGCTTGTGGAGCAACTGACAAGTCACCTTCAGTTTTGTAAGCTATACGGATTGCCAAAACTTTTTGCAATCCCCCCCCGATCAAACCAAGTCTATAGGGAGGACAGGAAGTTTTCGATTATTTATCCATTTTCAAGAGGAAAGTTGCCCTCTGAATAAGATTGATGAACCGGCTCGTTATCATTATGGGCAAACAAACTGGTTGAGAACAATGTCAAAGCTAAACATACGCCAAAAATGTAATTTGATCTTCATAAGCCTCCTTTTTGTTACAGAAAGATCTTAGAGTAGGGCCAAAATACCTGCACACCCTTAGGCCTACAACCTGAAGAGCCATAAAAGACAAAACCCCCACCATTTCTGATGAGGGTTTGCTTTTCTGGTGGGCCCACCAGGACTTGAACCTGGGACCAAAGGATTATGAGTCCTCTGCTCTAACCAACTGAGCTATAGGCCCGTTAGTCTTGGATCAATCTTCTTCGAGGAAGGTCTTGAGTTTATCGCTACGGCTTGGATGACGCATCTTACGGAGAGCCTTGGCTTCAATCTGACGAATACGCTCACGAGTAACGTCAAACTGTTTACCAACCTCTTCGAGGGTGTGATCAGTGCTCATCTCAACACCGAAGCGCATACGTAATACTTTTGCTTCACGTGGTGTCAATGAATCGAGAACGTCTTTCACTACATCACGCATAGAGTCATGCAATGCTGCTTCAGCTGGAGCCAAGGTGTTACCGTCTTCAATGAAGTCACCCAAATGAGAATCTTCATCGTCACCAATTGGTGTCTCCATGGAGATAGGCTCTTTAGCAATCTTCATGATCTTGCGAATCTTGTCTTCAGGAATCTCCATCTTCAATGCCAAGGTTGCAGCATCTGGCTCATGACCAGTTTCTTGCAAAATTTGACGGCTGATACGGTTCATCTTGTTGATCGTCTCAATCATGTGAACTGGGATACGGATCGTACGTGCCTGATCAGCAATCGAACGAGTAATCGCCTGACGAATCCACCATGTTGCATAAGTAGAGAACTTATAACCACGGCGGTATTCAAACTTGTCCACCGCTTTCATCAAACCGATATTACCTTCTTGAATCAAATCCAAGAACTGCAAGCCACGGTTGGTGTATTTCTTAGCAATCGAGATCACCAAACGTAAGTTGGCTACAGTCATCTCACGCTTTGCTTCGCGGGCACGTTTCTCGCCAGCGATCATCTGCTTGTTTACTTCTTTTAATTCTGGAAGTGGAATAACCACATTCTTCTGAATATCAATTAATTTTTGTTGCAATTCTTGAATTGCTGGAACGTTACGTTGCAAGAGTGCGCTGTATGGCTTGCTCTCTTTGAGTAACTTCTCAGTCCAAGTCAAATTCATGGACATCTTAGGGAAGTCTTTTAATACTTCACCACGATTAACGCCCACTTTGTCTACCAACAAGCTCACAATGCCTCGCTCAAGCTTCCATACTTGGTCTACTTGTGAGCGCATGGTGTCGCATAACTTCTCAACACTCTTCGCTGTTAAGCGGAAACCAAGCAACTCAGCACGAATTGCATCTTGCGCCTTCACGTATGCTGGACAGTTGTAACCATCCTTATCAAATGCACGGCGCATCTTGTCAGCTTGTGTACGAACGATTGCAAACTTCTCTAAAGAGATTTGCTTTAATTCTTCCAATTGCTTAGCGTTTGCTGTTGCAGCACCACCGCCGCCACCGCCAGCATCATCCTCTTCACCCTCTTCACCTTCTTCAGCTTCCGGATCAACCTCTGGCTCTTCAGGTCCAAGCTTGATATCTTCTGCGTTTGGATCAACCAATCCATCCACAAACTGATCAATCTCCATCTCGCCACTAGCGATCTTGTCAACGTTACTTAGAATTTCGGCAATCGTGACAGGACAAGCGGCCAAAGCCATCACCATGTCTTTGAGGCCAGCTTCGATCTTCTTCGCAATAACAATCTCGCCTTCGCGAGTCAACAAGTCAACCGTACCCATTTCACGCATATACATACGTACTGGATCAGTGGTGCGTCCGAATTCTGAATCAACTGTAGATAAAGCTGCTTCCGCTTCTTCTTCAGCTTCTTCTTCAGATGCAGCAGCTGAAGCGTTGTCAGACAAAATTAATGTTTCAGCATCAGGAGCTTGTTCGTAAACAGTAATACCGATGTCATTGAGCAAGCTGATCAAAGTTTCTAATGCATCAGCATCAGACAATTCGTCAGACATCACGTCATTCATCTCGCCATGGGTTAAGTAACCCTTAGACATACCCATCTTGATCAACGTCTTCAAGCGCGCACGACGTAATTCTTGCTGCTCTTCAGTGCCCAACTGTTGTGCTGCGAATTCTTTTAAGAGCGCTTTCTCTTTAGCTTTACGCTCACGGGCCTTTTGACGATCAGTCAATACTGGTTCTGCATTGTCTGCAGGAGCATCCGCTTTAGCTTTACGGCCGCGCCTCTTTTCTTCCTCAACAACAGGAACTTCAAGCTCAGCATCCTTAGATTTTTTACCCTTAGTTTCTTTTGCTTCTTTAATTTGCTCAGCCTTAGGCGCAGGCGCAGCTTTACCTTTTTTTACTGGCTCAACTTTGACTTCTACTTTTGCAGCTTTTGCAGGAACTTTTGCAACTGGCTTAGCAGGAACTTTTACTGGTGCTTTTGCAACTGGCTTAGCAGCAGACTTCACTGACTTAACTGGAGTCTTTACTTTAGGTGCTGGCTTGGCAGCGGCCTTCACTGGTTTAGCGGGTGCCTTAGCGACAACTTTTGCTTTCGGAGCAGGTTTTGCTGGAGCTTTAGCTTTTGGAGCTGGCTTTGCAGCAGCTTTTACTGGTTTAGCTGGAGTCTTAGCGACAACCTTTGCTTTCGGAGCAGGTTTTGCTGGAGCTTTAGCTTTTGGAGCTGGCTTTGCAGCAGCTTTTACTGGTTTAGCTGGAGTCTTTGCCTTAGCTGCAGGTTTTACGGCTGCCTTTGCTGGCTTAGCTGGAGCTTTTGCTTTTGGAGCTGGTTTTTTGGTCTTGGTGTTTGGCATTTATTAGCACTTACTCACATTACTGTTGTTGATATCGACTGATGAAACGCAGCCCCGGTAGTAACTCACTTTTTACTTACTCACTCACTTACCCCAAATTTCATCAAAATAAAGCGCAAGTGGCTGAATTAAATCGGTTTTTTCTTGGGAACAGAGGATTATAGTCGATTGCGACTTTTTGGACCCCGTTCTCCCTAAAAATATGGGGTAATTTCAGGGGATTTCTAGGGGTGTTTTCTGAAATTCTTAGGAGAATTTCAGCTTTTCGCCCAATTCCCGATATCGGGCTCGATCTTGCTCGGTAGCAGTGCTTCCAGCAATCTTTTGGGCAATTTCCGTCATTTCTTGCTTGAGGTGGGTTAATTCCAGCTTTTTGAAAGCCCCGTCCAAGTCTGCAGCAGCGCCGTCGAGCTCCAGATCAGAACCCATCACTCGATTTCTGAGAACCTCATAAAGCGGAGCCAATTCACTACGAGATAGTTGGTCTTGAAACATCGCAAATGCTCCAGCACCTGCAGTAGCCGGTTTATTGCCCTCACCCGGAATTAACTCAACCAAGTCGCACTGCGCCAAAAGATCTTTCATCAAAGCATAGGCTTTTTCAGATCTCTGCTCGGCAGCTTTCAGCGCGAGTGCGCGCTTATTCTCGTCAAGCGCCTTTCCTAAATGCGGAAACTGAATAATCACACGCAACATTTGCTCAGCCAAATCTGTTGGCGCTTTTGGAGGCTCGATGTTTTGACTCGCAACGCGTTTTGCCGATCCCTTGGATGCTTGCCAAGGTGCGCCTTGACGATTGCCGTTACCTGAAAATGTACTCTGATTATTTTGACCGCCTTGACTGCTAGCAGTTCTTGCTTGAATTGGCTGATAAGTGGTTTGACGCACAGGCGCAGGCGCAACTGTTAAACCACAAAATGCTTCAAGTTCTGCTGGAGTGGTATTCGTACGAATGGCCAACTCACGCAAGATTTGTGTGCGCAACGCAATTGGCGGCATAGAAAGTAAAAGAGGTTTAGCAGCATGATGCGTATGGGCCCTACCCTCCGGGGTAGTTAGCTCATGATCTTCGCTTGCCACCTTAAAGAAGAAGCTCGATATAGACATGGCCTCTTTAATAACCTTCTCGAACGCTGGCGCTCCATAAGCACGTACATAACTATCTGGGTCATGCTCTGTCGGCAAGAACAAGAAACGAATTTCCTTATCGTCCGACATCAAAGGCAAGCAAGCTTCAAGCGCTCGCTGCGCAGCTCGCTGTCCAGCAGAGTCGCCATCAAATGAGAAAACCACCTTATCAGTTTGACGCAGCAGCATGCGCACATGGTTGGCCGTACAAGCTGTACCTAAGGTGGCTACTGCATTTGGAAATCCCAGTTGCGCTAGCGCCACCACATCCATATAACCTTCGCAAACAAGAACATATTCTTGTACACGAATCGCTTGTCTTGCTTCAAACAAACCGTAGAGGGTATTACCTTTTGAGAAGAGTGGCGTCTCAGGAGAATTTAAATACTTAGGCTCACCTTGATCCAGGATCCGTCCACCAAAACCAATCGTTTGCCCTTTAGGATTGCGAATCGGAAACATGATGCGATCGCGGAAACGGTCATAGCGCTTTACATTCCCGCCTTCAGATTGCTCACCTTGAATTAGTAGGCCACCCTCCAACAAAGTCTTGGCCACCTCTTCATTGGAATAAGTTCCAAAGACCGCTTCTAGGCCTTGCCAGCCATCAGGTGCATATCCAAGGGCATAACGTTTGGCAATCTCGCCCGTAAGACCTCGACCTTTGAGGTACTCAACTGCTCGTGTATTGCCCTTGAGTTGTTGACGATACCAATCTGCAGCAGAGCTCATGACTTCACTCAGTGCCATGGCTTGCTGCTGTCTTGCTACATCATTTGCGGTTCGTTCTTCACGAGGCACATCCAAACCTGCCGAACGCGCCAAGTCTTCAATGGCATCTACGTAGCCAAGACCAGAGTACTCCATGAGGAAACTAATGGCAGAGCCATGCGCTCCACAACCAAAGCAGTGATAGAACTGTTTAGTGGGTGATACTGAAAACGAAGGAGACTTCTCTGAATGAAAGGGGCACAAACCTTGAAAGTTCGCGCCCGCTTTTTTTAACTTTACTTGCTGCCCAACCACATCAACGATGTCTACCCGATTTAAAAGATCGGCAATAAAGGATTGTGGGATGAGTGCCATAAGGCGAGTATGAAACTGTTTCGCTTATTTAGATACTTACTTGGCAAGCGCGGCTTTTACTAAACCAGAAACTTTACCCATATCTGCTTTGCCCGCTAATTGCCCTTTGAGAACGCCAATCACTTTACCCATATCCTGAGGGCCAGCAGCACCTGTAGAAGCAACTGCAGCAGCTACTGCAGCCTCTACTTCAGCATCGGATAGTTGCGCTGGCAAGTACGCCTGCAAGATCACCATCTCAGCAGCCTCAACGGCTACCAAATCATCGCGCCCTGCTTTCTCAAATTGAGAGATAGAGTCTTTGCGTTGCTTAATCATTTTCTCAACAGTTGCAATCACACCAGCATCATCAACCACAATGCGCTCATCCACTTCGCGCTGCTTGATGGCCGCCAACAAAAGACGAATCGTTCCTAAGCGCTCAGTTTCTTTTGCGCGCATGGCGTTTTTCATATCTTCAGTAATTTGATCTTTTAGACTCATGGCTTTATTCCTAGTAATGAATATAGAACGATTATTTTTTAGCGTTTAATGATGATTAAAAAGCAAAAACCCGCTGCGTTTCACCGTCAGCGGGTTTCAAAGCTTCTCGGTGAGGAGAGCTTTTAAATTCTATTAGTAAAGCTTCTTAGGCAACATTTGGCTGCGAATGCGCTTGTAATGGCGCTTAGCAGCTGCAGCCTTCTTACGCTTACGCTCAGCCGTTGGCTTCTCATAGAACTCGCGTGCACGCAAGTCTGTCAAAAGGCCATTCTTTTCAATGGTGCGCTTGAAACGGCGCAATGCCACTTCAAATGGTTCGTTTTCGCGGAGGCGGACTGTAGTCATACTTGTTTAACTCGTATATGCTCGAAAAATATCGAAAAATTAACTGAATTGCGATTCTAGCACGACCAAGCGAAAAAATGATTGTTTTAGGAATAGAAACTTCTTGTGACGAGACCGGGGTGGCTTTATACAACACTGCTCCTTGGGAAGAGGGCAAACCTGCCTTCCAGGGCATACTGGGCCAGGGTTTGCACTCCCAAATCACCATGCACCGGGACTATGGGGGTGTTGTCCCAGAATTGGCCTCCCGTGACCATATTCGGCGTGTTTTACCGCTTTTAGACCAATCTTTGGCCCAATCTAACCTCAAATTGACTGATATTGATGCCGTGGCCTTCACCCAAGGTCCGGGATTGGCTGGAGCCCTCCTGGTAGGCAGCGCTTTTGCTAAATCCCTTGCTCAAGGGCTCAATTTGCCCTCGATTGGGGTCCATCATCTCGAAGGACATCTACTTTCCCCGCTTTTGGGTCAAACAGCCCCTCAATTTCCCTTTATTGCCCTTCTGGTATCGGGCGGCCATACCCAACTCATGAAAGTCTCTGGCATTGGACAATATGAGCTACTAGGCGAAACCTTGGATGATGCAGCAGGCGAAGCCTTTGATAAGACCGCCAAATTACTCGGTCTTGATTACCCCGGTGGCGCAGCAATCTCAAAATTAGCCGAACAAGGTCGCTCTGGCATTTTTGATTTACCAAAACCAATGTTGCATTCAGGTGATTTGGATTTTTCTTTTTCAGGATTAAAAACTGCCGTTCTCAATCAAGTTAAAAAGTTTGAGGATAAAAATATTATCGATGCCTCTGAAGTGGCGCAATTTCATGCGGATCTTGCCAGATGCTTTGTCGATGCGATTGTTGCAGTGCTGGTAAGTAAATCTGAAAAAGCGCTCAAGCAAACAGCTTGCAAACATCTAGTGCTTGCTGGTGGAGTCGGCGCCAACTTGCAACTGCGCAGTGCATTAAATGAAAAAGCAGCGCGCAATGGTTTTGAAGTGCACTACCCGCCTCTAGAGCTATGTACTGATAACGGCGTAATGATTGCTTTTGCTGGGGCACTACGCTTAATCGAAAAAAATAATGGCTCCACAACTTCTGGAGCCTTTGATGTCAAACCCCGTTGGGATTTACATAGCAATAATCTGAAATAAATTGATTTGTTGCAGCTTACTTCTTGTGGCTAATTCTGGCGAATGCGCTGTGATTGTGAATAGATTCGAAGTTCTCAGCCTCCACCACAAAAGACTGGATACGCTGATCTGCCTTAAGATTGCCAGCCACATCACGTACTAGGTCTTCTACGAACTTAGGGTTACTGTAAGAACGCTCGGTAACCCACTTCTCGTCAGGACGCTTGAGCAAGCCCCACAATTCACTAGATGCTTCGCTCTCAGCAGCGGTAACCAAATCTTCTACTGTCATTTTTGTTTCAGTATCGAGCACTACAGACATCGTTACATGCGAACGCTGATTATGGGCACCAAAATCAGAAATTTCTTTTGAACAAGGACACAAGCTCATTACTGGAACTTGCGCACGCAAACCTAATTCCACGTCAGCATTGCCATTAGCATTTTGTTTGGCAGCAGCCATCCATGTTACTTCGTAATCCATCAAGCTTTCCACACCAGATACTGGTGCTGCTTTTTTCACAAAGTGAGTATATGTAAATTGCACATGTCCTTCTTTGGCATCAAGCAACGGCAGCATCTCACGAACCATCGCCACCACTGAAGTGCTATCAACTGCGATATCTTGTTTTTGCAACAAAGCCATGAAGCGCGACATATGCGTGCCCTTCACATGCGCAGGCAAAGCAACATCCATTTCAAAAGTACCAACTGATGGAAAGTTCCCAGTCTTACTACGAATCGTGAGCGGATGACGCACGCCACGAATCCCCACCTGCTCAATTGGCAAAGCGCGATCATCCAAAGTGGATTGCACGTCAGGCATTGCACTAGGCTTCAAAAAAGCGGGGTTCATGTCATTCATAACTCTATTTTCAGGCAAAACAGGCTTATTTGCCTACAAGTACAGAATTTTGGGTCAAGATCGCTGGAAAACGTTGTTTGATGGAGTTAGCAATACCCTCCACATCTAGGCCGCACTTGGTCATCAGCAAGCTGTAGTCACCATGCTCAATAAATTCATCAGGAAGACCTAATTGCAAAAGGGGCTTATTTATTCCGAGATTTGATAGCGCCTCTAAGCAAGCACTGCCAGCACCACCAGCAATCGCGCCATCCTCAATGGTCACAAAATAATCATGATCGGCCGCTAAGGATTGAATCAAATCGACATCAAGCGGTTTCACAAAGCGCATATTGGCAACTGTGGCATTGATACCTTCGGCGACTTCAAGCGCAGAGTAAAGCAAGGTGCCAAACGCCAAGATCGCCACACGCTGACCGGATGGTGCAGTAGATTTACGACGAATTTCACCTTTACCCAATGGCAAAGTGCGCAATTCTTTTGAAGGCACTGCGCCAACACCTGCGCCACGCGGGTAGCGAACTGCGCTTGGATGTGGTTGATGGAATGCGGTAGTTAACAAATCACGGCACTCTGCTTCATCTGCTGGAGTCAGAACCAACATATTAGGAATGCAGCGTAAGAATGGAATGTCATATGCGCCAGCATGAGTGGCGCCATCGGCACCCACCAAGCCCGCGCGATCGAGCGCAAACAGCACTGGCAAATCTTGCAATGCGACATCGTGAATGAGTTGATCATAGGCGCGCTGCAGGAAGGTAGAATAAATTGCCACCACCGGCTTCATGCCTTCGCAAGCCATGCCTGCCGCAAAAGTCACTGCATGCTGCTCAGCAATGCCAACGTCGTAGTAACGTTTAGGGAAATTATTCTCAAACTCAACTAAGCCAGAGCCTTCGCGCATCGCTGGAGTAATACCAACCAACAATGGGTCAGCATGCGCCATATCGCATAACCATTCACCAAATACTTGAGTAAAGGTTTTCTTGCTAGTAGCAGGTTTCTTAACGCCCTCTTCAGGATTGAACTTACTTGGGCCGTGGTACAACACTGGATCGGCCTCAGCCAATTCATAGCCCTGGCCTTTTTTAGTCACCACATGCAAGAACTGTGGGCCGCGACCCTCTAAGGCCAAACGACGGACGTTTTGCAGCATTGGAATCAGGGCATCTAAGTCATGGCCATCAATCGGACCAAAGTAATTGAAGCCGAACTCTTGAAAAATAGTAGATGGCGACACCATACCCTTGGCATGATCCTCAAGGCGTTTAGCAAACTCACGCAAAGGTGGCGCAATCGATAAAACACTATCGATTCCCTTTTTAGTCGCCGAGTAAATATTGCCACTCAGCAATCTCGCTAGATGGCGATTGAGCGCACCCACTGCTGGAGAGATCGACATGTCGTTGTCATTCAAAATCACCACCAACGGCAAGTCATCGTAGACGCCGGCGTTATTCATTGCTTCGAACGCCATGCCACCTGTCATTGCGCTATCGCCGATGACAGCCACAGCAACCTGACGCTCGCCTTTAGTTTGAAATGCGCGAGCCATGCCCATCGCCGCAGAAATACTTGTGGACGAGTGACCAGTGCCAAATGCATCAAATTCACTTTCAGCGCGATGCGGAAATCCAGACAATCCTTTGTACTGACGCAAGGTATTCATACGCTCACGACGACCCGTCAAAATCTTGTGCGGATAACTTTGATGGCCTACATCCCAGACAATACGATCTTCAGGCGTATCGAAGACATAATGCAAGGCAATCGATAACTCCACCGTCCCCAAATTGGAGGATAGATGCCCACCTGTTTTAGAAACAGAATCCAAAACAAACTCACGTAACTCATCCGCTAAAGCAGGTAGCTCTTCGCGTGAGAGTTTTTTGAGATCGTCAGGTGAGTTTATGGAATGTAAAGTCATTGAATCTAAATAATCCGTACTAATATATTTCTATTGCCGCTCTCTTACTTACCTCGATTGACAATCAAGAAAGCCAAATCTTTTAATGCCTGCGCTGATGCGCCAAAACTATCTAAGCTGGCAATAGCTACTTCTTGCAGCTCTTTAGCCTGCTTCTGCGCATAGTCTAAACCCATCAAGGTCACATAGGTGGGCTTATTAGCTGCAGCGTCCTTGCCAGCGGTCTTGCCCAATGTTTCACTATCCGCAGTGGCATCCAACACATCATCCACAATCTGAAAGGCCAACCCAAGAGATTTTGCATAGCTTGCGAGATGAGCCATTTGCGCAGGACCTAAGTGCGCACAAATACCCCCCAATTCCACCGCGCACGACAACAAAGCGCCGGTCTTCATAGCATGCATTTGCTTTAAACCCGCAAGATCTAACTTTTTACCAACGCTCTCCAAATCAATTGCCTGGCCACCAGCCATGCCGCGCGACCCCGAAGCGGCTGCTAATGCAGCAATCATTTTCAGACGTATCTGCGCATCACAGTTTGCACTAGCAAGAATTTCGAAGGCGCGAGTTTGTAATGCATCCCCAACCAATAAGGCTGTTGCCTCATCAAATGCTTTGTGAACCGTTGGGCGACCACGACGCAAATCATCATCATCCATGCACGGTAAATCATCATGCACCAATGAGTAAGCATGAATGCATTCAATGGCAACCGCGGCAGCATCCAAAGACTCTGCCCTTGCAGAATCTTTGTCACCAAGTTGACCTGCCGCATAAACCAATAGCGGACGAATACGTTTGCCACCGCCTTGCGCGGCATAACGCATTGCATCATGCAAACGATGAGGAACAGTCTGGGCAGAATCAAGCAAGTGATCTAACGCTAGTTCAGCGCACTCAGAGTGCGAAGTAATCCACTCTTGAAAATGAAAAGCAGTATTCATTAAGCCTCGAATACGCGAACCTGCTGCTCAACTTGAGCCAACACGCCTTGACAGTGTTTTAACAAAGCGGCTCCACGTTGATATGCCAGCAGGGTTTCTTCTAGAGAAAATTTTCCAGATTCCATGTCAGAAATGAGCTTTTCGAGCTCCTTAACGGCTTGTTCATAGCGTAAATCTGGGTCAATTTGGACTTCTAGACCGGATTTTGGACTCTCAGACTTCTTGGTTGCCATAAGCTTATTTCCTTCACATTTCCCACGCGGATAGCCCTACATATTAAAGCGAGAAGCAGTTTGGATGGGTATAATCCACTCCTTCCTTTCCAATATCGATCCGTCGATGGTTGGATTGGTTATTCCGCTTAGCTTCGGCTGACGTTTTCGGGGGTGGGGAGAATGACTAATCTGGCTACCGCGCAGAAGCTTGCGCCGTCCAATCTACAACTGCCGGTTTCGGCATATTTTGACGCTGACCTGTATCAGCGGGAAATTGAACTGCTTTTTAAGCAGGGTCCTGGCTATGTCGGCCATGAACTGATGGTGCCTGAAGTTGGCTCCTATCAAACCTTAAGCGCAGAAAACGAAGGTCGCATCCTCGTTCGCAATGAATCTAGCGTTGAACTACTTTCCAATGTTTGCCGTCATCGCCAAGCTCTTATGCTTAACGGTCGCGGCAAAGCAGACAACATTGTTTGCCCATTGCATCGTTGGACCTATGATTTGGGTGGCAATCTCTTAGGTGCCCCACACTTTGAAGATAAGCCTTGTTTAAATCTTGGCAAATCCCCTTTACAAAATTGGCAAGGTTTGTTGTTTGAAGGCCCACGCGATGTTCGTGCCGATCTTGCAAAACTTGGCGTAGTTGACGATCTCAAATTTGATGGCTATGTGTTGGATCATGTTGAAGTACATGAGTGCAATTACAACTGGAAAACATTTATAGAGGTATATCTCGAGGATTATCATGTTGTGCCATTTCACCCAGGCTTGGGCAAGTTTGTTTCTTGCGAAGATCTCCATTGGGAATTTGGTGATTGGCATAGCGTACAAACCGTTGGTATTCATAAAGATCTACAGACACCAGGTTCGCCAACCTATCGCAATTGGCACGAGGCAGTGCTGCGTCAATTTGACGGCAAAGCCCCGCGCCACGGTGCTATCTGGCTAACCTACTACCCTAATGTGATGGTGGAGTGGTATCCAGGAGTCCTCTGCGTGTCGACACTCCATCCAATGGGGCCAGGTAAAACTCGCAACATTGTGGAGTTTTACTATCCCGAAGAAATTGCTCTTTTTGAGCGTGAGTTTGTTGAAGCGGAACGTGCCGCCTACATGGAAACATGTATTGAAGATGATGAAATCGCTGAGCGCATGGATCAAGGACGTGCAGCTCTTTTAGCTCGCGGCATTAATGAAGTGGGCCCATATCAAAGTCCAATGGAAGATGGTATGCAACATTTTCATGAGTGGTATCGTCGTGTCATGAACTTTGAAGGCGCATAATCAAATAAGGTCTTGCAGCTTTACCAAACACTCTCGTCACTAAGAATAGGAAGCATCATGACTCCTCTGATCTCAGCTAACCAGTTAGAAGAAATCATTAACAGTGGCGAGAATGTCTTGCTCTGTGATTGCCGTTTTGATTTAGTCGATCCTTTGATTGGCAGAAAATCTTACGAAGAAAGTCACATTCCGGGCGCAATTTATGTTGACCTGGATAAAGATTTATCTGGCACTAAAACTGGCGCCAACGGTCGCCACCCTCTTCCAACACCAGAAGCTTGGGCCAAAACAAAAGCCCGTCTGGGCATCAGCCCAAACACACTGGTGGTTGCCTATGACAAACAAGGCTCCGTATACGCTAGCCGCCTATGGTGGATGCTTAAATCAACCGGCCATGCCAATGTTCGCGTCTTAGATGGTGGCTTAGATGCTTGGAATGGCCCTATGGGGACTATACCCAGAGCACCAACCCCTTGCAATCAACCTATTGCACCCATGCCCTATGCAGGACTCGTTTTAGTCAATGAGGTTGTTGCCAATCTGGAAACTAAGAAAAATAAAATTATTGACGCAAGAAGTGAAGATCGTTTCCACGGTCAAAACGAAACACTAGACCCTGTGGGTGGACATATTCCAGGAGCGATGAATCGCTTCTTTAAACATAATCTCAATGCCACGGCATTTAAAACTCCAGAACAATTATTTAAAGAGTTTTCAGAAAGTCTTGGCACAACAAAAGCTTCTGAAGTAATTCACCAATGTGGATCCGGAGTGACTGCTTGCCATAATCTTCTAGCAATGGAATTGGCTGGATTTAAAGGTTCACGCCTTTATGCAGGTAGCTGGAGTGAATGGTGCGCTGACCCTAAAAGGCCAGTTGAACTCTAAGTGGAATATTTTGCGCTAATGCAGCAGGGAAAGTAGGACAACAAATCCTACGCCACAAGCAATCAAAATTGTTTGACGTAATGATTCTACCCAATGTGGACGACGATGCATTTGCGGAATTAGATCACTGACTGCAATGTAAATAAAACTGCTTGAAGCGATAACTAGCAAATATGGCATCGCTGCATGCGCTCTTTCTAAAAAGAAATACGCTAATACACCGCCAACAACCGCTGATAAGCCACAGATGAGGTTATAGAACAGGGCGCGTGCGCGCGAGAATCCCGCATTAAGCAACACAATGAAGTCGCCAATCTCCTGTGGAATTTCGTGGGCAATGATGGCAATAGCAGTGAAGATTCCAACTTGATAATCCGCCATAAAGGCTGCAGCAATCAAGATGCCATCGACAAAGTTATGAATACCATCACCAACCAAAATCATCCAACCACTACGCCCTGCATTCTCGGCATCATGCCCATGGTGATGATGGTGGCCATCACCTTCGTGATGATGGTCATGACGTAATAAAGCTATTTTTTCGAGCAAGAAAAAACCCAGCAATCCGGCAAGCAAGGTGGCAAACAGAAGTTGTGGGTTTACGCCTTCCATGCTAAATGCTTCAGGCAAAGAATGCAGCAAAGCAGTTGCCAGCAAAATCCCGACCGACAAGCTCACCATATTGTTAACCATCTTTGATAGCATGGCCATAGAGCAGCTTGCAGCAACCAATACGCTTGCGGTACCCGCTAACGCAGTCACCAAAAGAATAGTTTGTAAAACCGTCATGCGGATTAAGCTACTCCGTTTTTCTTAAACCAAGCAAGGCACTTTTCCCAACCATCTTTTGCGGGCCCCTCACGATAAGTGGCTCGATAGTCTGCGTGGAAAGCATGCGGTGCATCTGGATACACCTCGATGATGGATGCTTTAGCCGCAGGATTTTTGGGTGCTGCCTGTGCCAGAGCGGTTCGCATTTGCTCCACACTCTCCAAAGAAATGCCAGTATCTGCAGCGCCATATAAACCAAGTACTGGAGCTTTTAATTCAGCAGCAATATCCACGGGATGGCGCGGGCTATTTTCAGTCTTCTCACCAATCACGCGACCATACCAAGCTACACCCGCGCGAACTTGCGGCAAGGTTGCAGATAACCAGGTGATACGACCGCCCCAACAGAAACCTGTTACGCCAACTCTTTTCAGATCGCCCCCATTTTTGCCGGCCCAAACCAATGCAGCCTGTAAATCATTCAAAACCTGTGCGTCTGGAGTCTTGGCAACAATATTTTGTTGAATTTCCGCGACTGTTCCATAAGAATTGGGGTCGCCAGCACGAGTGAAAAATTCTGGGGCAATAGCAAGATAGCCCAATTTTGCAAAACGTCTTGTGACGTCGGCAATATGTTCGTGAACGCCAAAAATCTCACTCACCACTATCACGATGGGCAAGGTACCCTTTGCTTTTTCGGGACGCGATACATAAGCAGGCATCTGAAAGCTACCCACCGGAATCATCTGCTCGCCTGCTTTAATCCCTTTGAAATCAGTTTCTATAGCAGCAGCCATAACAGGTTCCGATGCTGCCACAAATCCCACGCCAATAGCAGTAGCGCCAATGGCTGATGTCTTCATAAAATTGCGTCGACCATATTGAATTTCTTTACTCATTTTTTGTCTCCTGGCATGAACTTTAAATGTAATTATTAATGCGCCTCTTCCCAATTATCGCCAATCCCAATACTAACTACCAAAGGTACCTTCAGCTGGGCTACGTGGCACATCAAATCGGGTAACTTAGCCTGTAACAGCTCAATCTCATCCAAGGGTACGTCAAATACCAATTCATCATGCACCTGAAGAAGCATTTTCGTTTTCAACTGCTCTTTTTCAAGCCAATCCTCAACAGCAATCATGGCTAGCTTAATGAGATCTGCGGCGGTACCTTGCATTGGGGCATTAATCGCGGCACGTTCAGCGCCTTGGCGACGTGGTCCATTAGAACCTTTAATCTCGGGCAACCAGAGACGACGCCCGAACACGGTTTCAACATACCCATTCTCTCTGGCCTCAAGACGGGTACGCTCCATGTATTGAGCAACCCCTGGATAGCGATCAAAGTATTTGGCAATGTAATTCTGCGCAGCCGAGCGTTCGATACCCAAGTTACCAGCCAAGCCAAAGGCACTCATGCCATAAATCAGACCAAAGTTAATTACCTTGGCGTAGCGACGTTGCTCAGAGTTCACATCATCCAAAGGAACGCCAAAGATTTCTGCAGCAGTGGCTTGGTGCACGTCCTTGCCATCCCTAAAAGCAGCCAAAAGATTTTCATCCTCAGCAATGTGGGCCATGATGCGCAGCTCAATTTGAGAGTAATCGGCCGACAACAATTTGCAACCTTCTGCGGGAATAAATGCCTCCCGAATTCGCCTACCCTCTTCGGTACGCACAGGAATATTTTGCAAGTTTGGATCGCTCGAAGCTAGACGGCCAGTAACAGCCGTAGCTTGTGAGAAATTTGTATGAACTCGTCCCGTCTTAGGATCGGCCATCCGAGGAAGCTTCTCAATATAAGTCGACATCAACTTTGCCAAACTGCGATAGTCCAAGATGCGTGCTGGCAGCGGGTAATCTTCCGCAAGCTTTTGCAAGACCTCCTCATCAGTTGAGGGAGCGCCTGACGGGGTCTTTTTAATAACAGGCAATTCAAGCTGCCCAAATAAAATCTCTGCAATTTGTTTAGGCGACTGAATATTAAAAGGCTGACCTGCGAGCTTATGAATTTCTCCTTCGAGCTCCAAAAGACGCTTACCCACCTGCTGTCCTTGCTTGGCAAGTAAAGCAGAATCAATCCGAATGCCATTGCGCTCCATAATGCCCAGTACACGCATGGCAGGCATCTCCACCTTTTCATAAATATAGAGAAGGCCTTGGCTCTCCTGAATTTGTGGCCATAGCTCCAAGTGGAGACGCAATGTAATGTCCGCATCTTCAGCTGCGTAGTCCGTTGCAATCTTCAAATCTACCTGATCAAAGCCAATCTGATGAACACCTTTGCCACACACCTCTTCATAGCGAATGGTTTTCATACCCAGATGACGCTCAGCCAAGCTATCCATATTGTGTGGCAGATGGGACTCGAGTACATATGATTCGAGCAAGGTATCGAATGCAAGGCCTTGTAATGTGATGCCGTAATTAGCGAAGATATGAGCGTCGTACTTGAGGTTTTGTCCGACCTTCAAATGAGTCTCACTTTCTAACCAAGACTTCATACGCGCTAACACCAAATCACGATCGAGCTGCACCTCGCCATTACGATGTGCAACCGGAATATAGCAAGCCTCGCCTGGCTGCACCGACAAAGAAATACCCACAAGCTCTGCTGCAAGTGCATCCAGACTAGTAGTTTCTGTGTCCACTGCAGTCAATGCGGAAGACTCAATCTTTTTCAACCACCTCTCTAATCCAACTTCATCGATCACACACTCATAGTTGCGCTCTATGGCATCTTGAGAGTCGCGAGTTTCTTGTGATAAATCTTTAGTCGGCGCACTTGCAATCACACGAGTCTTTTTTCCCTCCTCGCCCTGATCAGCACTGGAGTTGATTGGGCTTCCTGCTAGATCAAAAGTAGGCGTCTCACCTTTATTTTCTGGGCTTGTGAGCTGCTTTTCTACATCACGCAACCAAGTTTTAAATGCATAGCGCTCAAATAACTCACGCAGCAAAGGCGCATCTTCTGACTTCGCATGCAGATCATCTAGACCAGGCAAATGGGGCGATAAGTCGCAATCCGTTTTTACGGTAATCAATTGACGAGCTTGCGGCAACCAGTTCAGTGAAGCTCGAAGATTTTCTCCAACAACACCTTTAACTTGGTCGGCATTCGCCATCAAGTTATCGAGATTGCCAAATTCTGCCAGCCACTTATTTGCCGTCTTCGGACCCGCCTTGGGAACGCCTGGTACGTTATCAACGGTATCGCCGATGATTGATAAATAATCAACGATCAATTCGGGAGGTACGCCAAACTTTTCCTTAACACCATCAATATCCAACTTTTCATTCGTCATTGTATTAATGAGAGTGACAGAAGGGTTTACCAATTGCGCTAAATCTTTATCTCCAGTGGAAATAATGGTTTCCCAACCAGCTTGCGTTGCTTGGCAAGCCAAAGTACCAATGACGTCGTCTGCCTCAACACCGCTCACCATGAGTACTGGCCAACCCAATGCTCTAACCATGGCATGAATTGGCTCGATCTGCTTGACTAAATCCTCAGGCATGGGGGATCGATGCGCCTTGTATTCAGAATACATTTCATCGCGGAAAGTCTTGCCTTTAGCATCAAAAACGCAGGCAATATGGTCAGCCTTGAGCTCGGAACGTGCCCTGCGCATCATGTTAACCATGCCGTAGATAGCCCCAGTGGGCTCTCCGGCCCCATTTCTGAGGTCTGGCATGGCATGGAAGGCGCGATAGAGGTAGCTAGAACCATCTACCAACAAGAGTCTATGTTTAGTCATACCGCAATCGTACAATCTAGTTGTGAATTGCCTACAGTTCTGGTTAAGGAACCGTCCGAGAGTAGGCTTAAAAAGGTGAAAAAATGCATTATTTAACGAACTTAAGCAGCCGCACAATGAGTCAAAGCCAAGCCCTAATGAGCCTTTTGGTGGTTTTGGGACTATTTGGAGTTGCTTCGGCCCAAGCTCAGAATAACAGCCAGGCACTGAGTCCGTCGGAATTAAACCGCATTAACAATCAACCACTCGCGCCAGCAGTAAGCGCCACTGGCGCCATGAATGCTCCTGAGCAGCGTAAGCCGAATTATCAGTACAAAGATAAAAATGGCACCACAATTACAGAATACAAAGACACCAATTCGCCAACTCAGGTTGACGTAAAAACGCCATATACCAGCTATGAAATGGCGCCGCCTACATCAGTTATGCCAGGACCACCAAAAGAAACTGATTTGATTAGCGTTCCAAGCATTAGCATCCCCCTTAGATAAAAATCGTTTCACTTATTAAATCAATTTAGTTTATGGCCGTATTTACTCCGATCAATCTTGAAGATATTGCTCAATGGATTGATCAAGGCTTTGATATTGGCCAGGCCACTGAAATACGCGGTATCCATGGCGGTATCGAGAACTCGAATTTTTTCTTAGACACCGCAAAAGATGGCATTAAGCAAGAATATGTTTTAACCATCTTTGAAAGATTAACAGCACAGCAACTCCCTTTTTACTTAGAGCTGATGCGCCACCTGGCGAATAAAGGCGTTCCGGTCCCCAAGCCAATTGAAAACAAACAGGGCGAAATTCTATTCACCCTTAAAGGCAAGCCAGCAGCCATTGTTACAAAGCTTCCAGGTCTTTCTAGATTGCAACCTGAAGCCAATCACTGCGCTCTGGTTGGCGAAATGCTTGCGAAGATGCATTTAGCTGGAAAAGATTTTGCAAAGCACCAAGAAAATCTTCGTAGTCTTGATTGGTGGCAAAAAACTATTCCCTCCGTATTGCCCCACTTAGACACTTCACAAAAAGAACTCATTACTCATGAGCTCAAAACTCAAGAAGAATTCTTTTCTTCGGGGACATACGATGGCTTGCCGCAAGGTGCTAGTCATTGCGACCTCTTTCGCGACAATGTCTTATTTGATCCGAAGGGATCAGATGTATCTCAAGACCAATTAGGCGGCTTCTTTGACTTTTACTTTGCGGGCACCGATAAATGGTTGTTTGATATTGCCGTAACCGCCAATGATTGGTGTCTGGCCGATAACAAACAAGATTTAGATCCCGTGCGCTTAGATGCATTTATGAAGGCCTACCAATCTGTACGTCCACTCACCAAAGAAGAGCAAGCGAGTTGGCCTTTAATGTTGCGTGCAGCGGCATTGCGCTTCTGGGTTTCTAGATTGTGGGATTTCTATTTACCCCGTGATGCACAAATGCTGACCCCCCATGATCCCACGCACTTTGAACGCATTCTCTTAAGCCGTCGATCCCTATGAAACTCAATTACGCTGCTCCCAAAGAAGGCTATACCTGGATAAGACAGGGCATTTGGCTCTTCAAACAGAATCCATTGGGATTTTTAATGCTGGTCTTTATGTATGTATTTGCAGCGCAACTGGCAGTCATCATCCCAGTCATTGGTGTCTTTGCAGTGCTACTCCTGACGCCAACCTTATCCGTAGGATTCATGACCGCTTGTCGCCAAGCCATTCAAAAAGAGCGCATTAAACCTTCGGTCTACATAGTGGCATTGAAGTCTGGCCCAATTGTTCGCAAAAGAATTTTGCAATTAGGTCTGGTATACGCCACCATGATTGTGTTGCTGAGTTTTATCTTAAGCCTCTTGGTTGACTTTGAATTGCTTCTCCCTCTCATGACGAGTGACAAGCCCATCACTCCTGAAGCACTCCGACAGGTTTACCTAGTTCTTTTTTTTGGCGCCATGCTCTATGTTCCAGTAGCGATGTTGATGTGGTTTTCACCAGTACTAGTTGCATGGGAAGACATGCCAGTACCTCAAGCCCTATTCTCAAGCGCCTTAGCATGCTGGTCCAATAAAGCTGCATTCTTTTTATATCTGTCGATTTGGAGCGCAGTTCTAATTGCTATCCCCTTAACCATTGGCATGATCTTTGATGTCGTTGATTTAGGACAGGTAGCCTCGTACATCATTGCACCAATCTCTATGGCAGGTCTTACTGTGATGCACTGCTCTTTTTATGCGACTTGGAAGGCCTGCTTCACAGACGATGAAGTGGTGATGCCTGTATAACTAAATTCTTTAGTCAATTGCAGCAAGCTTCGCAATACTCAACTGCAACCATTTAATGCCATGACGCTTGAAATTCACTTGCGCCCTAGCGTCAGCATCAACACCCTCTAAACCAGTCACTCGTCCCTCACCAAATTTGGTGTGGAATACATTTTGTCCGATAGTGAATGGGTAATTACCACGTGGAGGTGAAGCCAATCTCTTTACCTCCATTGAGGCAGAGCCAACTCGCTTCGCTGGTCTTTGGCGATCAGATCCTGAATCAAAAAAGTCATTCGATTCATATTCGCGTTGACGGGTGTAACCATCTTGCCAAGTTGATCCTGATCTTGAGTTACCACCACCCCAGCGCGCATCTCTTGCTTTAGGCGTCAGCCATTTCAATGAATCTGAGGGCAATTCTTCCAGGAAGCGGGAGGGCATGTTGTAGCGTACTTGACCGTGCAACATACGTGATTGCGTATGCGACAAATAAAGACGCTCTTTGGCCCGGGTAATAGCCACGTACATCAAGCGACGCTCCTCCTCCAGACCATTTTGTTCATTGACACTGTTCTCGTGGGGAAATAAACCCTCCTCAAGGCCAGTAATGAAAACGGAGGTGAATTCCAACCCTTTGGCCGAGTGAACAGTCATCAGTTGCACGGCATCTTGGCCGGCCTGAGCCTGGTTGTCGCCAGCCTCTAAAGATGCATGAGACAAGAATGCAGCCAACGGAGAAACTTCCACCACTCCTGGAGCATTCTCACCTGGCAACATAGCAGCCGCAGCATCTTGACCATAACCTTCTTCAGCAATGAATGCCGTTGCCGCATTAATCAATTCTTGTAAGTTTTCTACGCGATCTTGCCCTTCGCGCTCAGAGAGGTAGTGCTGAATCAAGCCACTATTCTGAATCACAAACTCAACCGTTTCTGGCAACGTATTATGACGAGTTGCCTCACGCATGTGATCGACTAAACGAACAAAACCACCGAGAGCTGCGCCAGCCTTGCCATCCAACGTGGAGGCCGCCGAATATAAAGAGCATTGCTGCGCTCTTGCAGCGTCTTGTAATGCTTCGATAGATCGCGCACCAATTCCTCGAGTTGGGAAATTCACCACTCGCGAGAAAGACGTATCGTCATTCGGATTCTCAAGCAAGCGTAAATACGCTAGCGCATGTTTGATTTCAGCACGCTCGAAGAAGCGTAAACCACCATAAACACGATACGGAATGCCCGCAGAGAATAGAGCGTGCTCAATGATGCGTGACTGAGCATTACTACGATAGAGCAAAGCTACTTCAGTACGTTTAATGCCGCTATTTACCAAAGCCTTGATTTCATCGACCAGCCAAGCAGCCTCAGCATGATCACTGGGGGCCTCATAAATTCGGACCGGCTCGCCATGACCAGCATCGGTGCGCAGGTTTTTACCAAGACGCTCTGAGTTATTAGCAATCAGATGATTTGCAGTATCTAGAATATGGCCATGCGAGCGATAGTTCTGCTCTAGCTTGACCATCAGCGGGTGGTATTGCTTTTCATAAAGACGCATATTTTCGACGTCTGCGCCGCGGAAAGCATAAATACTTTGGTCGTCATCACCAACCGCAAAAACGGAACTACTACCCATACCACTGACATTAATGCGACTTGCGTCATGGCCCGATAACAATTTAAGCCATGCATATTGCAAGGCATTGGTATCTTGAAACTCGTCGATCAAGATATGGCGAAAGCGTTCTTGGTAATGCGTGCGAATAGCTTCGCTGTGCTTCAGTAATTCATAGCTACGCAATAACAGCTCAGCAAAATCAACAACGCCCTCGCGTTGGCACTGCTCATCGTAAGCAGCATAGAGTTGCGCCATCTTGGCCTGGAAATCATCGCCTACTGATAGATCTTTTGCGCGTTGACCACGCTCTTTAGCATGAGCAATAAAGTACTGCAATTGCTTGGCGGGATATTTCTCATCATCGACTTTTAATCCCTTTAAAAGACGCTTAATCGCAGAGAGCTGATCCTGCGTATCCAAAATCTGGAAAGTCGAGGGCAAGCCTGCCTCTTTGTGGTGGGCCCTCAATAATCGGTTGCAAAGTCCATGAAAAGTACCAATCCACATTCCACGGGTATTAATCGGCAGCATGGCGCTTAAGCGCAACATCATCTCTTTGGCGGCCTTATTGGTAAAAGTTACCGCCAGGACGCCAATAGGGGATACCTGGCCGGTCTGAATCAACCACGCTATACGGGTGGTGAGGACGCGGGTCTTACCGCTCCCTGCCCCAGCCAAAATCAAGGCAGATTGGGCCTGGCCATTTTCATTTACGGGCGGGAGGGTCACTGCCTCGCGCTGTTCTGGATTGAGGTTCGCGAGCAAGTCTGAGTACATCAGCCCAATTATAATTTGCCTCTTATGCCAAATGCCTCAAATACCCCTAATTCACCAGCGGTCAGCTCAGCAGACGAGCTTGCCAAATCCTATGAACCCGCTCCGATAGAGGCCTACTGGGGTCCAGAGTGGGAGCGCCGTGGGATTGCCGATGCCACCATAGATGAAGGTAGGGGTGATTTTTCTATTCAGCTACCCCCGCCAAACGTCACTGGCACCCTGCATATGGGTCACGCCTTCAATCAAACCATCATGGATGGCTTGGTGCGCCACGCACGTATGTCTGGCAAAAATACCTTATGGGTGCCTGGAACCGATCATGCAGGTATTGCCACTCAAATTGTTGTTGAACGCCAGCTCGATGCACAAAAAGTATCTCGCCACGATTTAGGTCGCGAAAAGTTTTTAGAAAAAGTTTGGGAGTGGAAAGAAACTTCTGGCAATACGATTACCAGACAAATTCGTCGCTTAGGTGCGTCAATCGATTGGGGTAAGGAATATTTCACAATGGACAGCAAGATGTCCAAAGCCGTAGTGGAAGTATTCGTGCGCTTACATGAACAAGGTTTAATCTATCGCGGCAAACGCTTGGTGAACTGGGATCCAGTTTTGGGGACTGCAGTATCCGATTTAGAAGTAGTAAGCGAAGAAGAAGAAGATGGTTCAATGTGGCATATTCGCTATCCATTGACAGATGGCTCCGGCCATCTCACCGTTGCCACTACTCGCCCCGAAACCCTTCTGGGCGACGTTGCTGTGATGGTTAACCCAGAAGACGAGCGTTACAAACATCTCATCGGCAAGTCAGTTAATTTGCCTTTATGCAATCGTGAAATTCCGATTATTGCTGATGATTATGTTGATTTGAACTTTGGCACTGGCGTAGTGAAAGTGACTCCTGCACATGACTTTAATGACTATGCAGTTGGTCAACGCCATCAACTACCGCTGATTAATATCCTTACCCTCGATGCCAAGATCAATGAGAATGCTCCAGCCGCCTACCAAGGCATGGAACGTTTTGCAGCACGCAAACAAGTAGTTACAGATTTAGATGCTGCTGGCTTATTGGAAAAAGTACAGCCACATAAATTGATGGTGCCACGTGGTGATCGCACTCAAACTATCATCGAGCCAATGTTGACTGACCAATGGTTTGTGGCGATGTCAAAGTCAAGTCCGGATAACAAATATCAACCTGGCTCATCGATTGCTGGCGCAGCATTAGATGCCGTCACCAAAGGCGATATCAAACTGGTTCCAGAAAACTGGATCAACACCTATACCCAATGGTTAGAAAATATTCAGGATTGGTGTATCTCTCGCCAACTCTGGTGGGGCCATCAAATCCCCGCTTGGTATGGCGATGATGGACAGATATTCGTAGGGCGATCAGAGGAAGAAGCCAAGGCCAAAGCTGCTGCTGCGGGCTATACCGGGAAACTCAATCGTGATCCGGATGTTTTGGATACCTGGTTTAGCTCTGCGCTTGTGCCCTTCAGCTCATTGGGCTGGCCCGATGAATCGCCCGCCTTAAATCACTTCCTACCTTCATCTGTTCTGGTTACCGGCTTTGACATCATCTTCTTCTGGGTAGCACGCATGGTCATGATGACCTGTCACTTCACTGGAAAAGTGCCTTTTCATACTGTTTATGTCCATGGCTTGGTGCGCGATGCCGAAGGTCAAAAAATGAGTAAGTCCAAAGGCAATACCTTGGATCCAATTGATTTAATTGATGGCATTAAGATTGAAGAGTTGGTAGGTAAAAGAACTACTGGCCTCATGAATCCCAAGCAAGCCGAGAGCATCTCCAAGAAAACCAAGAAAGAATTTCCGGACGGCATAACAGCATTTGGTACAGATGCCTTGCGTTTTACTTTTGCCTCCCTTGCTTCGCTCGGTCGAAATATTAACTTCGATCAGAAACGTTGCGAAGGCTATCGTAATTTCTGCAACAAGCTTTGGAATGCCACTCGCTTTGTTCTCATGAACTGCTCAGGCAGTGATGAGGACAATGGCCTAGCGCCATGCGACAACCAATGTGGCCCTGAAGGCTATTTAGACTTTTCACCTGCAGATAAATGGATCGTCTCTCAACTCCAAAGAACCGAGGCTGATGTAGCCAAAGGATTTGAGAACTATCGCTTTGACAATATTGCAAGCAGCATTTACCAATTTGTCTGGGATGAATATTGCGATTGGTATCTGGAACTTGCTAAGGTGCAACTTCAAACCGGCACCCCTGCACAGCAACGCGCAACGCGTCGAACTCTATTGCGTGCTCTCGAAACAATTTTGCGCATGGCGCATCCATTAATTCCATTTATCACCGAAACACTTTGGCAAACCGTTGGCCCCAAGTCCGGCAAAGAATTGGCTAAGCAAGCTAAGCAGACTATTGCACTCCAGCCCTACCCAATTTCTCAACCAGAAAAAATTGACGAGCAAAGCGAAGCTTGGGTGGCGCAGGTTAAAGCGATTGTTGACGCCTGCAGAAACCTACGCGGTGAGATGCAGGTTCCCCCAGGCCAAAAAGTGCCGCTTTGGATTTATGGTCCTGATGCGTTCCTGGTAAAGGCCACGCCTTATTTGATGGCGCTTGCCAAGCTGACTGAAGTCAAAATCTACGGCGATGAATCTGCCCTAGAAAAAGATGCGCCTGGAGCACCAATTGCCCTGATAGGCGATATCAAGCTCTTACTCAAGATTGAAGTAGACATTGCTGCTGAGCGTATTCGCCTTGGTAAGGAAATTGAGCGCCTAGCCAATGAAATCAATAAAGCCAAGAACAAACTAACTAATGAAAGCTTTGTGGCACGTGCCCCAGCAGAGGTTGTTGCCCAAGAAAAACATCGTCTCGCAGGATTTGAACAGAATCATGAGAAGCTTGTTGCACAATTAGAGCGTCTTAAATAAAAAACGATAAGAACGGACTACTCATGTCAATCCATTTCGGCTCCAAAAAAGTAACTAAAGCTGTATTTCCTGTTGCGGGGTTTGGAACACGCTTTTTGCCTGCCACGAAAGCAAGCCCCAAAGAAATGTTGAATGTAGTAGATAAGCCGTTAATTCAATATGCAGTAGATGAAGCTATTGCAGCCGGCATTACAGAGCTCATTTTTGTCACAGGTCGTAGCAAACGCGCCATCGAGGATCACTTTGATAAAGCCTATGAACTAGAAGCGGCGCTAGAAGCCAAGGATAAGCAAGACCTGCTTCATCTTGTTCGTAGCGTCAAGCCAGACAATGTTGACTGTATCTATATTAGACAAGCAGAACCATTAGGCTTGGGCCATGCAGTTCTTTGTGCCGCTCGAGTTGTTGGTGATGAGCCATTTGCCGTAATTTTGGCAGATGACCTTTTGGATGGTCAGCCGCCAGTACTTTCACAAATGCTCAAGGTTTATGAAGAGCAAGCGGGATCTGTTTTAGCGGTAGAGAAAATCGATCCAGCCAAAAGTAGCTCATACGGTATTGTCTCTGGCGATGAAGTCAGTAAAGGCATCTATCGACTGAATGGCATTGTGGAGAAACCGAAACCAGCAGATGCGCCTTCTGATCTCGCAGTGGTGGGGCGTTATGTCCTTTCAGCCAAGATCTTTGATCACATTCGCAATGTGAAGCCTGGCGCAGGTGGTGAAATTCAACTTACAGATGCGATTGCCGCCCTGCTAAAAGAAGACCCTGTATTTGCCTATGAATACGATGGCGTTCGCTATGACTGTGGCAGCAAGTTAGGCTACCTTAAAGCCTCAGTAGACTTCGCTTTACGCCACCAAGAAGTTGGCGCTGAATTTACCGAATACTTAAGAAGCTGGTCCTTAAAGTAATTTTCTGTAGTGGCAATAAAAAAGGCAGAGATCAATCTCTGCCTTTTTTGCATTATTACTTACCAAAAGTATGTGGCTCAGACTTTTTCTTATCTACGCTTCATAAAGAAAACCAAAACATCCCCTTCGGTGGTGCTTGCCAGCAACTCATTACCAGTTTGCTTAGCAAAAGCAGGAAAGTCATGAGCAGCACCAGCATCTGTTGCCTTGATCTTCAGAACCTCGCCTGACTGCATGGTTGCCAAAGCTTTCTTGGTGCGCAAGATAGGCAATGGGCAGTTCATACCAATGGCATCCACTTCTGCATTGAAAGCAATATTCACTGTTTCACTCATTTGCTTGCCACCCAATCTTTCACACCTGCCAAAGCAGCACTCAGCTTTCTTGGATCGGTGCCGCCGGCCATCGCCATTTCTGGCTTACCGCCACCTTTGCCGCCTACTTGCTGAGCCACAAAGTTCACGAGGTCACCTGCCTTGACTTTGCTAATTGAATCGGCAGTTACACCAGCAATCAAACTTACTTTATCGCCCTGAACTGATGCCAACACAATGGCGGCAGTTTTGAGCTTAGCCTTTAGGGCATCCATCGTTTCGCGTAGGACACCAGCATCAGCACCATCCAAACGTGCAGCCAACACCATGATGCCATTGACATCAATTGCTTGACCGGCCAATTCATCACCCTGACTTGCGGCCAACTTGGAGTTAACCTTTTCTAATTCACGCTCAGTTTGACGAAGACTGTCTTGAAGTTGGGCAATACGATTCACCAGCTCACCAGGATGAGTTTTCAGAATTGCCGCAGCCTCATTAATCTTATCTTCCAAGCCTTGCAAAAATTGCAGTGCATTATTACCAGTCACCGCTTCAACGCGACGGATACCAGCAGCAACACCGCCTTCAGAAACAATCTTTAAGCTACCAATGTCGCCAGTACGGGATACGTGTGTACCACCACACAGCTCTTTGGAGCTACCAATCTCCAGAACACGCACTTCATCACCATACTTCTCGCCGAAGAGCATCATGGCGCCAGTTTTTTGCGCGTCATCCAAAGACATGACTTTGCCGGAAGTGGCAGTGTTGTTCAAAATCTCTTGATTCACAATATCTTCGATACGGCGAATTTGTTCAGCAGTAATCGGCGCATTGTGCGTAAAGTCAAAACGGGTCTTAGTAGCATCTACCAAAGAACCCTTTTGCTGCACATGATCGCCCAATACTTCACGCAACGCTTTATGCAAGATGTGGGTTGCGCTGTGATTGCGCATGGTGTCAGTTCGCTGCTGGGTATCCACTACAGCATTGATAGAATCCCCCACTTTAAGCTCACCTTCGAGAACTTCACCTTGATGTCCAAATACATCAGCCTGAATCTTGAAGGTATCTTCGACCGCGAAACGAATGCTCTCATTTCGAAGCTCACCCTTATCGCCAACCTGGCCGCCAGATTCAGCATAGAAAGGGGTATTATCTAAAACGATGACCGCTGCATCACCAGCTTTAACAGCGGGAACTGCCGAACCATCTACATACAGGGCGGTTACTTTCGCACCCTCATGTTTTAAAGTGTCATAGCCATGAAACTGAGTTGGCGTGCCCTTGTAATCCAAGCCTTGGGCCACCTTGAACTTACCGGCCGCTCTTGCTTGATCGCGTTGTTTTTGCATCGCCACTTCAAAGCCTTCAGCGTCAACCGTCACACTACGCTCACGACAAACGTCAGCAGTTAAGTCCAACGGGAAACCAAAAGTGTCGTGTAAGCGGAAAGCAGTTTCGCCATCAACTACCTTTGCACCACCAGCCAAAGCACCATCCAAAATTTCCATGCCATTGGCAATCGTTTGGAAGAAGCGCTCTTCCTCTTGCTTAATGACCTCACTCACCTTGTCTTGCGCAGCGCGTAATTCTGGGTAGGCATCACCCATCTCTTTTACAAGCGCAGGAACTAATTGATAGAAAAATGGTTTGCGAGCACCCAACTTATAGCCATGACGAATTGCGCGACGCGCGATACGACGCAATACATAACCACGACCAGCATTGCCCGGAATGACACCATCCACCACAATGAAGCTGCACGCGCGGATATGGTCTGCAATAACCTTAAGCGAAGGACTTTCAGCATCACAATTTTCGCCGCCAGCAGCATCTACCGCATCCTTGGAAGCCTTAAGGAGATTGACGAAGAGGTCGATTTCATAATTGGAGTGAACATGCTGTAAGACCGCAGCAATACGCTCAAGTCCCATGCCTGTATCTACGCTCGGCTTTGGCAGCGGATGCATCACGCCCGCTTCATCACGATTGAACTGCATGAAAACGTTATTCCAGATTTCAATGTAGCGATCGCCATCCTCATCTGGACTTCCAGGAGGGCCACCAGGAATATGATCACCGTGATCATAAAAAATTTCGGTACATGGACCACATGGGCCTGTATCGCCCATCATCCAAAAATTGTCAGATGCATAACGTGCACCCTTGTTATCGCCAATGCGAATGATCCGATCAGCTGGCACACCTATTTGTTTATTCCAAATCTCAAAAGCCTCATCATCTTCGGCATACACCGTTACTAAGAGCTTTTCTTTTGGCAACTTAAATACTTGAGTCAACAAATCCCATGCAAATTGGATGGCATCTTTCTTGAAATAGTCTCCAAATGAGAAATTTCCCAGCATTTCAAAAAAGGTGTGATGACGGGCGGTATAGCCCACGTTATCCAGATCATTGTGTTTTCCGCCTGCTCGGATGCACTTTTGGGCAGTCGTAGCACGGTTATATGGGCGCTTATCGAACCCTAAAAACACGTCCTTGAACTGATTCATACCGGCATTGGTAAATAGCAGGGTTGGGTCATCTCCCGGCACTACCGGGCTGGATGGGACGATTTGGTGGCCTTTTTGGGCGAAGAAATCCAGGTAAGCCTGGCGAATTTGGGAGACTTTCATGCCGCCAATTATCGCATTGGCACTAGCCTAGGGCAAACGCTAGGTAAGAAGCCCCAAACCTGCCTTACAATCCCACAACATCAATAAAAATCGGCAGTTAAGTCGACAACAAGGAGAGTAACTTGAAAATTCGCAATCAACGGGATTTTGGGGCTGGGATCATGTATATGGTCATTGGCCTCTTCTTCGCCATCATGGCTACAAACTACCCCATGGGGACTGCTGCCAAAATGGGGCCAGGCTATTTCCCATTCTATTTAGGCATCTTAATGGTCCTATTGGGAGTTCTGGTAGCAGTTAAAGCATTTGGCGCAAAAGCTGCCATCGAATCCATCCCAAAATTTAATTGGCGCATCATTGCGCAAATTACAGGTGCCGTTGTTCTGTACGGGCTATTGCTTCCTAGAATGGGATTCTTAATTGCCGTGGTCGTATTAGTTTTTGTTGCCGCTAGCGCAAGCAAAGAATTTACTTGGAAGGGTACCGCTATTAATGCAGCCTTCTTGGTGACATTTACGTATTCAGTATTTGTGGTGGGTCTGAAACTTCAGTTCCCACTCCTGCCTGTATTCCTACAACAATAACGAACCGGGACTCTGAAAAATGGATTTATTTGCTAACTTAGCGCTCGGTTTCGATACCGCGTTCACATTACAAAACCTCCTTTACTGCCTTATCGGCTGTATCTTGGGTACTTTGATTGGTGTATTGCCAGGCCTTGGCCCAATCGCAACGATTGCGATGCTGTTGCCAGCTACCTACGCATTGCCTCCGATTGCTGCATTGATTATGTTGGCCGGTATTTACTACGGCTCACAATACGGCGGATCTACAACAGCGATTCTTCTGAACATTCCGGGGGAGACGTCATCGGTGGTGACGGCGATCGACGGCTATCAAATGGCCCGAAATGGTCGCGCTGGTGTTGCACTCTTTACTGCAGGTATGGGTTCATTCTTTGCAGGTTGCGTAGCAACTTTAGTATTGGCTGCATTTGCCGCCCCACTCTCTCAACTCGCATTTAAGTTTGGTCCTGCTGAATACTTCTCCTTGATGGTCTTAGGTTTGATCGGTGCAGTTGTATTGGCATCCGGCTCTTTGATCAAAGCGATTGGCATGATCATCTTGGGTCTCTTGATGGGCTTGATTGGTACTGACGTGAACTCTGGTGTATCGCGCTATGCGTTCGATATTCCTGAATTGAGCGACGGTATCGGCTTCGTAGCTGTTGCAATGGGCGTGTTCGGTTTCGCAGAAATCATGGGCAACCTTGAGAAAACTGGCGAAGACGAAGGCTTCCTCAATAAGCTCACCAGCATGGTTCCTACCAAGACTGATGTGAAGCGCATGATTCCTTCTATCTTGCGCGGTACAACGATTGGCTCAATCCTAGGTATCTTGCCAGGCGGCGGCGCAGCTTTGGCAGCGTTCGGCGCTTACTCTGTTGAGAAAAAATCCTCTAAGTACAGCCATGAATTTGGTAAGGGTGCGATTGAGGGTGTTGCAGGTCCAGAAGCAGCAAATAACGCTGCAGCTCAAACCTCATTCATTCCATTGCTCACATTAGGTATCCCACCAAATGCCGTGATGGCTTTGATGGTTGGTGCGATGACTATTCACAACATTCAGCCAGGCCCACAAGTAATGACCAGCAATCCAGCACTCTTCTGGGGTCTGATTGCTTCTATGTGGATTGGTAACGTGATGTTGATCCTCTTGAACTTACCTTTGATTGGTATCTGGGTGAAGCTCTTGAAGATTCCTTATCGTTTCCTCTACCCAGCTATTTTGGTGTTCTGCTGTATCGGCGTGTACACCGTAAATAACACTGTGTTTGACGTTTATGTGACCGCAGGCTTTGGCTTGATTGGTTACTTGTTCTTCAAACTAGGTTGCGAACCTCCTCCATTGCTTTTGGGCTTCGTGCTCGGACCAATGATGGAAGAGAATTTCCGTCGCGCCCTATTGTTATCCCGCGGCGACTTCACTACTTTTGTAACCCGCCCACTGTCATTAGGCCTGTTGATCGCGGCAGCCCTCTTGGTCGTGATCGTGGCTCTGCCAGCAGTGAAGAAAACTCGCGAAGAGGCATTCGTGGAAGATTAATTCCCCGTACCTCTCCAGAAATGAGCCCGCAGCAGTTTGCGGGCTTTTTCTTTATGGGCCAGGGGTTTTCTCTACAATGTGGCTATGTCCCAAGATAGCAAACCCTCCAAAGCAAATACCGGCGCTGTAGCCGAGCCATCCAACTTCTTACGTCAGATCATTGATCATGACTTGGCAAGCGGCGCTTTTTCTCAGCGTACGAATTTGGCTGGGGAAGCTATACCATCCATCATCACCCGTTTTCCGCCGGAGCCAAATGGCTACCTGCATATTGGTCACGCCAAAAGTATTTGCCTCAACTTCGGTTTAGCTGCTGATTACAACAATCAAGCTGGTGGCGCTCGTTGCAATATGCGCCTAGACGATACCAATCCAGTTAAAGAAGATGTGGAATACGCTGACAGTATTTTGGATGCGGTGAAATGGTTAGGCTTTGATTGGGGAACTCATCTGTATCACGCAAGTGACTACTTTGACAAACTCTATGAGTTTGCTGAGATCCTGATTCAGAATGGCAAAGCATATGTTGATAGCCAAAGCGCGGATGATATTCACACTAATCGCGGCAACTTTGGTCAAGCCGGGAAAAATAGCCCTTATCGCGATCGCAGCCCAGAAGAAAATCTGCAACTGTTCCGCGACATGCGCGATGGCAAGTTCAAGGATGGCGAACATGTTCTTCGCTTGAAGATTGATATGGCGCATCCGAACATCGTGATGCGTGACCCTGTGGTTTATCGCATCCGCCATACTGATCACCATCGTACCGGCAGCAAGTGGTGCATTTACCCACTTTATGACTTCACCCATTGCATCTCTGATGCGCTAGAAAATGTCTCCCACTCCATATGCACATTGGAGTTCGAGAACAACCGTCCTCTCTATGACTGGATTGTGAATTCACTAAAAGAATTGGGCGTATTTAAAGATCCAGTACCGCATCAGTATGAATTCGCTCGCCTCAATCTGACTTATACGATCACCAGCAAACGCAAGTTATTGCAACTGGTTGAAGAAAAGCATGTTGAAGGCTGGGATGATCCCCGTATGCCAACGATCGTAGGCATACGTCGTCGTGGGTACACTCCGGAAAGTATTCGCCTGTTCTGTGAACGCATTGGTGTTTCAAAGGCAGACAGCTGGATTGATATGAGCACGCTTGATCAGGCGCTACGCGATGATCTTGAAGTCAGAGCACCACGCGCTACCGCAGTACTAAAACCACTCAAGCTCGTAGTAGAGAACTTTGATGCTTCAACAAAAGAAGCTTGTTCTGCACCACGTCACCCCAATCATCCAGAATGGGGTAATCGTGAGTTTAATTTCACACGTGAACTATGGATTGAAGCGGATGACTTTATGCAAGAGCCGATCAAAGGGTTCTTCAGACTGTATCCACCAATTGGCAATCAGCCTGGTAGTCGTGTGCGCTTACGCCATGGCTTTGTAGTCGAGTGCACTGGCTTTGAAACTGATGCTCAAGGCAATGTCACGCAAGTTAATGTGACTCACTTCCCTGATAGCAAGAGCGGAACCCCAGGCTCCAATAACTATAAGGTTAAGGGCAATATTCATTGGGTCAGCGCTGCTGAAGCGATTCCAGCTGAAGTGCGTCTATATGACCACCTCTTTAGCGACCCACATCCAGATAGCGGGGACAAGAATTTCTTGGATGCAATTAATCCAAACTCCAAACAAACTATTGCCGCTTATTTAGAGCCCTGCATGAAGGATACCAAGCCCGAAGATCGCTTTCAGTTTGAGCGCCATGGTTACTTTGTTGCTGATAAAAATGATTCCAAGCCTGGCAAGCCAGTATTTAACCGTACGGCTGGCCTTAAGGATTCTTGGAAATAGTTTTTAGAAAATGTCCTACGCTTGGATAGCGTAGTGGTATTTTGAGTTCATGCAAGCGGGTGTTAGTGACTCTGCGTGACTCGCGCATAAATGACCACAGCATCGGGCTGACAATTTTCTGCAGCTCATTCCCAGGCAAACGAGTCGGCCTTTGTAGCCCAAAGGCATCCGCGACTTCATCGAAGTAATCGCCCATCTTCGTCTCCCCACCATCGCAGGTATTAATGATGCGCTGAGGTTTGCCGTGATACACCGCTGCACATACCAACCTTGCCAAATCATCGCTGTGAATATGGTTAGAGTAGGCATCCTCCTCAGGGAGTAGCGCTGGTGTTTGAGATTCCAAGCGCTCTATTGGCAAACGATCGGCAGCATAAATACCAGGAACACGCAAAATGGTCACAGTGACACCATTTGCGGGGCCCCATAAACGAAGTGCTCGCTCGGCATCTACTCTTCTTTTGGCACGTTCACTTTGTGGGTTTACTGGTGTAATTTCACTCACTTTGGCGCCCCGATGATCCCCATAGACACCGGTAGTACTGATATAGATTAGACGCCTGACGGCATTTGAGCCTTGGGCTAAAATTCGAATTAGGTTGCGGGTTCGGCAATCGCGATTTCCACTATTTTGAGGTGGCGCCAAATGAATCACGGTTTGAGCTAAACCGGCCAGGCGCCATAAAGACTCTGGTTGATCCAGGTTGCCCAAAATGGGAGTTGCGCCAACTCCCCTCAACTCCTGAAAGCGACTTAACTGAGAGGTCAGAGCATAAACACGATGACTTCGCGAGAACTGTTTGGCTACCCGAAGACCGATATCTCCGCAGCCAATAATTAGAATTGAAGGTTTACCAAAAGATTGCATAAGTGACATCGTAACGATTTATTGAAAGGAATGAGAGTGTCTTATCAAGTCACGCTCAAAACGAGCGGCAAACAATTTACTGTCAATCCAGATGAAAACGTCTTGGAGGCCGCCCTTCGCCAAGGAATCAATCTGCCCTATGGCTGCAAAAATGGTGCCTGTGGCTCCTGCAAAGGCAAAGTCGTGGAAGGTCAAGTTACCCACGGGCAGCATAGTGAAAGCGCCCTTTCCAAGGCAGACGAAACTGCTGGCGGCATTTTATTTTGCTGCGCACACCCTCAATCAGACCTGCTCATTGAGGCACGTGAAGTCCAAGGCGCTGGTGATATTGCGATTCGTAAGGTACCTTGCCGAGTCAATACCATCAACAAACCGAGTAGTGATGTTGCCATTCTGAAGCTGCAGTTGCCTGCCGCTGAGCGCTTTCAATTCTTAGCTGGTCAGTACATAGAGTTTCTTCTCAAGGATGGTCAACGTCGTGCCTACTCTATTGCTAATGCGCCTGAGCAAGAAGGCCCACTTGAGTTACATATTCGCCACTTACCTGGTGGCTTATTTACCGACTTTGTATTTGGTGCTGTTACGCCAGCACTAAAAGAAAAAGATATCCTGCGCTTTGAAGGCCCCCTGGGAAGTTTCTTTTTAAGAGAAGACTCTAAAAAACCGATTATCTTTGTTGCCGCTGGCACAGGATTTGCACCAATCAAATCTATCATCGAGCAAATGCAGGCAAAGAAGATTCATCGACCAATTCACCTATACTGGGGTGGACGTCGCCCAAGTGATTTGTATTTGGATGATTTGTGCAAAAACTGGGAAAAAGAAATTTCTGACTTCAAATACATCCCCGTGATCTCAGATGCACTCGCAGAAGATGGTTGGCAAGGTCGAACCGGCTTTGTACACCAAGCAGCGATGGCCGATCATCCGGATATGAAGGACTTTCAAGCCTATGCTTGTGGCGCCCCTGTCATGGTCAACGCCGCCAGAAATGACTTTTCAGCCAAGTGCCAACTGCCCGATGAAGAATTCTTTGCCGACTCCTTTACCAATGCAGCGGATTTAGCGACAGCCTAGGAGCCGAAAAATCAAATCAGCGAGATAATAGAAGCCTTATCTGTCCTTATTAACTTATCAATCCATACCAGCATGAATAAGCCACTCCAGACCATTGACACCCATTCAGTCATGTTTATTACACCGCGTCCAGAAGTGGTGATGGTTGAAGGCAAGGGCTCTTGGTTAGCAGACAACAATGGCAAACGCTATTTAGATTTCTTGCAAGGCTGGGCTGTGAACTGTCTAGGTCACGGCAACCCAGGAATGATTGAAGCACTCAATGTGCAAGCAAAGAAACTGATCAATCCAAGTCCTGCGTTCTACAACGAACCCATGATTGGTTTATCTAATCTTCTCACTGAAAATAGCTGCTTTGACAAAGTCTTCTTTGCAAATAGTGGTGCTGAGGCTAATGAAGGTGCCATTAAGTTGGCACGTAAATGGGGTCAGCTCAATAAATCTGGCGCTTTTGAAATCATCACCTTTGATCATAGTTTTCACGGACGCACATTAGCAACAATGAGTGCTTCTGGTAAACCCAACTGGGACACTATGTTTGCTCCACAGGTTGCAGGCTTTCCCAAGGCCGACTTAAATGATTTGGAATCTGTAAAAAAACTCGTGACCGATAAAACGGTTGCAGTCATGCTCGAGCCAGTTCAGGGTGAGGGTGGCGTCATTCCCGCTACGAAAGAATTTATGCGTGAGCTGCGCAAGTTCACTAAAGAAAACAACATCCTTTTGATTGCCGATGAAGTGCAAGCTGGGTGCGGCCGTACTGGCGCGCTTTTTGCTTACCAAAACTACGGTATTGAGCCGGACATCATGACTCTGGGTAAAGGTATTGGTGGTGGCGTTCCATTGGCGGCCTTATTGGCTACAGATGCAGTGGCATGCTTTGTGCCTGGCGATCAAGGTGGAACATATAACGGCAACCCTTTGATGACTGCAGTAGGTATTAGCGTGATTGAGCAGCTCTTGGCACCAGGATTTTTAGACGGCGTTAAAGCCAAAGGCGAGTTACTCAAATCAGAATTACTCAAGCTTTGCGCTGAATTTAATCTTGAAGGCGAGCGCGGTGAAGGATTGCTGCGCGCCTTAATGCTCGGAAAAGATGTTGGCCCAAAACTAGTTGAGCTAGCGCGTGATCGCAGCCCCGAAGGTTTGTTGATTAACTCACCAAGACCAAATCTGCTCCGCTTTATGCCTGCTTTGAATGTATCTGATGATGAAATTCGTCAGATGTGCAATATGCTGCGTGAGTTACTCAAGGAAGTAGCGTAAGACTTACCGTCGCCAACTGCCTACTTATTCACCGAGGTAGGCAGCTCTCACTCTTGGATCTTCCAGCAAATCCTTGCCGGATCCACTGAGGGTAATTAAGCCGCTTTCCATGACATAAGCGCGATCTGCCATCTGTAAAGCTAGTCTTGCGTTTTGCTCTACGAGCAAAATAGTCATCCCGCTCGAGGACAGACTGCGAACAACATCAAAGATTGTCTCAACCATGATCGGGGATAAACCCATTGATGGCTCATCCAATAGCAATAACTTTGGCTCAGCCATCATCGCCCTGCCCATAGCAACCATTTGTTGCTCGCCCCCAGAAAGCGTACCTGCTAGCTGAGATAAGCGCTCTTTCAACCTTGGAAAATACGAATACACTTCTTCAAGCTTACGCTCGATATCTTTGGGATTGGTTTTTAAGTAAGCGCCCATTTGGAGATTCTCCAAAATCGTCATGCGCTTAAATACGCCTCGCCCTTCCGGCACCATACCCAGACCCAGACGAACCAATTCATACGCAGGCAACCTTTTTGTTTCCTGATTCATAAAATCAATCTCGCCAGCCGATGGTGTCAGCAAACCGGCAATGGCTTTCATACTAGAGCTCTTGCCAGCACCATTCGCCCCAATCAAGGCAACAAGCTCACCTTGATTGACGTGCAAATCTATCCCTTTAACAGCGTTAATGCCGCCATAGGAGACCTTGAGATCTTTTACATTAAGTAAGGCGCTCATCATGCAGCCCCTTGTCCGAGATAGGCTCTGATGACCTCTGGATGCGTACGTACATCTGCAGGCTTCCCAGAGGCAATCACCTTACCGTAATCAAGCACAGTTAGGCTATCGCAAATACCCATCACCAAGCTCACATCATGCTCAATTAATAAGATGGTTTTACCATCGGCACGAATACGAAGCAGCAGTTCACGCAATTCCAGTTTCTCGGTGGCATTCATACCGGCAGCTGGCTCATCTAGCGCCAAGAGCTTAGGCTCAGTTGCTAATGCTCTTGCAATCTCAAGGCGGCGCTGATGTCCATACGAAAGATTGCGCGCCTGCATATTGGCAAACTCACCAAGACCAACATAAGCCAAGAGCTGTTGAGCCTTTTCTTTGATGGCACGCTCCTCACGCTTAGTAGATGGAAAGCGAAAGATTGCCCCTAGCAATCCGGCTTTAGTGCGGCAGTGACAACCTACCATCACATTTTCCAACACAGACATTTCACCAAAGAGACGAATATTTTGAAATGTTCTAGCAAGACCGGATTTAGTTACTTCAGATACAGACTCTGGAAAATAAGATTGGCTGTCAAATAAAAAGATTCCGGAGTCAGCCGGGTATAAACCAGTGATGACATTAAAGAAAGTAGTCTTGCCAGCACCGTTTGGGCCAATCAAGCCAACGATTGCGCCATGTGCCACTTGCAGGCCAACAGAATCTAGAGCCTGAACACCGCCAAAACGCTTTGAGACGTCCGTGACATCAAGAAGCAAGTGATTTGTTCCCGCCATTACCTTGCCCCACTCTTTTGCCAAATACCGCCTGGACGATAAAGCATGATCAAAATCAGAGCCAAGCCATAAATTAATTGGCGAATGATTTCCACATCCACAATCACATGACCAAAAAGAAACTGCTGAACTGGTTGCGCAATGCCGCGCAAGACTTCCGGAAATACCGCCAATAATATGGCACCCAAAATCACTCCTGGAATATGCCCGATACCCCCTAAAACCACCATAGCCAAGACTACGATGGACTCCCAGAGAGTGAATGACTCCGGAGAAACAAATCCCTGAAAAGCTGAAAACAGCACTCCTGCCACACCAGCAAAAGAAGCGCCAATAGCAAAGGCAAGCAATTTCATATTACGAGTATTGATGCCCATCGCTTTGGCAGCGATTTCATCTTCGCGAATCGCGATCCAAGCACGCCCAATCCGTGAGTCTTGTAAATGCATGCAAATGATTGCCACCGCAATTGCTAGCAGAAGAAATAAATAAAAGACCAAATACAAACCAGGGATTTGTACAAAACCAAGATCTAAGGGCTTAGTAAAGGGGATACCAAATATCTGGATAGGATCTATTCCAGAAATGCCTTTGGGGCCATTGGTGAGATTTAGCGGGCGATCTAGGTTATTCATAAAAATACGAATAATTTCACCGAATCCTAAGGTGACGATTGCTAAATAATCACCGCGCAACTGAAGCGTTGGTAAACCTAATATCAATCCAAATAAGGCGGCCAAAATAATTGAGAACACTGCTACCATCCATGGTGAAAAATGGATCCCCTCCGGAAACGTCGCTGCAATGGTTTCAAACTGAGTTGGCAGATGAGGGGAAGCCAATAAAGCAAAGCTATACGCGCCCAATGCATAAAAAGCGATGTAACCCAAATCCAAAAGACCCGCAAAGCCAACAACTACGTTTAAGCCTAAAGCGAGCACGATATAGAGCAAAGCAAAATCGAGCACTCGCACCCAATAGTTACCACCACCCGCCCCCACTACCCAAGGCAGCAGCAACAAAGCAATGACTCCGAGCCATAAATAGGCAGAGCGATTCAGGTGAATAAGGCGATTAGCAAAAAGGCTTTTAAGCACGATCAGAAACCTTCTCGCCCAATAAACCGGTAGGCCGTAATACTAAGACTAGGATCAAAACTAAGAAGGCAAAAATATCCTGATAGTTTGAGCCAAAGACTCCACCAGTGAGCTCACCGATATACCCAGCGCCCAAAGATTCAATCAAACCTAATAACAGGCCACCTAACATTGCGCCCTGCAAATTTCCGATACCGCCCAGAACAGCAGCAGTAAATGCTTTGAGACCCGGAATGAAACCCATATAAAAATGCACGTTGCCATAGTTGCTGGCAATCATCACACCCGCCAGTCCCGCCAATGCGCCACCCAACATAAAGGTGATTGAAATGACGCGGTTTGGATTAACACCCATCAGTGCAGCAATTTGAGTTTGCTCAGCAGTAGCGCGCATTGCTCTACCAAGCTTTGTTTTTTCAACCAGGAACAATAAGCCAGCCATCACTACTAAGGCCACCATGATGATCACAATTTCTTTGCCAGTTATCGTTGCACCACTTCCCCATAAATCAATTGGGGCTGACGGCAGTAATTGCGGATAGGTCATAGGATTGCGTGACCAAATCATCATCGCGATGGTTTGCAGCAAAATGGACATGCCAATTGCTGATATCAGCGGTGCCAGACGAGGTGCATTACGAAGTGGGCGATAAGCAATCCGCTCAATCCAGTAACTTAATCCAGCACATACCGCCATCGTAACTGGCAAGACAATCAGCAGGGTGAGCCAACCCGGCAAGTCACTTGTTAAGCTCAAGATCAAGCGCAACAAGGAAAGCGAAACCATTGCGCCAATCATCAAGACTTCGCCATGCGCAAAATTGATAATCCCTAACACACCATAGACCATGGTGTAGCCCAACGCGATCAGGGCATAGATGCTACCCAGCACTAAGCCATTAATAATCTGCTGAAGCAGGATGTCCATTGGAATTAAGAATTTATTAAGTCTAGATAAAAAAATAGCACCGCAGTAGCGGCGCCATTTTTTGATAAGGGGTTATTACATCTCAATGACATCAAGAACGGTTTTCTTTTTGTCCCTGAAATCGTACAAGGTAATGACGCCTTTTTTCATATCGCCTTTGTTATCAAAAGCAATATTACCTACTAAACCTTGCATGTTCGTATCTGGCATAGCAGCCAAAATCTTTGCTGGATCAGTTGAGTTTGAACGCTTCATAGAATCTACCAAAACATAGACAGCGTCATAAGTGAATGGTGCATAAATTTGCACATCGGCATTAAAGCGCTCTTTGTAACGCTTCTGGAAATCAGCGCCTTGCGCCATCTTTGATAAAGCCATGCCGGCTTCCGAGCAAGTCACATTCACTACCGCCTCGCCCGCCAATTCAGCAAGCTTCTCGGTACACATGCCGTCTCCACCAACTACTTTTGCTTTAATACCAAGTTCGGCAGCCTGTTTGGTTAATGGGCCACCAGTAGCATCCATTCCGCCGTACATGATGACATCTGGCTTACTACCTTTAATCTTCGTCAAGATAGCCTTGAAATCAGTAGCCTTATTGTTGCTCGCCTCGCGTGTAACCACCTTCATGCCAGCAGCCTTAACAGTTTTCTCAAATTCATCAGCCAAGCCTTTGCCATACTGAGTCGAGTCATCAATAATCGCTACCGTCTTTGCCTTCAAAGTGTTGGCAACGTAATTGGCAAGTGCTGGACCTTGTTGCGCATCAGTCGCCACTAAGCGGTAGGTCGTCTTAAATCCTTGCTTGGTGTAGTCAGGGTTAGTGGCGGATGGTGATACTTGCGTAATGCCAGCATCACTATAAATACGCGAGGCTGGGATGCTCGTTCCAGAGTTTAAGTGCCCCACAACACCAACTACTTTGGCATCAACCAACTTTTGTGCTACCTGCGTAGCAGTCTTCGGATCTTCTGCATCATCCTCAGGCACTAAAGTCAGCACCACTTTTTTTCCATCAATGGTTAAGCCAGCTTTGTTAATTTCCTCAAGCGCTAAGCGAGCACCATTCTCATTATCTTTGCCTAGGTGAGCAATAGGACCCGTCAAAGGCGCAACGTGACCAATCTTTACCTCAATTCCATCTGCGGGTGCAGCAGCAGATTTCTCCCCACCCTTACCGCAGGCAGCCAACAACATAGCAGAAGCCGCCAAAGCAAGAGCCCCTCTTGTAAAAGTAATGTTCGATTTGTTCATGTACAGCTCCTCTGTTATGAATAGATACTTCAATCAACTAAATTTTTAGGCAAGGAAAAGGTTACATCCTCCACCACGCCGTCAAGCGCACGCACACTTCTTGGACCAAACTCCTGAATACGACTGACTATTGACTGCGCCAAACTTTCTGGTGCAGATGCTCCAGCGGTTAAGCCCACTCGTTTTTTTCCAGCAAACCATTCTGGCTTAAGTTGCTCTGGGGCATCAACCATGTAAGACGGTACGCCTAGCTTTTCAGAAAGTTCGCGCAAGCGATTAGAGTTCGAGCTCGTCACACTGCCCACCACAATAACCACCTCAACTTGAGGGGCCATAAATTTCACAGCATCCTGGCGATTCTGAGTGGCGTAACAAATATCTTGTTTGCGAGGTTGAACAATATTGGGGAACTTTTTAGTTAAGGCTTCAACGATTTCTTTTGTCTCATCTACTGAGAGCGTAGTTTGCGTAACGAATGCAATCTTCTCTTCGGCTGAAAACGGCAAAGCACTTACATCGCCGAGCTTCTCAATTAAGAATACGCCTTCTTTAACCTGCCCCATAGTCCCTTCAACTTCAGGATGTCCCGCATGACCAATCATCAATACTGTGAAGCCCTCTTTGCACATTTTGACGACCTCAAGATGAACCTTGGTAACCAAAGGGCAAGTAGCGTCGTACACCTGCAATCCTCTGGATTCCGCGTCTTTACGCACCTCTTGAGAAACGCCATGAGCACTAAATACAACAATGCCACCCTTAGGAACTTCATGCAACTCACCTACAAATACGGCGCCCTTATCGCGCAGTTCATTCACCACATAAGCGTTATGCACAATTTCATGGCGAACATAGATTGGCGCACCAAAACGATTAAGCGCTTCATTCACAATGTTGATTGCACGATCAACGCCCGCACAAAAACCACGCGGTTGCGCCATCAAAATTTCTGCGTTATTGGAATCGCTCATGGTTTACAGAATCGCCACAATCTCAGCTTCAAAAGTTACTGGTCTACCTGCAAGCGGGTGGTTGAAATCAAACCACGCACCTTCATCATTAATCGATTGCAAAACACCCGCGTACTGTGCACCGCCAGGAGCATTGAACTCAATGACATCTCCAGGATTAAATTCCACATCGTCATCTCGACCTTCTTTCAAGGCCTTTAGAGATACCCACTGCACCAAATCTTCTTTCCGCTCACCAAAACTTTCTTCGGGAGCAAGCAGCGCACTTTTTTTCTCGCCAACACCTAAACCCAGCAAGACCTTTTCAAAACAAGGAGCAAATTGTCCAGACCCCATCAAAACCGTCGCAGGGCGATCGATAAATGTATTGATGTAATCCTCCCCGTTAGGCAAGGTGAGCCGATAGTTGAGAGTCAAATAGGAATTAGGCAAAACGGTAAGCTTAGTCATAAGGTGATTGTATCTAGGCCAGCGCTTGCTGTGCACTCTCCAATTACTGATTGGCCAAAAAATGATCAGCCCAGAGAAAAGCTTCGCGCAAACGGAGCGGCAGCACTTTCTGATGCAGAATTACTTGCCATTTTTCTGCGGGTGGGGGTTAAGGGAAAAAGTGCCGTAGCCCTCGCCAAAGATCTACTTCATCACTTTGGAAGCCTCCCCCGACTGCTAGCCAGCAGCCCCCAAGAATTCACCAAGATTCACGGCATGGGCCTGTCAAAGTGGGCGCAGATTCAAGCAGCCTATGAACTCGTTAAACGAAGCTTAGAGGACGGCCTTACCCAGGACCCCATCTTTTCATCTCCTAACCATGTCAGGGAGTTCTTGCAGGCCAAAATTGGCCGCCTTCCCCATGAGGTCTTCCTTTGTCTTTACCTAGACTCCAGGCTACATTTAATTGAATGTGAGGAGCTTTTTAGGGGTTCCATTACCCAGACAGCCATTTACCCCCGAGAGATCCTCAAAGAGGCTCTGGCGAAAAATGCCAGCGCCCTCATCGTCGCTCATAACCACCCCAGCGGCAATCCCCTACCTAGTGATGCAGATCAGGATCTGACAAAGGTGCTTATAAATGCACTCCAAATGGTAGATATTCAACTCTTGGATCATTGCATTGTGAGTGGCAGTGGTTTTTTCTCTTTCTCAGATTCAGGCCTTATGAATAATAGCAATAAATGAGAGTAAATACTAACTTATTGGGATATTTTAGATCTCGAGACCCCTTCCTTGCTCACATCCCCCCTAATAAAGACAATTAGGGCTAGCCCAAAACAGGCCGGGACTGATACAATCTTCTTTTTTCGCAATTAATGGAGTTATGTCATGGCAAAAGTTTGCCAAGTCACTGGGAAGAAGCCGATGGTTGGCAACAATGTATCCCATGCAAACAATAAAACGAAGCGTCGCTTTTTGCCGAATTTGCAAAACCGTCGTTTCTGGGTTGAATCTGAAAACCGTTGGATTAGCTTGCGCTTAACCAATGCTGGTTTGCGCGTTATCGACAAGAACGGCATTGATGCTGTGTTGTCTGATCTCCGTGCACGTGGCGAAATTTAAGGAGCGCACAAATGGCTAAAGGCGGCAGAGAAAAAATCAAGTTAGAGTCATCAGCAGGTACTGGTCACTTCTACACAACTTCAAAAAACAAGCGTACAAAGCCTGAGAAAATGGAGATCATGAAGTTTGATCCAACCATTCGCAAGCACGTTGCTTACAAAGAAACAAAGCTGAAGTAATTACTTCTTTTCATCAAATAAAAACCCGCTATATCAGCGGGTTTTTTATTCCCTAAAGTTCGTTGAGATTAAGCGTAGCGACGCAATCTCAGAGAAAACTCACGCAGACTAGTTAAACCACTTTCCTCTGCATGCTGACACCAAGCATGCAACTGCGATAGCAATTGTTCTTTGGTGGCTGAAGAACGACCCCAGATAGCTTGTAACTCACGACGCATTTCAATCATCTTGCGCAACTGAGCATTACTTGCCATCAACTCTTCAAGCTTTAGTTTCTCCTGTTCAGTCAAGCGTGACTCGTCCTTAGCCAACCAAGTGCGAGCATCATCCAAATGCGCAGCTAATACCTGCATGTGCTGCACTTCATTGCTAAAGAAGCTACGCAATGTCTTGCTATAGCGAGCCATGATTTCATAGCGATTCGCAATGATGGCTTCTAAAGTGTTTTGATCTGCTGGACGTAAATCACTCAGCACTGGTTTAGGAGGTGTTTTTTTCACGGTAGCCAAACCAAGGACGCTCATGATTTGGATATACATCCAACCAATATCAAACTCGTACCATTTATTCGATAGCTTTGCGCTTGTTGCAAAAGTATGATGATTGTTGTGTAGCTCTTCACCACCAATCAAAATTCCCCAAGGCACAATGTTTCTGGAAGCATCTTCGCAATCAAAGTTGCGATAGCCCCAGTAGTGGCCTATGCCATTGATCACACCAGCAGCAGTAATTGGGATCCACAACATTTGTACAGCCCAAACTGTTAAGCCAACCGCGCCAAATAAAAACACATCAATGATGAGCATGATGGCAACGCCCTGCCAAGAAAATCTGGAGTAAACATTGTGCTCAACCCAATCATCGGGAGTGCCATGACCAAACTTATCGAGAGTCTCTTGGTTAGCAGCTTCTTTTTTGTAAAGCTCCGCACCACGAGATAGCACGGTATTGATACCCAAAATCTGTGGGCTATGCGGATCATCCGCGGTCTCGCATTTAGCGTGATGCTTGCGATGAATAGCAGCCCACTCCTTGGTCACCATACCCGTGGTTAACCAAAGCCAGAAACGGAAAAAATGAGAAACGATGGGATGCAGATCTAATGCACGATGCGCTTGGCAACGGTGCAAGAAAATCGTTACGGCAGCAATCGTGATGTGGGTAGCGACCAGAGTGAAAACAAGAATCTGCCACCAAGACCAATCTAAATATCCATTGGCAAGCCAGTGGAGAAACAAATCAAAACCTGAAGCTGTATTCAAAAGGGAGTTCCAAAAGAGATCTAAACGACTATTTTAGTTCTTTGGGGGTCTTTTTGTTTTTGACCTTAATCTCTTTTTGATCATCTTTTTCAGACTCAGGAGCTGGGGAGGTAGCTTTTTTTTGGAAAACTGCTCCAAAGAAACCGTCCGTTCCATGAATGTGGGGCCATAACTGCCACCAAGGATTGTCAGGGCTGCATCCTAAAGGCAATTTTTCCTTTGGAAACAATGGTTTAAGAACTTGTGCGGCTGGAACAACCTCAAATTGAGGGTGTTTTGCCAGAAAATCCTCGGCTATTGCTTGGTTCTCTTGGGGCAATAAGCTACAGGTCGCATAAACCAGGCGGCCGCCAGGCTTTAATAACCGCGCAGCCGAGTGCAGGATGTTCATTTGTTTCTGGTTTAGCTCCAACACCCCTTCTGGAGTCTGGCGCCACTTCAAATCAGGATTACGCCGCAAAGTACCCATGCCACTACAAGGGGCATCTACCAGCACTCGATCAATCTTTCCGGCAAGGCGTTTGACCTTGGCATCGTTCTCACTATCAATCCACACCGGATGCACATTAGAAAGGCCGCTGCGGGCCTGTCTTGGCTTCAAATTCGCTAGGCGGCGCTCTGATGTGTCTAAGGCATATAGGCGCCCTGTAGAGCGCATGATGGCTCCAATCGCTAAAGTCTTACCACCAGCGCCAGCACAAAAGTCTACAACCATTTCACCGCGTTTTGGTGCAAGCAGATACGCCAAGAGCTGGCTACCTTCATCCTGCACCTCAAACATGCCCGCTTTAAAACCTGGGGTATTTTGTAAAGCTGGTTTACCCATAATGCGCACACCATCAGGCGCATATGGAGTTGGAATTGCTTGGTAACGACCACCCAATGCGTTCATCTGTGCGAGCAATTCTTCGCGATTGGTTTTCATGGTGTTCGCACGCAAATCTAATAATGCTGGATACATTAAAGATTTAGCTAACTCTTCACGAGATTCTTCACCAGGATATTTACCAAATGCATCCCACAACCACTCAGGCAAATTATTGCGAACGAGAGGATTTAAAGCGGCAGGATCAACTGTTGCAAAACGCTGCAACCATTCATATTCACCAGGCTTTAGTACGTGGGCCAAGTCAGCAATCGCACTCTCAGCACGATTGGCGGAACCCAATCCTCCTTCAGACAAAGCGGACAGCAAACCTAATAGGGCTAAGCGTCTAGCCTGAGAGCCTTCGCCGCTAGATGCAAATTGAGAGAACTCATTTTTACGACGCAAAATAGCAAACGCACTCTCTGCAATTAAAGCGCGATCACGATTACCAAGTTGCTTCTCTTCCCTGAAATAACGACTGACTACTCGGTCTGCTGGCTGCTCAAAACTCAGCAATTCAGGAAGCAAACGCTCAAGATGGATTGCATGTTGAGGCAAAGCCTTTGCATTCGAAAAATTCTTTTGGCCTTCGGGCGCAATCAAATTACCGCTAGCATTTCGACGCTCTGGTCGACGCAAGGGATCTTTCGATTTCACTGCGTAACTTTTGTGGGGGGCTAATCTGCTGCCAGATTTGCGGGGTGGACGTTCTGCACTCATAATTTAAAAAATTGCGACTCCGGGGGTTGTAACTTCACTTGATTACCTTCTATTCGCAATCGTCCATCGAGGAACCATTTTACGGCCCGCGGGTAAATTTGATGCTCGGCCTTCAAAACCCGAGCCGCCAAGGTATCTGCATCATCCCCATCAAGCACTGGAACTGAGGCCTGACAAATAATTGGTCCCTCATCAACACCCTCATTCACAAAGTGAACCGTAGCGCCATGTTCTTTGACCCCAGCCTCCAAAGCCCGCTCGTGCGTATGTAAGCCGGGAAAGGCTGGCAATAAAGCGGGGTGAATATTGATCAATCGCCCCTCAAAATGACGAATAAAGCCTGGGGTCAGAATTCTCATAAAGCCTGCTAGGACCACCAAATCAGCTCCGAGAGCATCGATCTGCTGGATTAGGGCGGTATCAAAGGATTCGCGAGAAGCGTGTGCTTTATGGTCAATGGCAAAGGCTGGAATGCCCTGCGAGCGAGCAAAATCAAGCCCCTTAGTCGCTGAGTGATTCGCTATTACCCCGGCAAAAGTAACCGGCCATTGCTCTTTTTGAGCGGTTTTAACAATGGCCTCGAAATTAGATCCGCGGCCTGAGATTAAGGTAACGATAGAAGGCATGCCCACAATATAATTGATGGCTACCCTGAAAGCGATTTTGTGAACGTATTCCGTGCCCCCACCCAGTTTTCTGCAGGACCTGCTTGTGCTCTAACCATCGGTAATTTCGATGGCGTGCACAGGGGTCATCGCGCCCTGCTGAAAGAATTGGTTGATGGCGCCAAGAGTCGAGGCCTGGTCAGTTGCGTAATGACCTTTGAGCCACACCCAAAAGAATTCTTTTCGCCTGAACAGGCTCCGCCCCGCATTCTGAATTTGCGCGACAAATTAGCAGCACTTGCCGACATCGGAATTGATCGCGTGGTTGTAGAACACTTCAATGCCGCCTTTGCAAAACTCGCCCCAGAAGAATTTGTTTCAGAAATTATCGTCAAGCGATTGAACGCTAAATGGATTTTGATCGGCGATGATTTTTGCTACGGCGCAAAACGCGCGGGAAACTTTGCTAGCTTGAAAGCGGCTGGCAAAAAATATGGTTTTGAAGTATCTAGCATTCAAACTGTCCAAGAAGAAGGTAATCGTATTTCAAGCTCTGCACTACGCACAGCACTCGCAAGTGGTGACCTGCAGTTAGCTGAAAAATTATTGGGTCGCCCTTACGGTATTTCAGGTCACGTGATTCACGGTCAACAACTCGGCCGTCAGTTAGGCTTTCCAACTTTGAACTTAGCGGTTGCTAATCACTTGCATCATCGCAAACCAGCAACGACCGGAATCTTCACTGCGCAAGTTTTGGGTTTAGGTGATAAGCCACTGCCTGCGGTTGCAAGCTTGGGCGTAAGACCCACAGTGGAGGACGAGGGCAGAGTGTTGCTAGAGACCCATATCTTTGATTACAACGCGGATGTATACGGAAAAATTATCACCGTAGAACTCCTTGAAAAAATCCGTGATGAGGCGAAGTACCCAGACCTCGCGACCCTTACACAAGCGATTGCAGCAGATGCAGCGCATGCCAGAAATTATTTCCAGAAAAAAGCTTATGTCTGAAAAAGAAAACTCTTATCCCGTTAATTTGCTAGATACCTCCTTTCCGATGCGAGGGGATCTTGCTAAGCGCGAACCACAGTGGGTTGCTGGCTGGCAAAAAAATAAGCTCTACGAAAAGATTCGTGCAGCACATGCCAACCAACCGAAGTTCATCTTGCATGATGGCCCTCCGTATGCAAACGGCGATATTCATATAGGGCATGCAGTCAATAAGATTTTGAAAGACATGATTGTGAAGTCCCGCTGGCTCATGGGTTTTGATTCTGTCTATGTGCCAGGATGGGATTGTCATGGCATGCCAATTGAAATTCAGATTGAAAAAGAGTTTGGTAAAAATTTACCGACTGCTGAAGTTCAATCTAAGGCACGCGCCTACGCGCATGTCCAGGTTGAGAAACAAAAGAAAGATTTTGAGCGCTTAGGCGTTCTGGGAGATTGGAATAACCCCTATCTCACAATGAACTTCCGTAACGAAGCTGATGAAATCCGTGCTCTGGGCAAGATCTGGGAAAAAGGCTACGTCTTCCGTGGCTTAAAACCAGTCAACTGGTGTTTTGATTGTGGCTCTGCACTTGCAGAAGCTGAAGTGGAATACCAAGACAAGACCGATCCAACAGTTGATGTCGGCTTTGCCTTTGATGATGCACAGCGTCCGCAATTGGCTAAAGCATTTAGGCTCGCAGAGCTTCCAAATAAGCCCGGTCAAATCGTCATCTGGACAACTACTCCTTGGACCATTCCTGCGAACCAAGCAATGAACGTTCATCCAGATCTGACTTATGCGCTCGTTGATGTTGGCGATAAATTATTAATCCTCGCAAAAGATCGCATTGAAACTTGTTTGCAAGACTATGGCCTTGAAGGCAAAGTGATTGCGACTTGCCAAGGCGCACAATTAGCAAATATTTCTTTCTGGCATCCATTGGCGCCATTACACGTAGGTTACAAACGCCTCTCACCAATTTATCCAGCTGAATATGTCACGCTCGATACGGGTACAGGCATTGTTCACTCAGCACCTGCTTATGGTGAAGAAGACTTTAAATCCTGCAAAGCAAACAAACTTGCTGACAAAGACATTCTCAATCCAGTCATGGGTAATGGCGTGTACGCGTCTTGGTTGCCGCTTTTTGCCAATGAATATATCTGGAAAGCAAACCCCAAGATTGTTGAAGCAATGCGTGAAGCGGGCAGCCTCTTACGCGATAAGACGTATACACACTCATACATGCATTGCTGGCGCCATAAGTCGCCCATCATTTACCGTGCCACTTCACAATGGTTTGCGAGCATGGATAAGAAACCATCTGATGGCAAAGCTAGCTTGCGTGAGACTGCACTCGCCGGCATTGAGAACACTGAGTTCTTCCCAGCCTGGGGTAAGCAGCGCTTAAACAGCATGATCGCCAACCGCCCCGACTGGACTTTGTCACGTCAGCGCCAATGGGGTGTGCCAATGGCTTTCTTTGTTCATAAGGAAAGTGGCGAGCCACATCCACGCACTGTTGAACTGCTTGAAGAAATTGCTAAGCGCGTAGAAAAAGAAGGTATTGAAGCCTGGCAAAAATTAGAAGTTGCCGAACTGCTGGGCGAAGAAGCTGCCCAATACGAAAAGAACAAAGATACCTTAGATGTTTGGTTTGATTCAGGCACAACGCATTGGCATGTCATTCGTGGTTCACACCGTGATGAGTTGTTAACTGCTGAAGCAGAAACACCAAACGGTCGCTTGGCTGACTTATACCTTGAAGGCTCTGACCAACATCGTGGCTGGTTCCACTCTTCCTTGCTAACAGGCGCCATGCTCGATGGCAAGCCACCATACAAAGCACTCTTGACTCACGGCTTCACCGTGGATGGTCAAGGTCGCAAGATGAGTAAGTCCGTGGGCAATGTGATTGCCCCTCAACAAGTAGCAGATAAGCTTGGCGCTGAAATTATTCGCCTCTGGGTAGCTTCTACCGACTACTCAGGCGAAATGACGATCTCGGACGAGATTCTCAAGCGCGTTACTGAGAGCTATCGCCGTATTCGTAATACGCTTCGCTTCTTGTTGGCCAACCTGTCAGATTTTGATCCAAGCAAGCACGCGATGCCCGCCGACCAGTGGCTTGAGATTGATCGCTATGCTGTTGCGCTTGCTAACGCACTACAGAATGATGTTGAGGCACACTATAAGGCTTATGAATTCCAACCTGCTGTCGCGCGCATGTTGACTTTCTGTTCTGAAGATTTAGGCGGCTTCTACCTAGATATTCTGAAAGATCGCCTCTACACCAGCGCACCAGATTCCCCCGATCGCCGTGCAGCGCAGAACGCTCTATTCCATATCACTCGCAATCTCTTGAAATGGCTGTCTCCATTCCTCTCCTTCACAGCAGAAGAAGCCTGGAAAGATTTTCCGCATGGGTCAGGAACTAAGCCTGCTGAATCTATCTTCATGGAAGAGTTTGGTCATTTCCCAGAAATTGCTCATGCTGATGAGTTGCTCGCCAAATGGAGTCGCATTCGTGAAATTCGCTCTGAAGTGACTAAGGCAATTGAAGTGGAGCGCGAGGCCGGCAATGTGGGCTCATCCTTACAAGCAGAGCTGACAATCAAAGTGGGTGATATCGACTTTGCGATTTTGCATTCGCTTGAAGATGACTTACGCTTTGTCACTATCACCTCTAGTGCCAATATTGAGTTGAGTAATGCAGGCCTAGAAGTATTGGTAAGGGGCAGTCAATATAAGAAGTGTGGTCGCTGCTGGCATCATACCAAAGATGTTGGAAGCAATGTCGATCACCCAGAATTGTGTGGTCGCTGCATTAGCAACTTATTTGGCGACGGTAATCACCGTCTATTTGCTTAAGAGCCCTTCATATGAAAAGCCTTACCCTGCTTCGTTATCTCGCAATTGCGATCATCGTGCTCTTGCTAGATCAACTCAGCAAGTGGTCGGCACTGAGTAATTTGCAGATGGGGGTACCTGAACCAGTATTACCCTTCTTAAATTGGTTACTCCTCTTTAATCCAGGTGCAGCATTTTCATTTCTGGCGCAAGGTTCTGGTTGGCAGCGCTGGTTCTTCACCATTCTTGGTCTGGCAGCCTCTATCTACATTATTTGGCTTCTATATAAAAGCCAAAGCGACAAACTACTCTGCATAGCTCTGAGTCTTATCTTGGGTGGAGCCCTGGGAAACGTCCTGGATCGAGTCATGTATGGTGCTGTGGTCGACTTTATCGATCTGTATTACGCCAATTGGCATTGGCCAGCATTCAATATTGCTGATAGCGCTATCTGTATTGGCGCCGCCCTCATCATTTGGGGTGAATTACGCAAGTCATTTGGCAAATCTGCCCAATCCCATTAAGCTGGCGCCATGCAATCACTTATTAATAAGAAGATCGTTCTCGGCATCTCTGGCGGCATTGCAGCCTATAAAGCTCCAGAACTTGCTCGCCAGTTAATGCAAGAAGGTGCTTCGGTACAAGTAGTCATGACTGAAGCTGCTCAGCAATTTGTAACACCAGTAACCATGCAAGCCCTCACAGGCAACCCAGTTTATTTAAGCCAATGGGATAGCACCATTCCAAATAATATGGCGCACATTGAACTATCTCGTTCAGCAGATGCCATTTTGATTGCGCCCGCAAGCGCTGATCTGATGGCTAAGCTTTCATTGGGCTTGGCTGACGACTTGTTGACTACTTTATGCCTTGCAAGAGATTGCCCACTTTTGCTGACTCCAGCAATGAATAAACAAATGTGGGAGCACGCAGCTACCCAGAGAAGTGCGCAAAGACTGATTGAGGATGGCGTTACCCTGCTTGGCCCTGCCAGTGGTTTCCAAGCTTGTGGTGAAGTAGGCATGGGCAGAATGCTCGAACCTGCTGAAATTACCGAGCAAGTGATTGCCTTCTTCCAGAAAAAAACTTTAGTCGGTAAAAAAGTACTGATTACTGCCGGCCCTACTTTTGAAGCAATCGATCCAGTGCGGGGCATCACCAATCACAGCTCAGGCAAGATGGGTTTTGCAATTGCGAGAGCTGCTATCGAAGCCGGTGCTCAAGTCCACCTCATTGCTGGCCCCTGCGATCTTGATACACCACTGTTGGCAACAGGACAAATTACCCGCACTAACGTAGTTAGCGCCAAAGAAATGCACACAGCCGCCTTAAATGCTACCGACTGCGATATTTTCTTTGCTGTAGCTGCTGTTGCTGACTGGAGAATCGCCAAGCCCGCAAAAGAAAAGATTAAGCGCGAGGGTAAGCAAGCCCCTAACCTAGAATTTATTGCTAACCCAGACATCTTGCTAGATGTTGCCAAGACGGTCAAGACCAAAGGCGGGAAGTCCTACCCTTATTGCGTTGGTTTTGCTGCCGAATCTAATGACCTTGAAAAGCATGCCGACGAAAAGCGTAAGCGCAAAGGCATACCAATGATTGTCGGCAATATCGGCCCAGATACCTTTGGCAGCGACCTCAATCAATTGATTGTTATTGACGCTAGTGGGAGCAAGAAAATTGCTAAGGCAGAAAAACTGCAATTAGCACGCCAACTCATTCAATTAGTTGCCAAGAAAATTTAAGCAGCACCCCCACTTTTTTACTTACATTCCCCGTTTTAGGAAATTCCATGCAATCTCTCCAAGTCAAAATTCTCGATGAACGTATGCGCGACCAATTGCCAACCTATGGCACACCTGGCAGCGCTGGACTCGATTTACGCGCTTGCATTGATGAGGCGATCGAAATTGCCCCAGGTCAAACGGTTCTTGTGCCGACTGGCTTAGCAATTTACGTCGAAGATCCAGGCTATGCAGCGTTCATCCTTCCACGCTCAGGATTAGGTCATAAACATGGCATCGTACTGGGTAACCTAGTGGGCCTAATCGATTCTGACTACCAGGGTCAACTGATGGTGAGCACCTGGAATCGCGGATCAACCCTATTCAAACTTGAGCCGATGGAGCGCTTAGCTCAATTGGTGGTGATGCCAGTGCAACAGGTGGAACTTAAAGTAGTGGAAGAGTTCACCGAAAGCAGTCGTGGTGCAGGTGGTTTTGGCAGCACTGGCAGAGCTTAAGTCATGCTCTTTTTTAAACGCCTGTATCGTTGAAACAAAAAAGCCACCTGTAGGTGGCTTTTCTTTGAAGCGCGAATTGCTTATTTACGAATATGTGCTTTACGAGCAGCATCTTGTGACATGCCAGCGCCAGCACCTTCACGAGATTCTTTTTCAGCAGTAATCTCTTTGCGACGCTCTTTGCAAGAACCGGCAATCTCTTGCAGAGCTTTACGAGCACGAGCAGCAGAAGCTTTAATGCCTTTACCTTGAAACTTTTCATTCTCAGCTTTGTAAGTTTCAAAAGCTTCTAGTAATTTATCGTGATGAGACATATTTTCCTTTTTTGGTTTGGATTTATTTAAATAAATAGGTTTATTAAATTTCTTCTGCTGGCGCTACATCTGCCTTAGTGCGTTTCCCTGGCAATACCGGAGCCTCAAAGTTCAAGAGCACTTTACCATCAGCATCAATATCAACATCGACATGACCGCCTTGAGCTAGCTTGCCAAATAAAAGCTCGTCAGCTAGCGCTTTACGCACAGTATCCTGAATAATGCGCTGCATTGGACGTGCGCCCATCAATGGATCAAAGCCATGCTTAGCCAAATGGGCACGCAATGCTGGACTAAATGTTGCATCTACCTTCTTCTCATGCAATTGCTCTTCAAGCTGCATTAAGAACTTGTCAACCACGCGCATGATGATGGACTCATCAAGTGCCTTGAAGGAGACGATAGCATCCAGGCGATTGCGGAACTCTGGTGTAAAGAACTTCTTGATGTCAGCCATCTCATCACCAGACTCACGTGCATTGGTAAAGCCAATGGTGGACTTCTGCATTGCCTCGGCACCAGCATTTGTAGTCATGATGATGATCACGTTACGGAAATCAGTCTTACGACCGTTGTTATCCGTCAAGGTTCCATGGTCCATTACCTGCAACAAGATATTGAAGATGTCTGGATGGGCTTTTTCAATCTCATCAAGCAAGAGTACGCAATGTGGCTTCTTATTCACCGCTTCTGTGAGTAAGCCACCTTGATCGAAGCCAACATAACCTGGAGGCGCGCCAATTAAACGACTTACCGCATGGCGCTCCATATACTCAGACATATCAAAACGTAGCAACTCAATACCAAGGATGTAAGCAAGTTGTTTAGCCACCTCAGTCTTACCCACCCCAGTAGGGCCAGAGAATAAGAAAGAGCCAATTGGGCGATCAATCTTGCCAAGACCCGCGCGCGTCATCTTAATGGCGCTAGCCAGGGATTCGACTGCAGGGTCTTGACCAAATACGACGCTCTTGATGTCACGATCTAAAGTTTGTAACTTACTGCGGTCATCCACCGTGACTGATTGTGGCGGTATGCGCGCAATCTTTGCCACAATCTCTTCAATCTCTGGACGGCCAATCGTTTTCTTCTGTTTAGACTTTGGCAATATACGTTGAGCGGCACCAGCCTCATCAATCACATCAATTGCTTTATCCGGCAAATGACGGTCATTGATATAACGAGCAGACAGTTCAGCAGCAGCCACCAATGCACCAGCCGCATACTTCACGCTGTGATGCTCTTCGAAACGGGACTTCAAGCCACGAAGAATTTGCACTGTTTGATCTACGGTTGGCTCTACAACGTCCACCTTTTGGAAACGGCGTGACAAAGCTGCGTCTTTTTCAAAGATGCCGCGATATTCTGTAAAGGTAGTTGCACCGATGCATTTAAGCTGACCATTAGACAACGCAGGCTTTAATAAATTACTTGCATCCAATGTTCCACCAGAAGCAGCACCCGCACCGATCAGTGTGTGAATTTCATCGATGAACAAAACGCCATGCGCGTGATCTTTAAGAGACTTGAGAACACTCTTTAAGCGCTGCTCAAAATCACCACGATATTTAGTGCCCGCTAAAAGGGCGCCCATATCCAAAGAGTAAACAGTAGCGTTGGCCAAAATTTCAGGCACATCACCTTTCACAATTCTCCAAGCAAGACCCTCAGCAATTGCCGTCTTACCTACGCCAGCTTCACCAACCAATAATGGGTTGTTCTTACGGCGACGGCACAAAACCTGAATAACACGCTCTACTTCGCTCTCGCGCCCAATCAAAGGGTCAATCTTGCCTTGGCGAGCCATTACGTTAAGGTTTTGGGTGTACTGCTCCAGCGGGCTTTCTTTGCCAGAAGCGCTAGATTCTTCAGCTTCCTGAGAAGGCTCAGCAGGCTTCACATGCTCAGACTGATCTTTGCGAACGCCATGACTAATGAAGTTCACCACATCTAAACGTGTCACACCTTGCTGCTGCAAGAAATACACTGCGTGCGAATCTTTTTCACCGAAGATAGCAACCAATACATTTGCACCAGTCACTTCTTTCTTACCATTTGAAGTTGACTGCACATGCATGATGGCGCGTTGAATCACTCGCTGAAAGCCTAATGTAGGTTGAGTATCGACCTCGTCGTTACCTGGCACCACAGGCGTGTTGTCGTTGATAAAGTTTTTGAGTTGTGCGCGCAGCTCTGCAATATTGACTGCGCAGGCCTTTAAAACCTCAACCGCAGTAGCGTTATCCAGTAAGGCTGCGAGCAAATGCTCGACTGTGATGAACTCATGTCGCGATGCCCTTGCGTCAACAAACGCCATGTGCAAACTCACTTCTAATTCTTGGGCAATCATGCTTCCTCCATAGTGCACTGTAGTGGGTGACCCGCTTCACGGGAGAGTTCAATAACTTGATGCACTTTCGTGGCAGCAACATCGCGGGTAAATACTCCGCAGACGCCCTTGCCAACTAAATGCACTTGCAGCATGATGCGAGTAGCTGTTTCATGATCCTTATTAAAATACTCCTGAATCACCATCACCACAAATTCCATAGGCGTGTAATCGTCATTCAATAGTAAAACTTTATACATCGATGGCGCCTTAACTTGCTCGACCTGTTTTTCGAGAAGAATAGTGTCCTCGACATACGGATTGCCAGGGTTGCCAGTAGTGGGATTTTTTGGTGCGCGACTCATGAGAAACATTCTAAACACAGATATTGAAACTTTAATTTACTAGGGTCTTGTTGCGAAAACCACGCAAAAAACCCCTTTAAACCCATATTGGGGCATTTTTCGATAAAAAAAGGGGTATTTACTAGGGGGTAGGTGCATTTAACTCCTTGACACCCCTCCAAAAAGGGCAAACAATCAGGGGGTAGGCTTCAAGAGAGGTTCTATTTAGGCGTGTTGTGGATTGAGACTGATTAAAAAGTATTTACCCTCATCACGGTTGTTTTAAGTTTATGTAATGGAGTTCGCATGGCGACCGGAATTGTTAAGTGGTTCAATGATGCAAAAGGTTTTGGCTTTATCAAACCTGATGATGGTGAAGAAGAGTTGTTCGCGCATTTCAGCGCAATTACTATGCCTGGGTTCAAAACCCTTAAGGAAAACCAAAAGGTAACGTTTGACATTACCCAAGGTCCTAAAGGCAAGCAAGCTACCAATATCCAAGCGGCTTAATAGTCCTTAGATCATTATTAAAAACCCAGGATTCGTTCCTGGGTTTTTTTTCGTCTGCAATTTGCCTCACTTAAAATGCACAACATGCTTATTTCAAAAAACAACTTCATCAAACTATTCGTACCCCTCTTTTTCTTTGGCTCCAGCCTTTCGCTAGCCCAAGTCAATACAGGCCTGCCCACGATTGAACTCAAAGCGGGCATCTACCGTATTCAGGCTGAGCTGGCGGATACACCTAAAGCAAGAGAAGTGGGGCTTATGAACCGCACTAGCATGCCAACCAATTCTGGAATGTTATTTGTATTCGAACAAAAGGCAGGTCATTGTTTCTGGATGAACAACACCAAGATCCCGCTATCCATTGCATTCATTGCAGATGACGGGAAGATTGTGAACGTCGAAGAGATGCAGGCAGAAACAACCAACAACCACTGCCCTAAAGCGGCAGTGCGTTACGCATTAGAAATGAATAAGCAGTGGTTCTCAGAAAGGGTCATCGTGCCAGGCACTTTAGTCACCGGTCTACCGAAGAGATAAGAAAAAATAAAGGGTAATAAAAAACGCAGACCTCGGTCTGCGTTTTGCTTTGTAGGAATGCTTATTTATTCAAAGTGGCAAACATAATGCACAGGTTGCTCAGCACGAATAACAAAATAACCGCCCTTTTCCACTTCCCAGCTTTGACCCGCCTTGAATTCTTGCTCAGGAGCGCCATTGATGCTGACAAAAGCAGTGCCATCAACTACTTCCATAACTTCTCTAGTGCTTAAGTCAAAGCGTAAGGTGCTTGGCAATACAACACCAACAGACTTACGCACGCCGTTTGGCAATGTCACTGTATGAGAAACACATTTACCATCGAAAAATACGTTGGCTTTTTTGCCTACGGAAACTTGATCAAATTGCATGCTGGCTCTTTCTATTCTGTTTGGTTCTAATCGTTTATTTGAATTTGCTTTGCGTTATTTCTTGGCGCGCTTGCGCTTTGCTGTTTCAGCAATACGCATACGCAATGCGTTGAGCTTAATGAAGCCGCCAGCATCTGCCTGGTTATATGCGCCACCGTCATCATCAAAAGTCGCAATATTCTGATCAAACAGAGTATTAGCTGAATCACGTGAGATAACGGATACAGAACCCTTGTAGAGCTTCAAGCGGACAACGCCATTGACAGCTTGTTGAGTATGATCAATCAATGTTTGCAAAGCTAAGCGCTCTGGCGCCCACCACAAGCCGTTATAGATCAAGCTTGCATAGCGCGGCATCAGGTCATCTTTTAAGTGAGCCACTTCGCGATCCAGGGTAATACTTTCGATACCGCGGTGAGCCTTGAGCAGGATAGTGCCACCAGGAGTTTCATAGCAACCACGGCTCTTCATGCCAACAAAGCGGTTCTCCACCAAATCCAAACGACCAATGCCGTGCATGCCACCAATACGATTTAATTCAGCGAGCAACTCGTGCGGCTTATAGGCTTTGCCATTAATAGCTACAGGATCGCCTGCTTTAAATTCAATTTCAATAATTTCTGGGGCGTCTGGAGCTTTTTCTGGAGAAACTGTCCAACGCCACATGGACTCTTCTGCTTCAGCATTTGGGTTTTCCAAATGACGACCTTCGTAACTGATGTGCAAGAGGTTGGCATCCATAGAGTATGGTGATCCGCCTTGCTTATGCTTCATCTCAACTGGAATGCCATGCTTCTCAGCGTAAGCCATCAACTTCTCGCGTGAGAGAAGATCCCATTCGCGCCAAGGAGCAATCACTTTAATCCCTGGCTCTAAAGCGTAGTAACCCAACTCAAAGCGAACCTGGTCGTTACCCTTACCAGTAGCGCCATGCGATACAGAGTCAGCACCAGTTAAGCGAGCGATCTCAATCTGACGCTTAGCAATTAATGGGCGAGCAATCGATGTACCCAATAAATATTCGCCTTCGTAAATCGTGTTCGCACGGAACATTGGGAATACAAAGTCGCGTACAAACTCTTCGCGCAAATCATCGATAAAAATATTTTCTGGCTTGATGCCAAATTGCAACGCCTTAGCGCGTGCTGGCTCGAGCTCTTCGCCCTGACCTAAGTCAGCGGTAAAAGTAACGATCTCACAGCCATAGGTATCTTGAAGCCATTTCAAGATCACGCTGGTATCTAGACCGCCGGAATACGCGAGGACTGCTTTTTTAATATCGGACATTTTTATTCAATCAAAAATAAATTAAAACGAATTACAAAAATTTTTACTCAATTAATCCAAACGACCACACAGCAAATACTCCATCAAGGCCTTTTGGACATGTAAACGATTTTCCGCCTCTTCCCAAACAATGCTTTGCGGACTATCGATCACTCCAGCAGAAACTTCTTCACCACGATGAGCTGGCAAGCAGTGCATAAATAAAGCATCTGGTTTTGCTAAAGCCATTAATTCTTCATCAACCATCCAGTCTTGGAAGGCATTCATGCGTGAAGTATTTTCATCTTCATAGCCCATACTGGTCCAAACATCGGTGGTCACCAAGTCAGCGCCTTTACAGGCATCTTTAGGATCGGCGCAAATTGTCAAATGCTTTGCCGCATTTGGCGTCAAACGCGTTGGATCTAATTGATAACCTTCTGGTGCAGAGAATCGCAACTGAAAGTCTAAGCATTCAGCTGCTTGTAGCCAGGTGTATGCCATATTGTTTGCATCACCTACCCAAGCCACGGTCTTCCCTTGAATTGGGCCACGCGCCTCAACAAAGGTGAAGATGTCAGCCAAAACTTGGCAAGGATGAAATTCATTGGTCAGACCATTAATTACTGGAACACGCGAATTCGATGCAAAGCGCTCAATAATTTCCTGACCAAAGGTACGAATCATGATGATGTCAGTCATCCTTGAAATCACCTGCGCAGCGTCCTCTACAGGCTCGCCACGGCCTAACTGAGTATCGCGGGTGTTCAGGTATACGGCATGGCCACCAAGCTGGTGAATGCCCGCCTCGAACGACAGACGCGTGCGAGTGGAATGCTTCTCAAAAATCATCGCCAAAGTTCGGTCATGCAGAGGGTGCCAAGTTTCATAACTCTTGAACTTGGCCTTTAGCCATGCGGAACGCTTGAGCAAATAGTCATATTCCTCGCGGGTGAGGTCAGAAAACTGCAGATAGTGCTTTACCTGACCGGGCACTTGCGGCTTTGCCAAGGATGTCATAGTTGAGCTTTCTACTAAAGTTTTGGCTTGCATTTTTTTCTTCAAACATTCGGCTGCACGAAAATGGATCCTAAAGTCATCTTACGGCCAACTCGGGCTGTTAAGCTAGAGGGCTTAGTAATACCATTTCTTACAACCATCATTACGCGAATTTGAACCACAAAAAGCTTTTCATTCAAGGCATTACCACTTCTGGCAAACCATTTCGGCCCAGCGATTGGGCGGAGCGTCTGTGCGGGGTGATGGCTACTTTTCGCCCACCCGGTGACTCCGGGGACCCTCGCTTCACTTATTCGCCCTATGTCAGACCCGTACTGATTGCAAAAGTGAAATGCGTTGTTATTGATACCAGACTAGGGGACCTAGATCCTAGAGCGCTAGACTTTGTCATGAACTTTGCCAAGGACAACAGCCTACCAATCGAAGAGGCATGTGAGTTCAACCCAGCAGCCCCAACCCAGCCTTAAAAACAAAAACCCGCTCTGATGAGGAGCGGGCTTAGATCGAAACTACTTCGACCAGCCTAAAACTAAAACCGTATTACGCTGCCATCGCCTTGATAGCTGCGGACAAACGTGACTTCTGACGAGCAGCAGTATTTTTGTGAGCAATCTTTTTGTCAGCAATCTTGTCGATTGTTGATTGAGTCGCTGCGAATACTTTTGCAGCAGCCGCTTTGTCACCAGTTTCAATCGCTTTACGAACTGCCTTGATGGAAGTGCGGAGCTTTGAACGCAAACTGGAGTTATGTTCGTTTTGTTTTACTGCTTGGCGTGCACGCTTGCGCGCTTGTGCTGTATTGGCCATCTTTAAACCTTGCCTCTATAAATTGCAAAATGCGATTAGTTAAAAATCTTGCGGACTTGCCAGATTCATAAGCAAGCTCGCCAAAACCCAAGATTTTACCTTAAAGGGGCAAAAAAGCCCAGCCGACCGATAAATAGGTGAAAATCGGCTCATGAATCTGCTTTCTGCCGCCGCCAAGGTCAGCTCCCTAACCATGCTGTCCCGAATTACGGGCCTACTCCGGGAGACCCTAATTGCCCGTAGTTTCGGGGCTTCGGAGTGGACGGACGCCTTTAATGTCGCTTTTAGACTACCCAATTTGCTGCGTCGACTATTTGCCGAAGGGGCCTTTTCTCAGGCTTTTGTGCCGATTTTGGGGGAAATTTCCAGTAATGGGGACCAAAAACAGGCCCAAATCCTCGTAAATGCAGTCGCCACCCTCCTATTTTGGGCTTTGGCTCTCACGGTATCGGCGGGTGTCATTGGCGCTCCTTTGCTGATTTTGGCTATTGCTACCGGATTTAAAGGGGGTCCAGCCTATGAAGCCAGCGTAGTCATGACGAGAATCATGTTTCCGTACATTGGTCTCATTTCCCTAGTTTCACTCTCAGCGGGGATTCTCAATACATTCCAACGTTTCGCCATTCCCGCCTTTACCCCAGTTTTACTAAACCTAGCCCTCATCGGTAGCTCCCTATTTTTGGCGCCCCACTTAGAGCAACCAATTTATGCGCTAAGCATTGGCGTTTTACTGGGTGGCGTTTTGCAATTGGTCATTCAGGTGCCAGCGCTCTCTCGTCTCGGTCTTTTGCCTCGCATTGGTTTATTGCCAGGAGCAATTAAAGCAGCCGCCGCCAATCCCGATGCAAGACGCGTACTGAAGCTGATGGGGCCTGCAGTATTTGCTGTATCGGTTGCACAAATTTCCCTCATCATCAACACCAATATCGCTTCACGCTTGCAAGCTGGCAGCGTGTCATGGCTATCGTACGCAGACCGCTTAATGGAGTTTCCAACCGCACTTCTTGGAGTTGCCCTTGGCACCGTTCTCTTACCTAGCCTCAGCAAAGCGAATGCAAAAAACGATTTAGTTCATGCCGGTGAATTACTCATCTGGGGTTTGCAACTGACATTCTTGCTGGCCGCACCATGTGCGCTTGCGCTCTTTATCTTTGGGGAACCTCTTGCGGCGGTGCTCTATCACTACGGAAAATTCAATGCTTTGGACGTATTGATGACGCAACGCGCACTCGCGGCTTATGGGGTTGGCCTCATTGGATTAATTCTCGTAAAAATTCTAGCGCCCGGCTTTTACTCCCGCCAAGATATCCGCACCCCGGTAAAAATTGGTTTACTAGTTTTGGTGGCAACCCAGCTGGCCAACCTAGTTTTTGTCCCCTGGCTTGGTCATGCCGGCCTTGCCCTCTCTGTAGGAACGGGTGCATGTCTGAATGCTGCCCTTCTCTGGATCGGCCTGCATCGCCGCGGAGCCCTGCCTAGCTCAGCCTGGATCAAATACTTAGGGCAACTACTGTTTGCCCTTATCCCCTTCGCGGCAGTACTTTTTTACGCTGCCACCGCACATAATTGGATCGCCTTGCAATCCGAGCCATGGTTGAGAGTTGGCTTATTGGCCACCTGGTTAGCTGTTGCCGCAATTGTTTACTTTACATCTCTAGGCCTAGTTGGAATTCGCTGGCAAAAATTCTTGCGTCATGCAAAATAGCTCTTATGCCAACACAACAACTCGACTACTTCACCTCTTTAGTTGCTGAAGACGAACACTTCCCCTTAACTGAAGCTGCGATCGCTGTCGCACAACATGCCTATCCCGATTTGGATGTGCAAGGGGTGCTCGATAAGCTTGATCAATTGGGCAATAAATTAAAGTCGCGTGTAACACCAGACACATCACCGGTTCAGCGCCTACAAATTCTGAAGCATTTCTTTTATACAGAGTTAGGCTTTGGTCCAAATCCAAACGATTTTTATGCGCCTGAAAATTCGTACCTACATTACGTTCTCGAGAATCGCAGAGGCATTCCAATCTCGTTAGCTATCCTGATGATGGAATTAGGCAATCAAATTGGTTTAAAGATTCGTGGAGTCTCTTTTCCAAATCACTTCATGATGCGCATCTCCTTGCAACAAGGTGAAGTAATCATGGATCCATTAACGGGCGAATCTTTATCCAAAATACAGCTTCAAGAAATGCTTGACCCCTACTTGGATGCCAAAGGCTATAGAGGCGAATTGAGTCTGCCTCTTAATATTTTCCTGCGCGCGTCCAGCGCCCGCGAGATTCTGTCGCGCTATCTGAGAAACCTGAAAATGATTTACTCAGAGCATGAGCGTTGGGAGCGCTTGCTGGGCATACAAGAGCGCCTGGTCATTCTTCTTCCAGACTCAATTGAAGAGATTCGAGATCGCGGACTCATCTTTGCTCAACTGGAGTATTTGCGTCCAGCCCTGGAAGATATGCATCGCTACCTCAGCGAAATGCCAGAAGCTGAAGATGCGAGCGATATTCGCGAGCATATTGCTACGCTTGAAAGCCAAACCAAGCTGCACTAAAGTTAAATCGACTTTAGTTTTGCTTCTTTTGAAAAATCTTGTAAATCGCAGCAAATAAAACTGGTATGGCAGCAGCACCCACTCCAATCAATACGATCACATTTAAATTTTGACGAATGATTGGAATATTCCCAAAGAAGTAACCGGCAATCACGAGTCCAAATACCCAAATCATGGCACCAGTGATATTGAAAAACTGAAAGCGTGAGAAGTTCATCTCTGACACGCCGGCAATAAAGGGTGCAAAGGTGCGAATGATTGGCAGAAAGCGCGCAAGAATAATTGTTTTGCCACCGTGCTTCTCATAAAAGGCGTGCGTCTTTAATAAAGCACCTTGGTCAATCCAGCGTGATTTACTACTAAAAACTCTCTTACCTATCCAGCGACCAATGAAATAGTTGACGGTATTACCTGCAACCGCAGCAAATACCAATCCAAGAGATAAGGTCCAGGTATTGAAATGCTCAGTAGCGCAATAGGCGCCAGCAATAAATAAAAGGGAGTCACCCGGCAGAAAGGGAGCAACGACTAAACCCGTTTCCGCAAAAACGATCGCAAACAATAGTCCATAAGCCCAAGGGCCATATTGCTGAATCACTACATCAAGATGTTTATCAACATGCAGCAATAAATCGCCTAATTGCAAAAGGGTATCCATTTACACTCTCTCTAATTTATGGGTTGTTGCGCATATTAACAGGCTCTTATAATCAGGTATGCCAACTGAACCCCACATTCAGCCTATGCATGCTCTAAATGAAGCCCCCATTCTCTGTATTGTTGGGCCTACTGGTGCAGGCAAAACACATCTCGCCATGTCCTTGGCTGAGCATGCAAAATCTATTGGACAAACGATTGAACTCATCAGCATGGATTCTGCGCTGGTCTATCGCGGCTTGGATATTGGCAGCGCTAAACCTACTAAAGCTGAGCAGGCTGCAGTTATTCACCATCTCATTGACATCATTGACCCTACCGAAGTGTATTCAGCAGCGCGCTTTGCCAATGATGCAAAACGTCTCTGTATTGAGATTCGTGAGCGTGGAAATATTCCAGTAGTTGTTGGTGGAACGATGTTGTATTGGCGCGCCTGGGCACATGGCCTATCCTCGCTGCCACCAGCCAATCCAGAAATTCGCGCCCGCTTGGATGAGGAAGGCAAAAACATTGGCTGGCCTGCTATGCATGACAAACTGGCCAAAGTAGACCCTGATACAGCTGCTCGCTTGAAGCCCAATGACTCTCAACGAGTACAGCGTGCTCTGGAAGTTTTTGAAATTACTGGTAAACCCATGTCAGTGTTACTCGCTGATTCGCCGAGTGAAGATGGCAGAGAAGGTTCTGCCATTCCATCGTGGATTAATTTGGTATCACTTGAACCCAGCGATCGCAAACGATTGCATCTCAACTTAGAAAAGCGTTTTGATGAAATGCTTGCGGCAGGGTTTATGGAGGAAGTTAAAGAATTGCGTACTAATACTGGATTACATGCTGATCTCCCAGCAATACGCTCAGTCGGCTATCGCCAAGCATGGGAATTTCTGAATGGGGAAATTGATGCCGAAGAAATGCGCTATAAGGCATTGGCAGCAACCAGACAACTTGGCAAGCGTCAGCTTACTTGGCTGCGTGCAATAGATGGAAGAAAAACGTTTGATCCCTTCAACCCCGAAGAGTTGAAGGCTGCATTGGAATACTGCAAAAGCAACTTAAAAAAATAAGTTAGTAGCTACCGTCTTAGATAACGATAGTTTGTGGCGCATCTTTTGGACGCTCAACCACTTCACCTACTGTCCAGGCCTTCAGACCTTGTGCTGTCAATGACTTAATCGCAGTGTCTGCTTGATCTGGCGAGACAATGACAACCATGCCAATACCGCAGTTAAAAACGCGCACCATTTCTGCATCAGCTACGCCACCCTTCATTTGTAACCAACGGAAGAGCTCTGGCATTTGCCAACTGTCACGATGCAAAACAGCTTGAGTATTTTCTGGAAGTACGCGCGGCACGTTATCGACCAAACCACCACCAGTGATGTGTGCCATTCCTTTTACATTGATTTCAGAAATCAATTTGAGAAGTGGCTTCACATAAATTTCTGTTGGCGCCATAACCACATCACCCAATGGGCGACCACCTAAATCATCGCTTGGCTTTGCGCCAGCGCGCTCAATAATTTTGCGTACCAATGAGTAACCATTGGAGTGAGCGCCACTAGATCCAATTGCCAATATAACGTCACCAGGAACAATCGTTGCACCAGTGATGATTTTGGATTTTTCAACTGCGCCCACTGCAAATCCAGCGAGGTCATATTCACCCGGTGGATACATGCCAGGCATTTCTGCTGTCTCGCCACCAATCAACGCACAACCAGATAACTCACAGCCTTTTGCAATGCCACCCACAACAGTTGCCGCTGTATCAACAGTCAACTTGCCGCAAGCAAAGTAATCCAAGAAAAAAAGGGGTTCAGCACCTTGCACCAGAATGTCATTCACGCTCATGGCCACCAAATCTTGACCAATGGTTTCATGACGATTCCATTCAAAAGCCAATCTGAGTTTGGTCCCTACGCCATCCGTACCAGACACCAATACCGGCTCTTTATAACGCTTAGGCACCTCAAAAAGGGCTCCAAAACCGCCAATTCCAGCCAAAACACCCTCACGCATGGTCTTTTTGGCAAGCGGCTTAATGCGATCGACTAAAGCGTCTCCGGCGTCAATATCGACACCAGCGTCACGGTAGGAAAGGCCATTTGAGGAAGAATTAGTAGATGAAGTCATATTGGAGCCGGAATATTAGTAAAAAATGCTACTTCGTCAGTAGAATCATTGAATTCTAGAGGATTGAAGCAAGATGGCCGAAATTTTTACCCCTTTTCTCACCGCATTCATTCTGGCGTATGCCCTGCGCCCTATTTGCCTGTGGTTTGAGCAGCATCGCATGCCACGAGCACTGGCCGCTTTAGCCAGTATGTTGATAGGGCTATGCCTTGTTTTCTTCATCCTCAGCCTACTAGTTAGCCTCCTCAAGTACGAAATTCCCCTAATTAAGGCTCAACTGCCTGATTGGATTGCCAATACTCAAGCCTGGCTTGGCCCAAAACTTAGTGAGTTGCACATCAACCTTGACTGGGGAACCCTTAAGACCAGTGCCACCCAAAAAATTACCGAGCACATTAATGACAATGCAGATAGCTTAATGTCCTCCACCATCAATACTGTGTTGATGTCCGGTAGCTCAGTCATCGCAGGATTTGTAAATGCAGTGCTCATTATTTTTGTGATGTTTTATTTGCTAATGGACTGGACTCATTTTTTTGGACTTATAAAAGGTCTGGTTCCTGTTCGCGCACAAGAAACTGTTCATCACCTAGCCATGCATACCGATGGATTACTTTCTCAATACTTACGCGGCATGTTAATTGTTATATCTATCATGGCAATTTATTACGGCGCAGGTTTAAGTTTGATTGGCGTCAAAGGTGCGGCAGCACTTGGTGTTTTCACTGCAATCATGATTGTGATTCCTTATATCGGCATTACTTTAGGACTTACGCTTGCAGTCTTATCTGCACTCCTCCAATTTGGTCCAGGCACTGAAATAGTTGGGGTACTAATCCTGTTTGGAATTGGACAATTCCTAGAGGGCTTCTTCTTGACGCCCCGCCTGGTTGGTGAGCGCATTGGCTTGCATCCAGTGGCAGTCTTGTTTGCCTTGCTTTTATTCGGTAAGTTATTTGGCTTCTTTGGCGTCTTACTGGCATTGCCTATCAGCGCTGTCAGCCTAGTCCTGGTCAAGTACCTCTGGTCTATCTACACGCAAAGCGCTTGGTATCAAAAGTAAATTTAGCTGTAATGAATACACCCCCGCTTCCAAAACAATTTGCGTTAGATATCAGCCACTCACCTAAAGCGAGTTTAGAAAATTATCTCCCCGGAAAAGATCTCGCACTAATATCTGCCCTACAAAATATCGAACGCTCATGGAAGAATTCTGTCAATGAGAGTTCTGACAATCCATTAAATCAGCGCTGGATTTACTGGTGGGGACCGGAAGGCTCAGGTCGCACACATTTGCTAGGCGCCATTGGTAATTCAGCAAAACAAGCTGGCATAGAACATATTGCTCTCACAGCATCAGAACCCGCATCCTGGGTTCGACTGGAAGAAAACATTAGCGCGCTGGCGCAAATTAGCACTCCGTCAGTGATTACTGTGGATGATGTCGACCAGCTGGATGATCGCCTGGTGGGATCCTTATTTCGGATTCTGAATACTGTACAGGCTAGCAAAGCAATTCACATTTTTATGGCTGGTGCTGCTGCCCCCGCAAATTTGAAGCTTCGTGAAGACTTGCGAACTAGACTGGGCTGGGGTTTGGTGTTTCAAACCCAGCTTTTGGATGATGATGAGAAAATACAAGCATTAGGAGAGGCAGCCAAAGCTCGTGGGCTAGTTTTATCTCCCGATGTATTGCCTTGGTTGTTAAGCCGTTTCTATCGAGATATGCCCAGCTTAATGGCCTTAATTGATGCTTTAGATGCTTACTCATTAGAAACAAAACGTGCTGTAACCTTGCCGCTTGTACGCGAGCTCTTGCAGCCCAAATAATTTATTAGATATTCATTCGTGACTCAGTTAGCCCTCTTTGATTTAGACCATACCCTGTTGCCCTGCGATAGCGATTATGAATGGGGACAATTTTTGGCACGCATTGGCGTTGTTGATAGCGAATACTACGCACGGCAAAACGAACGTTTTTACCAAGACTACAAAGAAGGCAAGCTCGATATTCATGAATTTCTGCGTTTTGCTTTAAAGCCGCTCTCTGAGCACTCGCGTGCTCAACTCAAAGAATGGCATGACGCCTTCATGAAAGAAGTGATTAACGGACAACTCCGACAAGAAGCGCTAGATCTAGTCAAACGTCACCAAGATGCCGGTGATCTCTGCTGCGTGATTACGGCGACCAATAGTTTTGTAACGCGCCCAATCGTAGAAAGCTTTGGCATTGAGCATCTGATTGCTACAGAGCCGGCCACCACTGACAACCAGCCTTTGGCTAACTACACTGGCGAAGTCAGCGGTATCCCTAATTTTCGGGAAGGCAAGATTCAGAATCTGCATGATTGGCTAGCTTCTCAAAAGCTGTCACTGGACACCCTGCCTTACAGTTATTTTTATTCCGATTCGATGAATGATCTACCCTTACTTGAGAAGGTCAGCCATCCTGTCGCCACCAATCCAGACGATCGCCTTCGCAATGAAGCCAAGCAGCGTAACTGGCCCATTCTTGAATTGTTTGCATGATCACTAAATTTATCAAACGTATTTTGCGGCGTGACCCGATGGTCAAGCACACACACGCAAGCAATACCGGTGTGCCAAAACGCATCCCAAAAAAATCACATCGCATTGACCCACACTTACTCTCCAAAAATGCAGTCAAGGTAACTCATACTTTGCAACAGGCAGGTTACGAGGCATTTATTGTTGGCGGCGCTGTACGTGATCTTGCTCTTGGAATTAGCCCCAAAGATTTTGACGTTGCTACTAATGCGACACCAGACCAAGTGCAGAGGCTATTTCGCAAAGCCCGTCTTATTGGGCGTCGCTTTCAGATTGTGCATGTGACTTTTTTTGGCAAGGGCCACCCAGAAATCATTGAAGTATCAACCTTCAGAGCCTTACTGGATAACGCTGGAGACCATGTCGCAGAAAGTGGTCGCATTCTGCGCGACAACGTCTGGGGATCGCAGGGCGAAGATGCAGCGAGACGTGATTTCACTATTAATGCCATGTATTACGATCCATCCTCCGAAACCGTACTCGACTATCACGGCGGTATGGCGGACATGCAAAAGAAAACTTTACGCATGATTGGTGACCCAGCCAAACGTTATCGCGAAGATCCAGTGCGCATGCTCAGAGCAGTTCGATTCGCTGCCAAGACAGGCTTTGAACTGGATAATGCTACGCGCGCACCAATTGAAAAACTTGGCAAGCTACTAAATGATGTTCCTTCTGCTCGACTGTTTGATGAAATTCTTAAACTCTTAATGTCAGGCTACTCTTGGCGAGCAATTCAAGGTTTAAAAGAAGCAGGACTCCATCATGGACTGCTACCTTTGCTCGATCACATTCTGGATGATGGTGAGGATTCCAAAGGTGCCAATGATTTTGTAAAGCTTGCTTTGGCGAATACGGATGAACGCATTCAATCAGGCAAAAGTGTTTCAGCTGGCTTTTTATTTGCCACCTTGCTTTGGCCTGATCTATTGAAAAACTGGAAGACCAACTCGAGCAAAGGCATGGCCAACATTCCAGCCCTTCATGATGCTATGGATGACACGATCGCCACCCAAAGTTGCGGTATGACCATTCAAAGACGCTTTGAAAGCGATATGCGTGAGATTTGGTCAATGCAGCCGCGCTTTGAGAGACGCGTAGGCCGCTACCCCTTCCGCCTAATCGAATCCCCTCGATTTAGAGCGGGTTATGACTTTATGTTGCTTCGCTGCGCCACCGGGGAACTCAATCCAGCCATTGGTCAATGGTGGACAGACTTCATTGCGGCTGATCCTACCGGGCAAGACGAGCTCATGGCCAGCGTCAAAAATGAGTCTGGCAACAGTCCAGGTCCGGCCAAAAGACGGCGTCGCAGAAAGCCAAAATCTGCCATCCCTCCAGAGGGTGCAGCGAGCTAAGCAGACTTAGAGAAATTTCAGTAAAGTAGTTTTATCTCTAGTTTGGAATTTTATGGCACGGGCATATATCGGATTTGGCGGCAATATTGGTGACACGCGTCAGCTTATTACTGATGCCATTGTTTGCTTAGCATTACGTTCTGAACTCCAAATTCTGGCAAAAAGCTGCTTTTATCAAAGCGCGCCCGTTGAAGCTACTGGTGGCGATTACATCAACGCCGTTATTGAAGTCGAAACCGAATTAACTCCATACGGTCTGTTGCATGTTTGCCAAACAATTGAACAAGAGTTCGGACGTGAGCGCCCTTATGCAAATGCTCCTCGTACCCTTGATCTCGACATCCTCTCATTTGAAGGGGTGACTCAAAATGAAACCGAGCTCATGCTTCCTCATCCCAAAATCATTGAGCGTTCATTTGTACTCCTCCCCCTCCTGGAAATAGCACCCGAAATCTTCTTGCCACAGTGGGGCGAGCTCAAGACCTATTTACCGAATGTTGCCCACCAAAGAATTGAAAAACTCCCCTGCAGGAACTGTAATTGCGGGGAAAAAGATGTTTATAGCCAATCGGCGCATTAATTCATTAAACTCTCGCCATGGGTTACTTACAAGGCGATAAGCCAATCACAATTACCAAGCTCCTCGCAATGCATGCTGAGGGTGAAAAAATTTCTATGCTCACCGCATATGATTCAACCATGTCTGCACTACTGAATCGTTGTGGAGTTGAAACTATTCTGATTGGTGACTCATTAGGCAACGTCATTCAAGGGCACTCCAGCACAACGCCGGTTACCGTAGAACAAGTTGCGTATCACACCGAGTGCGTAGCCCGCGCCAATGCTCATGCTTTTGTTATTGCTGACCTTCCTTTCGCAAGCTATGGAGATCCAGTACAGGCTCTAGATTCAGCAGCAATCTTGATGCGTGCTGGCGCAGATATGGTCAAGTTGGAAGGCGGGGGCGAGTGGCAAGTAGATGTGATTCGTTACTTGGTAGAGCGCAGTGTTCCCGTTTGCGCACACTTGGGCCTATTGCCACAATCTGTACACGTCTTAGGCGGCTATAAGGTGCAAGGCAAATCTAAGGATGCTGCCAGCGTTATGCTCGAACAAGCGCTTGCTTGTCAGGAAGCTGGCGCGCAAATGGTTGTGCTCGAAGCAATTCCCTCATCGCTAGGCGAAAAAATTACTGCCGAACTAGATATTCCAACGATTGGCATTGGTGCTGGCCCAGATTGCTCTGGCCAGGTCTTGGTGCTTCAGGATATGTTGGGCATTAGTCCGGGTAAGCCACCTAAGTTTGTCAAAAACTTTATGGATGGCCACCACTCTGTAGAGGCGGCCATTAAAGCTTACGTACGAGAAGTGAAGTCCGGGAAATTCCCTGGGCCTGAGCACGGCTTTGCTGGCTGATTGCCAGCTAGCCGACTCAACAATTTCTAGCTAAAGAAACTCTTCACGCCATCAAACCAGCCTTTTTGCTGAGGGCTATGTTTGTCGCCACCAGATTTCAGACTCTCATCAAACTTTTGCAGTAATTTCTTCTGCTCATCAGTCAGCTTCACAGGAGTCTCTACGAGCACATGAACAAAAAGATCGCCTACTAAGGTTGAACGCAAGCCTTTAATGCCTTTATTGCGCAAACGGAAAGTCTTACCAGTCTGCGTACCTTCTGGAATTGGAAACTCAACGCGGCCAGATAGTGTTGGCACTTCAATTTCACCACCTATCGTTGCAGTGGCAAAAGAGATTGGCATTTGCACATGTAAGTCACTGCCGTCACGTTCAAATACTTTATGCGGCTTAACACGCACCTCTACATAGAGATCGCCTGATGGGCCGCCATTGATTCCTGGTTCACCGTTACCAACGGAGCGTACGCGCATACCATCATCGATACCCGCCGGTATTTTGATTTCGAGTGTTTTTTGTTCTTTATGTTTTCCAGTGCCGTGACAAGTTTTACAAGGTTTCGGAATGTACTCACCAGTGCCGCGGCACTTAGGGCAAGTTTGCTGCATGGAGAAAAAGCCTTGTTGTACACGCACCTGACCATGACCATTACAAGTAGTGCAGGTCTCAGCCTTAGATCCCGGCTCTGCACCAGTGCCATGGCATGGCTTGCAATTACTCCAACTTGGTACGCGAATTTGGGTTGTATACCCCTCAGCAGCTTGCTCCAGCGTAATGTCCATGTTGTAGCGCAAGTCTGCGCCTTTATAGACCTGTGGCCCGGATTGTCGACCGCCGCCTTGACCAAAAATGTCGCCGAAGATATCTCCAAAAGCATCCGCAAATCCGCCGCCACCGAAACCGCCACCGCCAAATCCGCCACCCATCGACGGATCAACACCAGCGTGACCGTACTGATCGTAGGCAGCTCGCTTGTTAGGGTCGGTTAAGGTTTCGTAGGCTTCCTTAACTTCTTTAAATTGAGCTTCAGCCGTTTTGCTATCTGGATTGCGATCTGGATGATGTTTCATTGCCATCTTGCGATAAGCCTTTTTCAGCTCATCATCACTGGCACCTTTTGCTACACCCAGCACTTCATAAAAATCGCGTTTACTTTTAGGCACGGCCTATTCCTCTCAACAACCTGAATGACACAAGTCGGCACGAGGCCGACTTGTTATTTAAGTACATCAAAACTACGTTAATGAATGTCTGATTTCAGAATTACTTCTTGTCATCAACCTCTTTGAAATCAGCGTCAACAACATCTGCATCTGGAGCAGCACCAGGGGCTGCGCCACCAGGAGCCGCACCAGCAGCAGCGCCACCAGCTTTAGCTTGTTCAGCAGCCATGACTTTTTCGCCCAACTTCTGACTTGCTTTACCCAATGCTTCTGTTTTTGCTTCAATCGCTTCTTTATCGCTACCTTTAATAGCTTCATCCAAGTCCTTGAGCGCTGCTTCAATCGCTTCTTTTTCAGAGGCTTCTAAGCTAGCGCCATGCTCTTCCAAAGCCTTCTTGGTTGAGTGAGCCAAAGCATCAGCAGTATTGCGGGCAGTAACCAGCTCTAATGCTTTCTTATCTTCAGCAGCATTCGCCTCAGCATCTTTAACCATGCGTTGAATTTCTTCTTCGGTCAGGCCAGAGTTTGCCTTGATGGTGATCTTATTTTCTTTACCAGTCGTTTTATCTTTTGCAGTTACGTGCAAGATACCGTTGGCATCGATGTCAAAGGTCACTTCAATTTGCGGCATACCGCGCTGTGCAGGAGCAATGCCTTCAAGATTAAATTCACCAAGCAATTTGTTAGCTGCGGCCATCTCGCGCTCACCTTGGAAGCACTTAATAGTTACAGCAGGCTGGTTGTCTTCCGCAGTGGAGTAAACCTGTGAATGCTTAGTAGGAATCGTTGTGTTCTTAGGAATCATCTTGGTCATTACGCCGCCAAGAGTTTCGATACCCAATGACAATGGGGTAACGTCCAGGAGCAATACGTCTTTACGGTCGCCAGATAATACGGAACCTTGAATCGCAGCACCAACAGCAACTGCCTCATCTGGGTTAACGTCTTTACGTGGTTCTTTACCAAAGATTTCTTTTACTTTGTCTTGAACCGCAGGCATACGTGTTTGACCACCGACCAAAATGACGTCGTCGATATCTGCTACGCTTACGCCAGCATCTTTAATAGCAGTTAAGCAAGGACCAGCAGTACGCTTGATCAACTCTTCCACCAAAGACTCCAACTTGGCACGAGTCAACTTCAAGTTCAAATGCTTAGGACCGCTAGCGTCAGCTGTCACGTATGGCAAATTGATTTCTGTTTGTTGAGCGGATGACAATTCAATTTTGGCTTTTTCAGCAGCATCTTTTAAGCGTTGCAATGCCAATACGTCTTTACTCAAATCAACGCCTTGTTCTTTCTTGAACTCAGCAATGATCCAGTCAATGATGCGTTGGTCAAAGTCTTCACCGCCTAAGAATGTGTCGCCGTTAGTTGAAAGCACTTCAAACTGCTTCTCACCATCAACGTTAGCGATCTCAATGATAGAAACGTCGAATGTGCCGCCACCCAAGTCATACACAGCGATCTTGCGATCTACTTTGTCTTGCTTGTCCAGGCCGAATGCCAATGCAGCAGCAGTTGGCTCGTTGATGATGCGCTTCACATCCAAACCAGCGATACGGCCAGCATCTTTAGTTGCTTGACGTTGGCTGTCATTGAAGTAAGCAGGAACAGTAATAACCGCCTCTGTAACTTCTTCGCCGAGATAGTCTTCGGCAGTCTTTTTCATCTTGCGCAGAATTTCAGCGGACACTTGTTGTGGCGCCATTTTCTTGTCGCGTGCTGATACCCAAGCGTCGCCATTGTCTGCTTGAACAATTTCGTACGGCATGAGGCTAATGTCTTTTTGCACTTCAGGATCTGTAAATTTACGACCCATCAAGCGCTTTACTGCGTAGATAGTGTTTTTAGGATTCGTCACTGACTGACGTTTTGCTGGCGCGCCAACCAATACTTCGCCATCTTCAACGTAAGCGATGATTGATGGAGTTGTGCGACCGCCTTCGGCGTTCTCGACAACTTTAGGTGCATTGTTTTCAACGACTGAAACACATGAATTCGTGGTTCCTAAGTCGATACCGATAATCTTTCCCATAATTGCTCCAAAAAATTAAATTGTTTGTTGTACTAATGAATATTTCGATACCCAATAAATGGGGTCTAAAAAAGGGATTTCAAGGGGTTAAATAGCAAAAAGGCAGAAATCTGCCTTTTTTATGCCTTTTTTGGAGTTTTACCCCGATTTTCTCTTTATTTAGGGGCGCTAACCGTCACCAAAGCAGGCCTAAGGACCCGATCTGCCACGGTATAGCCGCGCTGCAGCACTGAAACCACGGTATTTGGTTCTTGCTCTGATGGCACCGAAGCGATCGCCTGGTGGTGATGGGGGTCAAATTTATCCCCAACTGCTGGGTTAATTTCCGTCATGCGGCCCTTCTCAAATGCAGAGAGCAATTGCTTGAGAGTAATCTCTAAGCCCTCTTTAAATGCCTTGGCATCCACTGCATCAGTACTCAATGCAGCATAAAGACTATCTGTCACAGGCACCAAATGCTCAGCAAAACTTTCAATCGCAAATTTATGCGCCTTAGCAATGTCTTCAACAGCACGGCGGCGAATGTTTTCACCCTCAGCTTTTGCGCGCAAGAAATTATCTTGTAATTCGCCAATCTTTTGATTGAGCTCAGCAATTTCTTGTTCTGGCGTTTTTACAGCCGGCGTTTCTGCTGCAGCTTCAGTGGCCGGATCGGCCGCAAGATTCTCTTGCTCTGGGGATGGGTTTTGATTTTCTTGTGTCATAGACGCTATTTTACTTTTCTCTAAAGATGGCTATTACTTTGTAATGTGGGGTCAATTAGTTCAATTTCAAGACTTTGCTCTTTCAGCCATTTCAGCCCTTTCAGCGCGCTTAGCTAATTCAGCCTCAGACTCCGTCCCCAAAGACCAGCCCTGTAAATGATGATGAGCTATATCGCTCAAAGCCTCAATCCACTTAGGGTTGCTGTTAAGGCATGGAATATAACGATAGTCTTTGCCACCATGCTCCAAGAAGATTTCGCGGGCTTCCATGGCAATTTCTTCCAGCGTTTCTAAGCAGTCAGCCGGAAATCCTGGGCAAAAAATATCAATCCGCTGACAACCTTCTTTAGCCAGCTTTTCAATCGTTGGGGCTGTATATGGCTTTAACCACTCGGCTTTACCAAAGCGTGACTGGAAAGTAACAAGGTATTGGCCCGGCTCTAAACCAAGAGACTCACCAAGCAAGCGTCCTGTTTTTAAACACTCGCAGTGGTAGGGGTCACCTTTCATCAAATTGCGTTTCGGCAACCCATGAAATGACATCACAAAGCGGTCACCCTTAGCAAAGTCTGGTCGCCCATCTTTATCCCAGGCACTTAAAACTTGATCGCGAAGGGCACCAATATAAGCAGGGTTATCGTGATAGTGCTTCACCAAACGTAATTCAGGTTGATCACGCCAAGTACTTAAAACACGAAAAACTTCATCAAAGCTGGATGCTGTAGTGGTGGCAGAGTACTGAGGATACAAAGGCAGTACCAATAAGCGCTCCATGCCTTGAGCCTTCAGGCCCTCAAGGGCAGACTGGGTGGAGGGTTGCCCATAACGCATCGCCAAATCCACCAACACTGTATGGCCCTCATTCGCAAATTTGTCACCGAGCTCTTTCGCCTGAAGACGTGAGTAGTGCATTAAAGGGGAGCCTAATTTTGGCAGCCAGATAGAAGCATATTTTTTTGCAGAGGCACTGCTGCGAATTGGCAAAATGATGCCATTCAAAATGCACCACCAAATAATGCGTGGAATTTCTACCACTCGAGGATCAGAAAGAAATTCTTTCAAATAAGCGCGCACTGCTTTTGATGTTGGAGCTGAGGGCGTACCTAAGTTCAGCACTAAGACTGCAGTTTTGGATGCACGTAGATGCGGGTTCGGATTCAAGATATGATGTCTCTAGTTGTTAAATGTGTATAGATTAGTAATTAAGAGCTCAGCGCGCCGGACAATAATTTTGAAGTGATATCGACAATTGGGATCACTCGGTCATAAGCCATGCGAGTTGGCCCAATGACGCCAAGCGTACCCACTATTTGCCCATCAACGCTATATGGGGCGCTGATCACGGCGAGATCTTCATAGGGCAATAAATCACTCTCACCACCAATGAAGATCTGAATGCCATCAGCATGGCTCGATATATCAAGCAATTGCATTAGCACTGATTTTTGCTCCAACATATCAAACATTTTGCGCAACTTATCTAAGTTAGAACTCAAATCGCCAACATTCAGCAAGCGACGTTCACCAGATAAAACCATGTCGCCACGGCCCATGTCGTAATCAGCAACGCCGCTTTGCAAAGCCAAAGCCATCAACCCAGAAATATCTGTACGTAAATTGTCTAAGTCAGATTTCAGATGTAGGCGCACTTGATCAAAACTTTTACCAGCAAAATGGGTGTTAATAAAGTTGCCTGCCTCAATGAGTTGACTTGGCGTGTAATCTTGAGTCGTCGGTAATATGCGGTTTTGCACATCTCCTTCTGGGGTCACCATAATTAATAAGATCTTGCCTTCGCCTAAGCGCAAAAACTCAATGTGCTTAAAAACCTGGGCACGCTTCGGTGTCATCACCACCCCAGCGAAATGAGTCAAGTTCGACAAAATCTGTGCAGCAGAGGTCAAAACGCGTTGCGGGGAGTCCGGCAAAAGGCCTTTTTCCACTTCTCGGGCTGCCACCTCCTCCAAGGGGCGCACTGTCACCATGGTGTCAACGAACAAGCGATAGCCTCGTGGCGTAGGGATGCGGCCAGCAGAGGTATGGGGACTAGTCACTAAACCCATATCCTCGAGGTCCGCCATGACATTGCGGATGGTGGCTGCCGAAAGGTCTAAACCCGAGTATCTAGACAGAGTGCGGGAGCCAATCGGCTGACCCTCCTCGATATAGCGCTCGATGAGGGTTTTAAGTAGGGCGCGGGAACGTTCATCCATGGTGGAAGGGATTTTATGCCTATGGTTTAATCGTTATATGTTAAGCCCATCCCCAAATTCCACCAAGAAGGCATTTAGCCGGGTTGCGCTTGTCGGCAAATTCCATGCTGACGGCATTGATGAGCACCTGAAAGACCTAGCTAAGTTGGTCAAGAGCCTAGGTTGCGAGGTGTTTTTAGAGGCGGCTACAGCCCAACATTTGGGTTTAAAAGAATTTCCCACCAAAACCGCAGAAGCCTTTGCTGGAGCAATTGATTTGGTCGTAGTTCTTGGAGGTGATGGCACGATGCTAGGAATTGGTCGTCAGCTCGCGGGAAGCAATGTGCCGCTAGTTGGTATCAATATGGGGCGTCTGGGCTATATGACCGATATTCCTATTCAGTCGGTACAGGATACCCTTCCAAAAATTATTGCTGGTGAATACGAAGCGGATACTCGTACATTGCTTGATGCCGTTGTTTTGCGCAACGGTAAAGAAATTAATCGCGCATTAGCGCTAAACGATGTGGTCGTAAATCGTTCTGGAATTTCTGGGATGGTCGAGTTAGCGGTTCACGTAAATGGTTCATTCATGTACAACCAACGATCCGATGGTTTGATCGTATCAACCCCAACTGGCTCAACAGCTTATGCGCTCTCAGCCGGCGGACCCATTTTGCATCCACGTGTTGCCGGCATCTTACTGGCACCAATTGCGCCTCACTCACTTTCGAATCGTCCAATCGTGTTACCAGAAGATTCTGTCACCATTATTGAAGTAGTTGATGGACGCGAAGTCATTGTCAACTTCGATATGCAATCACAAACTGATTTGCAAACAGGTGACAAGATTGAGGTTCGTCAGTCTGACAAAACAATTACCCTGCTGCACCCGCGCAGTCATAGCGACTACAAAACTTTGCGCGAGAAGCTGCACTGGAATGAGTACCCATCGACATTCTGATGTCGAGTTTTTTGCTACGCTAATACATGCTTCAAACCATCTCACTTCGTGACTTTGTCATTGTTGACCAATTAGAGTTAGATCTCACTAGCGGGTTTACCGTACTGACAGGTGAGACTGGCGCTGGTAAATCCATCCTCCTAGATGCCCTTAGCCTAGCTTTGGGGGAACGCGCTGATAGCAGTCAAATTCGTGAAGGCCGTAACCGAGCAGAAATCTCCGCCCTCTTTCGCATTGAGTCAGATCAGTCTAAAGATTTAAGTAAATGGCTTGATGAGCAAGGATTTCCTCTGGAGGATGACGGCCAAAGCTTGGTACTCAAAAGAACGGTGGAGGCCAATGGTCGCAGCCGTGCGTTTATTAATGGCAGCGTTGCCACCTTAACGCAATTACGTGAAGCAGGCAATCAATTAGTAGATATTCATGGTCAACATGCGCACCAACTATTGCTAAAGGGAGGTGCTCAACGAGAACTCCTTGATAGTCATGCTGGATTACTGCCGCTAACCAGTGAAGTAGCAACAACATTCAAAACACTTGCAGATTCACGTCGTCGCCTTGAACAAGCAGAAAACGCTGGTCAAGATGTGGAGCGTGAACGCGAGCGCCTTCAGTGGCAATTGGATGAACTCACCGAGCTTTCTCCACAAGAAGGGGAATGGGCAACCATTCAAAGTGAACATGCTCGTTTAGCCAATGGCGCAAAGCTGATTGGCGGCTGCCAAGAGGCGATCGACATTTTGAGTGACGCAGACAATTCACTGGAATCCACTCTATCTAAAGTATGTGGAAACATCAGTGCACTCGCTGAGCATGACCCTAGCCTTAGCGACATCAGCCAATCATTAGATTCGGCCAGCATTCAGCTGGATGAAGCGATTCATGGACTCAATCGCTACTTACAAAAAATAGATTTAGACCCAGCTCGTCTTGCGCAAGTTGAAGAACGCATGCAAGCATTGCATAGTACTGCTCGTAAATACCGCACTGAAACTGATGATCTGCCAAAGCTTCTGCTCGAGACAGCAGAGCGACTGGATGCATTAACAGCCTCACAAAATATTGAAGCGCTTCGCGAGCAGGTTAAGCAAGAAGAGACGACCTACTTAAAACTCGCAAAACAACTCACACAAAAACGTAGCAAGGCTGCAAAAGAGCTGGGTGATCTTGTGACTAGCGCAATGCAAGATTTATCTATGGCGGGCGGTCGCCTGGAGATTGCTCTGATGCCACTAAACGAAGGTGGATCGCACGGCTTGGAGCAAATTGAATTCTTAGTGGCTGGTCACGCAGGCAGCACGCCTCGCTCGCTGGCAAAAGTGGCTTCTGGTGGTGAATTAGCGCGCATCAGCTTAGCTATCAGCGTCATTACCAGTAAAGCCTCATTCACGCCGACTCTCATATTTGACGAGGTCGATGCCGGTATTGGTGGAGCAGTTGCTGAAACCGTCGGCAAGCTATTGCATCAATTAGGTCAGTCCCATCAGATCTTATGCGTAACCCATTTACCTCAGGTAGCTGCTCAAGGCAATCATCACTTCAAAATTAGCAAATCGCAAAGTGGTGAGAAGACTGTTTCGCAAGTGCAAGTCCTTGGCAGAGCGGAGCGAGTCGAAGAAGTGGCCAGAATGCTTGGCGGTGCCACCATTACTGATACCACTCGTCGTCATGCTCGTGAGTTATTAGAGCAAAACTAAAGCAGCTGGATCAATCAATAATGTTCTCTAGTTCAAATTAGAGGGCGCTTTAAATATTTCCAACCAAAGTGCTTGCACTGCATTTCTGGCTGCAATGAACTCAAGCTCTTGATCTAGATCGACACGCGTTTTTTCGGCCCCATCTAAACGCAATCGATGCTGGCGCGCCCTCAACGAGCGATAAGCATCGGCAACGGATTGCGCAGCTTCAGGGGAAATCAAACCCATCTCTCCAGCAATCTGCAATAAGGCAATGTTGCCAAGATTGCCAATCAATTTTGGATGCTGATGAGCATAGGCAAGCACCAAGAATTGAACTATGAATTCAATATCCACCATGCCGCCAGCGTCGTGCTTTAAATCAAATTCTGGATTAGCGTTAGGGTGGCCGGCATGGACTTTACGACGCATCTCTAAGATTTCAGAGCGGAGTTGCTCAATGTTTCTTTGTTGGCTTAACACTTCAGAACGAACCGAATCAAAGAATGAGCCCACCAGCAAATTACCCGCTGAGAAGCGTGCGCGCGTGAGAGCCTGATGCTCCCAAACCCAAGCAGCATTGTCACCCTCACGAAGCTGATACTTCCTAAAAGCCTCCGCATTGGTCACCAAGAATCCAGCCGATCCATTAGGACGCAAGCGTGTATCAATTTCAAATAGACTGCCAGTAGAAGTAAACGCTGTAAGCCAGTTAATCATTCTCTTTGCTAACAGAGCATAAATTTCTTGGGCAGCGTAATCAGCCTCATCTGCCTGATATAAAAAGATAATGTCTAAATCAGATGCGTAGCCCAACTCTTTACCACCCAACTTGCCATAAGAAATAACAGCAAAAGGTGGATTTGTATCAGCAGGTAACTCAAACTTCTTAACGACACTTGGCCAAACTCGCTCAAAGGTGGTTTGTAGAATCAAATCCGCCAGCGCTGACAAATGGTCGCTTACCTGCTCGACCGGTAATGCTTGTTGAACGCCAATTCCGAGGTCAGTTAATAGTGTAATGAACGTTTCATTGTGATGAGTCACTCGCAAAATATCCATAGCCTGTTCAGAGCTATCAGCATCAGACATCACATCATCAAGCTGCATATTAAGATTGGATCGAACCTCACTCCAGCACTTTGAAGGATCCTCGATTAATGCTCGCTCTGCTTGAGAATTTAACAAGTAATCCAACAAATGAGGATGGCGCGTTAAATATTGCGCACCCCATTGAGATGCCTTGAGCAAAGCCAATACATTCGATAGCGCCCTAGGGTACTCAGCCAAAATGGATAGATAAGCACTACGCCTAGCAATTGCCTCAAGTAAATCAAAGAAACGCAACAACGTTTGGTCAGCATGGGCTGAAGTGGAGCCATCATTTTGTAGACTTTCTGCGGCTTTGCACATTAAGTTGTCAAAAATTAAACGGCTTTTTTCAGGTAATAACTTTTGCTTTGGGCTGTCTACCCAAGCCTGCCAGCGCGCAAAAGAGCCAGGGAAGAATGCTTGATCAGGAACCCAACCAATAGCTAAGGGTGCTATTTCAAGGCGCACACCATCATCCAACAAGAAGGCTTTTTCGAATAAATGCGCAACATGATTTTGGTGTTGCTCTAACTCGACCATGAAATCATCCACCTTGGCATCTTTGCCTTGCATCGAAATAGCCAAGCGCTCACGCGCACCTTCATCCTCTGGCAGGTAGTGTGTTTGCTGATCGTCCCAAACCTGTATGCGGTGCTCTAAACGCCTTAAGAAAATATATGCGGCTTGTAGTGACTCCACGTCATGAGCAGGCAGGATATTGCAATGCTTGATAAGCTCCAACACCTCCAAGCTGGTGCGCACTCTGAAGCGAGGGTCCGTGCCACCCCTCATCAACTGGAACATTTGCGCTAAAAATTCAATTTCTCGAATGCCGCCGCGACCTAACTTAATGTCACGCGAACGTCCTTGATGACCAGAAGATCTTTTTTCCGCCTCGGCCTGTATTTGCGCATGCAGATCGCGAATGGATGCAATCACACCGTAATCTAAATGCCTGCGATATACAAAGGGGCGAATCAGTTGATCTAATTCTTTTTGACAATGGGCGAAGTCTGGGGATTCTGGTAGCGGCGCAATCAATCTACCTTTAATCCAGGCGTAGCGCTCCCACTCTCTGCCCTGTACTAAGAGGTACTCCTCCAGCATCTCCAAACTACACACCAAAGGTCCTGAATCGCCATTAGGACGAAGGCGCATATCTACACGGAATACAAAACCATTGGCATCGTGCTCAGCAAGTAACTTGATTAGGCGCTTACCCATTCGAGTAAACCACTCATGATTAGACAAACTCTTAGGGCCACCAGTAGTCTCACCCTCATGCTCATACAAAAATATGAGATCGATGTCTGAAGAGAGATTTAACTCAAGACCACCCAATTTACCCATACCAACAACCATGAGAGGCATTTCAGATTGAGACGTATTACTCCAAGGAAGCCCAAAACGATTTTTGAGATCCTCCCGAATAAATGCAATCGAAGCTGAAACTGCTAATTCGGCAAAATGACTAAGTGCATGGGTAACCTCATCCAAGCCAGCTAAACCATTTAAATCCCGAAATGCGACCCATAACATTAAGCGCTGTCTTGCCAAGCGCAAATTGGCCATCCATTCAGCCTCATCCTGATCGGTCAATGCAGGGATCCCTTGGCACTCGTCCAGTAAATTCTTGATACCTTGTAAATCAACCTTTTTTTGCCCCTGAATGCCAAGCCACTGAACCCACTCAGGGTGAGCACTGAGCCAACGTCGAGCATAAGTCGAATGTTGCTCCAAAAAATTGATTTGCCGGGAAAATTCATCCATCCCCCATCTTAATCCGACCTTGAAAACCCCTGCCATAAGCTTGGCGATCAAGCTAAGGCTGACGGATAATAGAGGTCATGCTGCAAAACATTATTCCGCCCCGCCTTAAGAGCGCTCTTGCTAAACGTCCTCAAGGTTCGAGTCGAGCTTGGCGTAAGCGTGCCCTGATTTTGGCTGGCGTAATTTTGGCCACTTTTGTACTCGTGCATGTTGGAGTCCGTTTTGTTATTTGGCCGCAAATTGAAAAATCTAAGGTCTCCGTTGAAAAACTCATCAGCGCGAGAATTGGCGCCGAAGTATCGATGGACTCACTACATGTTTCATGGACTGGCATTAGGCCTGATTTTGAAATCGAAGGCTTGCGCTTCAACAGCCCAGAAAAAACAACTCCTCTTTTATTTATACAAAAGATCAATGGTCAGTTAAGTTGGACATCCTTTTATCATCTCGCGCCGTTTTTTCAAGAGCTCAACTTTGAAGGCGCTGAAATTTATGCCCAACGCAACAGCAAAGGCACTGTTAGCATTGCCGGCATCTCTATTGATGGCAAGCCTAATGATTACTCCGCAGAGAATTGGCTCTTTGCGCAGAACGAAATTCGAGTAAACGATGTCAAATTATTTTGGGAAGATCAACTCAAAAAGAGGCCAACCACTTCAATAGAAATACAAAGTCTTAACCTTAGCAACGGTATCCGCAGCCATAAAGGCTCAATCAGTGCGACAACTCCTTGGACTAAAGGCCCAATTCTGCTAGATATTGATTTGGTCCATCACATCGCTGGACAAGCAGGTAATTGGCGTGATTGGATTGGAACTATCTCCTGGAATTTAAACACCCTTCAGCTCGGTCAGATTGCGAAAGAATTCTCCATCCCACTAAATACCTTAGAGGGAGCACTCAGCTCAAAGGGGAAATTAAAAATTGATAACGGTAAACCTGATGGCGGAGATATTTATCTTGCAGCCGATGATTTAACGATTCAGCGCTCTAAGAATGAAGATGCAATTGTCTTTGGCAGATTGGAAACAAATCTTGCTCAGGAAACTGATGGTGGAATGATTTCCATCACTACTAAGACGTTTGCTTGGCGCGATATTGAAAGCCCCAAATCAAGCCCTTTAGAGAATTTAAGTCCAATGACTTTCCGCTGGAGACCGCCGGCAGGGGATGGAGAAATTAAAGAGTTTGGTTTTTCATCTCCCAAGATTTTGGTGGAAGATATTGCTCTATTTGCCCTCAATCTTCCTCTCTCCAAAAAAGTGCAGCAATGGATTAAAGCATCCAAAGCCGATGGAGAACTGCAAGATTTGGATATTATCTGGTCTGAGAGCAAGTCTCCTTTATCGGCACTGAATATTCCCGGTGGCTGGTTTAACTCAAGCAAACTAGGCTTTAATGTGAGCGCAAAACTGATTGATGTTAGTTTTATCGGCATCAATCAATCCATGCCTTCGGTATCGAACCTATCAGGATTTCTGTCTACTGACCAAAATAAAGGAAGTTTCACTATCCAATCCAACAATTTGGGGGTAGAGATAAATGATTTATTAGTTGAACCAAAAATAAAACTAGATAAAGCGAATGGTCAAATTTCTTGGTCAAAACAAAAAGGTAGCTGGGTTATTAATGCAAAACAGTTAGCACTAAGTAACCCCGATGTTTCGACCACACTCAATCTGAACTACATCATTGGCGAAGCTAAAAAGTCAGACTTCATGACATTGGATATGGACTTTGCACAAGCTAATCTGCAAACCGCTTATCGATATTTGCCAGTCGGCATTGGCAGCGAAGTCAAGACCTACTTAAGAAAAGCATTTGATGCAGGAGTAATTAATAAAGGAAGTCTCCATATTAAGGGCGACCCTAATAAGATACCTTTCCCAAAAGCAAGCGACGGAGAGTTCACCCTTAACCTACCAATCATTGGCGCAACCTTTAGCCCGGTACCCACCTCATCACCCGCACAAGGTGTATGGCCTGCCGTTAATAAGGTGAATGGCGTTCTTAATATGCAGAACGCTAACTTTACGGTAGATATTGATCAAGCAAGCTACAAGCAAGTTGCCCTAAGCAAATTCCATGCAGAGATTCCTAATGTCAGTGCGAAGCAATTAATCCTGACGGTGAATGGTGAAGCTCAGGGTGATGCTCCACAACTCCTAGACTATTTATTTACTTCGCCTATCGGCAAGAAACAGGCTGAGCTTGAGAAAAATCTAAAGGTAGCGGGACCTATTAATTTAAGCCTTGGTCTAAAAATCCCACTAACTGGCAATGATGATACCAACACTGATATTCAACTGAGCCTCCCTGGCAATAGACTTCAGTGGGCCGACCTACCTCCTTTTGAAAATCTCAAAGGTAAAGTTCGCATTACTGAAGTCAATCCCGAGTTTGAAGACATTACAGCTGAGTTTCTTGGTGGCTCCATTAAAATTTCGAGCACAACACCTAACCAAAACAGCCAAAGCTACAGCATCGCAGGAAATATTTCTGCAAACTTTATCAAGGATTACTTTGCAAACGATGTTGCAGTACAAGCATCCCCTATTTTGCACTCCCTTAGTGGCGTGGCTAGGTATGACGGTGTTATTAATTTCAACAAGGGTAATAGCGAAACTAGCCTAAAAATCGACATGCGTGACTGGGGTAGCACTGCACCCGCACCCCTAAAAAAACAGGCTGGCACTTTGTTGCTTGGTCAGTTAAACCTTAAAACCTTTGCTAAAACAAAAAGTAATTCCAGTCGCCTCACTTGGGATGGAAAGATTGGAGATGCCTACTTTATTCAGGGCGAAATTGCCGGCGATGACCTTCTTCGTCAAGCCGTAGGCATTGGCGCACCCGCTACCCTCCCTCAACAGGGCCTTGCGCTAAATATTGTTAGCAATGAGTTGAACGCGGATGCCTGGCAAGAATTTTTGAGCAATCAAAACAGAAAAAAATCTGGGGTAAGTTCTAACTCAAACACTGCGAGCAATATCCAAGTTTCAGCACAAGTAAAACAATTAACTTTGTTTGATCGTATCTGGCAGGATATTAATTTGGCTGCAAGCAATAAAGGTACTGCCTGGCAACTGCGCCTGAGAGGATCCCCTCAAGTTGCTGGCAACATCCAATATCAACCAGCCACAACATCTGATGGTAGCGACTTAATTAGCGGACGACTGGTGCGCTTAAAGATTCCCAAAGAGGTTATTAGCGCAGAAATTCCTACGAATCAAAACCAAAAAACCCTATCGACCAAAAATACGATTGGTCCAGGATCGATACCCAGTCTTGACTTAGCCATTGATGATTTTGATTGGAACAAAGCTCAGCTTGGTCAGGTAAAAATTAAAACTAAGACCACTGGAAATACTCTAGAAATAGAATCTGTTCAGTTTAGCAACCCGCAAGGAAACTCGACCACAACAGGTCGTTGGGTTGGCGCTACGCAAAATACCCCCGCACACACTAACTTAAATATTGATTTGGATATTAAGGATGCGGGCCAGATTATTGGTCACTGGACCAATCAAAAGTCAGTAGAGGGCGGCCAAGGCAAGCTGACAATTAATACAGAATGGGACGGATCTCCATTTAACCCTCAATATGAGACCCTGGCAGGCAAAGCAAATTTAAATTTGGAAAAAGGTCGCCTCTTAGAAGTCAACTCTAGCGGCGCAAAACTACTAGACGTTCTGAGTTTGCAAAGTTTGTTTAGATTTGCCACTTTAGACCTAAAAGGCAGCTTAGGGAATATTGTGACCAAAGGAACTCCATTCAATACTATTGATGCCTCATTCGATATGAAAGCTGGTGTAGCTCAAACTAAGCAGTTCACAATGGGTTTAGATCAGGCACGCGTTGCTATGACTGGGCAAATTAATATCCCCAAGCAAATGCAAGATTTACGCGTCACCATTTTTCCAGCAATAGATGCCACTGCAGGCTCTTTAGCTGCATTTGCCATCAACCCAATCGTAGGGCTTGGCGCCCTTGTTGGGCAGTACCTCATCACCAGCCAAATCAATCGCAACCTACAATCTGATTATTTGGTGCAAGGGTCTTGGGATAGTCCGGAAGTAATTCCACTTGATCAAAAAGGTCAGCCAATTGATTCAAAAACTTTGGACACGATTCGTAGCAAGGATTTGCTTAAAGAGCAAAGCAAACCAGAGAACCTCGGTGGACCACAATCCAACCCAAACAATTCAAGTGCTCCCAATAAAACTGCAAACTAGTTTGTTATGAGTACACCTGCAAATCCTTCGTGCCTCAAGGTCGCTTCGATTCAGATGGTTTCCACCCCTAGTGTGCAAGAGAATCTTTCGACAGCAAGCAGACTAATCGCAGCAGCAGCAGCGGATGGCGCGCAATTAGCCGTTCTACCTGAATACTTTTGCTTAATGGGCCTTAAGGACAGCGATAAAGTCTCCGCTCGAGAAAGCATTGGTAGCGGCCCCATTCAAGAGCAACTCTCACAGATTGCCAAACAAAACAAACTGCACTTGGTTGCCGGCACCATTCCGCTTGAGGCAAGAGATCCAAATAAAGTACTCAATACAACTCTTGTATTTGATCCCGCAGGCCAACAAATCACTCGCTACGACAAAATTCATTTATTTGGCTTTCAAACGGCAACTGAGCGCTATCAAGAATCGGAAACGATTGAGGCTGGAAATGAGCCAGGAGTCTTAAAAATTTCAGTTGATGGCAATGATTGGACTTTTGGTTTAAGTATTTGTTACGACCTGCGCTTTCCCGAGCTCTATCGCGCTCTAGGTCCAGTGGATTGTCATATCATCCCGGCCGCATTCACATACACCACCGGAAAAGACCATTGGGAAATTCTGTTACGCGCCCGAGCCATTGAGAACCAAAGTTATGTACTAGCCTCCGCCCAAGGTGGCAAACATCAAAACCAACGTCGCACTTGGGGCAATAGCATGTTGATTGATCCTTGGGGCGAGATATTGGCCAATCTCCCTGAAGGGGAAGGCTTTATTTCTGGGGTGTTGTGCAAAGATAAATTAAACGAGGTACGCTCTAAGTTACCCGCACTTGCACATCGCAAGCTTTAAAGAAAGATCTGCCCAATCACATGAATGCACCAGAAGCACTATTTCCTGCAAATTGGACTAAAGCCAAAAAGCAAGCAGACCTTATTAAATTAGCCAAATCTATTCTGCTTGAGCCAACAGGATTATCAGAACAAGATTTGCATTACACCTTTGGCCATCTTTTTACCCATCGTCTTGATGATGCGGACCTTTATTTTCAGCATACTCGTAGCGAAAGCTGGAGTCTTGAGGAGGGTATCGTTAAATCTGGCAGCTTCAATATTGATCAAGGTGTTGGAGTGCGCGCTATCTATGGCGATAAGACTGCCTTTGCCTATTCAGATGAAATTAATTTAGAAGCTTTAAGTAAGGCAGCAAAAGCAACTCGAGTGATCGGCCCCACCGGCGGCAAAAAAGCAGTTGCAAGTAAATTATTTAATCCTGTATCCAATAAGCTGTATTCAGACATTAACCCTTTGGACTCACTGCAACCTAAAGAAAAAATTGCGCTACTAGAAAGCATTGAACGACGCGCCAAAGCGCGTGATCCCCGCATCATACAGGTGATGGCAAGTCTTGCTGGAGAGTTTGATGTAGTTTTAGTGGTTAGGGCGGATGGATTATTAGCGGCGGATGTTCGCCCATTGGTGCGTGTTTCCGTTCATGTCATCGCAGAACAAAATGGTCGCCGAGAATCTGGATCTTCCGGTGGCGGTGCACGCCATGACTACCTCTATTTCGATCAAGAACTTATCAATCAATATGTTGATGAAGCAGTTGATGGGGCTTTAGTGAACCTAGAATCACGTCCTGCCCCAGCAGGCCCCATGACTGTGGTGATGGGGCCAGGATGGCCTGGCGTTCTTTTACACGAAGCGGTTGGTCATGGTCTTGAGGGTGACTTTAATCGCAAGGGATCCTCTGCATTTGCCGGTCGGATTGGGCAACGTGTTGCTGCTAAAGGCGTCACAGTAGTGGATGATGGCACCCTATCCGGACGTAGAGGATCTTTAAATATTGACGATGAAGGTACGCCTACGCAATGCACCACGTTAATTGAGGATGGTATTTTGAAGGGCTACATTCAGGACAGTCTGAATGCCCGCTTAATGAATATGCCACTCACCGGCAATGGTCGCCGTGAAAGCTTTGCCTCACTTCCGATGCCACGCATGACCAATACCTACATGCTGGCTGGTAAAGACGATCCCCAAGAAATTGTGGCCAGTATTAAACGAGGTTTGTATGCGGTCAATTTTGGTGGTGGCCAAGTGGATATCACCAGCGGTAAATTTGTTTTCTCGGCCTCAGAAGCCTACTGGGTTGAAAACGGCAAAATCCAATATCCCGTTAAAGGTGCCACGATTATTGGCAGCGGGCCAGAGTCGCTAAAACAGGTCTCGATGATCGGAAATGACCTTAAACTCGACGGCGGTGTCGGGGTTTGTGGCAAGGAAGGTCAGAGCGTTCCGGTCGGAGTTGGGCAACCCACCCTCCGGATTGATAGCCTGACCGTGGGCGGAACTGCCTGATATTGGCAAATTACGGCTTAAAATAGCCGCATGAGCCAACAAAATACAAATCCCGCTAATTGGTACTCCGCCGTTGATAAGACTTCGGATACTGACGATCAACGCATCGACAAAATTTCTGTTCTGCCTCCGCCAGAGCATCTCATTCGTTTCTTTCCGATTTCAGGAACACCCACAGAAGCGCTGATCAGCAAAACTCGCAAAAAGATTCGCGACATTATTCACGGTAAAGATGACCGCTTACTCGTCATTATTGGACCATGCTCTATTCATGATCCACGTGCAGCACTCGAATACTGCCAACGTCTTTTAAGTGAGCGCGAACGTTTTGCTGGTGAACTAGAAATTGTGATGCGTGTGTATTTTGAAAAGCCACGCACTACTGTTGGCTGGAAAGGTTTGATCAATGACCCGTACCTTGATGAAAGCTATCGCATCGAAGAGGGATTACGTCTTGCCCGCCAAGTGCTCATGGAAATTAATCGCTTAGGCATGCCTGCAGGTAGCGAATTCCTAGATGTTATCTCTCCGCAATATATTGCTGATCTGATTTCATGGGGAGCAATCGGTGCACGCACGACAGAAAGTCAAGTGCATCGCGAACTCGCTTCAGGACTATCTGCACCTATCGGCTTTAAAAATGGTACCGATGGCAACATCAAGATCGCTACCGATGCTATTCAAGCAGCAGGTCGCCCACATCACTTCTTGTCTGTGCATAAAAATGGTCAAGTTTCTGTTGTGGAAACCAAAGGTAATAAAGATTGCCACGTCATTTTGCGTGGTGGTAAAGAGCCGAACTATGAAGCGAAGTTTGTACAGGCTGCCTGCTCTGAGCTAGAAGCAGCCAAGCTTCCAGCTAGTTTGATGGTTGACTTGTCTCATGCCAACTCAAGCAAGAAGCATGAGCGTCAAATCGTGGTTGCTGATGATGTTGCACAGCAAATTGAATCTGGCTCACATCAGATTTTTGGTGTGATGGTAGAAAGTCATTTAAATGATGGTGCTCAGAAATTTACACCAGGCAAAGATGACCCAAGTAAATTAGAGTACGGTCGCAGCATTACTGATGCGTGTATTAACTGGGATGATTCGGTGCAAGTATTAGAGCGTCTTGCTACTGCCGTTAAAACACGTAGAAGCAAGAAAAAATAATGCAGAAGTAATTTTGTAAGAAAAAAACTAAAGAGACTAAATTACTTAGTCTCTTTTTTTTCGTGCTTCCAAAGTACGTCAGATCCACCAGCTGCACGATTTAAGATGCGAGCAAGTACAAAGAGTAAGTCTGACAAACGATTCACATATTGCCTAGGGGAATCATATAAAGGCTCTTCCCAGCCTAAGCGAACAATCGAACGTTCCGCTCTACGACAAACCGTGCGACACACATGTGCCTGCGCAGCAGCACGAGTACCACCTGGCAGAATGAATTCAGTCAAAGGCGGCAGTTGTTGATTGTATTTTTCAAGCCAAACATCTAGCTGAGCCACATGCTCCGGATTAAGTAACTTGTAGTTGGGGATACAAAGCTCGCCCCCTAGGTCAAATAAATCATGTTGTACCTGCAGGAAAAGCGCATTTAATTCTGCAGAAATGCCTTCAGGAATCTGCTCAGTCATCAAAACCCCGATTTCTGAGTTCAATTCATCGACATCACCCATGGCACAGATGCGCAGATGATCCTTTTCGACGCGACTGCCGTCACCTAAGCCAGTCATCCCGGCGTCACCTGTTCTGGTGGCGATTTTTGATAGTCGATTTCCCATAAGCTTAATTATAGGTAAATGGCTAAAATGATTCATATGAATATGGTGACCCCACCCCCCGATTTAGCCGCTATTAGCGCCCTTCAGTCCAAATTGGTTTCGGCTTTGCGGCCAATCCTTCCGGAACATGCCCTTCTATGGGAACCAGAAGACACTATTCCCTATGAATGTGATGGCCTGGCCGCCTATAGAAGAATGCCTTTGGCAGTAGCTTTGCCAGAAACCGAGGAGCAAGCAGCCCAGATTTTGAAGATTTGCTATGCAATGCAAATTCCTGTTGTGCCTCGTGGATCTGGAACCGGCCTCTCCGGAGGGGCAATGCCCATTTCACAAGGATTGGTGCTGTCATTAGCGAAGCTTAAGAAAATTATCAGCATTGATCCATTTACTCGAACTGCAGTTGTTCAGCCTGGTGTTCGCAATCTTGCCATTTCTGAAGCAGTTGCACATCTTGGTTTGTATTACGCGCCAGACCCTTCTTCGCAAATTGCCTGCTCTATTGGCGGCAACGTGAATGAAAACTCCGGCGGTGTGCACTGTCTCAAATATGGGCTCACCCTACACAACGTTCTGCGTGTCCGCGGAATACTCATGAATGGTGAGATCGTAGAATTTGGCGGCTTAGCACCTGATGCACCCGGCCTTGATTTGCTAGCAATCATGATGGGTAGCGAAGGCATGCTCGCAGTCGTTACTGAAGTAACCGTGAAATTGGTAGCCAAACCAAAATTAGCTCGCGTGATCATGGCAAGTTTTGATGACATCGAAAAAGGTGGCAATGCAGTTGCTGCCATCATTGCTGCCGGCATTATTCCTGCTGGCCTGGAAATGATGGATAAAGCCACCACTCGTGCTGTAGAGGAATTTGTCCACGCAGGCTATGACTTAGATGCGGCAGCTATTTTGTTATGCGAGTCCGATGGCACTCCAGAAGAAGTTGCTGAAGAAATTGAGCGCATGACTAAAGTACTCGAACAAGCAGGCGCGAGCGGCATTCAGATCTCCAAAGATGAAAGTGAGCGCTTGAAATTCTGGAGTGGTCGTAAGAATGCGTTCCCTGCCGCAGGTCGCTTAGCCCCTGATTACTACTGCATGGATGGCACTATTCCCCGTCGTCATATCGCCACCTTACTCAAGCGCATCCAAGGCATGGAAGAGAAATATGGGCTTGGATGCTTAAACGTTTTTCATGCTGGCGATGGCAATATGCACCCCCTGATTTTGTTTAATGGTGCCGATCAGGAAGAGTGGCATCGTGCGGAAGAATTTGGTACAGAAATTTTGGAAGCTTGCGTTGAGCTTGGCGGCACTATTACTGGTGAGCACGGTGTTGGCATTGAAAAAATTAATTCAATGTGCGTGCAATTTGGTGAAGGTGAGCGTGAATCGTTCTGGGGCGTAAAGAGCGCTTTCGATCCAGAGAAACTACTCAACCCAGATAAAGCAATTCCGACTCTCAACCGCTGCGCTGAATATGGCCGTATGCGCATTAGCAGTGGTCAGCTACCTCATCCAGAATTGGAGCGCTTCTAATGAGTCACTCCAATCTAAAAATTGATGCATTCCGCGAGCAGATTCTGAATGCAGCCAAGAATAAAACCTCTCTCTCCATTGAAGGCGGGGGCACAAAGTCCTGGTACGGCAATCCCAATAACTATGCCAAGCTAGATACTCGCTCTTACTCGGGCATTTTGGAATACCAACCAGAAGAGCTAGTGATTACTGCTTGTGCAGGTACACCACTAAAAGAAATTGAAGCAGCACTCAAAGAAAAAAATCAGGTGCTTGCATTTGAGCCCCCACACTTTGGTGAGAATGCAACCTTTGGTGGTGCCATTGCCGCCGGTCTTGCTGGTCCTGGCCGTATCACCGTTGGCAATTTCCGCGACTTCGTGTTGGGCGCCCGCATCCTAGACGGCAAGGGACAAGATCTTTCCTTTGGCGGCAAGGTCATGAAGAACGTTGCAGGCTATGACGTATCTCGTTTGCTGCCCGGATCTCTGGGCACGCTTGCACTCTTACTGGAAGCCTCTGTCAAGGTGCTGCCTAAGCCTGCAGCTACAGCGACCTTACGCTGTCAGATCTCCCAGGAGAATGCTTTAAAAGTTCTTAATGAATGGGCGGGCCAGCCACTCCCACTTTCTGCTAGCTGTTGGATTGGATCAACTAAAGGTGGAGACGGGGAACTAACATTCCGTCTCGCAGGAGCTGCAGCTGCAGTTAAGGCCGCAATTCCACTTATGAGCTCCTTAGTCAATGCCACTGAGCTGAACGCAGAAGTTGCTGAAGATTTTTGGAATAACTTGCGCGAGCAAAAACTTTCTCCATTTAACAATTTAGACACTGATCAAACTTTGTATCGCTTAGCGCTGCCCGCTGCTTGTGGGCCTATTGCAATTTCCGGTGCTGACGATGAAATTATTCTTGAGTGGCATGGACAGCAACGCTGGATAAAGGCACCTGGCGCTGAAGCTACCTTTGCAGCCATCAAAGCCATTGCTAATTCTCATGGTGGTCATGCAACTCGCTTTAGACAGGGTGCAAACGTAGACCCTTCCTATCAGCGCTTTACCTTACTCACAGAGCAAGCTCATTCCAAAGCTCTTGAATCCGTACAAGAGCGCCTGAGATCTGCCTTTGATCCTGCTGGCGTATTTGCCACTAAACGTCTTCCATAAGTATTTCTATGCAAACTCAACTCGCCCCTCAATTTGCCAACACACCGGAAGGTATCGAGGCAGCCCGTATTCTGGGCAAATGCGTTCACTGCGGATTTTGTACTGCTACCTGCCCTACGTACCAGCTTCTTGGCGATGAGCTAGATGGTCCTCGAGGACGAATCTATCTCATCAAGCAAATGGCTGAAGGACAAGCTCCTACTGAAAAGACTCGCCTACATTTAGACCGCTGCTTAACCTGCCGCAATTGTGAAAGCACTTGCCCTAGCGGTGTCCAATACGGCAACCTGGTTGATATTGGCCGCAAATGGGCAGAAGAAAATACGCCTGAGCGCCCAATCACTCAACGCTTAACTCGCTGGGCCCTCAAAGAAGGCTTAACCAAGCCAGCTTTATTCAATACTGCAATGACCTTGGGTCGCTTAGTACGTCCATTAATGCCTAGAGGTATTAAACGCAAGATACCATTGGCCCTTAACAAAGCATTAGCGAACTCGACCGATCCATACGCAAGACCTGCAACTTCGCATCAGCGCAAAATGGTTTTGCTAGAAGGCTGCGTTCAGCCAGGCATGTTGCCAAATATCAATTCAGCAACAGCACGTGTACTGAATGCACTGATGATCCAATTGATTAGTGCGCCCAGCGCCACTTGTTGCGGAGCTTTGCGATATCACCTCAATGATCAAGCTGGCGGTCTCGATAATGCCAAGCAAAATATTGATGCTTGGTGGCCTTTAGTGGAGAGTGGCGTAGAAGCGATTGTGATGACAGCATCCGGTTGCGGCGTGATGGTGAAAGACTATGGACATCTGTTTGTAAATGATCCTGTCTATGCCGCCAAAGCCAAAAAGATCTCTGATTTAACTAAGGATATTTCCGAGATTCTTCCTGCGTTACAAAATGAGCTTCTTCAGCTGGTAGGCACCGACCCTAAACCGGGCGTGGTGTATCACCCACCCTGCACCTTGCAACACGGCCAACAAATCCGTGGCAAAGTTGAGGGGCTGCTTTCAAGCATTGGCATTGGCGTACGTTTATGTGCAGATAGTCATCTTTGCTGTGGATCTGCAGGCACCTACTCGGTGACCCAACCAGAACTTTCTGAACAGCTACGTAAAAACAAGCTCACCCACTTAAATGCTGCATGCGAAGAGTCTGGAGCAGAGGTGATTGTTTCGGGAAATATTGGCTGCATTACCCATCTCCAGCAAGAGGACACTCCGGTACTGCATTGGATCGAGATCGTCGATCAGTTGATTGCTAGATCTTCTAAGGCCTCATGAATTCCATCGTTGTTAATTTGATGCAAGTCAGGGAGCGGATTGAACTTGCCGCTCTAGCAGCAAAACGTGAGCCTGAAGAAATTGAACTCTTAGCTGTCAGCAAAACATTTCCGGCTTCAGCAGTAGAAGAAGCCATGCATGCTGGTCAGTCTGCCTTTGGAGAAAACTACGTCCAAGAGGCTGTTGAAAAAATCCAGAAGCTTGCCAAATTACGCCCTTGGTTAGTTTGGCATTTCATTGGGCCACTACAAAGCAATAAAACTAGAGAGGTGGCTGAGCACTTTGATTGGGTTCACAGTGTTGATCGCCTCAAAATCGCAGAACGTCTTTCTGCCCAAAGAAGTGAATTTCCTGATCTAGCGCCATTACAGGTTTGCGCACAAATTAATGTAAGCGAAGAAGATAGTAAAAGCGGTGTCTCACTGGCGGAAGTTGAGGCACTTTGCAATGCCATCACCTCATTACCTAATTTAGTTCTCAGGGGCTTAATGGCCATTCCTGCACCTAGCCCACACATAGAGCAGCAACGTCAAGCGTTTGCCGCTGTTCGCGAATGCTTTATACAGATTCAGGCAGCCCACGCTGGTGAACTGGGATACCAGTTTTTTGACACCCTCTCTATGGGCATGTCCGATGATTTAGAAGCGGCAATCTTAGAGGGAAGTACGATGGTTCGTGTTGGCACAGCCATTTTTGGGAAGCGCGATAAGATTAACAAATGAGCACAAATAAAACTGCACAAAATAATAGCAACGCCCACATCACATTTATTGGTGGCGGCAATATGGGACGCGCCTTGATTAGCGGCCTCCTAGCGAACGGATTTGAGCCAAATCAAATTTCCGTTGTTGAAGCGAACGCCGTAACGGCTTTAAAGTTGTATGAAGACTATGGCGTTCAGGGTATTGGCGCCTTAGAGCAAATCGCTTTTGACTTCTCTAAAAATAATGTCGTGGTTATGGCAATTAAGCCCCAGGACTTTAATGTGGTTGCAAAGGGGTTGGCTGCGAAACTGAAGCATGCAAGCGCGCCTGGTCCACTGATCCTTAGCATTGCTGCCGGCATTCGCCTAAAAGACATGAGTCGTTGGCTGGATCACACACGCTGTGTTCGTGCCATGCCAAATACCCCCGCATTAATTGGCAAAGGCATCACTGGACTCTTTGCAGATACAGCAGTTGATCAAGCTGATCGCGCTTTAGCCGAAACCATTTGCAATGCAGTAGGTCAAGCGGTATGGGTGTCTGAAGAAAAACTGATGGATGCAGTCACCGCCGTATCCGGAAGTGGCCCCGCATATGTTTTTGCATTTCTTGAAGCAATGCAATCTGCTGGTGAGAAACTAGGTCTTGATACAGCAACGGCACGCAAACTTGCCTATGCGACCCTTGAAGGCGCTACGCAACTAGCTCATAACTCCGATGAGCATGCTGGAGTTTTGCGAGAGAAAGTAACCTCAAAAGGTGGCACTACTGCAGCAGCCTTAGATGTGATGAAGCAACAAGGCTGGCACGAGATTTTGGAAAAAGCAATTGATGCAGCGAGTCAACGTGGCAAAGCTATGGGTGATGAACTCGGCAAGAATTAGTGAATACTCAATCCCAACACAATTCCTAGAAATAAAAATCCGCCTAACCAGTTGTTATGGCGGAATGCTTTAAAGCAATTCTCTCGATTGCGAGTTGATACCAGTTTAAGGTGATAGATTGCACAAGCAAATGCTGCGAACCATCCCACTAAAAAATAATTACTGAGATTAGCTAATTGCGCTACCCACAATTGACTCAGAAAAAGCATCCCGTAACTTATTGCAATTGCAATAACATCGTACTGACCGAAAGTGATAGCTGAGGTTCTGAGACCTAAGCGCAAGTCATCATCACGATCGACCATGGCATATGCGGTGTCATAAGCAATTGCCCAGAAGATATTACCAATAAACAGAAACCAAGCCTCTAAAGGAATGAAATCGAGGATGGCTGCATAGGCCATTGGGATACCAAAGCCAAAAGCTATTCCCAAGACTGCTTGAGGCATCGCAAAGAAACGCTTGGTGAAGGGATAGATAAAGGCTACTAGTAGTGCAAGAATTGACAGTTGCTTTGTAAATGTATTCAGAGGTTGGATCAGTAAAAAAGCGATGAAAGCTAGCGCACCTGCTACAGCCACTGCCTCTTTCCCAGAAATTTTTCCACTTGTAACGGGGCGTCCTTGGGTTCTTTTTACGTGACGATCAAAGTCACGATCCGCATAGTCGTTAATAGCGCAACCTGCACTACGCATGAGAAACGTACCCAGAATAAAGATCAACAAGATAGATAAATCAGGGGTACCACTACTGGCTAACCAGAGAGCCCAGAGCGTAGGCCACAACAGCAATAGAGTGCCAATAGGTTTATCTAACCTAATTAAATACCCATAAGAAATGAAACGCTCTTTTAAGCTCATGAAGTAATTATCAAGCTTTTAGAAACTCTGCACGAGATCCTAGCCAGCGCTCTAGGTGGCGCTCCACCAGATCTGCATGCTCGGCAAGCAAACGGTCAGCTGCCTGCTGCGCTAGCTCAATTAACCAGGCATCGCGTTGGAGATCTACAAAGCGCAACATAGCATCGCCTGACTGCTTGGCGCCGAGCAACTCCCCGGGGCCGCGTAGCGATAAATCACGTTCGGCAATCACAAATCCATCTGAGGTCTCGCGCAAAGTTTGCAAACGCTCTTTGGCAGCCATCGAAAGCGGCTCTGCATACATTAAGATACAGACTGAATCTGCCGACCCCCTACCAACGCGCCCGCGTAATTGATGAATCTGGGCATAACCAAAACGCTCCGCATGCTCAATCACCATTAATGCGGCGTTAGGCACATCAACTCCCACCTCAATCACCGTAGTGGCGACCAATAGTTGAATTTCATTTGCTTTAAAGGCGGCCATCACTGCCGCTTTTTCTTCTGCTTTTAATCTGCCATGCACCAAGCCCACCTTAAAGCCAGGCAAAGCTTGAGTCAACTGCTCAAAGCTTTCTGTTGCTGTTTGTAATTGCAGTGCTTCAGACTCTTCAATAAGCGGACAAACCCAATAGGCCTGAAGTCCTTTTGATAACCAGCTATGTAGCCCACCAATCACTTCATCACGACGACTTGCTTTAACCACCTTGGTAGCAATTGGTTTGCGGCCAGGAGGCAATTCATCAATGACAGAAACATCCAGGTCAGCGTAATACGTCATTGCTAATGTTCTTGGAATGGGGGTGGCAGACATCATTAATTGATGACAGTAAAACAATTCTGATCCAACCCGCTGCTGAATCTCCAAACGCTGTCTCACGCCAAAGCGATGCTGTTCATCAATGACTGCCAAGCCAAGCTTGGCAAAGCTCACGCTTTCTTGGATAAGCGCATGTGTACCAATAATGAGTTGAGCTTGCCCATTCTCAATCACCTCTTGCGCCAGTCGTTTCTCTTTAGCTTTTAGGCTACCTGATAACCAAGCAATTTTTACCCCCAAAGGCTCAAACCATTCCTTCATCTTTAGGTAATGTTGCTCAGCCAAAATCTCTGTAGGCGCCATGATGGCAGCTTGATAACCATGATCCATAATCCGCGCTGCAGCCAGGGCGGCCACTACCGTCTTACCACTACCGACATCCCCTTGAAGTAGGCGATTCATAGGAAACGACTTAGAGAGATCCTTACTAATTTCTGACCAAACGCGATCTTGCGCATTCGTTAATTTAAAAGGTAATACTTTTAGCAAGCCTTCTTCAAGTGATTGCACTCTAGCTTTATCTTGACCCTCATCCCGAGCTTTTGCAAAGCTTGGTGCATTTCGTTCGCGACGAATCGCGTGCGCTCGCTTTAAAGAAATTTGCTGAGCCAGCAACTCTTCAAATTGCACCCTGCGCCAGGCGGGATGCGTCCGCTCTAACAATGATTGAGTATTGGCGTCAGCGGGAGGCTGATGCAAATAGGTAATTGCAGATTGCAAACTGGGCCAATCATTACTGGGCAATAGCTCTGCCATCAGTTTTTTAGGCAAGAATTCTGCCAAGCTCTCTTGCAAACTCGGGTCGCGCAAAGCTTGTGAAACTGCTTTACGAATAACAGCCTGTGATACACCAACGCTTGCTGGATAGACTGGAGTAAGGCTATTTGGTAACGGCGCATCTGGAGCTACAGCGCGTACAGTCGGGTGAACCATCTCCGAGCCTTGGAAACCATCTCGCACCTCGCCACGCACTCGAACATGGACGCCGACCGCCATCTGTTTTTGCTGGCTGGGATAGAAATTAAGAAAGCGCAGATTCAGACTCTCGGTCTCATCCTCAATAGTGACAATCATCTGTCTTCTTGGACGAAATAAGACTTGATTGCGAATCACGATACCCTGGGTCTGGGCTGAGGCAAACCTACCCAAGGCAATAGCTTCCTCAATGGTGAGTAACTCCGTCTCATCCTCATAACGGGATGGCAAGTGCAAAGCAAGCGCCATAGGGCTGTCTAAACCCATTTTTTGGAGTGTGCTTGGCGCTTGTTTAGTAGTCATCGTTAAAATCTAATACCTGATGGTAATGCTATGCAACTTTCTGACTTCAATTACGAACTTCCCGCCGAACTAATCGCCCAGCATCCCTTGGCGAATAGAACCGATAGCCGCCTCTTGGAGGTCAGGGCTGATGGGCCAAATCACGTTCAATTGGTAGATCGACAGTTTAAGGACATTCTTAGTCTTGTTCAGCCTGGGGACTTATTAGTCTTCAATGACACCAAGGTCATTCCTGCTCGATTGCATGGCAAAAAGGAGACTGGTGGCAATGTTGAGCTCCTGATCGAACGCATTAGCGGCGAAATGCAGGCTTGGGTACAAATTAGAGCTTCTAAGGTGCCAAAGACTGGCAGCATAGTTCATATTCACAATAAATCAGGCGAAACATTTCCAGTAGAGATGATTGGATATGAAGGGCGTTTCTATGAAGTCCGCTTTCCTGAGAATGTCTTCTCTTTACTTGAGCGCTTTGGTGAACTTCCTCTACCCCCTTACATCGAACATCAACCAGATGGTGAGGATGCGCAGCGCTATCAAACGGTAGTAGCTAAAAACCCAGGCGCAGTTGCAGCCCCAACAGCAGGCCTGCATTTTGATGAGGCGATTTTGCACAAGATCAAAGATTTGGGTGTAAATCAAGCAACCGTTACATTGCATGTTGGCGCAGGAACATTTACTCCGGTACGAGAAGAAAATCTCTCAAAACACAAGATGCACTATGAGTGGTACTCCATTCCAAATGAAACTTTAGAGGCAATTGAGACCACCAAGAACAATGGTGGCAGAGTGATTGCTGTAGGTACCACCAGCCTTCGAGCCTTAGAGAGTCAAGCGGCAAGCGGACAAAGCAGCGGGGAAACCAATCTCTTTATTACCCCCGGCTATCAATTTAAAACCGTGAATTGTTTGCTCACTAACTTTCATCTGCCAAAATCTACTTTATTAATGTTAGTTAGTGCTTTAGCAGGAGTGGATAACATTCGTGCCGCCTATCAACATGCTATTTCACAGAAATATCGTTTCTTCAGCTATGGAGATGCGATGTTTCTTTGCCGACTCGAGAATACAAAAATATGACCAAACCAGTTCACTTCAATATCTTGGCGCGTGACTCCCAGAGCCCAGCGCGACTTGGTCAGCTTGATCTTCCGCACGGTAGCGTGCAAACGCCGATCTTCATGCCTGTTGGCACATATGGTACGGTGAAGGCCATGACGCCTCGTGATTTGAATGAAGCTAAAGCACAAATCATTTTAGGAAACACTTTTCACCTTTGGTTAAGGCCGGGGTTAGATGTCATCAAAAAACATGGTGGCCTTCATCGCTTCATGGGATGGGATAAACCAATCCTGACTGACTCTGGTGGCTTTCAGGTATTTAGCTTGGGTGCATTACGCAAGATCTCTGAAGCGGGCGTCACATTTGCCTCGCCGATTAATGGCGACAAATTATTTATGTCCCCAGAAGTGTCGATGGAAATTCAAGCGGTGCTTAATAGCGATATCGCTATGCAGTTTGATGAGTGCACTCCTTATGAGATTAAGGGTCAACCCACTTCTGAAAAAACTGCACGCGCCTCACTAGAAATGTCCCTTCGTTGGGGTGACCGCTCGCTCAAACGCTTTCGCGAACTAGAGACTGGCAACGGTCTCTTTGGCATTGTCCAAGGCGGCATGTTTGAGAATCTGCGTGAATTTTCGCTAGATGCCGTTAGCCAGCAAGGGTTTGATGGGATTGCAATTGGCGGACTCTCCGTTGGCGAACCCAAACCCGAATTTGAGCGAATTCTCAATTTCACTGCACCCAAACTGCCGGAAAATATGCCTCACTACTTGATGGGCGTAGGCACTCCAGAAGACCTGATTTTGGGTGTCAGCTTGGGTATTGATATGTTTGATTGCGTGATGCCTACCCGCAATGCTCGTAATGGCTGGCTTTTTACCCGTTTTGGAGACCTAAAACTCCGTAATTCTGGGTATAAGGACGATGATCGCCCTGTGGACCCAACCTGCGCCTGCTATACCTGCCAAAACTTCACTAGATCCTACTTAAATCACCTCCAAAAGGCGAATGAGATCCTGGGGTCACAACTCAATACCATCCACAACCTGTCCTACTACCTGCAACTTATGACTGAGGTCCGCGAGGCACTCAGCAAGGACCGCTTTAGCGCCTATCGTGAGGAATTTCACAGTAATCGCCAGCGCGGCGTAGAGCCTGGACAGGACTAATAGCCCTACAGGGGGCTCAACCCCCTTCAAATCACCTCCAAAGCCCCACACAGTTTAGAATTGCGGGTTACGGCCTCAGGCTTAAAGGTCGAAAAACTCAGTAGTTTTTAATTGGTAATTAATGGAGGTTTTGTATGTGGATTAGTAATGCTTTTGCCCAAGCTCCTGCAGCGGGCGCAGATTCCGGTGGCTTGATGAGCTTCCTCCCTTTGATTTTGATGTTTGCAGTTCTGTACTTCATCATGATTCGCCCACAAATGAAGCGTCAAAAAGAAACTAAAGCAATGCTCGAATCATTGGGCGTTGGCGATGAAGTGGTTACTGTTGGCGGCATTATGGGCAAAGTAACAGCACTCAAGGACCAAGTAGTGACTGTTGAAATTTCTGCTGGCACTGAAGTGCAAATGCAAAAGGGCGCTATCACTACAGTATTGCCAAAAGGCACACTGAAGTCTGCTTAATGCATCCACTTAATTTGTTTGTTTAAAAGTATCTCAATATGAATCGCTACCCTCTCTGGAAATATCTAGTTATCGCTATTGCATTACTAATTGGCGGACTATATTCATTACCCAATTTCTATGGTGAGGCTCCAGCGGTTCAAGTCTCGTCTGCCAAACCAACCATCAAGGTTGATTTGGCAACACAGGCTCGTGTTGAAAAAATTCTGACTGAAGCGAGCATTGGTAACACCGGCATCTTCTTTGAAGTCGCTGGTAATGTAGGCTCAATCAAGGTTCGCTTTAATAACACTGATATTCAATTGCGTGCACGCGATCTCTTGCAGCAAAAATTGAATAATGATCAAAATGATCCGAACTATACCGTTGCATTAAATTTGCTTTCCAATACACCGGGGTGGCTTAATGCAATCAATGCATTGCCAATGCCTTTAGGACTTGACTTACGTGGTGGCGTGTACTTCCTTCTACAAGTCGACATGAAAGGCGCAGTTCAGAAGAAAGTTACTTCTTTAGCAACGGATATTCGCAGCCAATTACGCGACAAAAACATTCGTCATCAAGGCATCGAGCGTGGTGCTGACTTCATTTCCATCAGCTTTGGCAGCACCGCTGATGCTGAGGCGGCTCGCTCTGTATTAATGACAGCGCAACCGGAATTGATTTGGCAAGTAAAGCCTACCGGGCTATCACCAAAAGTTATCGGTGAATTTAAGCCTACTGCCTTAAAAGAAATTCAAGATAATGCTGTTAAGCAAAACATCATCACATTGAATAAACGCGTGAATGAACTTGCGGTTAAAGAACCAGTCATTCAACAGCAAGGTGCTGAGCGTATTGTGGTGCAACTACCAGGCGTACAAGATACAGCGCGTGCTAAAGATATTATTGGCCGTACAGCCACACTCGAATCACGCTTAGCTGATCCACTCATATCCACTATCGCCCTAGGCGAAACTCCTCCTCCAGGTATGGATACTTTCCGCTTTGGTGAAAACCGTTTGGGTGTATTCAAAAAATCAGTGATCTTTAGTGGTGATCGCATTACCGATGCAAGCGCAGGCTTTGATCAAAATCAACGCCCTGCAGTCAATATTTCCTTAGATGCTGCTGGTGGTCGCGTAATGCAAGAAGTGACTCGTGAAAACATTGGCAAACCAATGGGCATGATCTTGTTTGAAAAAGGCAAAGGTGAAGTACTCACGATAGCCACTATTCAAAGTGAATTTGGTTCTAAGTTCCAGATCACCGGTCAACCTACTACCGAAAGCGCCAATGACTTAGCCCTCTTATTACGTGCAGGCTCATTAGCGGCGCCAATGGAAATCATTGAAGAACGTACTATCGGACCAAGCTTGGGCGCAGAAAACATTGAGAAGGGCTTTAAGTCTCTCTTAATTGGTTTTGGTGCTATTGCTATCTTTATGATGGCTTACTACCTCTTGTTTGGTACATTCTCAGTTGTGGCGTTAGCAGTCAATCTACTCTTGCTCATTTCAGTACTTTCCATGTTGCAAGCCACGCTCACCTTGCCTGGTATTGCAGCGATGGCTTTAGCGCTCGGCATGGCGATTGACTCTAACGTGCTGATTAACGAACGTATTCGCGAAGAGTTGCGTAATGGCGCAGCCCCACAAACAGCCATTGCTGTAGGTTTCGATAAAGCCTGGGCAACCATCCTGGACTCAAACGTTACCACTTTGATAGCTGGTCTAGCCTTGTTAGCATTTGGCTCTGGCCCTATTAAAGGATTCGCAGTAGTTCACTGCTTAGGTATTCTGACTTCAATGTTCTCGGCTGTCTTCTTCTCACGTGGCCTTGTTAATCTTTGGTACGGCAGACATAAGAAGATTCAAAAACTCGCTATCGGCCAAGTTTGGCGCCCACAGGAGAAATAAGCCATGGAATTTTTCCGCATCAAAAAAGATATTCCCTTTATGCGCCATGCATTGGTACTCAATGCGATTTCTTTAATTACCTTTTTAGCAGCTGTCTTTTTCCTCTGGCATAACGGCCTGCACCTCTCCATCGAATTTACTGGTGGCACGGTGATGGAAGTTAGCTACCCACAAACTGCGCCACTGGACTCCATTCGCTCAAAAGTTGAGAAGCTTGGTTACGCAGATACCCAAATTCAAAACTTTGGTAGTTCACGCGACGTGATGATTCGCCTGCCTTTACAAAAAGATGCTGAAGGCAAACTCATCTCCTCAGCCGATCAAAGTACAGCAGTTATGCAAGTGCTAGATCCAGCAGCAACCGGTGTAAAGCTCCAGCGCGTTGAATTTGTTGGTCCACAAGTTGGTCGTGAGCTAGCAATAGATGGATTAATGGCATTGCTATTTGTAATTATTGGCATTGTGGTTTACCTCTCATTCCGCTTTGAGTGGAAGTTTGCGGTTGCAGGCATCATTGCGAACTTGCACGATATTGTGATTATTCTGGGTTTCTTCGCATTCTTCCAATGGGAATTCTCACTCTCAGTGTTAGCGGCAGTCCTTGCAGTTCTGGGCTACTCCGTAAATGAGTCCGTGGTGATCTTTGACCGTATTCGCGAAAACTTCCGCAAGTACCGCAAGATGAATACCCGTGAAATCATTGATAACGCCATTACCAGCACTATCAGTCGTACCGTGATTACCCACGGCAGTACTGAGATGATGGTTTTGGCAATGCTGATTTTCGGCGGCCCAACACTCTTCTATTTCGCCTTAGCGCTGACTATTGGTATTTTGTTTGGTATTTACTCTTCAGTCTTCGTTGCTGCAGCATTAGCCATGTGGCTTGGTGTTACACGTGAAGATTTAGTAAAGGGTGATAAAAAGCCTGATGACGAAGCGCGCAAAGATGACCCTAACTTCGGGGCACGGGTTTAAGCTAGCAAGTAGTTTGCTGATCAAGGGCAGCTAAGATTTTATTAGTTGCACCTTGATGTTTTACTAAGTAGTCCTTAGCTGCATCACTCATTTTTTTAAGCTCAGCAGTATTTAAGAGCAACTCCTTCAAAGATTCCATTAAAGCAATTGGCTCGGTTAAGAGAAGCTCTCCCTTAATTCGTTTAGCTGCACCACTATCAATTGCATCTAAAGCCGCCTGCTGAAAGTTATAAGTATGCTCACCCAATAAAACAGGGCACCCTGCCGCACATGCCTCAATAAGGTTTTGACCCCCAAAAGGTAGCAGACTTCCACCCATCAACACTAAGTCAGAGGCACTGTAATACATCGGCATCTCACCCATAGAGTCGCCCAAGACAATATCTATGCCAGCACAATCGTTTGGAATATTGGACCACTCACTGCGTCTACGGAACTTTAAGCCAGCGCTATTAATCTGATCGGCTACTTCTGAGAATCTCTCTGGATGACGTGGCACAAGACAAAGTAAGGGGGCAATTGCAAAAGCATGGTTTAAAAGTAAATCTTTCCAAGCCTTGAGAATGACAGTCTCTTCTCCATCGCGCGTACTAGCTGCACATACCATCAAGCGCTGGCTAACATGTAAATCTTGGCGCCAAACCTTGCCTTGCTCTACGAGACCAGGATCCAAGGGAACATCAAACTTGAGGTTACCCACTATCTGCACACCCTTTACGTCTAAGCTGCGATAACGTTGTGCATCAAACTCAGTTTGAGCCAAGATGCCTGCAAAGGCTTGAAATAATGCGCGCCCCGCTTTACCAAAATGACTGACACGACGCGCGCTACGCTCTGATAAACGGGCATTAACCAGAAATAGAGGCAAGCCAATTTCTTTGCAGCGAAAGACAACGGTTGGCCAGGCTTCGGTTTCCATAAATAGGCCAAGCTTTGGCTTAAAGGTCTTCAAGAAATGCTCTACAGCCCAACAAATGTCATATGGCAAATAGACTTGTCGGATTTGTCCAGAGGCAATTTCTTTCGCAAATAACTGCTTACCAGTGCGGCGTCCATTCAGCGTCATATGGGTAAGGAGAATCGATTCACATCTAGCCAAATAAGCATCAATCAATGGTTGGGCAGCACGAGTCTCTCCAACCGATACCGCATGAATCCAAATTGTTCCCTGTGTAATTGGCTTGCTGTAGCCAAAACCCAGGCGTTCCGGAATGTGATGGAGGTACGAAAAGGCATGACGTGCGCGCCAAGCCAATCGAACAAAAGCCAATGGCAATAAAAGATGCCATAGCAATTGATAAACAGCAAACCAGATCCGGGGACGTGCCCCGTATTCCGAATTGGTAGTCAAACTCACTTTTTCAGACGTTCGGTCAATTCAACCGCCTTGCCTAAATAAGAAGATGGTGTCATCTCCAATAGACGCGCCTTTGCATCTTCAGGAATCTTCAAGCCACGTATAAATGTTTGCAAATCAGCTTGATTAATGCCTTTGCCGCGAGTCAATTCTTTTAATTGCTCGTAAGGATTTTCAATACCGTAACGGCGCATAACCGTTTGTACCGGCTCAGCTAAAACTTCCCAACAAGCATCTAAATCAGCAGCAATCGCCGCGAGATTAACCTCTAACTTTCCAAGCCCACGCAAGGCGCTGTCATAAGCTAATACACTATGACCAAAGGCTGGACCTAAATTGCGCAAAACGGTTGAATCAGTTAGGTCACGCTGCCAACGAGAAATTGGCAATTTTTCAGCAAGGTGACGCAGCAATGCATTGGCAACACCCAAGTTACCCTCAGAATTTTCAAAGTCAATCGGGTTGACCTTATGCGGCATCGTGGATGAACCAATCTCACCCGCTTTAGTGCGCTGCTTGAAATATCCAACTGAGATATAAGCCCAGAAGTCACGATCCATATCTAAGAGGATCGTATTAGCTCGAGCAATAGCATCAAAGAGCTGCGCCATACCATCGTGTGGCTCAATTTGAATGGTGTATGGATTGAAGGTCAAACCTAAACGCTTTTCCACTACATTTTTAGAAAAATTTTCCCAATCAAAATCAGGGTAAGCAGATAAGTGGGCGTTATAGTTGCCAACCGCACCGTTCATCTTACCCAGCAGAGGAACTGCTGCAATTGCATCAATCGCACGCTCTAAACGCTTAGCAATATTCGCAATTTCTTTTCCAAGAGTGCTGGGTGAAGCAGGTTGACCATGTGTACGCGAAAGAAGTGGAACCTTAGCGTGTTCAAGGGCCAAGTCAGTGAGAACAGAAAGAACTTTGCGAAGTTGCGGCAAAAGCACTTCATCACGTGCGCCACGCAACATCAAACCATGTGAGGTGTTATTGATATCTTCAGAGGTGCAAGCAAAATGAATGAACTCACTAGCCTTAAGCAAATCAGGACGACCAGCAACTTTTTCTTTTAAGAAGTACTCAACAGCTTTTACGTCATGGTTAGTAACCGCTTCAATATCTTTAATACGCTGCGCATCCGCATCAGAAAAATTCTCAGGCAAAGATAGCAAGAATGCTTCGTCAGCAGCATTAATTTTTGGGACATCAGGCAAACCAGCAGCAGCTAAAGCCAAAAGCCAATGAATTTCCACAAACACGCGCTGACGCATAAATGCCGCCTCAGAAAGCCAAGGGCGCAAAGCGTCTAGTTTTCCGGCATAACGGCCATCTAGGGGTGAAAGAGCATTTAGGGTTGAAAGCGGCTGACTCACGAATATTGCCTTTGCATTGAAGATGTCAATAAAAGCTAATTTTAATGCGTTTGGGAGACCAGCAAACCCCAATTAGGATGGCTATACTTGACCCCATGAAACTTATCGGATCCCTCACCAGCCCCTACGTACGCAAAGTACGCATTGTTTTTAACGAGAAAAAGGTCGATGTTGACCTCGAATTAGAGAATGTTTGGGCCGCAGACACCAAAATAGGTGCCACAAACCCTCTAGGGAAGGTCCCTTGCCTGATTTCTGACGATGGAGATGCCATCTACGACTCCCGCGTCATCGCCGAATATGCTGACGGCCTAAGCCCTGTCAGCAAGCTCATTCCTGCCGATAACCGGGAGCGCGCCGCCGTTAAAACCTGGGAAGCCCTAGCTGACGGAATTATGGATGCTGGTATTTTGGCTCGTTTAGAGCGTACCTTGCGCCCGGCGGAGCAACAAAGCCAAACTTGGTATGACCGCCAAATGGGCAAGATCGATGCTGCCCTTCGTGAAATGTCCGAGAAACTCGGTGAAAACACATGGTGTCACGGCAATCAAATGACCTTGGCTGATATCGCTGTAGGTTGTGCAATAGGGTATTTGCTGTTTCGCTTTCCTGAAGTGAAATGGCAAACACAATATTCCAACCTAGATCGCTTGTATCAGAAATTATTGCAGCGACCTTCGTTTATGGAAACTGTACCGCCTGCTGCTTAATCAACCTTCAACTCAAATAAAAAGCCAATCAAAACTGATTGGCTTTTTTGTATCTGATGGGCAAATTTATGCGGAGATAATTCCACCGCCTAAACAAATTTCACCGTCATAGAGAACGGCTGATTGTCCTGGTGTTACCGCCCACTGCGCATCCGGAAAGCTTAATTCAAAACTTTGCGCATCATTACCGGCAATTAAAGTGCAAGCTGAATCAGCTTGACGATAACGCGTCTTAGCGGAATAGCTTCCAGATATTGGTGCTGCACCAGATACCCAGCTAGCGTCCATTGCAGAAAGCTTGTGAGCCAATAGCCACGGGTGCTCGTGGCCTTGAGCTACGTATAGGGTGTTATTCGGGATGTCTTTACGGGCAACATACCAAGCATCACCATTGCCATCCTGACTGCCACCCAAACCAATGCCTTTGCGCTGACCCAAGGTAAAGAATGCTAAGCCCATATGCTCACCAACAGTCTTACCTTCTGGGGTTTTAATTAGTCCCGGCACACGTGGTAAATAACGGTTTAAGAATTCTCTAAAAGGACGTTCGCCAATAAAACAAATTCCAGTGGAGTCCTTTTTCTTTGCATTGTGCAAACCAATTTGCTCAGCAATTTTTCTAACTTCAGTTTTAGGAATTTCTCCCAGCGGAAACATGACGTTTGCCAATTGCTGCTGCGTTAAGCGATGCAAGAAATAACTTTGGTCCTTGCTCGCATCAACCGCTTTTAATAGCTGGACTGTTCCACCCTCATGACGCACGCGTGCATAGTGTCCAGTAGCAATCGCATCCGCACCCAAACTCATGGCGTGATCTAAGAATGCCTTGAACTTAATTTCGGCATTACATAAAACATCGGGATTGGGTGTTCGCCCTGCAGCGTATTCGCGCAAAAAATCGGCAAATACACGTTCACGGTATTCAGTAGCGAAATTGACCGCTTCAACGTCAATTCCGATCATATCGGCCACAGAAACTACATCTAGCCAGTCCTGGCGAGCAGAACAGTACTCGTCGTTGTCATCATCCTCCCAATTCTTCATAAAAAGGCCAATAACTTCAAAGCCTTGCTCCTTGAGCATCCAAGCTGCAACAGACGAATCTACCCCTCCAGACATGCCAATAACGACTTTCTTGGTGTGAGAGGACGGGATTGAGGAAGAATTGAGCGGGATCATCAAAAAATGCGAGAATTCAATATAAGCTGACAGACCATATTGTAGAAGTCTTAGCCCGGTTTCACAGGATTTTGGGCAAAAACCAAGCAAGTGGACTTAGGGGTAAGTAAATAGGCGCAATGAGCCCTATTTAACTAAAATAGATTTTTTATAAATTTTGCTTTTGGAGACATGCCATGCGCATAGGAGTGCCACTGGAAACAAGGCCTGGGGAAACTCGAGTAGCCGCAACACCAGAAACCGTTAAAAAACTCATCGGTCAAGGTCATACCGTAGTCATTCAAAAAGACGCCGGTGTAAAAGCCAGTCAACCCGATACTGCGTATGAAGCTGTCGGCGCAACTATTGGTAGCGCAGCAGATGCATTTGGAGCGGAGATTGTTCTTAAAGTTCGTGCGCCTGAGGCAGCTGAACTTAAGCAAATTAAATCTGGCGCCGTTCTCCTAGGCATGCTCGATCCATTTGATAACGACATGATTGCTGCAATGGCAGCTCAAGGCGTGACTGCATTCTCATTAGAAGCAGCGCCGCGTACAACACGTGCACAAAGCATGGACGTTTTATCTTCTCAAGCTAACATTGCTGGATATAAAGCCGTCATGGTTGCTGCGAATGAATACCAACGCTTTATGCCAATGCTGATGACTGCTGCGGGAACTGTTAAAGCAGCTCGCGTGCTTATCTTGGGTGCTGGTGTTGCTGGCTTGCAAGCTATTGCTACTGCAAAACGCCTTGGTGCAGTGATTGAAGCATCGGATGTTCGTCCTGCAGCCAAAGAACAAATTGAGTCTCTAGGCGCCAAGTTTGTTGACGTTCCTTATGAGACTGATGAAGAACGTGAAATTGCTCAAGGCGTTGGTGGCTATGCCCGCCCAATGCCAGAAGCTTGGATGAAGCGTCAAGCAGCCTTAGTTGCTGAACGCGCTCAACAAGCAGACATCGTCATTGCTACCGCATTGATTCCTGGACGCAAACCTCCGGTCCTCTTGCATAGCGACACCGTTGCCAATATGAAACCAGGCTCAATCGTGATCGACTTAGCTGCAGGCAAAGGTGATAACGGTTCTGGTAACTGCCCTTTAACTCAAGCAGATAAAGTAATTGATGTGAATGGTGTGAAGATTGTGGGCTACACAAATTTAGCCAGCATGGTTGCAGCTGATGCATCTGCACTCTACTCACGCAACTTGCTCGACTTCATGAAGCTGATTGTGGACAAAGAAGCGAAGTTGGTGATCCCAACTGATGACGATATCGTCACCGCTTGTTTAATGTGTCGTGATGGCCAAGCCATTCGCAAAAACTAACAGTAAAAAATACTAAGGAAACATTATGGATCTCGCTGCCTTTCAAAGCATCCTCACCGTTCAAAACATTACTGTGTTTGTATTGGCCATTTTTGTAGGCTATCACGTAGTTTGGAACGTGACCCCAGCATTGCATACACCTTTAATGGCGGTAACTAATGCAATCTCCGGCATCATCATCGTTGGCGCATTACTTCAAACCGAAGTAATTGGTGGCGATGAAATTACCCTGACCAGCATTATTGGTGCCGTTGCCGTATTCCTCGCCTCAATTAATATTTTTGGTGGCTTTATGGTCACCCGTCGCATGCTTGAAATGTTCAAGAAAAAAGCCCCTAAGGCTGATGCGGCTGGAACTAAATAAACCTAGAACAAGACCTATATAGAGACCAAAACTATGTCAAACATAACCGCTATTTCTTATCTCATCTCATCGGTGTTGTTCATCCTCGCTTTGCGTGGCTTGTCTTCACCAACCACTTCACGCCAAGGTAATACCTTTGGCATGATTGGTATGTTGCTTGCTGTGATCACGACATTCATGATCCCAGACTTCAAGCCTGTATTTTCATTAATCATTGCTGCAATCGTTGGTGGCGCTGTTATTGGAACCATTGCTGCTAAGCGTGTGCAGATGACTAAGATGCCAGAGTTGGTAGCTTTGATGCACTCCTTCGTAGGTTTGTCAGCTGTATTGATCGCGATTGCAGCTGTATTCAATCCAGCACACGACCATACTGGCGCGCAAAAGATTGAGCTCTTTATTGGCGCATTTATCGGTGCAATCACCTTTACTGCATCGGTTATTGCCTTCGGTAAGTTATCAGGTAAGGTCAGTGGCAAGCCAGTTACTTTTGCTGGACAACATTTACTCAACCTTCTCCTAGCAATCACTATGGTTGGCGGCGGCGTAATGTACTTCATGACTGGTAGTCATGAAGCATTCCTAGTAATGTGTGCGGTCGCTCTAGTATTGGGCGTAACTTTGATCATTCCTATCGGCGGTGCCGATATGCCAGTGGTTGTATCGATGCTCAATAGTTATTCTGGTTGGGCTGCAGCAGGTATTGGCTTTACCTTAAATAACCCCGTATTGATTATTGCGGGTGCTTGCGTAGGTTCATCTGGCGCCATTCTGTCCTACATCATGTGTAAGGCGATGAATCGCTCAATTCTGGCTGTGTTGCTCGGCGGCTTTGGTGCTGAAGCTGCTGCGGGTGGTGGCGATGACGGCGGGCCTAAGAACTACAAAACAGGCTCACCTGAAGATGCTGCTTTCTTGATGGAAAACGCTGACACTGTGATCATTGTTCCAGGTTATGGCTTAGCGGTTGCTCGCGCTCAACACGCACTGAAAGAATTGACTGAAAAGTTAACTCATCATGGCGTGACTGTGAAATACGCTATTCACCCAGTTGCTGGTCGGATGCCTGGTCATATGAACGTTCTCTTGGCCGAAGCTGAAGTGCCATACGATCAAGTGTTCGAGATGGAAGATATCAACAGTGATTTTGGTCAAGCTGACGTGGTCTTGGTGCTTGGTGCTAACGACGTAGTTAACCCAGCGGCACGTACTCCAGGCAGCCCAATTTTTGGTATGCCAATCTTGGAAGCGTTTAAAGCTAAAACCATCATCGTTAACAAGCGCTCAATGGCCGCTGGTTATGCTGGCCTAGATAACGAACTCTTCTATATGGATAAAACCATGATGGTCTTCGGTGATGCGAAGAAAGTGGTTGAAGAGATGGTTAAGGCTGTTGAATAAGTCTAACCTTCAGACTATCAAATAATTAACCGCCTTCGGGCGGTTTTTTATTACACTGAATATACTTTGAACCAGGCAATACCACCGAACGAGAGCTAAATATGCATTACTTCATCGAAAGTCACCTTAGTGCAGTGCGATTTGCTCCCTACATTTTTCTTGTATCAATTCTCATTTTCTTAGGCATTGGCTGGCTCATTGGTAAATACCGCCTACGTACCTCAGATAAAGTAATCGTTCGAGACTCGTTGGCAGCAGCTATCTTTGGCTTATCTGCACTTGTTCTAGGATTTACATTTTCGAGTGCTAATGACCATTTTGATGAACGTATTAGCATTAATCGTGCCCAAGCAGATGCTATCACCCAAATCTATCAGTCCAGTAAATATCTGAACACAGCAGACCAAAACGCAGTACGGAATAATCTAAAAGAAATTCTTGCAGATCGTCTAGAAATTTACCAAGGGGTACTTTCATTTACAGCATTGAATGAAAATTTGGAACGCCTGGGCCACAAGATAAATGACTTCAATGAATTAATGATGCTAAGCATTCCTCGCGCGCCAGCTGGCACAAAAGAGTTGGCTGATAAGATCTTGAGGCCCCAAACAGATCACTTGATAGAAGTTTTCAAAAATGGCATGCTAAATGCCAGACACCACCCTCCTGCAATTCTTGAGCGCTTCTTATTTACCTTGCTGTCAATTGGCGCGCTTTTAAGTGGCTATGCCATGGCCGTCAAAAATGAAGAGGATTGGTTTTTAACCGCTATTTACCTCGGGCTAATGGGTTTCGCGCTATACGTCATTTTCGCCCTAGAGTTCCCAAATCAGCTATTTCCGTACGACGCCTTTAATGCTGACTTATTGAGAACTCAAAAACTATTGCAATAAGCCTTTTCACAGTCGTTGCAGTAATTATCTTCTTTGATAGCTATTGGATAAGTTGTCTTGTAGAACATATGCAACGCCATTAGCGACCAAAGAGAGGTCTTGGTCAAGCACTCGACTACGGTAAATCCAGCCAGCTGGTAATTTCAGCTGCTCGCTCAATATTGGCAGATCTTTCATATTGAGCGTAGGATTCACAATTTGTGAATACGATTGCATCACATAGATATCGCCAGCCGGGGAAGTTAATTCATAAACAGTGCTACCGGCTCTATAGACAAAGTTGGTAGTGCGGACAACTTCATTGGCAGTGTAATTCTTGCTACCCATCAACTGCTTCAGCAAACTCAACTTTACTGTTGCCCGCAAATTCATCTCAATGCCACCAAACGTCTCTTTTACGTCATTGACGGTATTCCCGGCCGCCTGAATTTCATCCATCATCCAATAGCGCGGGCCATTTAAGATGGCAAACGAAGCGTCATAAGCTTTGACAATCGACTCTTTAGACAGCGCACGCCATTGCGCCTCGGGACAAAGATTAAGGCCTTGAGTATTAAATACCCTCACCTCAAGCTTGAGCCAATCGCGCTTACCAATCAAGACTTCGCAATAACGCTGATTACGCAGGTTCGATATGCTTTTTTCAAAGATTGGGGTTTGTTGGGTAGGAGCTTGAGAACAAGCCTCACCTATTGTCAGCACAAGAGAAATCGCCAGAAATACAAATGATTTATTCATGGGTTCACTGTACCAAATAAAAAACGCCCGGTCTTTTGAACCAGGCGTTTTTGTTTCTACAGCAAGCTAACTGGAGAGGTAGAGCTATTACATCATGCCGCCCATACCACCCATGCCGCCCATACCACCCATATCAGGCATGCCGCCACCAGCAGACTCATCCTTTGGCGCCTCAGAAATTGCGCAATCAGTAGTCAACAAGAGGCCGGCAACAGAAGCTGCATTTACCAACGCAGTTTTAGTTACCTTAGTTGGGTCAATAACACCTTGTGCAACGAGATCACCGTATTCACCGGTAGCTGCGTTGTAGCCGTTATTACCTTTGCTTGCTTGAACAGCATTAACAACCACGCCTGCGTCTTCGCCAGCATTGCTAACGATAGTGCGCAATGGTTCTTGCATAGCGCGCAATACGATGCTGATACCAGCGTCTTGATCAGCATTGTCGCCTTTCAATCCCTTGATACCTTGCATTGCACGAATCAATGCTACGCCGCCACCAGGCACAATACCTTCTTCAACAGCTGCACGAGTTGCATGCAATGCGTCGTCAACACGAGCCTTCTTCTCTTTCATTTCTACTTCAGTAGCAGCGCCAACACGAATCACTGCAACACCGCCAGCCAACTTGGCTACACGCTCTTGCAATTTCTCTTTATCGTAGTCGCTAGTCGCTTCTTCGATCTGAACACGAATGTTCTTCACGCGAGCTTCAATCGCTTTAGCATCGCCAGCACCGTCGATAATGATGGTGTTTTCTTTGCCCACTTCGATGCGCTTGGCTTGACCCAAGTGCTCAAGAGTTGTTTTCTCGAGTGTGAGGCCGATTTCTTCAGCGATTACTGTACCGCCAGTCAAAATCGCGATGTCTTCCAACATGGCTTTACGACGATCACCGAAACCAGGAGCCTTAACAGCACAGGTTTTGATAATGCCGCGGATGTTATTCACAACCAAAGTTGCCAAGGCTTCGCCTTCAACATCTTCCGCAATGATCAACAATGGACGACCAGATTTTGCTACTTGCTCGAGTACTGGGAGCAAATCACGGATATTGGCAATCTTCTTGTCAAACAAGAGAACGTATGGGCTTTCCAATACGGCAACTTGTTTTTCTGGTTGATTGATGAAGTATGGGGAGAGGTAACCGCGATCAAACTGCATACCTTCAACCACTTCAAGCTCGTCTTCCAAGGACTTGCCATCTTCAACAGTGATAACGCCTTCTTTGCCTACTTTTTCCATTGCTTCTGCGATGCGCTGACCAATGCTGTGGTCGCTGTTTGCAGAGATAGAGCCTACTTGAGCGATTTCTTTAGTAGTTGTGCAAGGCTTGCTAATTTTTGCAAGCTCTTCGATTGCAGCTGTAACAGCCTTATCGATGCCACGCTTCAAGTCCATTGGGTTATGGCCTGAAACTACATATTTCATACCTTCTCGAACGATTGACTGAGCTAAAACAGTAGCGGTGGTTGTACCGTCACCAGCGATGTCAGCAGTTTTGGAAGCTACTTCCTTAACCATCTGCGCACCCATGTTCTGGAGCTTGTCTTTGAGTTCGATTTCTTTTGCAACAGATACACCGTCTTTAGTGATTGTTGGTCCACCGAATGAACGCTCGATTACCACGTTGCGACCTTTTGGTCCCAAAGTTGTTTTCACTGCATTAGCAAGAATGTTTACGCCTTCGACCATCTTGGTACGGGCGCTATCTCCAAATACAACGTCTTTTGCTGCCATGATTAAATTCCTCTCTTAAATACCGAAATTACTTCTGTACAACAGCCATGATGTCGTCTTCACGCATCACGATGAGTTCTTCGCTGTCAACTTTTACTGTTTGACCTGCATATTTGCCAAACAAAACGCGATCGCCAACTTTGACGTCAGGTGCGTTTAATTTGCCGCTGTCATCACGTTTGCCTGGGCCCACTGCCAAAACTTCACCTTGATCAGGTTTTTCTGCAGCAGCGTCAGGAATGATGATTCCGGAAGCAGTTTTTGATTCTTGATCTAGACGCTTGATGATTACGCGATCATGTAAGGGACGCAAATTCATCTCTTCTCCTATGTTAGTAAGTGTTAACTATTTAAATAAACTATATAAATCAATGCTTTACAATCTCATTACATGGAGTTTTCAGGCAATCTAGTGATAAATTACCTTTTTAGCACTCGCATGTAGGGAGTGCTGATTATATAGGTCTGAATCCTGAGATTTCAAGGGTGGATCTCCATAAATTTCTTAAGGAATTAGCTTTTTTATAATGGGGACAGGCTGGTAGGCTAATTCCTACAGATAAATCAGCCTAAAGCCCTTACCGCTCCAATCCGTCCTGCCTAGACTGGACAGTCACCGATTGGAGAATGCTGATGAGCCCGAAATCCCGGCTGTACACGCTTGTAAAGGCATGGAAGAACAAGCCCTTCCACGAAGTACGAGACGCCTGTGGCGACCCCTGGCTTGGCCTTAGCAGCCAAGCTCTCGAAGAACATCAATCCTGGTCCAAACGACAAGCGATTAGCCATGAACCTATTTTTAACTGCAAGGGAACAAAACTGACAGGATCCTTATTTAAACCATTGCTTGCCGCATCAGATATGCAGCTACTGCGCTTATTTATGGAAGGTCTAGATACCGTTTCGTACTGGTATCGTAGCGGTCGCTTTATTCCTGGCATTCTGCCAATGCCAACTCACGCCTTAGCCTCAAGTAGCTATGTAGATGCAATGAGCGAATTGATTTTGAACTCGCGCCTACCAGTTGGGTTGGTTGCAATAGGCATTCAATCTACCCCAGACCCTGCCATCGTGGATTCCTGCAAGGAGGGTTTTCTTCGCATGCGAAGACTAGGTGTCTTGCTACATTTGTTAAATTTCTGCGGCAGTGCCGAGGAGTTGCATTGGATTACTGAAATGCAAATAGAAGGGGTGCATATTGATATAAGCAAACTTCGTGAGAAAGACCTAGGCAGTGATGTGCTATCTCATTTAAGGCAATCACCCTACTCACCCGCACAAATTTATGCGAGCAACATTGGCTTAGTAAAAGATTTAGAAAATGCGTCAACACTCATTGCAGATCATGCTTATGGGGGACTCATGATGGCGCCAGTCAGTCGTCATCAAATGATTCAAATAAATGATAGCCGTATCGCTAAAGCCATTTTTTCGCTTCACCCTCATCAACCCCAAAACCAAAACGGAGACAAGTAATGAGAAAACGCGTGATGTTGGTAGATGACCATCCAGCAATGCTGATGGCCCTTAAGAGTATGTTGCAAGACCAGTTGTTATTTGAGATTGCAGGGCAAGCTCAAAATGGAGAGGAGTGCCTCAGATCTATGAAAGAAGTGAATCCCAATATGGTCATTCTAGATTTGGATATGCCCAAGACCGATGGGTTTGATGTGATCCGCCGTATTGGCCTTATGTATCCCGATGTCCGCATGTTAGTTCTCTCTAGTATGGATGAAGCGGTATATGGAGGGCGGGTACGCTCTTTAGGTGGGCATGGTTTTGTGAATAAAACTGCAGGGGCAGATGTTATCTTGGCCGCCTGCGTTGCTATATCGCAAGGTTATAACTTTTTCACTCATGGCAAGAATGGCAATAGCTCATTAAGTGACAACGATAAGCTTGCATTGATTTCTGATCGTGAATTACAGGTCATGAAATATCTTGGCAAGGGCAACACTAATCAGCAGATTTCCGATATGTTGCATATCAGCAATAAAACGGTGGCTACTTACAAGACTAGAGTCTTTGACAAACTTGGAATAAACAATATTGCCGACCTGATCTTGTTCTGTCGTATGAACAATATCATCGAAAGCTAAAACAGTATGCGTCGATCTATCGCCCGCACTACTTTCTTCATCCTACTAAATGGGATCCTAGGTAATGCCTATGCAAATTTGCTCAGCCCCGTTGAGCAAAGATGGATCGATGCCAATCCTGTAGTTCGTTTTAGCATTCATGAAAAATATGCTCCCTTTCTAGAATTTAATGACAAGGGTGAGGCGGGTGTTTTTCACAATATCTTGATTAAGCTCAGTGAATTTACCAAGCAAGAATTTCTGCCTAGATGGCGTAAGAGTGATCAAGAAGGATTACAACAACTCGCCAATGGAGAAGTCGATTTCATTATTGATCCACCCACCATGGATGACGAATACTTAAAATTTGGCTCCCTATCAGAGGCAATTTTTTGGGGTCATGATGCGATTTTGACAAAGCGCTCAGAAATTAATGCGCCTATGGAACCAAGCAATATTGCCTACTTCGATCGTGGCTATGAAAACCCTCCATTACCCACTCACCCGCAATCAAGACTTTCTAGTCATACTGAGAAATTAGTCTTTGATCTAATCAAAAATGATATCGAAGCACTCGTCCTACCAGTTCGCCTAGCGCAACATATTATTCAGAAAGCTAACAGTCAGGAATTGCAATTAAATGGCCTATATAACCGAGAACCCTTTGAATACCGCTGGCTAGTAACTCATCAGAACGAGGCTTTGCATGCCGTACTTGGCGGCTTTCTGAATCACTTAGACCCCATGGAATCACGCAATCTGTTTGCCCTTCATTCAAGTGAAGCCTGGGGGTATGCTGCCAAGTCCAATTTGCCGCAACTTACGTGGATTAGCGTCTTATCGATCTTGCTGGTCGGGGCCTTGATGCTTTGGTACATAAAAAGAAACAATCAACTTCATACTCATCAAACTGAGAGACTCATGAATTCTAAAGAGCTTGCCGAAAAAGCGAATGCTGCAAAGTCTTCATTTCTAGCGACGATGAGCCATGAAATTCGTACGCCAATGAATGCTATTTTAGGGGTGCAAGAGCTATTGCTAAACAGTCCTCTCCCAAATAATGAAAAGGCATTACTCAAAAGCGCTCACTCATCAGCGGAGTCACTCCTAGGAATTCTTAATCAAGTTTTAGATCTTTCCAAGATTGAAGCAGGCAAGCTAACCCTCAATTTAGAACCTTGCTGCCTCAACACACTCATTGACGATATTGATTCTGCATTTTCAACAGTTGCGCAGATCCAAAATCTCAGCCTTCATACCTCAAAAGACCCCCGAGTTGCTCAAGTACTGATGATTGATGCACTCCGTCTGCGGCAAATCCTTCAAAACTTGATTAGCAATGCCATCAAATTCACAGAGCATGGAGAGATTTATTTCTCCATCAGCGTTTTGGCAGATGACCATGCGGGACAGTTGATTGAGTTTCGAGTGGTTGATACTGGTGTAGGCATGGGAGCTGAAGATATTGAGATTGCATTACAAGCATTCGAGCAAATTCCGGGCACTAGTGAACAACACAAAGGTACTGGCCTTGGTCTAACCATCACCAATCACTTAGTCACCTCAATGGGTAGTCAACTTTATTTTGATAGCGCCCCAGGATTTGGTAGCAATATTCATTTTTGCGTTGCATTCCCTCGCACCAGCCTTGCTGCGTCCGAACAAGAGCCGATCAAGGGGAGAACTTCTGAGTCAAGAAGGTTAGTATCCAAATGCCTTAACAAATCCAACCGCACCTTGCGCGCCCTAGTAGTTGAGGATCATCCCGCTAGCAGGCAAATTATTTCCTTGCAATTAGAGGCGCTTGGAATTGGGGTAGTCGTTTGCGATAACGCACATACCGCTCTAGATTTAATTTCTCATACTAATTTCGATCTCTTGTTAACTGATCAGTCCATCCCAGGAATGCAAGGCTCAGAGTTGGCTAAGCGAATTCGCGATCTGGGGCATCATGATCTCGTCATCATTGCTGTTACAGCAGATATTTATGCACTAGATTCACGACATCAGTTTTTTGCTGCAGGTATGAATAGCGTTCTAATCAAACCATTAAGCTTAATGACTCTAGAAAATGAATTGACTCGCTATTTCTCAATTCAGGATATTGCTGAAAAAAATACCTCAAAAGTTGGCGCTGAAGAATATTCATTTGACGCATTTGCAAGCCTACTGAAGGATAGTCCCAGTCAGATTTTGGTGATATTAAATGAGATTAAGAAGGTTCATGATGAAGCTCTTGAGATGCTAGAAAGCATTCAATGTGATGAGACAACCTTCAGTAGCCTAGTTCACAAGGTAAAAGGTGGCGCCCAGCTGCTTAGTGCTAAATCATTTATTCAGGGCTGCATCGAACTCGAGCAAAAGGGCAATTTGAGTCACAAGATAGACAAGTTCACTCAATTGCTGACGCAGCAAAATCATGTTATTGCAGGCTATAAGTCGAAATACCAGAATCCTAAACCTTGAAGAGGCACCTCTTCTAATAAGGTGGGTTTATCCTATGAGGAATGCGCTCATATTTTCTTCATTACCCGGTTTTTATGGCAGTCCTATTTTGGCTTGCCAGCTTCAGTGCTGCCGCTAGTAATGCTGCTTCACTAAATATACCTAAGTCTATATCCAGCAGTCTTGAGAGAAACCAAATCCCTAAAGAAGCCATCAGCATCTCAGTGATAGAGATTGAGCCCGGACGCCCAGGAAAACATATTGCCAAAAATATATTGGGTTGGCGCTCTGAAGTAGTCATGAACCCTGCCTCAACGATGAAGCTGCTAACCACCCTAGGGGGTTTGGATATTTTGGGGCCTCAATATCGTTGGCGTACTAACATTTATACCGACGGAATGATTCGTCAAGGAGTCTTGGAGGGCAATCTGTATTTACAAGGCACAGGTGATCCAAAACTCATTCCAGAAGAGCTCGCCAAGATGATGAAAGATTTACAGAATCTTGGAATTCAAAAAATTGATGGTAATTTATTCTTTGATCGTAGTGCCTATGCGCCAAGCGTGATGGAACATAACACGATTGATGGCGAATCTTTACGTGCCTATAACGTTCCGCCAGATCCATTGCTGTACGCCTTCCGCACCCTCTCTTTTCAATTAGGCAAGTCACGTACAGCTGACTTTATTGATATCAACTACACCCCTGCTCTATCCCAACTTAAGGTGGTGAATCAAATGCAGCTAGTAGATCGCCCCTGCGATAACTGGAAAAGCAATATTAGTTTTAAATTAGATCCAGAAGGCATCAGCAATGCTGATCAAGCCTTGACCGCCCACTTCTCAGGAGCCTTTCCAAGCTCTTGCAAGGGCGTGAACTTCAACATTATTGCTTTGGATGCCAATACCTTCTTAACGCAAGGCTTTGCAGCAGCCTGGGAGTTAGCTGGTGGCTCTTGGGTCAAGCCCCCTATTGGCAAAGATGGCAGCGTCCCGCTTGCTGCTCGTCTTTTACTGCAGTTTGAAGGCATCAAACTAGCTGATGATGTTTTAGACATTAACAAATACTCTAACAATGTAATGGCGCGTCAACTTCTGCTAACGCTTGCCCTAGAAAAGATGGGTAAACCAGCAACGACTGCTAATGGTGATTTAGTAATTCAGAGTTGGCTCAAACAAAACGGTTTGAATTTTACGGACTTGGTTATAGAAAATGGGTCTGGGTTATCTCGCAATGAAGCCATCTCAGCGGAGCAAATGAATCAACTCCTCTTAACTGCACGCAATCTTCCTGTAGCAGAAGTGTTCTATAGTAGTCTCCCAATAGCAGGAACTGATGGCACCATGCGTAATCGCTTATTAGGTCAACTTCGTAAGTTTTTACATCTCAAGAAAAAGCCTGAGGTCAGAATTAAGACTGGCTCACTAGCAGATGTGCGTGCAATATCAGGTTACGTTTTGAGTAAATCAGGAAAGATGTACGCCGTGACTTCTTTTATTAACCACCCCAATGCTTGGAGAGGTCTTGAAGCACATGATCAGTTACTGATGTGGCTACTAGAGAATGGTCCAGAACCAAAGCACGCCCGCTGAAGTCGGTCTCTCACGCCATCCCACTCCTCACCCGCCGGCGGTTCTGGAAACAAAATCAGATCCCAGCCTTGCTGATCTAAATCGCGCAGTGAACGGTATAGGCGGCTTGCAAAAGCAGCACTATCACTTGGCACTTCAACTTCTTCAAAGTGAGCAGATGGGTGGCCATCATCACCCAGGGAAGAGTCAGAATCCCACACCGCTACTGCAACGCGAGATTTAATATCTGGAAATTCGCTTAATGCATCTAAGACGCGACCTGAGGCATACAAGCGCAAAGGCGTAGTTGGAGCGTAATGAGCCTTGAGACTTCCGGATACTCTGGGAAGATCTTCCGTCAATTCATTTGCCCTTAGCTCACCAGGCAGATATACCTTGACACCTGTCTTAGCAAAGATCTCGCTTGGAGTAATTGCGCCTGGCCTGAGAAGTACTGCTTTATCACCTGCGGATAAATCAATAATGGTTGACTCGATTCCAACCTCGCAATCGCCCCCATCCAAGATCATCAAATCGAGCATGCCTTCAAATTCATGACGAACATCTGAAGCGCTGGTCGGTGAAACCTTGCCGAAACGATTGGCTGATGGCGCTACAACGCCGCCCTTAAATTTACGCAATAGCTCTTGGGCAATAGGATGTGACGGTGCACGAATCGCCACTGTATCTTGGCCGCCAGTCAAATCCGTCAACACGCTTTTATCTTTTTTGAAGACCAGCGTTAGGGGTCCTGGCCAAAATGCATTAAGCAGCTTTAAGGCCTCTTCGGAAACATCTCTTGCCCAAGTCGACAGTATTGGCACCCAATCGACTTGAGCCTGATCAAACTTATCAGGTGCAGCTAGGTGAACAATTAATGGGTGATTCGAGGGGCGACCCTTAGCGGTAAATATCTTCTTAATGGCTTTAGCATTTTTAGCATCCGCGCCTAATCCATAAACGGTCTCGGTCGGAAAGGCGACTAATCCACCATCACGCAAGGTTTGCACTGCTTCGTTAATTACTGCAGAAGACTGCAGGCTACTGTCGCTGGACATTTCTAGGGCTCGATCCCTAATTCAGTAGCAACGGCTGCGCAATTTTGGCGTGCTTCATTGAGAGCTTCGCCCAGGCAATTGATGTGACCCATTTTTCTACCCATGCGAGGTTCGGACTTTCCATACAAATGCAATTTAGCATCAGGATGCGCTAGCACTTGATTCCAGGCAGGTTCTTTTGGCTGATCTTCACTACCTTCAAACCAAAGATCACCCAATAAGTTCAGCATTGATACAGGCGCTAACTGACGCGTATCACCCAAAGGTAGGCGAGCCATTGCTCTAACCTGTTGCTCAAATTGACTGCTAACACAAGCATCCATCGTGTAGTGGCCAGAGTTATGTGGACGAGGCGCGATTTCATTAGCAACGATATCGCCATTCTTAAGAACAAAGAACTCCACGCAAAGTACGCCCACGTAATCAATCTTTCGTATGAGTGCCTTTGCCGCTTCTACAATCTTTTTTTCTTGTGCTGGCTTTAATGATGGCGCTGGCACAGTAGAGGTGTGCAAAATACCATCGCGGTGAATATTTTGTGAAACTGGATAAGCAACCACAGCATCATCGTATCCGCGCACAACTAAGGCAGACACTTCAAAATCCAAATCCATGCGCTTTTCTAATACACAAGGAACTTTGCTTAATTCAGCCCAGGCTGCCGGCAAATCCGCTGCCGTGTAAACAGTAATTTGACCTTTACCGTCATAGCCCATACGCGCCGTCTTTAATATTCCAGGAAACAAATCAGCTGGAATATGTGAAATATCAGCATCATGCTCAACAACGGCGTATGGTGCTGGGCCAATATTGGTTTCGGATTTCCAGGTGGCTAGAAACTTTTTCTCTGCTACCCGATTCTGCGCCAAAGAAACGCAACTACTACGTGGCGCAACGAATACACCTAAAGCCTCTAATTCATCTAATGCTTGCGCTGGCACATTCTCAAACTCAGTACTTACTGATGGACAAAGAGCGGCCATTTCTTTTAAGGCAGCAGAGTCAGTGTAATCGGCTTGAATAAATTTTTCAGCAATCGAACCTGCAGGGCTATCAGAGCCGGGATCTAGAACACAAACTTTATAGCCCATAGCCTGGGCAGCCTGGGTAAACATGCGCCCCAATTGGCCGCCGCCTAAAATTCCTAAATACGAACCCGGCAAAATGGGTTCCATACGATCTGCCATGTAATTAATATCCCGGCAAATTCATTGAACGCGCGGTATCAGACTGCTTCGCACGGAAATCTTCTAAGCGCTTTGCCAAATCAGCATCATGCAAAGCCAAGCCAGCAATGACATGCAAGGCGGCATTGGCTGCGCCGGCTTCACCAATTGCAAAAGTGGCAACCGGAATGCCTTTTGGCATCTGCACGATTGAATATAGCGAATCTTCGCCACGCAAATATTTGCTAGCTACTGGCACACCATAAACCGGAACAATCGTTTTGGATGCAAGCATGCCTGGTAAATGTGCTGCACCACCTGCGCCAGCAATAATGGCTTGCAAGCCATTTGCTTGTGCATTTTCAGCATACTGAAACATATCGTCTGGCATGCGGTGTGCAGAGAGCACTTTAGCTTCATGAGCGATACCAAATTGCTCAAGCATTTGAGCGGCGTGCTGCATAGTGTCCCAATCTGAGTTGGACCCCATTACTATTCCGACAATTGGCTTCTTGCTCATTTACCTCTCCAAATACCTTCAATTTTTCCCCAAGGGTCTTATTATCCCCGAGTTAACCTTACTCAGTAAGCCTGGTTAAGGCTTCGCGATACTTCTGCGCAGTCTTTTCAATAACATCCGCCGGCAATTGAGGTGCAGGGGCTGTTTTAGGCCACGGCTTGCCATTCACCATCGCGGTTTCGAGCCAATCACGAACAAACTGCTTGTCATAAGAAGGTGGGTTTGATCCAACATAGTAAGTCTCAGCCGGCCAGAATCGTGAAGAGTCAGCAGTAAGGATCTCATCCATCAACACCAATTGACCATTGGCATCCAAGCCAAACTCAAACTTGGTATCCGCAATAATGATCCCACGAGTAGCTGCATATTCAGAAGCCTCTTGATACAAATGAATACTTACTTCACGAATTTGATTGGCCAATTTTTCACCAATAAGCTCAATCACTTTCTCAAATGAAATATTTTCATCATGCTCACCGACTTCAGCTTTAGCTGCTGGAGTAAAAATAGGTTCAGGTAATTTTTGAGCATTTTCTAAACCGGCTGGCAGCGGAATTCCACAAACCTTGCCGGTTTCTTTGTAATCTTTCCAGCCGCTACCAGCTAAATAGCCACGTACCACCGCTTCAACCAAAATTGGCTTTAAGCGTTTAGCTACCACTGCGCGACCTTTCACTTGATTTACTTCATCAGGAGCTACTACAGTAGCCGGATCAATACCTGTTAAATGATTTGAGATAACAGAAGCTAACTTATCAAACCAAAAATTAGCCATTTGATTCAGAACTACGCCCTTCTCGGGAATAGGCTCGCCCATCACCACATCAAATGCAGAGAGACGGTCAGTCGTAATCATTAATAACTTGTCATCATCTAAAGCATATACATCTCGCACTTTACCTTTAGATAACAAAGGCAATGACTTAATAGAGGTTGCGTACAAAGCGGCCATTTTTAAATCACTTCACAATTTGAGTTAATTTGCCGCTTTTATATAGCTCAGCCATCTTCTCTAAAGAAATTGGCTTAATTTTGGATGCTTGACCAGCAGAACCAAAGGCTTGGAAGCGTGCAATACATACTTTCTTAGCGGCTTCACGAGCTGGCTTCAAATAATCGCGTGGATCAAATTTAGAAGGATTCTCAATAAAGTAACGACGAATTGCGCCCGTCATTGCTAAACGAATATCGGTATCAATATTGATCTTACGAACACCATTCTTAATGCCCTCTTGAATTTCTTCAACAGGAACACCATAAGTTTCTTTCATATCGCCTCCAAACTCACGAATCTCAGCCAACAACTCTTGGGGAACGCTAGACGAGCCGTGCATCACCAAATGAGTATTTGGAATACGCGCATGAATTTCTTTAATACGATCGATTGCCAAAATATCGCCTGTAGGCTTCTTGCTGAACTTATATGCTCCATGGCTAGTACCAATCGCAATTGCCAAAGCATCGCACTGCGTTGCCTTCACAAAATCGGCTGCTTGCTCAACGTCAGTAAGCAACTGTTCACGAGTCATCTTGCCGTCAGCCCCATGACCGTCTTCCTTGTCACCTTGCATTGTCTCGAGTGAGCCTAAAACACCCAACTCAGCCTCAACCGTGACTCCAATGGAGTGAGAGAACTTCACCACCTCTTTAGAAACATCTACGTTGTATTCATAGCTAGCAACTGTTTTACCGTCAGCTTCCAATGAACCATCCATCATCACGCTTGTAAAGCCACTCTTAATTGCCGCCATACAAACTGCAGGGCTTTGACCATGGTCTTGATGCATCACTACAGGAATATGTGGATAAGCCTCAACTGCAGCAGAAATGAGGTGACGCAAGAACGCTTCACCAGCGTACTTACGTGCGCCTGCAGAAGCCTGCATGATGACTGGGGAATCAGCCTCATTCGCGGCCTCCATAATCGCAGTCACTTGCTCTAAGTTGTTGACGTTAAATGCTGGTAGGCCATAACCATTTTCAGCAGCGTGATCCAAGAGTTGTCTTAAAGATACTAAAGCCATGATGTTCTCTTAATAAATAGTAATTAGGTTTAAAAAATAAATCGTTTAGTTAAAGCTGTGAATTACTTCACATGAATAATCTTGAGAGTATTGGTTCCACCAGGCTCACCCATAGGCTCGCCAGAGGTCAACACAACGGTATCGCCCATTTTGACTGCGCCTACTTTTTTCAAGCATGCTTCCACTTCTTGTAATGCAGTGTCGCGATCCTTGGTGTAGTCCAAGCCAATTGGAGTCACATTTCGATAAGTGCTTAATGCACGTTGTGTAGCAATCTTAGAGGTCAGCGCAAAAATAGGCACATGAATATTGTGACGACTCATCCAGATTGCTGTTGAACCTGAGTCAGTCAAAGCTGCAATGGCATTTGCATTTAAATGATGAGCCGTGAAAAGAGCTCCAAGGGCAATCGTCTGATCAATGCGAGTGAAGGTTTGATCCAAAAAGTCGGTATCGAGTTTCACACGATCTGATTTCTCAGCTTCCACACAAATCTCTGCCATTGCTTTAATGGTCTGAACTGGATACATACCCGCAGCCGATTCAGCAGACAACATGACCGCATCGGTTCCATCCAATACTGCGTTTGCAACGTCGCTTACTTCAGCGCGCGTTGGTACTGGTGCATTAATCATGGACTCCATCATTTGTGTAGCGGTAATCGTAAATTTATCCGCCTCACGCGCCCAAGCAATCATGCGCTTTTGTAATGCAGGTACCGCAGCATTACCAACCTCTATAGCAAGGTCGCCACGTGCAACCATAATGCCGTCACTCTCAGCAATGATGCTTTTGAGTGCTTCAGGTTCAATCGCCTCTGCGCGCTCTACCTTGGCAATTGTTCTCACTTTTCCAACACCGTACTTAGCACTAGCAGCGTCTGCCAACTTTCGGGCATACGCCATATCAGCGCCATCCTTTGGAAAGCTAATTGCCAAGAAATCGACACCCATGGCAATCGCTGCATCTAAATCCGCAATATCTTTTTCAGTCAGAGCGGGGGCAGTTAAACCACCGCCAGCGCGGTTAATACCTTTGTTATTAGAAAGCGGTCCACCCTGCTCAACAATGGTAAAAATCTCTCCGCCCTTCACGCTCGCAACTGTCAGAACAACTAAGCCGTCGTTTAACAAAAGACGATCACCTGGCTTTACATCGCCCGGCAGCTCTTTGTAATCAAGGCCAACTTTGGTTTGATCACCAAGTTCACAAGCTATATCAAGAGTAAATTTATCGCCCTCTTTGAGCAAAATTTTGTTTTCTGCAAACTTTCCAACACGGATTTTGGGTCCCTGTAAGTCAGCCATAATGCCAACTTCTTTACCAGCTTCCGCAGAAATGGTGCGCACTAAATCATGACGTGCCTTATGGTCAGCCACAGTACCGTGTGAGAAATTCATCCGCACCACATCGACTCCGGCACGAATCATGTCACGCAACACTGCAGGCTTTTCTGAGGCAGGCCCTAGGGTTGCAATGATCTTTGTTGCTCTCAACATATTTAATCTTTCGCTCTTTCAGCAAGTACTGCAAAGGCTGGCAAGGTTTTGCCTTCAAGGAACTCCAAGAAGGCGCCGCCGCCAGTAGAGATGTAATCCACTTGATTCTCAATACCGTACTTCGCGATAGCTGCCAAAGTATCGCCACCGCCAGCAATAGAGAAAGCTGGGGAGTGTGCAATTGCTGCGGCCAACATTTTGGTGCCGCCACCAAACTGATCGATTTCAAAAACGCCTAATGGGCCATTCCAAACAATAGTGCCGGCATGAGCAAGCATGATCGATAAACGAGCCGCAGTCTTTGGACCAATATCCAAAATCATGTCGTCTTCTGCAACTTGATCTGCAGGTACGCGGTTTGCACGGGCTAATGGAGACAGTTCATTTGCGACAACAACGTCTTCTGGAATAGGAACATGAGCGCCACGCTTTTCCATTATCTCCATGATTTCTCTGGCTTCATTAACCAAATCAGGTTCGGCAAGAGATTTACCGATGGGCAAGCCTTTGGCCAGCATGAAGGTATTCGCAATACCGCCACCCACAATCAACTCGTCAACCTTTTCTGATAAAGCCTTAAGGATGGTGAGCTTAGAAGAAACTTTGGAGCCCGCAACGATTGCTACTAAAGGGCGTTTTGGACTTGCTAATGCGCGACTCAACGCATCCAACTCAGCAGCCATCAAAGGACCAGCACAAGCTATTGGAGCAAACTTCGCTACACCATGAGTGGTTGCTTCCGCGCGATGAGCAGTTCCAAATGCATCGTTGACATATACATCACACAATGCAGCAATCTTTTTTGCTAGTTCGTCGTTGTTCTTTTTTTCACCAACGTTTAGACGACAGTTCTCTAGCAATACCAGCTCGCCTGGATTTACCTCAAAGCCGCCATTCACCCAATCGCTGATTAAAGGAACTTTGCGATTAAGCAAACTTGCAATCCGATCAGCGACAGGTGCCAAACTATCTTCTGGTTTGAATTCACCCTCTGTTGGGCGACCCAAATGAGAAGTCACCATCACCGCTGCGCCAGCATCCAAACACATTTGCACAGCCGGCATTGATGCCCGAATTCGAGTGTCTTCAGTAATATTTCCAGCCTCGTCCTGAGGGACATTCAGATCGGCGCGGATTAAAACCCGCTTACCCTTTAATTGACCTGACTGGGCTAATTCGCTTAAACGCTTAACTTTAAATAAGGATTCCGGCATGAGCTTGGGTAAATAAGATGATTTATGGGCAATACTCCATTCTAAAGGCTCTGACCCATTTTCCCTAAGGATCCAAGCCGACAGACTGCCCTGCCTGCTCTACAATAAGGACTTAAATGCATTCTGGGCTAAAAGACCAATATCTACTGGCCTGATGCCTTGCTTAAACCGCTTTTATAAATACTTAATAGACACAAAAGGTAAAGAAAATGTCGATGTCAGACCGCGATGGCTTTATTTGGACTGATGGGAAGCTGATTCCTTGGCGTGAGGCTAATGTTCATGTGCTGACACATAGCCTGCACTATGGGATGGGCGTGTTTGAGGGTATTCGCGCCTACAAAACCCCCCAAGGAACCGCCATTTTCCGCCTTCCAGAGCATGTAAAGCGCCTGTTTAATGGAACTAAGATCTTCCAAATGAACATGCCTTATAGCCCTGAAGAGGTCACCAAGGGCATTATCGACACGGTAAATAGCAATAAGCTAGAAGCCTGCTATATCCGCCCAATCATCTTTATTGGCTCACAAAAGCTGGGAATCTCCCCAAAAGGGAACAGCATTCATACCTCAATCGCAGCCTGGCAATGGGGTGCCTATTTGGGTGAAGATGGCCTAAATAAGGGTATTCGGGTGAAAACCTCCTCTTTTACCCGCCACTTTGTTAACTCTTCCTTAGTGCGCGCCAAGGCATCTGGCTACTACATCAACTCCATTTTGGCCAATCAAGAAGTTACCGCTAATGGATATGATGAAGCTTTATTGCTTGATACCGAAGGCTATGTTTCTGAAGGCTCCGGCGAAAACCTCTTTATGGTTCGCAATGGCATCGTATACACCCCAGACTTAGCTTCTTGCTTAGATGGCATTACTCGTGACTCCGTGATTCAGATTGCAAAGGATCTCGGTTATGAGGTTCGTGAAAAACGTATCACCCGTGATGAAGTGTATTCAGCTGATGAAGCATTCTTCACAGGCACTGCTGCTGAAGTAACCCCAATTCGTGAATTGGACGATCGCACCATTGGTGATGGTAAACGTGGTCCGATCACCGAAAAAATTCAGAAGACATATTTCGATGCGGTGTACGGCAGAAACGATCAATACAAATCTTGGCTCACCTACGTAAAGTAACTTCGGTAATTAGGAATAGCATATGACTCAAGCTCAAGTTGTGATGGTGGATGGCAAGGACTTGCCGTTACATTGCCCCACCAATAAAACACCAGCCTGGAACTCGCATCCACGCGTTTTCATGGACATTACCAAAACCGGTGAAGCGAAGTGTCCTTATTGCGGCGCAGAGTACAAACTCATTCCCGGCACTGAACCACACGGTCACTAAACCTTATCAGCGCCTCCCGGTGAGGCGCTGAGTCGGGATACATTACATGCACGGTATTCTGATCATCGCCCCAAATTGGATTGGGGATGCAGTAATGACACAGCCCTTGCTGGCGTCTCTCAAAGCACAATATCCAGAATCAAAAATTGATGTCCTAGCCAGCACTTGGGTTGCTCCAATCTATCGCGCTTGTTCTGAAATACACGAAGTCATCGAAGCAAAGTTTGAGCACAAACAATTGCAATGGGGCTTGCGTAAAGAATTGGCCAGTAAGCTTGCACTAAAAAAATATCAGGCGTGTTTTGTTCTGCCCAATAGCTTGAAGTCAGCGCTGATTCCTTGGCTTGCTAATATTCCTTTTCGAATTGGCTATCGCGGTGAGTTGCGCTTTGGCTTAATTAACGTAGCGCTAGATAATCCAAGTAAAGTAAATCGGCCGCCGATGGTTGAACACTATCTTGCATTGGGTCAGATTTTAAATGGTGAGCATGCTTCACCAACCAACGTCAATCTCACACCAAAGTTAAATGTATCTAGTCCAGCTCATCACTCGGTACAAGCTAAATTAAAAACCGCCCGCATTGATGAGTCACATATTTACGTGATGTGCCCTGGCGCAGAGTATGGTCCAACTAAACGTTGGCCAACTAGCCACTTTGCGGAGTTGGCGCAAAGCATTGTTGCCAATAACCCAAATAATCAAATCATCCTTTTGGGCAGCAAAAGCGATCGCCCTCTTGCCCAAGAAATCGAGGCTCAAGCCAAACAAGATGGTCATATCCATAACTGGTGTGGCGATACCTCTCTTGATGAAGCAATCGCTCTAATTGGCATGAGTAAAGCAGTCATCAGCAATGACTCCGGCTTAATGCATATTGCAGCAGCTCTCAAAACACCTCAAGTTGCAATTTTTGGGTCAAGCGATCCCGCTCATACGCCACCACTGTCCGACAAAGCTCAAGTTATTTGGCTAAACCTACCTTGCAGCCCCTGCCATAAGAGAGAGTGCCCCCTAGGGCACCTTAAGTGCTTAAATGACATATTGCCAGCACAGGTATTGGCTACACTGAACACATTACCGTCTTAACTCAGGAAAAGTAAGCCATGCCTAAACTTGCCAGACTCTTTCAAAATGCAGATGATGTTGTCGAGGCATGGCGTGATGCATTGAGCCATCGTGACGTACAAAGCGCTTTAGATATTTGGCTGGATGACGATTCCATTACTTGCGTTCTCCCTGAGGGACATCGCTTAACTGGACATACAGAAATTCGCGAAGGTTTGGAGCGACTACTTGCAAAGCAACCACTCTTCCTAGAGCCTATCGCATGCATTAGCCACTCTGTACTTGGCGCTGCCGTGTATGACACTACCGAGGCTGTTCATTTAAGAGCAGATCAAGTTGAAGCAGAATTTTTCCTCAATATCACACTGGTACTTCTGCAAGATAGTCAGGGATGGCGTATTGCGCACTTACACGCAAGTCACTCCACCGAAGAAACCTTCGACGCACCTTCTACACCACACGGCCTGCACTAAACACTATGGATGATCAAGTACTACGGTCACTGATGAAGTGGCCAAATGTGCCTGATTGCTTTGGTTGGCTAGCCCTGGATCGTCGCGGCCAATGGCGGATGCGCGATGAGTTTGCCCAACAAAATCGTCTTCCAGGCCAAGTCATTCAACACGTTGCTCTCAATGACTTTATTTCTCGCAACTACGCATGTGATGAACTCGGAAGGTATTTTTTTCAAAATGGTCCGCAGCGTGTCTTTATTACGTTAGATGCCACCCCATGGATAGCACGCATCATTCCAAACGAGCAAGGCACTGAATTTTTGACTCAATGTCATAACGTCATTGATCCGGGTTCAGCTCTAAGCGATGAAAATGGAAATATTTATATTGTTGGGAAAGTTAATCAAACGATTTATGACGGCAATAGCCACGTCAATGAAAACGGTCAGTTTCTCAAAGGAGCGTCTCAAGCAATTGCCCTTTTACATGATCACGATCTAGATTATTTTTCTGAGCTGGCCAAACTCCGCGAAGAAGCTTGTAGTTTTGGAGGATCCTGGATCTGGCAAGGAAAAGAGCTCCCACTAGACCCGGTACATTCACAAGAATTAGCTACGCGCTTTCATTATCAAGCTACGCCGCAATCTTAACCAGGAGCTTGTTTGCCCTGTTCCTTAAGCTCATCTTGATATTGCTTCTGCATTTCACGCAAACGCGCATCAATACTAGAGCCCTGGTAATAATCAGCACCGCCAGCCGAGCGAGCAATGCGAAGTTGTTCAATTGCTGAGGGCCAAGCCCCTTCAAGAGCGTATTTTTCACCAAGCGCGTAATGGCGCATAGGGACATTCCCAGCTTGATCATAGGACTTAGACAATAAATTCCACCACACGATTTCATTGGGCTGAGATCTTGTTCGTGCCCTTAGCCAAGAAATTGCATCATTAGTGCGGCCGAGTTTTAATTCGGCATTAATCATTGCCGCACCCGCTGCATAAGATTGTGGGTATGCCCGTAGCGTTGCCTGGGCAATTTGTAGGGCCTCTTCACCTTTACCCTTAGCCAAAGCCAATTCAGAGGTGGTGATATCTAATGACAAACTCTGCCTCTGAATAGGGGATCCCGGGGCACTAGCCTTCTGAGCTAAATTGCGCGCCTGCTGTAGATTGGATTCAGCTTGATCAATTTTTCCTTGGCGTTGAGCGATAAGTGCTAACCCATAAAAACCTTCTAACTGTTTTCCAATTTGAGCTTGCTTGCTTAAACTGTCAAAAGTATTTTTTAAATCATAGAGTCCGCTCGAACTACCAGCCTGCTCCATACGCGCTCGTGCCTTGATGAAATAAAACTCAATGGAACTTGGGACATTACGGGCAACTACAGTCCGCGCCCGATCTTGCATATCCGCAATGCGATCCGTTGTTAAGGGGTGGGTACGCACATAAGCGGGCACACCTTTATCCATAATCCCAGTAGATTTTTGTAAGCGTTGGAAAAAACCTGGCGCACCATTTACATCGTATCCGCTAGCCTCCAAAATCTGAAAGCCAATACGATCAGCTTCACGCTCTGCATCTCTTGAATAAGAGAGTTGATTGCTGATAGCAGCCGCCTGACCACCTTGCATAAGGCCCGCTGCCGCCTGAGGATTACGAGACATCGCTAGTGCACCAAGCACCATGCCAGCAATTGCAATCATCGTATTTGTAGCCTGCTTATCCATCTGACGAGCTAGATGACGCTGTAATACGTGCCCTGTTTCATGCCCCATGACTGAAGCAATCTCAGAATCGGATTCCGCGCTCACAATTAATCCCGTATGAAATCCAATGAAGCCCCCGGGTAATGCAAACGCATTAATACTACTGTCCTTAACGGGAAATACTTCGAAGTCATATGCTCCGCTACCTTGCTCATTTGCACCGCCAAGCTGTAATTTTTTTGCTGCTTGCAATAAGCGACGCTCCATCTGATTTAGGAAATCATAAAGAGGTAAATCGTTTGAATAATCAGAGTCGGGACGAATCTGGCGCATGATCATTTCACCGTATTTACGCTCATCCACTCGACTTAAAGCATCGCCACCTGGATCACCCATATCTGGCAAAACGATTGCTGGCTGGCTGCGCAAAGCGCTTCGTGTTGGCGCATTGGCCGGACGTGCATCAGGCGATTGCATGGCTCTACCAATATTCTGAATAGCAGCAGAATTGCCCTCTACAGAGACGTCTCCTGTACCAGTTTCAGAATAAGCAGGAAATCCAGAAAAAGTTAACCCCATCATCAGCCAAACAGCCAAAGTACGGTGCAAAAAAGTGATTTTTCGATCTGACTTTATGTCTTGCATCTCTATATGGTAAAACTTATCCCATGAACAAACTAACTCATTTTGATGCCAGTGGGCAAGCCCATATGGTAAACGTTGGCGATAAGCCCAGCACCCACCGTATCGCTATAGCTAGCGGCAAGATCACTATGCTTCCCGCAACCTTCAAAATGGTTGAAGCTGGTACCCATAAAAAGGGTGATGTCCTGGGTATCGCCAGAATTGCCGGCATTCAAGCATCCAAGAGAACGTCCGACTTGATACCTCTTTGCCACCCATTAGCCCTAACCCACGTTAGCCTAGAGTTTCAAACTAACCCTCAAGATAACAGTATCACCTGCCAAGTAAGAGCAGAAACTACAGGGCCTACCGGCGTTGAAATGGAGGCCCTCACCGCAGTCCAAGTTGCCCTACTCACAATCTACGATATGTGCAAAGCAGTAGACAGGGGCATGGTGATGGGTGATATCAAGCTCTTGGAAAAGAGTGGCGGCAAGAGTGGAGAGTGGAAGACGGGGAAGTAGACGCAAACCAAAATCGCCATAAAATAAATCGTACTAATCGCCTTTATTCGTAAAGCTTCAGTTTTACCTGCAAAGAAATTGCGCCGTGTAAACGATCGCCCACGGTTGGGATTACAAAGAGATTCGCGCCAAATCTACCCCCCTCAACTGTTAACGCCGGCAAAATAGCCGGAAACCACCCTCCATTATTCACCGACTGGTAACCATTAAACCCTCCCCCGACAACCCCCAACTTCACTGGGCCTATAGCAAAAGGCTGATAGTAGAGCCCAACATACTTTGAGTGACCGTTATCGCTATTTTTATAGTTACCGATGGTTGCTGATGCAACAGTCGAGAATCGGTACTCCAATCCCAAGCCCCAGTTATTACTATTCAAATTTTGATTCTTTTGAAAATGCTCAGAATACATCCCCGGATTAACCCAAATTTCACTTTTTGATTCAGTCTCAATCATCTGAAATGCCTTGACTGACTCTTGCGCAACAACTGCACTAGAAAAAAACATTGCCAACAATATAAAAATATTGATGCGCTTTATCTTTTTAAATTCCATGATTGGCTAGTAAACATTTTTAAAAAAGATTCCACCAAATATTTTGTTGTAAGTAAAAAATGGGATTGACGAATTATTTGATTGATAGGTTATATCAATACTTGGCCTTAGGCCCATGATATAAAAATCTCGCTTAGTAATAGAGAGAAAATACAACTGTCCACGATCTTGACGTACCTGCCCCCAAAATGGATCAGAGTCCCAATAATTTCTTCGTAGTTGAGACGCCTTTAAATTGGCCTGTATATTGGTGTAATCATCAGCAATTTGGGTGCCAATTGTTCCGTAAAATCCATATGAACTATACGCATTTTGAGATGCCGGAGTTTTATCGCCGCCTGTTTCTAGGTAGAGTGTTAGATCTCGAGTGATATTGTGGTTATAAAAAATTTGAGCTTGAGTTTGTGACCCAGAAAGATAGCTATAGGTTGGATAATCTATCGGACCGCCTTTAACTAAAAACCCATAATAGTCTTGGTTTGGAAGGTTAAAGACCCAACGGGTAGCCAAATAGTCATAGTTATATAGAACGGTTCCACCATAAAACATGGTCTCATGACCAACCCGCAAATCTTTATAGTCATATCCCTGCCAGCGTTTAATAAAACTAAAATCTAAATCTTGCTTATTAAATGCATTGGTTTGATAAGTTGCAGTATTAATGTTGGCTTGTAAAAAATAACCCGATTGCGGAACAAGTTCTCGCTCAGCCTCCACACCAACCGCAAGCCCAGTTTCTGAATTGGTATTTTGTGCGGGCTGATACGAAAGCGTCTGCCCAAAAATACTGACCGTTCTGGCGCTAGTGATGTAACCTGGATTAGAGTCTTGATATAAGCCTAAATAGACCTTAGCGGTCTGTCTTTTTTGGATTTCACTTAAGTACCACTCGACCTTATCTCGAACTGTAATGGGAATGGGCCTGTTAAGAATATTAATAAACTCATCTTTAGCTTCCTCAAGGCGACCTGCCAAATATAAGCTTCTAGCTAGCTCTAATTGGATGCGAATTGTTGAAGATTGCTCATACAGATTACGAAATACTTGAACCGCTTCTTCCGGCATTTCCTCCATTAGAGAAGTGCCTATATTGAACTGAGCTTGAATCTCCCTAGGAGTTAATGCATTTGCAAGGGAACAAACAAAAAAGGGTGCCAACATTAGCACCCTTAAGTATTTATAAAAATGACTAGCGCTTGCCACCGAAACCACCAACAAACGTTGCTCCTGTGGGTGAATTTAGGGAAAAAGTTCCGCCGACTTCATTAGCGTTGGGGCCATAAAATGCACCCAAAAGATTTCCTTGAAGAGCGCCGCCGCCAGGGGTTGTCACTGGCCCAGAAAATCTTCCGGAGCCTGCTGCATAATTCATAGTTCCAGCTAAGTTAAGGGAAGCTGCATTAGCATAACCACCGGTAGCAGTGTTTACAGTACTAGTATTTGAAGTTGAAAAATTAATACTTCTTGAAGAAAAATTAACTGTTGCAGACATAGATGCGCTTGTGACATTTGTTTGGGAGGCAGACACGTAATAATACCCTCCAGCCGTTCCTGTGAACGTAGCTGAACCAACAACCGGGATAGCGCTTCCTGCCGTAGCGCTTCCAATACTGATGGCATAGGAAGAGGTCAATGTACTCGTGCCCGAACCTCCTCCAGAGCCACTTGTAATAGCTGGACCCCAAGCACCGTAGGTTTGATACTGAAAACCTTGTAAATATGGATTTGGTGTAATTCCTATGGTTGAACCAGCTTTATCCTTAAGAAAATAATTGCCACCGCTAGAATCCAAGAAAATTGTGGATCCATTTGCAATACTAAAAGTAATTGTCGTACCTCCAAATGGAGTAAATGTTGCGCTATTTAAATTTCTGGCGCCATCAAAAATCATTGAACCCGAGATGCTTGAATCTTGTTGGGAAATGGAGCCTACAGAAGACACTGAGGATGAGTTGCCAGCAGTAAAATTAACCGCTGAATTTGGAGAACTTGCATTCCAGCTAGTAAATGCATTTACAACACCACTGTTATTCGTTTTGGCACCGGAACAAGCAACAAGCAAGAAAAGTGTAATTAATATTAGTATGTATTTCATAATTTACTTTATGGTGAATATCAAATCATCTTAAACTATTTTTTACAGATCTTGAGCATGACTACCATTAACGCCAATAAATGGCACTCCTAAAGGCTTGACTTTCTATTTTCTTATATAAAATGGTGATTCTGCTAAAAATATAGATTAAACAATTAGAATATTATTTAGTAAAAAACTAATCGCAATACTTAGTGCTAGTGGGGTAATTATAGTTGACGTATAGGTCAATAAAAAATAATGGGGTGCATAGATCTCTAGCGAAATTTGCCTGCAAAAACATAAGAAATTTTTTTGAAACTCTAATATTAGAAGAGGTATTTGCTCTCGCAAAACCAAGAACAATATACGCCCCTGAAATTGCGACAATACCCATATAAAAATATCGGGCTTCACATGGAAAATCGATAAAACTAGAATAATAAAACTCTGCAGTTCGTGACCAAAATGGAATCAAGCAAATAAAAACTAAAATAGCTCTTTATCCATCTATATCTGGGCGGTATTTAGAGTGCAATTAAGTAAGAGAGTGTGCTTTTGACATAAGTAGTTATGAAAATTGCTTATTTATACAACAACCTTTTATCATCCATAAATAATATAAACACCAAATCGCTTAAAAAAATCAAGGTAAAGGGGTTATCTGGATGGGACCCTTTTTAAAAAATATGGGCTAGGGGTATGGTACGGACAGCTTCTAGAAAAGCGTAAAGGGGTATCAGCCCATCTAGTATTCGGATGGCATGCGTCCTACTGAGCCATCATAAACATCGATTTGCGCTTAGCTAATATGCTTATAGATTCAGTCTCATACAACTCTTGTTCTACTTTTTCGAGACCCAATTTGGTCCCACTAGTTTGTTAATTTAACTAAGCAGAGTTCGACTCTTTGACTTTTAATTTTTCTTAGTTCGTTGTTTTTACTGGGCTTCCCACCGCAGTTCAAGTTGCCCTACTCACAATCTACGATATGTGCAAAGCAGTAGATCGTGGCATGGTCATGGGTGATATCAAACTCTTAGAAAAGAGTGGTGCTTGGGAAGCAGGAAAGTAAACGCTAACCTTAGTAGCTTCAAGAGCATGCAACTTTTAGCATAGCTAACAGCCTCTATTTTTCTCCCAATAAAATTGTTCTTAATACTGGGATTCGATTAATTCCATATGACAGCCCAACACTAAGAAGCAATGGGGCCAAGACCTTGGGTGAGTAGCTCAGGAAAAAGTAGTGGATCGCATATATGCCCAGCGATAACTGACCGCATAAAATTAAAAAGTTCTGTGCAATGCCTTTTTTCCTCAATGAAACCCATTTTGCAAGACTCAATATTGCAAATGCTCCAGTAATTGCTACCAACCCAGCGTAGAAATATAAAAACTTTGCACCAATAAAAGTTAGGCCCATAGGGTCTACAAAATTATTTGGCGCAGTTCTCGACCAAAATGGAATGAGCGCTAAAAACAATCCACATGACACTAAATATTTCCAAGTAGACATGTTGGGATATAGGTAACGATAAAAACCCATACCGAGCAAGTAGTAAAGGAAGTATGGTCGCAATAGGCTGACCCCAGCACCCCTAGGTGTATGCTCCCTAATCAACAACCAGAGCACAATCATCACGAGAATTTGAATGCGCCCGTCTGAGAGCAACTCAGCAATGTCATTCAAGCCCACCTTTTGAGACATCAGATAGATCGCTGATAAGAGAATATCGAAAACGCAAGTTAGCATGATGCAATAAAAAATGGCCAGCAAAAACCAGAGTGCTGTGTCTGGTCGCCTAAAAGCTAGTACCAGAGCTGATAAGACATCACTGCTATGGTGGTATATGAGTTGATTGATTGCGCACCAAGAAATAAAGGGGAGCAACAATCGAATCACCGCTTTAAATATCTTCGACTTTGCTAGTAGCAAGCTAGCCTTAAAGCCCTGCTCCACCCTCTCGGGCTTAAAGGCGATTGCAGCAACAGCGCCCGATAAAAATACGAATAAGGGCATGTGAAACGAGTAGATCACTCTAAACCCAATGAGCTCATCAAAGTTTTGAGCGCTACCCTGAATCACATGGCCCAATACGACCAGGATGATTGCCAATCCTTTGGCAATATCCAAAAATGCATCTCTATCTTCCGATCTCCAAGAGGAATTTTTCAGCATGCTACATCCATGAGGTATTGATATCAGACATAGCCCATAGGATACATTGAAGGTAGAAAGGCTTTACCTAGTAATGCGGCACTCTGAAGGCAATAATTGCGGCAATAAATTGGTTTCAGTTGATCGACAAGACCAACCACCCGCCCAAGTTGAACCTTCTGGCTTTGATAGATCTAATGCCCTAGGTGCATTTGCATCAGGTTCATTGGTGGGAACTAAATGGAGGGTATTTTTACCCTCTGGAGCCACGCTTACTTGATAGTCAATTGCAATAGCGCCAGATGGTGTGATTTCTATTAACTTAACACTACGAGTTGGCGTAAAAGTGAAAGCCCCACTAGTTGCATCATCCATTGATACAGTTCCACGACTTGCAAAAGCCTCCGTTACGGCGAGCTTAGCGCTGGATGACAAATTCATACCTTCCACAACGCGACTTCGAGCGATGTAATCTTGATATTGAGGTACCGCTACCGCAACTAAGATACCAATAATGGCCACGACAACCATCACCTCGATCAAAGTAAATCCAGATTCTAGATTTTGATCTTGAGGGGTTTTGAGATTTTCAAATTGGCTACTAATGCTTTGCATATATTCTGGCTCCTAAGGTGAAATACCTCATGATCCAGTCTACGCCTTTTGCATTCAAGGGCAGTTACAAATGAAAAAGCCGGCTGTGAAGGCCGGCTTTTCTGATTCATCCGTAAGAAAATCAATGCGCTTTTGCAGCGTTCTTCTTCTTAAGATAAGTGCCCGCCAAAATTACAATAGCGACACCAATAACCTCAAAAGCAAGCTTGGCATCACCTAATGCAGCCTGAATGCTGTCTTTGATCGCAGGATCATCCACCAACATACCGCCAGCCAACAAACCTAAAAGGCCAGCACCCAAAGTAATAATGATTGGGAAACGCTCCATCACCTTCAACAGCATGGCGCTACCAAAAATGATCAACGGAATAGACATTCCCAAGCCAATAATCAACAAGAGTAGACGAGTCTCTTCCGGACCTTTTTGAGCTGCAGCTGCAACAGCCAATACGTTGTCCAAACTCATTACTAGGTCGGCAATTAAGATCGTACGAATAGCGGCCCAAATGCTGGTCTTGGCTTCCATATGTTCTTCGCCACCGCTATCCGATAAAAGCTGAATACCGATATAGAGCAATAACAAACCGCCAACGATTTTTAAGTACGGCAAAGTAAGCAATGCTACTGCTGTAATAGTAAGCACTACCCGCAAAACAATTGCGGCAGCACTGCCCCAGAAAATCGCTTTCTTTTGCTGTGCTGGCGGCAAGTTGCGTGATGCTAAAGCGATCACAACTGCGTTATCACCGGATAGCAAAATATTTGCAACGATGATTGATAAGAGCGCTGCCCAAAAGGTAGCGTCTGAAAATGCTGATAAATCCATGGTGTCTCCTACGTTTCTCTTATGTTTTATTTTATTTTTAACTACTTGGCACTACAAAAAAGGATGCCGTTTTAGCAGCACCCTTTTCCAAAACACTAATTACAACATGGCTTTCAATAAAGCAGCCATTTCTGATGGATTCTTTGTGACTTTGAAGCCACATTCTTCCATTACAGCCAATTTCGCATCAGCAGTATCGGCACCGCCAGAAATCAACGCGCCTGCGTGACCCATACGCTTGCCTGGAGGCGCTGTTACGCCGGCAATAAAGCCAACTACTGGCTTTTTCATATTGTCTTTGCACCAGCGAGCAGCTTCAGCCTCGTCTGGACCGCCGATTTCACCAATCATGATCACAGCATCAGTCTCTGGATCTTCATTGAACATTCTCATAATATCGATGTGCTTCAAACCATTGATTGGGTCGCCACCGATACCAACTGCTGTGGACTGACCTAAACCAATTGATGTCAACTGACCAACCGCTTCATAAGTCAATGTACCGGAACGGCTAACAACACCAATGCGGCCTTTCTTATGAATATGACCAGGCATGATGCCGATCTTGATTTCATCTGGAGTGATGATGCCTGGGCAGTTAGGGCCAAGCAATAAAGTCTTTTTGCCGCCAGCAGCTTCTTTTGCATGCATCTTATTACGCACTTCAAGCATGTCACGCACAGGAATGCCTTCAGTAATACAGATAACGAAGTCGAGGTCAGCCTCAACCGCTTCCCAAATCGCAGCAGCAGCACCTGGAGGCGGTACATAAATTACAGAAGTGGTTGCACCAGTTTGCTGAGCAGCCTCTTTAACAGTTCCATAAATTGGAATGTTAAAAATAGACTCACCAGCTTTTTTAGGGTTTACACCGGCAACGAAACAATTCTTACCGTTTGCGTATTCCTGACATTTTTCAGTATGGAACTGACCTGTCTTACCAGTAATACCTTGTGTAATGACTTTGGTGTTTTTATTGATCAAAATAGACATATTGAAATTCCTGAATTATTTGTTTTTGGCAACAGCAGCAACTACCTTTGTAGCGGCTTCAGCCATTGAGTCGGCGCTAATAATTGGCAAACCTGAGTCCGCAAGAATCTTCTTGCCCAACTCTTCGTTTGTACCCTTCATACGCACGACCAAAGGTACCGTGAGGTTTACTGCTTTACATGCAGTAACAACACCGTCAGCAATCACATCGCAACGCATAATGCCGCCGAAGATGTTTACCAAAATTGCTTCAACACTCTTGTTCTTCAACATGATCTTGAATGCTTCAGTAACTTTTTCTGCTGTAGCACCACCACCAACGTCTAAGAAGTTTGCAGGTTCGCCACCAAACAACTTAATAGTGTCCATTGTGGCCATCGCCAAGCCCGCACCATTAACCAAACAGCCAATATTGCCGTCGAGAGAGATGTAAGCGAGGTCAAATTTGGAAGCCTCGATTTCAGCGGCATCTTCCTCATCGATATCGCGGTAAGCAACGATTTCTGGATGACGGAACAATGCATTTGGATCAAAGTTGAACTTTGCGTCCAAAGCCTTGATTTTGCCGTTACCTTCGAGAATTAATGGGTTGATTTCAACCAATGATGCATCGGTATCCCAGTAAGTCTTGTAAAGATTTTTGAATACGTCACGTGCCATTGGAATAGACGCCTCAGGAACGCCAATACCTTTAGCAACAATGTCGCAATCCGCATCTGTCAAACCAACCATTGGATCAACAAATACTTTGATAATTTTTTCTGGGTGAGATTCTGCAACTTCTTCAATATCCATACCGCCTTCGCTAGAGGCCATGATCACATTCTTCTGTGTGCCACGGTCTGTAACGATACTGAAGTAGTACTCTTTTTTAATATCAGCGCCATCTTCAATTAAGAGGCGATTTACTTTTTGACCTTCAGGTCCAGTTTGATGCGTCTTGAGCTGCATGCCCAAAATTTCAGAAGCATATTTCTTCACTTCGTCCATGCTTCTAGCCAATTTCACACCACCGCCTTTACCGCGACCACCAGCATGAATCTGTGCCTTCACAACCCATACTGGGCCTCCCAGTTTTTCAGCAGCTTTCACCGCCTCATCAACACTAAATGCAGGGATGCCGTTAGGAACTGGCACATTAAATTGGCGAAGAAGTTCTTTGCCTTGGTACTCGTGAATTTTCATAATTACTCCGAAACGGTATCTTTTTTAGCAAGCAATGAGGATAAGTTAAACCGATGTTGCCTTGATCCCATGCTTACTCTAGAAATAGCTAAATTAGCCAATTTTGAATAAATGCGAACGGCTTGACCGACTCCATAAGTCTATCATGCTGCAACGCCGCAAATAGGGTTTTCTGATCCGTAATTGCCCTAATCAGGGGTTTGTCCGCCAATGATCTTGGCAACGATATCCGATCCAAAGCCCTTAGAAGCTAGAAATCGATATTGTCGAGCACGCTCTTTTTGATCCGTGGCTCGCTGACCATATTTGCGCATCCAAAGCTCGTAGGCGCGCTGAAATTCAGTCTCTTTTAATGCTCCCAGCAATTTGGCTGACTGCTTTGAATCTACACCCGCCCTTTCGAGCTCGTCGGCAATCTTTCTCATGCCGTACCGCTCACTACGACGACGAACCAAGGCCTCCGCAAAACGCTCATCAGACAACCACCCACGAGCCTCAAAATCATCCAAAACTGCCTCAATTTGGATATTTCTAGCCTCTGGAGTTTGCTCGGCCTGATCTCCACCTAATTTACCCCATCTAGCCTCAGATTCAGCTAATTTGGCAGCCAAGCTCTTGCGACTATATTCCCGTAGGGATAAAAGTCGCAAAGCCCGAGCTTTGAGACTCGGGCTTTGTTTGGGCTTTTTATTGCTACTTAAATCTGACATTGAATTATTCAACGCTGTTATTCGACTTCTTCTTCCTCAGCAAGTACATCAGTCACTACTGCTGAACCAGCCTTGACACCAAGCTTCTCACGAATCTTTTTCTCGATATCTTGAGCAATAGCTGGATTCTCTTTTAAGAACTCACGCACATTATCTTTACCCTGACCAATGCGGTCGCCGTTGTAGCTATACCAAGAGCCTGACTTTTCAACGAGGTCTGCTTCGACACCCATATCAATAATTTCGCCTTCTCTAGAAATACCAGCGCCGTACATGATGTCAAAAATGGCTTCACGGAATGGAGGGGAAACTTTGTTCTTCACAACCTTAACGCGAGTTTCGTTACCAACAACCTCATCACCTTTTTTGATGCTACCGATACGGCGAATGTCTAAACGCATAGATGCATAGAACTTCAGAGCATTGCCGCCAGTGGTTGTCTCTGGTGAACCAAACATCACACCAATTTTCATACGAATCTGATTAATAAAGATCACGGTAGTGTTAGTGCGCTTGATTGCGCCGGTCAACTTACGCAAGGCCTGACTCATCAAACGAGCTTGCAAGCCAGGCAAAGAGTCGCCCATATCGCCTTCGATCTCAGCCTTAGGGACTAAGGCAGCAACAGAGTCGATCACGATCAAGTCAATAGAACCAGAGCGCACCAATGCATCTGCAATTTCTAAAGCTTGTTCGCCAGTATCTGGCTGAGAGATTAAAAGATTATTTACATCAACACCAAGGCGTGATGCGTACTGAACATCCAGTGCATGCTCTGCATCGATAAACGCGCAAGTACCGCCGAGCTTTTGCATTTCTGCGATTGCGTGCAATGTGAGCGTTGTTTTGCCAGAAGATTCTGGGCCATAAATTTCAATTACACGACCGCGCGCCAAACCACCAACTCCAAGAGCAATATCCAACCCCAGTGAACCGCTTGATACCACCTGAATATCTTGACTAATTTCAGCATCACCCAATCGCATGATTGAGCCTTTACCAAATTGCTTCTCAATTTGCGCCAGTGCTGCTGTTAGTGCTTTTTGCTTGTCTCCGCTCATTCCTTCAAATTCTGAAGAGGCTGATTTTCTTTTGTCATCCAAGGCCATTTTTGATTCCCTTTTCGCTATGTACTGGGCTTTTTCCCGAAGTTTTATCTACTGTGTAACAACTTAGGAGTTACTGTATATAAAAACAGTAGTATTTGCAAGCGACTTTTAAAGCGAATTTACGGATTTTTTGCTAGGCTGGGCTTGATTGGCTTGGTCCCAGTAGAAAAAGAGAGGAATAGCCACGGCCCAGACTACCCCAACCAGGATAAATCCAGTAATTTGGCCGCCAGGGCCCCATCCCCCAGCCCCCATCCGAATACCTGCTTCATACGACATCGGCCCAGCAATACCGCCTAAAACAGCCCCTAAAACGGGTCTTCCTCGCAACCACGTCAAAGAACCATTAATAGTGGTTGCCACCAAAACCCACAAGACCCACATCCACAAGGGTGATAAGTACGGCGATGGCCAATCATCTCGAAAATCCAAATAACCTAAATGCATGATGAGGGTATCCGCCGCCAAACCAAAGATGAACACTTTGAGTAAAAGACTGATTTCTGTTCTTGGAGAAGGTGAGCGCCAGGCATGGACAGCTATATAGACAAATGTTCCGAGAGCAGCCCAAAACACCCGTTGATTGGCTGCGCCCAAGACACAAGCAAACCAACCCGCCTGGAAAAGTAGAAAGTTCCAAAATTTATTCATGTGCCAGACCGGATCCGTCCAATATCATTCAAAATTGAATCTTAAGCGAGCACTTAAAAAGCTGCCGCATATAAAAATACAAAAACATCAAACTGGATGAGAGACAAAGTATGAAAAATGCAATTACCAACAAACAGCGTCGCCTAATGCTACATGGTTGCCTTGCAACAACATTAGCTACTTACTTAAGCGCCAGCTTTTCTCAATCAACTTGGCCACAAAAACCTATTCGCTTTATTGTGCCATTTGTCCCCGGGGGAACATCCGATATCGTTGCGCGTACGGTTGGTCAAGAACTTTCTCGTCAACTACCTTATCCAGTCATATTGGAAAATAAAGCTGGTGGTGGCGGTGTCCCAGCTATGCAAGAAGTTGCGAAATCTGCGCCAGATGGTTACACCATGATCCTGGGGCATGTTGGATCCATGGCGGTGAATCCCTACATCTTTTCAAATACAGGATATGACGTTAATAAAGACTTTGCTCCAGTCACCCTGCTTGCTACAGTGCCCAGCTTATTTGTTGTAAATCCAGAATTGCCAGTTGAAAATCTCAAGGAACTCATAGCCTATGCCAAGAACAATCCTGGTAAATTAAATTACGGCTCTGCAGGCAACGCCAGCGCGGGACATCTCGCTATGGAATACCTTAAGCTGACTACCGGAATGGATATCACCCACATTCCTTACAAGGGAACCGGACCTGCATTAACCGATCTTCTGGCGGGCAGGATTCAAGTTTTTTCTGCTGGCACCCCCGCCCTATTGCAATACATTCGCTCAGGCAAGCTAAGGGCAATTGCAGTTGGTACACCCCAAAGAATTGCTTCTTTGCCAAACGTTCCAACTGTTGCGGAATCGGGCTATAAGGGATTTGAATCTGTTCAATGGTATGGAATCCTAGTTCCAGCAAAAACTCCCAAGAACATCATTAAACGCATTCAGGAGGAATCCTATAAGGCTCTCAGAACACCGGCAGTAGCAGAACGATTTGCAAGCGAAGATGCTGTTATAGGTGGAGGTCCCCCAGCGGAATTTGCTGCCTTAATAGCCCAACAACAACGCATTTGGAAAGAAGTTGTCTTAAAGGCTAATATTCGCGCCGATTGAGCGCCTGCATAAGAAAAGGGCTAGAAGATTCTCTTCTAGCCCTATATTTGGTGGCGAATCAGGGATTTGAACCCCGGACCTGCGGATTATGATTCCGTCGCTCTAACCAGCTGAGCTAATTCGCCGAACTCGGTATTTTAGCGTAATTTAGCCTAGAGAGCTATTTCAAGCCGTCTAAATTCTTCTTCCCATGAAAAACGGTGTTTTTACGGTAAATACGCGGTACACACCTTGTCTACAAAAATTGTCGTTTTAAACGACGGGTCAGGACGCAGAGATTTTTGTTTTATCTTCAGGTTTGTACTGGGTGCCACACTGCTCACATGATTTAAGGCTATTTCTCCAAATCGGTCCTTGCTGCTCAGATCCACACTTCTGACAAATCATCTTCCAGCCCTTTGTGATGCTCTTGATCTTATATTTGGCAAAGATTATGAGGTTTGCAACAAGCGATAACTGTTGGGCATGCTCATATGAGCCCCAAGGGGAGCTGATTTGTCCGCCATTCTTATTTTGATTAATCCAATAATTTCTAGTTAATTTGCTAGTGTCATCAGACTCCTGAGCAAGGATATTTGTGGAATAAACGATTGTGTATTCCTTATTTGTATCCTCAAGCTCAATTTCTAAGTCTTTATTACTTAGATACTGCTCAACTTGCTTTCTGATTACATCGGAATTTTCAGAAGTCATGTAGCAATCCCACACATTTTTATAAAGTCATTTTCAGTAAGAATTTCAATCTTAACCCCTTCTGCGATTAGTTCTTCAGCCTTTCGTTGCTTAGTACTTTTATCGTGCCCTGCAAGAGTTGTTAAGTCTTGAATTCCCACCACCAAGTAATTAGTCTTCTTTGTTACGCTTGAGCCAATCTTAAATCCAAACTGACTAGCATGAGTTGCTGCCCCATCCCTAGTCATTGTCACCAGCGCACCTGTGAAAACAATTATCTTGCCAAAAAATATACCCTCTTCTTTTGGTAGATAGTCTGATGCTTTAAAGCCATGATGAAATGGATGTGGATTTTCTATCTGATACTTAATTCCCCGTAATAAAACTTCTTTAGTTATTAAACAATCAGCGATAGCTCGATGAGCTCCCTCCACAGAAACATTGAGTTGTTGCGCGACTGTAGACAGCTTATGATTTTCCAATTCCGGGAAAGCTCTTCTTGCTAAAGCCAAGACATCCTTTAATGGACGATGTTCTTCTGTATGGTTATTTAAAAATTTACTATCAAACCCTGCGTTATACGCCCATATCTGCAAGTCGCCAGCAAACTGAAAGAAAGCCTCTACAGCCTCTGGATTGCTGGGCGCACCTTCAAGCATTTCATCAGTAATTCCAGTTAGCTCAACGATAAAAGGATCCAACCTGTCGGGCTCCACATCACTATCTTCAATATCCTCATCTTCATCGTCAAAGAATCCGTAGACATCATCAGGCTTTGTAAGAGTCTGAAATTGATCTATTACTTCGCCAGTATCGAGATCTACTTTAATTGCTCCAATTTCAATAATTTGATCTCTACCACTATCTAAGCCAGTAGTTTCTAGATCAACAATGATTGCGTAATTTGCCATTCTTGAACTTTACTATAGGGCTAGAAAAAACAAAATCGGTCTTGCCCAACCCTGCACACCGAAATTAAGCTATGTTTTTCAGCTAGAGAAACATGCCTAAAGAAACTGAGCTGCTCACCCTTTTCTTTCAAAGCACCCCCACCACTGAAAAATCCCCTCAGCTCAAATACCTAGAAAACCTAGCCACTGGCAAGCTAGTACATATGAGGGATGGCAACATCACTCTTTATAAGCGTGAACGAAGCAAACAGTGGCAAATGCGCTTTAGGCTATTTGATAAGAAGTGGCACAGAGTCAGCACTGGCTACGAAGATCTCGAATACGCCAAGAAGAAAGCTGGCGACATATACGATAGAGCCCGCTTTATGGAAGAGCTGGGATTACCGCCGCTTAATAAACGCTTTGATTCAGCCGCAGAAGCAACTAAGGTAGAGCTACAAAGCGACCTGGATAACGGGGTGGGTAAAAAGATCTATGTAGATTACATATCAGTAATCGACAACTATCTAATCCCGTTCTTTGGTAAGAAGCACCTGACTAGCATCAGCCATCAAGATATTGCGGAATATGAAGTTTGGCGTAGCGAGAAGATGAAACGCAAACTCATGCAATCCACAATGATGACTCACTTCTCCGCTTACAACAGAGTATTTGATTTAGCAATTAAAAGGGGTTGGCTCAGCGATAAGCATCCAGTTCCAAGGCTGGGCACTAAGGGCGAAAAGAGTAAGCCAAGACCTGCTTTCACAAGAAAGGAAATTGACTACTTATTAGAGTTTCTAAAAACATGGAGTGAAGGAGGCAAAACCGAGGAAGCGCATAACGGAAGACTACTTCTAAGAGATTACATAGAAGTACTCCTAGCTACAGGAATGCGTCATGGCACAGAAGCATTCAATATTCAATGGCGACACTTAGAGTGGCATACAGACAAGAGCATTAGATACCTACGAATATGGGTAAGTGGAAAAACGGGCCCACGCTGGCTTATAGCAAGGCATGAGGCAGTTCCAGTAATAGAGCGCCTAAAACAACGCTTTAAGGAATGGGATCATTTAACGCTTGATCAATTACTGGAAGAAAAGCGTGAAGAATTCTTATGGCGCCATCCCAATGGTGAACGCCCATATGACTTTGTTAGTAGTTTTAAATGGCTGATGAAAGACTCAGGGCTATTGCTTTCTACAACTGGTGCTAAGCGCACTTTGTACAGCTTTAGACACACCTACGCTACGTTTAGCTTAGTTGAATGGGGCATGGATATTCACACGCTAGCAAAGCAAATGGGCACGTCTGTACAAATGCTAGAACGCTTTTATAGCAAGCTCACAGCCACATTAGCTGCGGAGAAGTTGGCGGGTTAAAGATTTGTCGTTTTAAACGACTGCTAAACATATGAAACCTAGAAAACTTAAAACTACTTCGGTTGACTCACGCTGGTCTTGCTATGAGAGATTTGATCAAAGCCTACAAGACGCCATTAACAGTAACGAGAAAATACTGAGTATTGGGTACTTGAGCTATACCTGTGAGCACAAAACACATAAGCCCCTTAGTCATTCGCGCATCACCTGTAAAGCAATACATAGAAATCAAGGGTGCTCGTTATTGATTAAATTAACCAGAGTTTTAAATACAAACTCTGGCCTACGTAAACAACAGAAATTCAATAGGCATGAGAAGAGAATCACAACAAAGTGGATGCCAAGATTAAAGACTCGGTATTGATTTACGCATTACCTGTCAACCAGAAAATCTGTCAACCGTTAAAAACCATATCCCACAGATCAAACCGCGATTTTGAATCATTAGAGCGGTTTGGGTGTCTCGCCTTTTAAGTAAGCCTGAAACATTCTTTGCTCTTCTGGCGATCTCGTAGTGATGGTAGGTTGTGCTTTTAGCTTTGATGGAGCAATCGTTTTATATTGGGGTGCTGGCTTAGTTACAGTAGGCGGCGCTGGCCTTGCTTGCTGAGGTATTGGACTGGGCGTCGGCCTTTGCGGCAATTTCACTGCTTTGGGCTTTGGGGCTTTCGGAGCTTTGGCTTTGGGTTTGCTTGCTTCTGCCGCCTTTTGTTTAGCCTGGGCACTAGCTTGTTGGCTAATAGCACTCCAAGTGTTATTCATAATGATTCGCAGTAGCCCTAGTTGATCTTCTGCATTGGCAATTTCGTACATTCTCATACGTTTCTCCTTTCCTTATATTTAGCGGGAACGTACGAGAAACTAGGGAATCGATAACTAAACCTCCATGGGCAAATGTACGATGTTCTCCACCCCATATTGCCCAATCAGTAAAAAGTAAGCGTCTTGCGAGCTACTTGCCATGATTCTTGTTTTGACGACGTAGCCATTAGCCCGTACGTAGGCTTCAAAAGTTTTCATTTAATCAATCCAAAGAAAAAGTGCTAACACTATGATTAGCATTAGCACTTGGTTACTCACTTACCAAACCCTGCACGTACAGCGCCGCTAGCTTGCTCAATTTGTGTATCGAGCTCTCCGGCTTCTACTGCCCCCTTCACAATCTCAAGGGCTTTAATCAGCTCATCAGCACTAGCAACCTCTACAGCAGACTTGCCTTTAGCAAATTCAATAACGCGACTTCCATAGCGGATGTTTAAGCAAACCTTGCCATCATTAGCAACAAACCACCAGGGACGTACCCGCTTTTGATGCTCAATTGTTTTACGAGAACCATCAGCGTCTTTAATGCTTTTATATTTCTTAACGCTGTAAGTGCCACCTTCCTTTTGGGCTTTAGCTAATTGGATTTGCTCCCAGACTTTGTTGCCTAACTTATGACGGCGATGAAGGATGGGTGGAATTGCTGTTGGTTTTTTAGAATTAACCAACTTCAAACTATTAAGTGCGCTCATCGTTTTCTCCTTTGTATGAATGGGCACACTTAATTTATTGTCGGCCTTTTTGAAAGAGCAACCTCTTTATGCCAAAAGCCACATGAACCTAATAATCACATTCATTTCTACTCTTCTTTTATTAGGTTTAACTAAATAACTTTATAAATTACTACTGAAACAAGGGCAGTGACACCCAGTCGTTATGTCACCCTAAAGCTGGACTTAGAGTCGCAGTCATGGAAATTCTGGGCAGTAGCAGAGACTTAGTATCACTATCCTTTACAGGACGTCATTAGAGTTGCTTACTAATTGATACAAGAATATTTCAGCACAAAGATTAAATGAATCACGAGCAAGCCCTGCTTACACAGCAACTTGCGAACAAGACATTGGTAGCCACTTAATGCTGATGTCATTGTTGCGTTTTACGGCCGCACATAAAAGGAGACAGCAAAACCGCCCTTACCCAATTGGGTTGTGCCCTAAGTGGTGTAGTAAAGAACTCAGAGAAAGTCCTTTTCCTTATTTCTTCTCTATAACTGAGCCTGTTGCTTAAGGCTCAGTGTAGGTTGAATCTAGAGAAAGCCAATACAAACAATTTAAGAAGAAAGAAATGTGATGAGCGACAAGCGAAATCACAAGCGAGTGTTAGCTCGCTTACTACTAAGGGGGGTATAGGTAGAAAATCACCACCCGAAAAGCTTCAGCTACCTATTAATTTTTCGTAGCCCAGAAATTTAATAGCTGTAGACCCATTCAGGGTAAATCCTTCGTTTAAGCGATGATTAGAAGCTTTCGCTTACTTGGGTAGCAGAACCCGAAATCAAACAGCTTGTAGGGCTTATAAATACTTCATGAAATATCGTGGCGAAAATGCCACGAAAACATAATCTAATTAATAAAAGATTATGAAATCAGCTAAGTCTTTGAATTGTGGAAGGTTCTTTCTTAGCCATTTTCGGTTGCTCTCACCAAACATAAGAAAACATACTGTAGCTCTGTATTTATTACATTTCAGGGAGAACGTATGTCACAAGCTAGAGTTTTAAATCCACAAGAACTACGCAGAGTTTTAGATCACGTCGCTACACGTAGGCACAGCGCACGTAATCGCGCTATGTTGCTACTTACACACTACGCGGGTATGCGAGTAGGTGAAGTTGCCGCACTACGTATAAACGACGTTTTAAACAGCGACAACACAATTAAGGATGAAGTACGCTTAATGCCCGAGCAAACCAAGGGAAAGCATGCCCGTACTGTTTACTTAAATGAACGTATGCGCAAGGAAATTAGCCAGTATTTGCGAGTATTACGCATTAGAGATGCCAGCAAGCCTTTGTTCTACACACAGAAACAAGCAGGTTTCTCAGCTAACTCCCTAGCCCAGTACTTCTTTTACCTATATCGCAACGTAGGCTTAGATGGTGCGAGTAGTCATAGCGGAAGACGTAGCTTTCTAACTGGCCTTGCCAATAAAGGTACAGCTATCCATATATTGAAGAGCCTAGCTGGACATAGAAACATCAGTACTACTGCTAGCTATCTATATTCAAGCCCAACACAGCTTAAAGCCGCTGTGGAGCTTGTTTAACTATTTCGCTATGTTGGTGACAACTTCGCCAACATAGTCTTGCTTTACTTCTGCTGAGACTAGCTGTACCAGCAACTTAATGCCCTTTTCCGATGGAAGCTTATGCCCAAACCAACAACAATAAACTTCCACTCTCTTTTTTCCAACCTTACCCAAGGGTAACTTCACAGAAGGCGCAAGAACAAAAGTTCCGCTGACTTCAGCATTTCTATACATCGCATTAACAACTTTGATTACTCTGTCGGCTTTTACAGTTTTAAAGTTCCTTTCGGTTGCTGTAGAAGATAAGTCGGGACATTTTGCATCATTCCAAGCTGGTGCTTTTAGATAGAAATCCATAATTTCTCCACGCTTAGTTTAAGTTTTAACAGGATATCAAATTTGTCGTTTAAAACGACACTATTTACTCAACGGAAACTTACCCAATCCGGCATTGGCAATCATCTTCTCTGCGTTAGTGATATATCGCTTTACGCTTGCGCCCATGACATTTCTATAAACCTGTCGCTCGTTCATGCTCATGTTATCCGTTGTCATTGCGGAGGGTACCAAACGCATACTTTGCCCAATCTTCCAATAAGGAACTTTGGGAATTTGTCCTTTGTGCTTTAGATATTCATCGTAAACAGCTAAAGTAGTTTCTAGATTTCTAATAGTGTAATTTTTAGCAAGCGGGTACTTAGCAGAGCTTTCTTCGAATGTTTTGTACTGACGCCCTCTTTTAATTGTGTGTCTCTTGTTTAACAACGCATTAAATCGACTCTGTAAATATCTTTTACTAGATGTCAGCGGCATAGCCACTACAAGGACTTTATCGTCAGTCCACGATTTATTCCACTGTGCCTTATCTGTCAACTCCATTAGCACCATATCACCACCTTCCGATACATGCTTTTCAGAAAATAGCTCGACTCCTTTTTCCTTCCACCACTTCTTGAAGTTATCTTCTCGCACATCCCCAAAATCTTTATAGAGTTTTGCGTACTTGCCCTTGCCGCCATTCTCACAGCACTTTAAGTAATCCTCATTACGGCGCAAATAAACCCACCACCAGTAATAAGGGCTTCTGGTTTGAAGCGATATTTTTGCGGGCTTATTTTTAGTTCCGAAATTAGGAGCGTCGGCGAGAAATCTTACTTTCATTTTCTTAACTTTTAAATAGCAGGATGTCTATTAGTGTATCAGAAAAAGTGCTATGTAGCCTTAGTATCTATCTCATGGCAAGCGGTTAAATTCTTAACAAGCAACCATACTTTTAATACACATAGAAAGAGAGTTAATCATGAATACATTAACAACCGTAGTAGAAACAACAGCAACTAGCAACGTCGTTTTAAACGACAAACAAAAGAAGGCTCGTAAGGCTTCTATTGCTACTAATGCGTCAAAGCTTTTAGGGGCAATGGAAGAAAGCCGCATTACTTGGGAAGAAGGTGCGTACAGAACGAGCAATCAAGCGTTGTATCAAGTGCTAGCTCAGTGCTTACAGTTTTGCGGAGAGCTTTCAATTGGTGATGCTAAGGCTCGTTTAGTTGCGCTTGAGAAGTTTTATAAATCACGTAACTATAAGTACAACAAAACTAAGCCTTTAATCACACGAGTTATTCGCGCTGTATTCGGCGACATTGATAGACGTCGCTTGAGCACCTATTCAATTGTTTTACGAAAGGCTCAAAAGTTAAATGTGTCTTTCTCAGAACTTGCTGACTGGATTGAAAAGGAAGGCGGGGTTCAAGAAATTAAGTTGGGGCATAGTGAAACATTTGTAAGCGTTACAGATAAAGCTGAAATGGCAAAAGAGCATTTTGAAAAAATGAAGCCTCTTGGTAGCGCAAATTCAGAAATGCTTTCAATGGTGGCAGATGCTGATTTTATGGGTGACACCTGCGTACTGTTGGCGGAGCAAAACAGTCAGGGCGGCTTTGACGTTAAAGCTGTTCTTCGTAACGCAAGTCTTGTTAAAGCGGCATTTGCGGCTCTTTATGCGAAACAGCAAGAAATTACTGTTGAAGCAAAACGAGTTGTCGATGCGGCTAATGATGCCGAAGCGAAGTTAGCTAAAGCAGCCTAACTGACAGAATGGCGGCCTTATGCCGCCATTCCTTACCTATTGAAAGGAATTAAAAATGAATAAGGAGAACCAAAATGCACCTCAAAATGTTTTTGACATCCACTACAGCAATCCTGAAAGTCGATTACGAATCGAAGATATTGTCACAAATATCGAAGAGATACCTTCAAGCGGCAAATCAGGATTACTTCTTTACGGAGTCTATGGGACAGGAAAAACCACTCTCGCGAACTTGCTACCTGACGCAATCGAAAAAGGTAAAGCTGGCGTAGGCTTAAATAGCCCAGAAACCTTTATTGGCTGTCAGCAAGGATTCAATGGGCCACAGGTAATGACGCTTATAGGCAATATCTTAAACGTCATGTCCTTTAACTCTAGCGGGCTTCACTACATCATCCTTGATGAAGTCGATAACTTAACCAAGTTAGCTCAGCAGAGTTTGAAATCAGCTATGAATACCCATAGGGCAGTTTTTATTCTGACAACCAACAACATATCTGAGCTTGATAAAGGTCTAAAAGATAGATGCGTATTGATTGAAATGAATGCGGGCGCTCCTGAGGAGTATTTGCCATTAGCAAAAGAAATTGCCCAAAATAAAAATGTCTTTTTAAACGACGAAGTTTTATTAGAGGCTATTTCATTGGCAAATGGGTCATTTAGAAATCTTAATCATGGCCTCAAGCGGTTAGCTAGGCGGAAAGGAGTAGCGATATGAAAAGTCGAGATATTCACCATGGCGTCTACATGGCACCATTTGGTTTATCAACCATTGTTATGGCAAGTCAGTCTAATCTTGAATGGCATATGAATAAATACCGCACCCAAAAAGATGAATCATTTTTGAAGGGCTTGCTTAAAAGACTTGAATATTCACTGCCTTTGGAAGACAAGTTTTTTGACTCTAATCCTCACCTAGCCGTATCTAGCAATCAAAGGTGGAAGAATTTTTGTGATGATTGCGTAATTCTTGCGACCTTATCAGCATATTTAAATAATAGTAGAGTCGTGCTAATTCACCCTGATTCATATAATCCTTCTGAAGGATTGAATACTCAATATGAAATGCCAAAGAAACGCCCAACTTTTATTGAGGGCATAGAAATTCAGCAACTCAATTAACTCTCTTTAAGCCCACTTTTTAGTGGGCTTTTTTACGCCAATTGCTCAGCCGCCATAGTGGGAGTCAGTTTTGAATAGTGCCTCTCAATCATGGCGGCACTATTTCCCATTTGCTTAGCCAGCGTGTGAATATCCGTCTTATTCTCTAGTAGCTCTAATGTTGCGTAAGTATGTCGCAATGAGTACAAGGTACGCATTTGCCCATCTTGACTCTTAGCTAGCCCACTGTCTCGCATGAGCTTCTTAAATGTCCCATCTATACGCAATGGCTGATGTCCGTCCGCCATTACAAATATCTTTTGAGGAGCACGAGATTCAAATAATCTATCAAATGGAATGTCATATACGGCCTTTTGACGACTGTGTAAACGCTTGAGAACATCAATCGCTCTATGCTTAGCAATTAACCAACGCCCACCAGTCTTGCCATCTACCCATATACGCAAGTACTTTTTACCATTATTGGTATGCCATTCAATGTTATTCCAGCAAATATTTAATGCTTCAGTTCCATGCCGCATTCCAGTTAATAGAAGCATCTCAACGTAATCTCGCACTAATGGGCGAATCTCGCGCTCAATCTCTAAACGGCCCTCTTTAGCCCATTGCTCCATATAAGCAAGTAACTTATCAATCTCTTCACGACTAAATGCTGGGCGAGTTTTACCTTTGTGCCCTCGTGAAGTTAATTTTGGTATTGCTACACGCTCACTAATCCAGCCTTTATTGACTGCTGTTTGCTGTAGCTTTGTCCAAGCACTAGAAAAGTTCATAAGGGTACTGGCTTTAGGCACTAAGCGCATTTGTCTATTTCGCCAAATCTCAAACTCATGAACGTCTGTATAAGTTATTTCTTCTAACCGCTTGTCCTGAAAGTAGGGCAGGAAGTATTTCTCAATACAAGTGATATAGCTTAGATAAACACTCTTTCCTATACCTTCGCCCAAATCACGTCGCATTTCATAAAGAGTGGTGTGCGCTATTTCTGCGAACGTCGGAGCTTTTTGCGCAAGTCCTAAGCGCTGGCGAAATCTGGCTTCATCGTATAAGTCGCAGGCAACTCTGACGGCATGTTCAATTGATGCTTGCTTGGTTGAAACTCTATCCCATGTGCTGTCATGTCGTTTAAAACGACATTGCCAGAGTGGGCTATTTGGCCTGCGGAAGATAACCACTTCACCGTCACGTAAAAGCAGCGATTGGGGTTCTGCGAAATGAAGCGTTGATAACTTGGGCTGATGATACTGAGGTGATGAGGGTAGAACTTCTAGATTTGTAAGCTTGGTGACTACGTCCTTAGACATGAACTTGCTGTAGAAATTTTGAACTCATTCAGCAAGTTTATTTTCAGAGTTTTATTTGGACAACCTAAATGGGTATATTTTTAAAAGATTCCTTATAGCCTTGTGCGCTTAATACCGTATCGTAAAGACCAACATCATCATCTTCGTGTTTATTAATTCCGACATAATTAAGGCCGGCATCTTCATAGCGCTTAAATTTATAAACAGCATCATTCATTAACGGACCATTGAATATGCCAAGGCTAACTACCTGATCCACCGCCTTCTCAGGGTCCCAGTCATTTTGCATTTGTAGTGTTGTCACTTTTTCAGTTTTTAGGGAATGTGGATTGAAACGGGGGGATTACCTATTAATCCTCTGCACTATCAAAGAGCTTATTGAAGTGTCGTTTTAAACGACAGCGCATGAATGGGGGGTGGCTGTTATGGAGTGAGAAGCGGTCACACAGAATCATTTATTGCTGGAGACAGAGAACGACCCGAAACAGTCATTTATAGAGATCTAAAAGAAAACCACCCGAAGGTGGTTTTGGTGTTTCTTGGTGGTGGAGTATAGCACTACGCCAAACGCTCATCCCGCAGGAGTGAGGTATGCCGTCCTGAAAACGCCCCCCAATGAGGAATACGGGGCGAATCCAAGGACTTACTCCAACCACCTCACTGGTTCGGAAAATTACCGTCCAGTGCGTGTGTCGACTGCTTGCCCCAGCTGAGCTGGCGCTTGCTTGGGACCGATTGTATCCCCTTCTAGCGCATCTTGCCTCCGCCGATGGCCCTGCCCGAAAACCACTTCAGCGCTTGATGGCTATGGTTCCATATCGAAATCGGGCTCAACCTCTCCAACTTCAACGTCGTACTCGCCACCGGCCAATTCAATTGATGGATCAAGTTCATCAACTGCCGCATGCGCAAGATCGCCACGCAAGGTGATGAACACATCCACTTCCATCTCATGATCGCGTGAGACCTCTAGAGAGCCAAAATTAAGCTCTTCATGGTCGATGGTGTCGTATATAAAGAATTCAACATTCACGTCCACAGAAACCTGAACTGTTGCCCTGACCTCGATGATGCAAATGGTAGGGTCATGTTCCACCAACCATGTACCGATTCCAGCTAGGTCCACCGAGTGAGCGAGGTAGTGCGCTTGATCCACCTCTGCCTCAACACGATGACAAAACCCCGTCCAGACATCATCTGCATTCCAATATGCACCGGCTACATGGTTTTCAACTGCGGCCTGCACCAATGTAGAAAGACTGCTGGCGGTGCTTCCAAGCTCCGCGCTGACTTTCGCGGTCACGCCCGCTGCCACCGGATTGGTGGACTTGAACAGCGCAGCGAATTCATCCAAGGATTTCACACAGTAGAGCCAATCACTGTGCTTGGCGAAATCTGCCCAACCGCCGTCCCGTGAGATCAAGATGCCTTGCTTTTGGGTTGCCTTGGCATGGTTTTCCAGCGTCAGGAGCGCGGCAGCATCGGGAAATTCGGACTTCTTTCTGGCTTCAAATGGTGCCGCTTCTTGGAAATAGCGGTCAAACATCTGTCGCGCCAAATCTGGCCCAGCAATTGGTAAGACACCCCCACCTAAGCTTGCCACAAAGGCCTTGAACTCTCTGGAAAAATTGCGCGAGGTAACAGATTCGGAATCAAGCGCTTTGATTTGTTCAGTGACAGGGGTGAAATTCAGACCTGATAGGCGTTGCAGTTTTGCAATTGCCGCATTCAACTCTTTGGCGACCTTGGAAACCGGCTCCATTCGATGGGTGTGGACCTCCCGCTCAACAATTTCTGTTTGCTGGATGGTCAGCCAAGCCGGTCTCTGCAGCGGCAATGCACGTAACGCACCGGCGGAAAATTTGTACGCATGGCTCTGAATTACGTCCGTATCGATCGAGAAGAAACCAACGCTCTTTTCTTCCAACAATGCTTGCGCGCTTGGCAATCCATTTGGCATATGGCCTCTTTATTACAAGTAGTTGAACTATTCCTGTTTCTTCCGAAGCATAGTCGCCAACCCAAGACCAATCCCAAACTCAATCGCACTAACTACAGCGTATGAAATTCCGAAAGACGCCCCAATCAAGGCCGCGACACCCAGCCCAATCAAGCTGGCGGTACGGTCTCCCTTTGAAAACCATCCAGTGGCCGCACCCGCACCAACGTACAGAACGACATATTTCATACTTATGTACATAGAAAGTTCCTTTTCTCGCCAGTTATCTTTAACGCTTCCTTGTTGCCCATAGACGCCCACCTTCTATAGACAGTCTGAACTTTTGCTGAGTGTCAACTTCGCCTAGCCAAACGCCATCGACATCATTTTTGAGAGGCACTGAAGATGCATGATCAAAAACATTTTCATCCGGAGCAAATCTCATGACATTCAATGCCCCCGTGAATCCATCCAAAACAACAGTCCCAAATTCCCAGGGACAATTGCTCTTCATGCAGCCATTCATCACAAGAAATCTTCCGTTATGAACATGCGAAGATCCTGGGCCGCTCATTGCAGTTCTGAATGCTCGAAATCGCTCTGGCTTGATCTTCTGAACCACCGATGCTCGGACCTGCTCGTCACCTAGGACGGTATCCGGATGCTCTCCGACGAAGCGTAGGAATTTTTTGTCGAAACGAACATCAACGTAACCGTCTTGCTTTACAAATATCCGCGTCGATGGCAACAAATCTCCCAAATCGTTCTCAGTTCCGTCGTAAAAATTAATCACAGACGATCTACTAAGGCGTTGCCCATCAAAAGCAAATCCGTATTTTGTGATCTTGTTCTTCGGGCCATAGAAGCTGGTGCCTACGCGAGTCACACGAATGCCGGAATCTGCCAAAAACACTATGTAATGATCATTCCACGTACTACACATCGTGCCACCGCAATTCGTAGTGACGATCGCTAGTTTTGCGTTCTTTTCATCTGGGTATGCAGCTCGGATGTGTACTATCCCATCGCAAGCCCCACTGATGTACTGCAAAGACCCAGAATTTCCATTGCGAACTTCGAGTCGCTTGTACTCACATTCCTCTCGAACAGGCTGAGTGTATGACTGTCCAGTAACTTTCCCCTCAGCGACCTGGATGAATTGACCGTTGGAGAACCTCACCTTATCCAATACGGTGTATGGTTGACTTTCATCCCACATGAATTCCGAATTTGGTCCACCATTCGGTTGCGCATGTGCTGACGCGACAAATCCGAGAAGAAGGAACGCCACTGGCAAGCCCCATACCTTCTTCATCAAGAAGAAGGCACCAATCAGTCGCACTTCAAATTTTCTAATCTTCCAATTCATATCAATCGCCACCTCGCCCTTGATGCCTAAATTCCCATGGGGCGACTGGAGTGGGCTCACTCCAAAGCCCAATTTTGAGCTGCCTCGCCTGATACTCGGCATCAGCATACTCACGCCTCAGACTCTCAGATTGATCATTCGAGTAACGCTTGTAGTGCCAGGCCATTCCGGCTCGAATCTGTTCGAGGCAAACATCAGTACCATTAAAAATGACCCGACCAAGGAAACGACCATACCTGTCTTTTTTATTTGACTCGATATTCACTGTCTTCCCGAACACCTGGTCAGAAAGGCTTTTCTTAGAGACCGATCCAAATGGCTGAGACTTTTCCGGTGCGTCAATCCCTGCGAGCCTCACCTTTAGGCGGTCATGGTTGTCAACGAGAACGGTTATGGTGTCACCATCCGATACACCAACAACACGACCGACGATATCTGCCGCCGTAGCAGATAAAGAACTCCAAAGGAGTGCAATGCCGCAAAGAGCCAGACAGACTGAGTGGGCAGAAATCGGCATGACTTAAGGTTTGATGACTGCGAGAACATCTATGCGAGAAAGCTCCTTCTCACACCACTGTTGAACCTTAAGGTTTGAAGTGCGCCGCCCCATCTCAGCATACTGAATACTCTCACCCAGATTTCCAATTTTCCTTAAGTGGCCTGCCAACATACACGCAGATGTATCTGAACCAGCCTTGGCGCGCTCGCGCAGAAAATCACTGAATTCACTGTCACTCGATGGCAGTCGCCCCTTTGAAAACACCCATTCCTTGAACGGCACAGAATCGTATCGATCCAACTCGGGACTCAAATAATCATAGTAGGCAATCAACACCATCGCTCTATCTGCTGTTTTCGGCGCATCCTTCCACTCAGCGTATTTGAAAAATGTCACCTGAAGCAGGTTATATAACGCGTAAACAACGCCCCTCGCTGCTGCCTTGTCGAATAACTCAACTGCCTTTTCTGGATTTTTCGGAGTGCCAAATCCATCCAAATAAAAAACCCCCAGATTGTTCAATCCAACACTTGAATCCACATCAATAGCTAGCGACGCATACTCAAACAACCGTTGCTTTGTTACTCTCTTTGCTATTTCCAAATATTCGGTCCCGGCCCAAGCAAAATTGATCTTGCAGTAGATGTCGCCAACGGCAAAGCATTTCTCATACAACGGCGCGGCCCGCACAGGCTCGTAGAGTGGAGACTTTGGGTTCATGTAAGACGCCGCCTGCGTCCCCAGTGGGGCATCTGGCAATCTGAAATACTCCTCACACCTTTTAACTGCCAACTCTTTATTGAACAAAAGGTGATTGGGGTCCTTGTAGATCTCACAGAGTGCCGCGAGTGCAGCCTTTCGATTTTTATCGTCTCCACTTGAAACAAGGGTTTCCAGCCTAGACGTCCACAATGAGGCTTGAGGCTTGCTTGTCTTTATTCCTTCTTTCCCCGTTCCGAAATGCATGGCCAGAAGTTGAATCGATGGAACGTCACCTTTTTGAGCAAGTGGAATCAGAATTTCTGGAGCATCCCCTCCTCGCAGATTACGCATTAGCATCCTCGCGAGCGAAAACTTATCCCGTTCATCCAGCTGTGTTGCAACAGAGCTCGCATTGCTCAAAACGTAGTCACGCCCATTCTTTTCAAGAATCTCTCGCAGCGTAGCTGCCGAAGCATCAAGACCAACAAGCATTCCGTTTAACAACAAAGTTAGGGCAACAAGCGCTCGAATTTTTTTCACTTTCAAAACCCCTTATCTTCATTGCATTGGGTAACGACCACCACATTGACTGACCATCAAAGCTCAGCCCTTGAAATAGTCACTCAGCTTGTCAACGCCTTTTTTGAAAGCCGCCCGGATAACATGCTCTATTAGATGTATGTTCCATTGATCTTTGTATGAGCCAGAACCATACGTTTTTTTATCGCTTTTAGAGCCCACGACGAATTCACCATTGGCAGTCCAAACGTGAACATCGCTCCAAGAAAGCCGTACCTTTTCGTTTGCTCCGAGAAATTTATGCCTCACAAGAGTCACATATCCATCTTCAACAACGAAGTCTCCAAAGTGCAATGACTTTCCGGCCTCTAATGCCTCCCCCATCTCAATGATGAGTCGGACGCAAACTGCGCGCCACATCGCAGCCAGAAACCCTGAATACGTAGATTCTTTGCGAAGACTAATTGTTGTTGACCCAGAGCGTGTGGCAAAAGCGATTTCGTAGTCCGTACCAGTAGGAATTCCATTGACAGAGTGACGAACGGCCCCCCAACGCACAGCAGTGACTGATTCAAGTGGGTATCGCTTCTCTTTCCACTCGATTCCATTTTCAGAAATGGCCAGGGTGTCTTTAAAAACAACGCCAACTTCAGCAGAAAACTTTATTGATCGTGCCCACTCAGCATCTCGTGACTTAGCCTTCTGCTCAGATTCAGCTCGTTCGGATTTGATATCCGACAGCGCTTTAGCGTCTTGCTCAACACGGTCTGAAAACTCAGGCAACTCTGAAAATATTTCTCCAAGCAAATGAGTCAATCGAGTCGAAAGGTTTATTTTGTCGTGCTCATTGAACAACTCAATTGCAAGGCTCCTTATTGCGTAAGCCATTTTTCGACTGGCTTCATGCTCAATTCCACGGGCCTTAGTACTTAGTTGAATTGGTTGGGCGAACCGGTCCCAATTTTTAGCGACACGCTCCAGTCTGTCTATTGCCAAAGCTGTTGCCGACTCCCCATTGGGAACGGCCTTGCGAACAGCTTCGATCAGTTTGGTTACGTTGTCTGCCTCTTTCTCTAAGACGCCCTGCACCTCAACTGCATAGCCATCAACCAATTCATCTATCAACTCAGGCGCGTGATCTTCACCACTGTTCGTAGCGCCATCAACGCAATCAGTGATGGCGATCAGTAGAGCTTCAGGCGGCAACCTGTTCAGGGCATCCTTGATGGCAGAACGAAAGTAGCGTTTTCGCTCAGCTAATTCAGTCTCTATTTGCTCAACAGACTTAACCTCAGGAAATCCGGAAATAGAACGATCTTCATTGATGTCACGAATTACCTCATCAACATCAACCTCTTCAACAAGCCTTGCCAACTCCTGGATAAATTCAGAGAGATCTTTCGGAGCATGTGCCCCATCTACCGCCTCAAAAGCAGACGCCAATAAATTGCAGTGAGCTAGCGTCGGCAGTCCTGTTTCGTTTCGCACGGCCATTGGATCAAGCTGCAAACCGTCCAACAACTGTTTGGCACGTCTAGGTGAAACACCCGGGAGCCAGGCCATCTCTACACTCAGCCGATTCCTTGGATTTGTTAGATCACTTCTTGCCTTTTGACATTCATCAGGGCTAATCTCGAGAGACTTCTGCTCTGCTTGATCGGAAATCTTTCGCCTATCGTCTCTACTCGTAACATCAAGCACCATAAATGGGCTGACATGCAGGGTGCTCTTACCCTCACCGTATTTGAAGCGAGCTGCAGTTGTCATGCCTTCCCCTTGTCTTGTATGTTTTTGTTTCTGGATGATCTAGCTTCGACCATTTCACATAAAGTGACCATCAACGAAGTCCAAGAATTTTTCAAGCTCATCTCAGCTGCCTAATTTGTCTCGACAAACAACTGTTATAAGCCGCTGGACCATTTAGATATTTATCAGAGGAACACGCCGCCTCAACGGACTGTCTTTGCGTGTAGTTCAAATTTGAGAGATCAGGCTTGCTGGACTGTCGGCTCAACATACTGAGTTGATTGGATAAGCATCGGTTGTAAGCCGCAGGACCATTCAGATACTTGTCGCTGGAGCATGCTGCTTCAATTGATTCACGTTCAGGACTGGAAAGCGAGTCCAAGGATGGGCGCCGGTTGTTGGAATTAAGAGCACTTAGCTGCCTTGTTAGGCACCGGTTGTATGAGGCCGGGCCGTTCAGGTACTTTTCGTTGGAACATGCCGCCTCTATCGACTCTTGCTCCGCCGAGGCCAGCCCACTTAAATCCGGTCTTCTAGGGGCTTTGCGAAGTGCCGCCACCTGTCGCTCACGACAAGCTCGATATGCCGCCGGACCATTCAAATACTTATCAGTGGAGCAGGCAGCTTCAATTGACTCTTCCTCGGGTTGACTGAGTTGGGAAGTATCTGTCTCCGTCACTACTGCAGGACTTTCTTGTCTCAGTTGTGGCGGCGTGCTCGCCACCGGAGACGCAACACGCGGACGGACTGTAGAGGAAGAAAAAATTTTTCGACCTTCAGCTTCATACTCAGTCCGATATCTCTCTACTTCACTGCGCGCACTTTCTAGTGATCCGCTTCTATATCTGAAACTACTGCAGCGACTGTTGTAATCAGCAACAAGTGAATTAAAACGATTCACATCCGAATCGTTGTACGGATTCAGCGCCTCTTTGGCCGCGTCCAATCGAATGCTTTCAGCGCTGCAATACCTTATTTGAGGTTGCGACAGCACCAATCCGGTACCGACAGGCGGCGTTTCCTCTGATGGCTTTGTCGGAACTTGCACATCGGATGTTGGAGGCTGCCAAGTTGGTGAGTCGACTTTTGCAGATGCGCTGTTAGTTGATGTTGAATATGCAGGAGGATATTCAGGTGACTTTTTTCCCGCCGACGAGGCCAGCCATATCAACCCAACAACCACGGCAATACCTATAAGCCATTTCCCTTGGAATCCACCCTCGCTTGACTTAGGCGGGTCTTGGTAGATTGCTCTTGGTTGCGGTTGCGGTTGCGGTTGCGGTTGCGGCTCAGTTTTTTTGGCCGCATCCTCGACTGGCTGCGACGCACCTCTAATCGGCTCAGGTTCTACGTCACGCTTTTCAATGGAGGGTGCATCGCCAACATCAGAAACCATAGACGAAAGACCGGCAAAGCCTTTTGCCTCATCCTTTGGTGTTTTGTCCAAACCACTACTCACACATCCCCCTTAGATGAAGCCGATCTTGTTATGGGATCCGCCCTCTCTTTGCCTAGCTGGAGTTGCTTGCATTGCAGCCTGCAGGCTCTCTTGATCTAATTTGTCTTTGCCTGCGCGCGCAGCAAGACGTGCTCCTTCACGAACGATGAAAGTCACATCAGATAGCGGACGACCGGCCATTTCACGAGCAAATGGCAACGGGTCAACCGAATCATCTTTCGGCAACGTTGATAGCAATTTTTCAAGAAGAGAGAGGATCTCCTCCTCACTTGCAAAGTCGACTTTGATCACATGATCAAAACGTCCACGACGAAGAATTGCAGGATCAATCATTTCGATTCGATTGGTCATCGCAATGATCAACACATCGTTCTTTACTGCCTCTGGAATTCGCCGCAGAAACTCAGCAACTTCCTCGACTCGATGGTGACCACTTCCCATCTCGCGATCAGCGAGAAAGGCCTCCATTTCATCAATAACAAGAACTGATGGCGCATTCTCAATTGCCTTGTCAAATACTTCAGCCACCTTTTTGCTGGTTTCATGTATGTAGGGACTGGCAACACTCGATGCATCAATCTGAAAACTAGGCCAACCTAAGAAGTCGACCAAGCGTTCAACTGCAAAAGTTTTCCCGCAACCTGGGGGGCCATGCAGAACTACAGCTGAAGGAAAGTCGATTCCGAGAGCCTTGTATCTGTCTCTGTTCTGAACAATGTCAACAATGTGCTCATTAAAAAACGCTGCCAGATCAGGCCGACCAGCGAGCTCAAACACCTTTGGCTTATCTTTCACTTTGCCGTTTGAAGATGATGGCTTGCTTACCAGTTCAGCAGGCCCCTCTTGATTTCCAACAGGAGCGCTCCGACGCCTTCTCTCTGGGACGACCTCAGACACTTCATATCCCGCAGCTTGAACTACATCTTTTAAGTGACTTGCTCCTAGCCAACTTAGGGTTTGATGCAAGCGCCTGAAGGATTTTGCAGATACGGGTGCACCACCAGTAAGCCAATAGCCCAATACAACGTCATCGTCTGTTCGAGAGGAAATGCTGTACGTAGGAAGAAGGCGGCTAATCTTTTCAACGTAAATAGCATCTTGCAGAGGTGAATCTGGGTCGATGCTCCTCGTCGCTTTGAAAGCAAGGGCGAAAGAGAGTGCTTCTGCTTTCGAGTCGGGTGAGTGCCCCTCTGTTACAGGACACAAAACTTGAGTAGCACCGCAGGAAATCGAACGAAGTTGTCGATCGCCATAACTGAAAACATCAAATTGCCCATCCTCTGCGATTCCGGCAACGACCCAGTGCTTGACTAGATCATCAAGAGCAATTAATGCGCGCCCTGCACCAGGGGTTTCCAATATTTGCCAGTTCACCCCTTCAAATAGGGCTACCCTTGTTCTTGCACCATCGGGCAATTTGAAGCCAATTGGAAGCCACGAATCGATCGCCATGGTTAACTCCGCACAATGTTGGCACCGGCCATCATCTCGTCGTCACCCCCAGATCCGATTCGAATGGAATCGAGCTGAGCCACAACTGCACGCAGCTTGTCGATGTCGTTGGCCTTTAGTGCTTCAGCGCCAACGCTGGAAAGTTGAGCATGCTCTCGTGCATCCGGGAACAGGTACGAGTCCTTTGAGAGCCATTTGAAACGGTCAATGACGAACCAATCTTGCCGCCACAGAATCATGAAATTCTTGCCACGCAGATCGTCGAGGTGCGCCTCAAAATCGCCACTGTTATTGTCAATAGAGCGTTGAGCTGTCTTCACCAAATTGTCAAACGAGTTCGCTTCCGTAGGTCGCGCATGCTCTCGGACCAAACGATCAAAGAAATCTAATGCTTTGTCGAGTTCAAGTTGGCGTATTTCTTTAAGGTGATCTTTTCGTGCAAGCGCTAGAAGACGCTTTGCTTCCTGGACGTTGTCCATTGCCTGCTTCGCAGTCTCTGGGTCAGACTCGCCGGATTTGATCGACTCCGCCTGTGCAAGCTTTTCTCTAGCCTGCTGAAGGCGGGGATCATCAATCTTCGACTCCATTTCATCGAGCCGCTGTATGGCATGTTCAGATTGCTCGGCCACGAGTTTTGATGCCTGCGTGTAATCAATCTGACCATCTTGTCGTGAGTAGAAATTTCTACCACTGTGGAATGATCCACCGATAGAAGGAACCGAGACTTCCATCATGATGTTGCCCGAGTCCAAGATTTCATACTCACAAATCATCTCAGCACCAGCGGCAATAACTCCATCATCGAAATCGGATCCTTTGATTTCAAACATGCCAATGAATCTGTTGTCATTGACAGGGTCGGAAATTTCCCCCTCCCAAAGCTTGAACTTAATTGACCCTGCACTCCCTGCACGCAGGGATTCTTCAGTCTTAAAAACCTTTTTTCCCTTCTTCGGCAGCTGATCTCCCTCGCGCACCAGGTAGTCCAACACTAAACGCCCTCCCAGCTTGTCTCGGGCTTCCACGCCGATGGAGTGCGACGCTGGAATTGCATCGATGCTTGCCGCAGTTCTTGTGATGACGATCTTGTCGTCCTTAAGGCTAACCGGCCCACCTTTCGAGTCAAAAACGAAGACCTTGAACGTGTTTTCGCCAGGCTTTCCTAGATTTAACTCAACCGCCGCACCGTCTTTAAGCGCAAGACGACCTGAGGACCACCCGGAATCCAAACTGTCAATCTGGAACTCAGTTCCAGCTGCTGCACTACCCCCAACCTTCACGACAATCTTGGCTTTCGAATCGGGTGTGCGTGCAATAAAGTTAAATGCAATATCTAATGCGCCACCGGCACTCAAAGCCCCACGCGAACTCTTTCGCCCCCTGCTATCCGATTGCCAGTCGATTGACTCCGCAAATACTGAAGCACCTTCGGCAACTGCTGTCATCGGATTCACATCGGTAGATGGTGCAATACCCATCTCGAAAGCGACTTTGTCCCTAAGGGGCTTGTATTGAGTTGGGCCTCCGACGAAGACTATTCTTTCTACATCGTGTGCACTTAAACCTGCCTTTTCCAGAGTTTCTCTGGCAGATTGGATGGCCTCATCCACCTTTGGTGCTATCAGTGCGTCAAGCTGACTTCGACTAAAAGGGATGTCGACATAAATCTCCGTACCATCCTGATCCGAGACACCCAGATCGGATTCGGTCAAACTGATGACAGACTCTTCTTTGGCAGAGAGTTCGATTTTTGCCTTCTCTGCCGCCCACAAGCACATTCTTAACAGTGCCTTGTACTTGCTGTTGGAAGTGAAATCTTCTGGAAGATTGAATTGAGATAAGAGCCAAGGTTTGACAACGTTATCAAGAATGGAGCGGTCAAAGTCTGTTCCACCGCACATGGCCACGCCGCCGTGCGCAAGAAGGCTCACCCGTCCGCTAATACTTTCAGCGATCGCAATATCAAGAGTTCCGCCGCCGAGGTCAAAGACAAGGAAAACACCATCACCCTTGCGCTGCTTCATCACACTCATCACAGCAGCAACGGGCTCTTGCATAAGCGCAACACTACCAAGTCCAGCCATCTCCGCAGCAGCCAGCGTTGCATCCTTCTGCATTTGATTGAATGCAGCTGGCACGGTGATGACTGTCCCTGTCGCGCCGCTGTTGCGAATTTCCTCAGGGAGATATCCGAAACATAGTTTCAGAATTTCTGCTGAACACTCCTCGGGCGTCATGGTGATGTTGACCGCGCCAAGCTTCACGGGGGTACTTGTTCCCATCATCCGCTTGAACTTCGTGGCGGCGTTGTCCGGGTTCTTCGCCGCGCTGTCATAGGCGCGCTTCCCCAAATATTTATTCCCGCGCCGATCGATAAAGATGGCAGAAGGGGTTACATCATTCTGATCCGGACTCTTGTACAGGCGTACTGCCTCTCCGTCGTAAGAACAGATGGCACTGTTCGTCGTGCCCAGATCGATACCAATGTAGTTCATGCTGCAACCTTCCTAAGCATTACCGTTCCTTGCTTGCGGAGTCCCTCCGCGCCCATGATGATCGGCTCGACCATTTGGTCGACCAACAGAACATCATCTGGCTCGAAATCACCAATATTGATTGCCGATGCCGCCATGCCTGGGTCGAACGGTTGTCCTTCGACGTTAACAATTTTCAAGCCACTTGCTTCAAGACTGTCTTCAAGCCGCTTCTGAAAATAGCGAAGCTGATTGACGTATCGAGAGCCTTCGCCAGCATCAAGTTTGCTAACGAGACGACTGAATAAGCGAGCAAAGCGCCAGCTCTCTACTGCCATGTCGATGAGTGATCGCTCTAGTTGTTCACTTCTGTCCGCTTGCTCTGTATTCATATTGGTCCCCAGTTTTTCAGCCGAGATTAGTTTCGACCATTAACCTTACACATTCAAAATCAGTAATTCGTTTGGTGATGTTCCGTGAACTTCCTGTCGCTGGCAAACCCAACACTCGAAACGGATTATTTAAAACGAGCTCCACACATCAATCCTCTTAAAACGGCCACCACTTGCTTTTTTTCTTCTCGGGAGCTGGCGCTCCACCGCCCAGCAAACGCCCAACAGGTGTTTTCCGGACGTTTTCCAGTTGCTTTAACAGGTCTTGCCGAGATTTCTCATCTAAGTGCGGTGGCTTACCTTCTGCAACGGCAGCCCCCATTTGCTTCATGGTAGCCAGGTCAAAGTAGTGATCGGTCATTGCCAATGAGAGAACCAATTCATCATCGGTGACTGGCCTGCCCCCGCAATGAGGGCAGTCAGTGAAGGCTCCATGCTTCATCTCGCCGCACTTGAAACACACCGCTTGAGTCATCCTCTATCCCCTCGCAGCCAGCAAAACAACGATCACCACCACAGCTGCAAAGAACAGCCATTTCCAAATTCCCGCCCCACTTGCGTCGGCGTGGACAATCGGTTCGGGCTGGGTCGCATCCTGCTCAGAGACGGGTGTTGGATTGCCCGTGATCTTTTGTCGGTAAGAGAGCCCCGTTCCGGGTATACCAACGTTGCCGGTTGCTCCATCCTTACCGAGATTCACAGACAGGCCGTTTTTGCCGACGGTGACGCTTGCCCCGGACTTGCTCAAATTGAGCCGAATCCCGGGAAGCAAGCTGATTCGCTTTTGAAATCGAAATCCCATCGTCTTTACGCTGCGCGCCCCATCTTGTGTATGGGCTGCAGCCCCGCATAGTTCGTCACCAGCGGATCGCCTCGATAAAGTTTGCCGCCTTCGGAGATGGTCTGCATGCAAGCCACAGAGACGGAGGCGAAGTTGCCTCGCTTACTCATACGCGAGCAGCTATCAGCGACAGTGCGCCAGTTGCCGGGCAGCTCGGCGTCTTTCTGGGGATAGCGTGCGGTTCTCACAATGACCCACTCCGGGCCATCGTTGCCAACAAACCAAAGCGAGGGATCCACGCCCGGGTTGGCCTGCCATGACATCAGCTCATGACCTTCTTTTTCGATTTGCTCACGGACTACCTGGACCGCAAAGTCCTGCAACTCCCAGTCTGTCATCTCGATCTTCTGGTCGCTGATTTCAGCCGGTGGATCGATGAGCTTCTTGGTTCTCGCGTCTTGCAAGCCCCAACCAGGGAGGGTGGCCTCCCATTTGCCACCATGCTTGCGCATAGGCATCAGGCAGGCGTGTCCTTTGCACCCGTCGGCAACGCTCAGTAGGCCCTGCAGGCTTCCAGGTCCCTCAGTCTGACCCTCTGCGTCTTCGACCCTCAAGAAGAACAGCTGGTTTCCCAGTCGAAACGACAAATGTTCGAGGAAGGGAGGGTTCAAATGCGCCCTCAACCAAGCGTTGAGCTGACCACCCGCCGCGCGCTCGATGTGCATACCAGCGGCTTGCCAGCAACGGGCAAACTCTGGTGTCACTTCGGACATGGGGATGTCATGCATCGGTACTCCTCAAATCATTTGACAAAGAAACTCTTTTTAATCTTATAAGATGGTATCAGAGTTGTTATCATTACGATACAGTGGTATCGTGCCAATGACAATATTTTTTAGAAACATGCTTAAAACATGACCCGAATCGAGAAAGAGCTGGCCCAAGCGCCCCGTTCCCAAGTGGAGCGGCTCGCCTTCATTGAGGCGAGGCTGTACTTTCTCGGGGAGTTGCAACGACAAGATGTAGCTCAAAGGTTTTCTGTTGCGTCGGTTCAGGCAAGTCGGGACCTTTCGCTTTACAAGCAGTTAGCCCCAAAGAATCTGGACTACGACTATCGGGCACGAACTTATCAGCCATCTGACAAATTCAAGCGAATATTTGAGCTGTCAACGGAAAACGTCCTTTGGTGGCTTAAGTCAGGCTTGGGCGATGGCTTACCTAATCCGCCTGGACTGCCGACCGAGTCGGTAAATACGCTTTGCATTCCCGATGCGGAAATGTTGGCACAGGTAACAAGGGCTATTTACCGACGCAAAGTCCTAGAGATTAAGTACCTTTCCCTGTCCAGCGGATACAAAGCCCGACAAATCGCACCTCATGCACTGGTCGATAACGGCAAGAGGTGGCATGTCCGAGCCTTCGATCGTGAGAACAACAGGTTCTCTGACTTTGTGATCAACCGAATCCAGTTCGCACATGCACTTGATGAAGACATCGCTGATCGTGAAGGTGCCGCCGCCGATGACCAGTGGTCGCAAGTTGTCCATCTGTCCTTGATCCCTCATCCCAAGATCACCCATCAGGCGGCCATCGAAGCTGATTACCGAATGAAGGGACGCCGCATCGAAGTGTCTTGTCGAGCAGCTGTTGCCGGATACATGTTGAGGCGCTGGGGAGTCGACTGCTCCGCAGACAGCTCCCTTAATCCTGAGGAGTACCACCTCGCGCTCCAAAATATCGAATCTCTGGCCAACGCCGAGAGCGCTGACTTAGCCCCGGGCTATAGAAGAACAAAAGGACAGGCATGAGCGACAGCCCACTCACCACCGCACTCGAACAACTTCGCCTAAAACTGCTAGATCTGACAGGGCGAAACCGCCTCATCAACTTCAAGCACACAGCAGGCAAATCACTGCAGTTTGTTGAGGGTCATCCTGCCGCCATCTATCAAAAGCTGGTTGAGGCCAACAACAAGGCCAACATCAGTGTCCTAGGACTACCTGAACCAGCCCGAAGAGACTGGGTCGATCGCAATGGACGCCTGCAGCGACCGGAGCCCAGAGAGTGGGCCAAATCAGTCGGTGTCTCTACGGGCTACGACATTTCAGGTGCGGGGGAAGACTCAGATGAGTCCAATGTCCGTGCGTTGATGTACCCGGATGACTTGGCCAAGCACTGTCGCAAGATCGAGCGCGAGGCCACACTGGCTATTGAGGAAACCGGCGCGAACATGCTGTTCCTGGTGCTCGGATTTTTGGAATTCCCCGACCAGCGAGACAGCGACAAGACCTTCACAGCACCGCTGATCAGCGTACCTGTGTCGCTGCAAAAGAAGGAGGTTGCGGGCATCCAGCAGTTCTCCCTCCAATACACGGGCGACGACATCTCCGAAAACCTCTCACTGCGAGAGAAGCTGCGCAACGACTTCGGCCTGGTCTTACCTGAACTTGGTGAAGAACAGATCGATGTCAACGGCTACTTTGCCGAGATTCAGACGATCATCAAAAAGCAGCCTGGATTCGCACTCAAGCACCGAGTCTCTCTGTGCTTGCTAAGTTTCAGCAACATGCTGCTGGTTCGAGATTTAGATCCAAGCAAATGGCCTTCAAACGGAGATGAGAACTCCCTCATTGATCACCCAATCGTTCGTGAGGTGTTCGAGGGCAGAGCTGATGACGGTGGAGCAGGCCTAAGCCTAGCCGAAGAGCATCTGGTGGAAGAAGGTCCAGGGGCCAGCATCCCACTGGTCTACGACGCTGACAGCTCTCAACACAGCGCCCTCATCGATGTCTTGTCACTCAAGAAGAACCTGGTGATCGAAGGCCCACCAGGCACGGGCAAGTCTCAGACCATCACAAACTTGATTGCTGCCTGCCTGGCTGAAGGCAAGAAAGTGCTCTTCGTTGCCGAAAAATTGGCAGCTCTTGAAGTCGTGAAGAACCGACTGTCACTGGCTGGCCTCGATCCGTTTGTTCTTGAGCTGCACAGTAACAAGACCAACAAGAAGCGGGTTCTGGAGGAAATAGCCAAGCGCACCACCTTCAGGCCCAACCACCCCAATGATCTTCCCCGTCTGCAGCAGCAGCTGGAGGCTCACCGCCACGATCTCAAAGCCTACACAGACCTGATCAACTCCATCGCGCACAACTCGTTTGGTTTGACGCTGCATCAGATCATGTGGCGAGCCGAAAAGCACCGTCAAGGTTTGAGCAACGAAGAGAGCATGCTCAGCCAGATCAGCATCAGCGATGCCACTCAAATTTCCGAATTCGAGTTCGGTCGACGCATGGACTGCCTGGGTTACCTTGGCTCCCAGTACAAGTCGGTCGGTGGCTTTGACGCAAGCTGCACCTTCTGGGGCTTCTACCCTGAGCGCCTCATCCCCGGAGATGAAGTCAAACTCACCCAGCTATTTGAAACAGCTGATGAGTGGGGGCAGGCCTTGGTGGATGCATCGAAACACTTCTCGCAAGTGCTCGGAGGCCGCGTCCACAACCTCTCACTGGAGTTCAGCGGTGAGCAATTGGCCGTACTCAAGAAACTGCTTGAGACTGCCAATCAGCAATTGCCGCTGCATCTCATCCCTGGATTCTTTGAGGACGACGAGACAGGAGCCAAATCCGCTCAGGCACTTGAGGCCTTCGCCAAACAAGTCGAGCAGTTCCACAGTCTCGAAGGGGCGGTCAAAACCGCTCTGAAGCTCGAATCCAGCGTCACGAAGTCCGGGACAGATGACCTCAAGGGCTTGCAGCGAATCGCAGGGAGCTTAGGCGCAGAGCTGGGCACGCTCAACGAGCTTCGCACCCTGCATCAACAACTGGTTGAGACGGCAGGCAAGCTTTCGACGGCCAACGCCAATTTGGTGAAGTTCCTGAGCGAGAAGAAGATCCCCTACAACGGATCGACGCAGAAGCTCGAGCAGTTGCTCGGCTTTACTGATCTCGTGCTGGACGCCCCAGAGGAGCACTTTCATCTCCAGACTCCAGGGCTGACTCGCGATGGCGCAGTCCAGGCACTTGAGCAGTTGCTTGCACTCCAAGGTGAGTGGACGGGTCTTGAAAAAGATCTCGGGGACTCGCTCTACGTGGACACCTTGCCGCATGAAGGAGATATCAAGCAAGCCATACTGACCCTGCGAGAAGGCGACGCGTGGTATCGCATCTTCCAAGGCCGATGGCGCAAAGCGGTAGGGCTGCACAAGGCACTCCAACGCACCAAGCTCAAAATGCCTGGCCACAAGCGGTTGGAGCAGCTCGAACAAATTGTCAAACTGCTGGGCCTCAAAGAACAGTGGAAGTCCTCGCCGACCTGGACGCAATTCCTCGGCTTCCCCGCGCCAGCCACCCCCTCGCCATTGGAAGGTTACCTTGCGCTGGCGAAATGGAATCGGGGTATCAAAGTTGCCTCAGAAGATATCCAAGCCGTCCTGATCGACCCAATCAGCTTCACCGCCGACCAAGCCCGCGCCTTGCGCCGGGAATTCTCGACGGTCAAGCTGGAGATCACGTCCGCCATCGCAGCTGTCAAAGACATCAACGCAAAGCTCAAACGCCTCTCTGAATTCAGCGGCAGCAATCTCCTCGACAAGGTGTTGGAGAAGACCGGTGAATTCACAGAAGCCCTCGAAGACCGATTCGAATGGCTTGAGTTGGAGGCTCGCAGTCAAGCGACGTTCAGCCAAGTGATCACCGGATGCGACGCAGCCTTGGAGCGCTCGTCGCTGAAGTCACAGATTCAAGCCAATACCCGCGTCAAATCGCTCCTCGGCGATCTCTATCTGGGCGTGGACACGGACTGCTCAACCGCTATCGAGGCGCTGTCCTTTGGTCAAAGCATCGACGGTCTCAATTTGTCGCCGCAGGTCAAGTACAAGCTGCGCACCGGGCATCCGATTGAAGCCTGCCGCACCTTGGCTGCCGCATTGGAACCCGTCCACACGGGACTGCAACAGGTTGAGGGCTTGAGCAATGCTCTGTCCCAGTTCGGAAAGTTTGAACTGGACACATGGACCGGCGCACCTGCAGACGAGGACTTGGAGCTGTTTGTCAGCGCTCTGCATGGCGCAGTTCAAAAGGCTGTGGAGGACAAGGACCTTCTGATTCCTTGGTCGCTGTACCTGACTCGCCGCAAGGAGGCCAACGAGCTGACCCTGTCTGAGTTCGTCGAGCTTCTTGAGAGAAAGCGCATCAAACCCGACGAGTTGTCCGACGCCTACGCCTACTGCACCTACAGCACGATCACTCGGGAAGCCTTCCGCAACATCCCCCAGCTTGGGCGCTTCACGGGCCTCAAACACAACCAGATCCGCGACGAGTTCAAACGACTCGACAAGGAGATCATTGCTCTGCGTGGCAAGGCAATCGCCTACGAATGCACTCGCAAGGCCTCTCCGCCTCCCGGCAGAAACGGTGCCCGCGTTGACGATCGCACTGAGATGGTTCTCCTGAACTACCTCATGCCACAGCAACGCCCGCGCATGCCTGTTCGGAAAATCCTCACCCGGGCTGGTGGGTCGATTCAGGCGCTCAAGCCCTGCTTCATGATGGGACCCCAAGCCGTGGCGCAATACCTGGCTCCAGGGGTCATCAAGTTTGACCTCGTCATCATGGACGAAGCATCCCAGTTGAAGCCCGAGGAGGCGATCGGCTCGGTTGCCCGTGGTGGTCAATTGGTGGTGGTTGGTGATCCGAAGCAGCTGCCCCCGACGTCGTTCTTTTCTCGAATGACCCAGGACGGTGACGGTGGTGACGATCACTTCACCACCACGGATGCCGAGAGCATTCTGGATGTTTGCTCATCGCATTTCAGGCCAACTCGCTCGCTGCGCTGGCATTACCGCTCCCAGCACCATTCATTGATCGCTTTTTCAAACCACAGCTTCTATCGTGGCAATTTGGTGATCTTCCCATCGCCGTATGGGCAAGGGGGCAAGCTCGGTGTGCGTGCCGTCTACCTGGCCGACGCCATTTACGAAAACCAGACCAATCTACGCGAAGCCAAGCGGGTCGTGGATGCGGTCGTTGAGCACATTGCAACTCGCCCCAACGAGTCTCTTGGCATCGTCACTCTCAACATCAAGCAGCGAGACTTGATCGCCGAACTGCTGGAAGAGCGTCTTAAATCGGTTCGTGGTGCCGACTCCTACCGAGATCATTGGGCAACAGAGGGACAGCCCTTGTTCATCAAGAACCTCGAAAACGTCCAAGGTGATGAACGCGACGCCATCATCATCTCTACGACTTTCGGCAAACCACCAGGATCCAGCGCTGTTCGCCAGAACTTTGGTCCCATCAGTCGTCAAGGCGGCTGGCGTCGATTGAACGTGCTGTTCACCCGCGCCAAGAAGTCGATCGCCCTGTACACGTCCCTGCGCCCTGAAGACATCGTGATGGATGGGACCACACCGGACGGTACCAAGGCCCTGCGCAACTACCTCGAGTACGCCCGCACAGGTTCTTTGCCGACTATTGAGGAGACAGGCCGCGAGCCAGACAGTGACTTTGAAATCTCCGTCATGGACATGCTCAAGATGCGTGGCTACGAAGTCACCCCTCAGCTGGGCGTGGCGGGATACCGGATTGACATTGCCGTCAAACATCCAGACGCACCAGGCTCGTATCTGGCAGCGATCGAATGCGACGGAGCGACCTACCACTCGGCTCTGTCAGTTCGCGACCGTGATCGCATCCGTCAAGAGATCCTTGAGTCGCTGGGTTGGCGTGGTCGCATTTGGCGTATCTGGTCAACGGACTGGTTCCGCACGCCACGACAGGAAACCGAGAAGCTCATCAGCTTCCTTGAGGATCTGCGCGAGAGCTGGAAGCCTGAGCACGCCTCTGGTGAGGCCTGGATCGAAGAGGGCCAAGGTGCAGGACAGACGATCTCACGCGTGATTGAGGTAAATGAACCGATTGAGAACTCAGCCCAAGCCGAAATCGAACGTGAAGCAGTCAACTCCGTTCTGATCGACACCGAGGATGATTTAGAGGTCGACGTTGGGGATGTGGTTCGCTACGTGGATCTGTCCAAGCCGAACGATGTGTTGACGGTTCAGATCACCAGCGGGAAGGACGATTTCTCCAACGGCATCGTCAATGAAAGCCGACCACTAGCTCAAGCACTTCTGGGGGCAGTTGTTGGTGACGAGGTGGCTCTTCATCTTGCTGGTAGCGCATCCAAGACTTTTCAGATCGTTGAAATTGTTCGATCGGAAACGTTACCCAAAATTAATTGAATCCTTCCAGCATACATAAAGAGATAAAGCCAATGGCTAAGACACTTGAAGCCCACGACAAACTGATACGAGAGATCTTCGAAGGAAGCTACCAGTTCGAGATCCCTGACTACCAACGCCCATACGCCTGGACAACCGAGCAGGCCACAGAGCTATTTGATGATTTGTACTCGGCGATGCAGGATGCGCGTATCTCGGGGGCCAGCAGCCAATACTTCCTGGGCAGCATCGTTTTGATCAAGAACGACCGGGACCCGAAGTCATCAGTAGTCGACGGCCAGCAGCGTCTGTCTACGCTCACGATGTTGTTCGCCGTTTTGCGCACCGTGATTCCGGATGCAGCAGACGATATCACCGACTTTCTCTATAAGAAGGGCAAGATAAGTCTTGGCGAGAAAAACGAGTACCGCCTGACCGCCCGCGAGGAAGATGCAGACTTCTTTCGCGCCAATATCCAGGAGCCTGGTGGCATCGCACAGTTGGTCGCCAGTACCGATAAGCTGAAAGACAGCCGTCTGCGTTACCGCGAAAACGCCACGCTGCTGTTCGAAAAGGCTAAGGCCCTGCCGCCTGCCGAACTGATTGCTCTGTGGAAGTTCCTCGCAAACGATTGCTCGCTGGTTGTCATCTCCACGCCAGACCTTGAAGCTGCATACCGAATCTTCTCTGTACTCAACAACCGGGGGCTCGACCTCGCGCCTATTGACATCATCAAGGCGCAGGTGCTTGGCCTGATTCGTACCACGGCTGGTGACGTCAAAAGTCGTGCCTACGCAAAAGAGTGGAGTCGGATTGAAAATTCGCTGGGTCGCGACGCTTTCGGGGACTTGTTTGGCCACATCCGCAGCATCTACGCCAAGAAGAAGCAGAAATACATCCTGGTCAAGGAGTTCCAGGAGCACGTCACCGAATACAAGGCACCCATCGATCTCGTCGACAAGGTCATAAAACCCTATGCCGAAGTGTGGGACTTCGTGCGCGATGCCGACTTCGAGGCCACCGAGCATGCCGAGACCATCAACGAGCATTTGTCTTGGCTCAATCGCGTGGACTTCAAGGACTGGGTGCCCCCAGCACTTGTTTATTTCAAACGCTTCCGACAGCAGCCCAAGCTGCTAACCGAATTCTTTCAGTCACTGGAACGCTTGACCTACTTCCTGCTGGTCACCAAAGTTGGCATCAACGAAAGAATTGAAACCTACGCTGCGCTCACCAAAGAAATTGAGCCGGAAACCTTCAAAGGGGATCTGGCCGCGCTAACCACGCTGGATCTCACTGACACGCAAAAGCGCAAGTTCGTCATCGCACTTGATGGCGACGTTTACGACGATCTGCCCAAGGCACGAATGGCGCTCGTCTTGCGCCTTGAATCCCTGGTTCGCGCACCCGGAGTACAGCTGCAAGATGCCGTTTCGCTGGAGCACGTCCTGCCGCAAACACCGCCCGACAGTTCGGACTGGATCAAGTGGTTCCCGGAAGAAGACGAACGCGATGGCTGGACGCACCGTTTAGCCAATCTGGTTCCGTTGGACAGAAACAAGAACTCGTCTGCGAGCAACTACGACTTTGCTAAGAAGAAGGATGCCTACTTCAAGGGCAAAGGCAAGGCGTCGCCCTTCGTGTTGACTCAGGAAGTCAGAGCAGAGAACGAGTGGACACCCTCGCTTCTGGCCGAACGCCAGAAACGCCTTGTGGGCGTCCTCAAAGATCATTGGAATCTCGCTGTCTCCACAGGCAAGTCGGCGAGTTGAGGAATATTTTTATGCAGAAGAAACAACAACAAGACCAAAGCCAGATCAAGTGGATCTCCGACTTTATCTGGAACATTGCCGACGACCGGCTGCGCGACGTCTATGTGCGCGGCAAGTACCGCGACGTGATTCTGCCCTTTACCGTGCTACGGCGGCTCGACGCCGTACTCGAAGCGACCAAGGACGAGGTGCTTGAGCGCAAGAAGTTCCTCGACACCCACAAAGTGGCCGAGCAGGACGGCGCGCTGCGTATGGCAGCAGGACAAGCCTTTTACAACGTCTCGGAATTCACTCTGGCCAAGCTCAAGGCCAGTGCGGCAGGTCAACGCCTGCGTGATGACTTTATTGCGTATCTCGACGGCTTCTCACCCAACGTTCAGGAAATCCTCACCAAGTTCAATTTCCGCAACCAGATCCAGAAACTGGTGGATTCGCACGTCCTTGGCTACTTGATCGACGACTTCCTCGACCCTGATGTCAACCTCGCGCCGATGCCTGTGAAAGATGCCGACGGCCGCATCAAGCTGCCCGCTCTGGACAACCACGGCATGGGCACGGTGTTCGAGGAGCTGATCCGCCGCTTCAATGAGGAAAACAACGAAGAGGCTGGTGAGCATTTCACCCCACGCGACGTGGTGCAGCTCATGGCCAAACTGCTGTTCCTGCCAGTGGCCGACAGGATTGAGTCCAGCACCTACTCGCTCTATGACGGCTCATGCGGAACCGGCGGCATGCTAACCGTGGCCGAGGAAGCGCTACACGAGTTGGCAGAGCAGCACGGCAAGGAAGTGTCTATCCACCTGTTCGGTCAGGAGATCAGCGACGAAACCTACGCCATCTGCAAGGCCGACCTGCTCTTGAAGGGCGAGGGCGCGGAAGCCGAGAACATCGTCGGCGGCGCAGATAAATCAACCTTGTCCGCCGACCAGTTCCGCAGCCGCGAATTCGATTTCATGATCTCCAACCCTCCCTACGGCAAGAGTTGGAAGACCGATCTGGATCGCATGGGCGGCAAGAAGGAATTCAACGACTCGCGCTTCATCGTCAGCCACGATGGCGATGCCGAGTTCAAGCTCATCACCCGGTCCAGCGACGGGCAGCTTATGTTCCTGGTGAACAAGCTGCAAAAAATGAAGCACACCACGCAGTTGGGCAGCCGCATCGCGCTTGTTCATAACGGCTCGGCACTGTTTACCGGCGACGCGGGTCAGGGCGAAAGCAACATCCGCCGCTGGGTGCTCGAAAACGACTGGCTCGAAGCCATCATCGCCCTGCCGCTCAACATTTTCTATAACACTGGCATCGCCACCTACATCTGGGTACTGGCCAACAAGAAGGCCCAAGCGCGTCGCGGCAAGGTGCAGTTGATCGACGCATCGCAGTGGTTCCAGCCTTTGCGTCGCAACCTCGGCAAGAAAAACTGCGAACTCTCGGGTACCGATATCCAACACATCATCGACCTTTACCTTGGTGATACGCAGGAATCTGCCAAAGAAACCGAACACAGCAAATGGTTCGACACCCAGGATTTCGGCTATTGGAAGATCACCGTCGAGCGTCCGCTGCGCCTGAAAAGCCAGCTCTCTGACGAACGCATCGAGTCCCTGCGTTTTGCCTCTGGCGATGAGGCACTGCGCGCAGAGATCTACGCCACTCACGGCGAGGCGCTCTACAGCGAGTTTGCCAAGCGCAAGCCGATCATCGAGGCGTGGCTGAAAGGCGATGACGAGGACGAAAACGAAGACGAAAACAGAGAAGACAGCGACAGCGGGGATGACGGCGAAGCCCCTGCCGCCCGTAAGGCCGTGCCCGCCAAGCGGCGCAAGAAGCTGCTTGACGCATCGACATGGCTGCGCGACAAGGAGCTGATTGAGGTGGCGCAACGGACGCAAAAGGCTCTGGGCAGCGCCGTGTTCGACAACCACAACGAGTTCCGCACGCTCTTCGATGCGGCGATCAAGGCGCAGGGTGACAAGCTCGGTGCGTCCGACAAGAAGGCCATCTACAAGGCGGTGAGCTGGCGCGACGAAGCCGCCCCGCCGGTTATTGCCAAACGCAGCAAGCTCAAGGCAGGAGAACACTTCGAACCCGGCTTCGATGGCGCGTACCTTGAGCCCGTGGGCAAAGATCGCTTCATGGTCGAGTACGAACCCGACAGCGAGCTGCGCGACACCGAGCTGGTGCCATTGAAGGAGCCGGGTGGCATCGACGCCTTCTTCGCACGCGAGGTGATACCTCACGCTCCGGACGCCTGGATCACAGCTGACAAGACCCAGATCGGCTACGAGATTTCGTTCGCACGCTACTTCTACAAGCCAGTGCCGTTGCGGACACTGGCCGAAATTCGCGCCGACATCCTCGCGCTGGAGCAGCAAAGCGAAGGTTTGTTGCACAAGATCGTGGGGGTAGAACAATAATGTTTTGCCCCTACCCAGATTACAGACGAACTGATTTGAAATGGTTTGAACATTTACCTGATTCGTGGGCCATTCTGCGCACCAAACAAATGTTCCGCCTGGTCATTGAAAAGGCTCCGGCAAATAACCAGATGGAGTTGCTATCTGTTTACACCCATATTGGCGTAAGACCGAGAAAAAGCCTTGAACAACGCGGCAACAAAGCCTCTACAACCGATGGATATTGGGTAGTAAAAGAAGGAGACATAATTTGCAACAAGCTCCTCGCTTGGATGGGAGCGATTGGCGCCTCTCACTATCAAGGCGTTACGAGTCCCGCCTATGATATTTTGAGACCAATCAAGTCGTGCAACACCGACTATTATCATTTTCTATTCAGGACGAAGAAATATCTTCAGCAGTTCAAAATAAGGTCGAGGGGCATAATGGATATGCGCCTCCGGTTATATTTCGACCAGTTTGGACAAATTCCAATTCCTGTCCCTCCGCGCCATGAGCAAGACCAGATCGTCTCCTACCTTCGCGCGCAGGACGCACAAATCGCCCGCTTCATAAAGGCCAAACGCGAACTCATCGAGCTGCTGACCGAACAGAAGCTGCGCATCATCGACCACGGCGTCACGCGCGGCCTCGATCCTACCGTCCCGCTCAAGCCATCCGGCATTGAATGGCTAGGCGAGATGCCGGTGAATTGGGATACGTCTCGCTTGAAGTATTGCGTTTCCCGGATTCACGCAGGCGGCACGCCAGATACCGGAGTTGACAGCTTTTGGTCTGACAGCAGCGATGGAACACCGTGGCTATTAATCGGGGATGTGACAAGGGCAGATCGCGTTGTTACCTCGACCAAGCGACTGACTCAAGCCGGGTTACTGTCGAAGCGATTGACCGTTGTCCCTGCTGGAGCAGTGCTCTACACGATGTATGCCAGCATCGGCAAAGCTGCAGTACTTGAGATAGACGCTGCAATAAATCAAGCGATCCTCGGGCTTGAGCCGAAGTGCGACGTGCTGTTACCCGAATTCCTGTTCTTTTGGCTTCGTAGCTTGGAGCGTCACATCAGGAATCTTGCGAGCACAAGCACTCAAGCAAATTTGAATGCTGCCAAGGTCAAGGCGCTTCCGGTTTTTCTTCCAACAGTGGAGGAGCAGAGGCTCATTTGCGATTGGATCAAGAGCGAATGCCGGATATTTGACGACGCCATTGCCCGCAACGAAGACGAAATCAAGCTGATCAGGGAATACCGCGATCGCCTAATTGCCGATGTAGTCACCGGCCAAGTAGACGTGCGCGGCTGGCAGCCCGGCCCGGAGGACATGGTGGACGACGCGGCGCTAGCTGCGCTCGGCGATGACTCAGAAGATGTGACCGAAGAGGAGGATGGCGATGGCGAAGACTGACACCAGCGAGCGCTGGTTCGAGGCGCGCGTGGTGCGCGGCTTGACCGGCGTGCCGCAGCCTGAGTACAGCCATGAGCTTGCTACCACGGACTTCGCCGCAACCCACAACGGCTACGTTCAAGGCAAATCCACCGACTACAACCGCGACGTGGCGCTGGATGTAACGCAGTTGCTGGCCTTCTTGCAGGCCACCCAGCCAAAGGCAGTGGATACGCTGGAACTGGCAGCGGAAGGTATCAAGCGCACCCAGTTCCTGCACCGGCTGCAAGGCGAGATCACCAAGCGCGGCGTCGTGGACGTGCTGCGCAAGGGCGTTAGCCACGGGCCGGTACATGTCGATCTATACAAGCTACTGCCCACGCCTGGCAACGCCGCCGCAGCTGACGCTTTCGGCAAGAACATCTTCAGCGTCACCCGGCAGGTTCGCTATAGCAACGATTCCGGCAACGAGCTGGACTTGGCGATCTTCATAAATGGGCTACCGGTGCTGACGTTCGAGTTGAAGAACTCGTTAACAAAGCAGACCCTGGCCAACGCCATCGTCCAGTATCAAACCACGCGCAGCCCACAGGAGCTGCTGTTCCAGTTGGGGCGTTGCGTGGCGCACATCGCCATAGATGACACGGAGGCAGCGTTCTGCACCGAGCTTAAGGGCAAAGCCTCGTGGTTTCTTCCATTCAACCAGGGCTGGAACAGCGGCGCGGGCAATCCACCCAACCCGGATGGTTTGAAGACCGATTACCTTTGGAAGCAGGTCCTGACCCGCGAGTCGCTGGCCAACATCATCGAAAGTTACGCGCAGGTGGTGGAAGAGGAAGAAGCGGATACCAGCGGCAAGAAGCGCAAGAAGCGTAAGCAGATTTTCCCGCGCTTCCATCAGTTGCGCACGGTGCGTGCGCTGCTGCGCCGCGCCCATACCGACGGGGTGGGTAAGCGTTATCTGATCCAGCATTCGGCAGGCAGCGGCAAGAGCAACACAATTGCCTGGCTAGCACACCAGTTGGTGGAGCTGCGCCTCGCGGACGACCCGATGACGGCGCAGTTCGACTCCATCATCGTCATTACCGACCGGCGCGCGCTGGACACGCAGATTGCCCGCACCATCAAGGGTTATGACCACGTGGCGGCGATCTTCGGCCACTCCGACAACGCGCAGGAGCTGCGTGAGTACCTGCGCCGGGGCAAGAAGATCATCGTCACGACGGTGCAAAAATTCCCATTCATCCTCGATGAGCTGGGCGACCTCAGCGACAAAAAGTTCGCTCTATTGATCGACGAAGCGCATTCCAGCCAAGGCGGCAAGACCACGGCGCGGATGCACGAAGCCCTCGGCGGCAAGGCTGCCGAGGAGGAGTTCGAAGAGGACAGCACGCAGGACGCTGTCAACGCGGAGATCGAGAAGCGTATCGCCTCGCGCAAGCTTCTGGCCAACGCCAGCTACTTTGCGTTCACTGCCACGCCCAAGAACAAGACGCTGGAGTTGTTCGGCGAGAAGACCCTAGTCGGCGACAAGGTGCAGTTCTGCTCGCCCGAAGAACTGACCTACACCACCAAGCAGGCCATCCAGGAGAAGTTCATCCTCGACGTAGTGGAGAACTACACCACCTACGACAGCTTCTACCAAGTGGCCAAGACGGTGGCGGACGACCCGGAATTCGACAAGGTGAAGGCGCTGAAGAAGATTCGCCACTACGTCGAATCGCACGACAAGGCCATCCGCCGCAAGGCCGAGATCATGGTCGATCACTTCATCGCGCAGGTGGCGGGCAAACAGAAGATCGGTGGCAAGGCGCGAGCGATGATCGTGTGCAGCGGTATCGCGCGGGCCATTGATTACTACCGTGAGGTGTCGGACTACCTCACGCAGATCAAGAGCCCTTACAAAGCCATTGTGGCGTACTCGGGCGACTTCGAGATTGGTGGCCAGAAGAAGACCGAAGCCGATCTCAACGGGTTTCCGAGCAAAGACATTCCTGCCAATCTCAAGCAAGACCCGTATCGATTCCTGATCGTCGCCAACAAGTTCGTCACCGGCTTTGATGAACCATTGCTGCATACGATGTATGTGGATAAGCCGCTGGCGGGCGTCCTGGCGGTGCAGACCCTGTCACGCCTGAACCGCGCGCACCCGCAAAAACACGACACCTTCGTGCTCGACTTCGCCGACAACGCCGAAGCGGTGAAGGCGGCGTTCCAGGACTACTACCGCGCCACCATACAGACCGGCGAAACCGACGCAAACAAGCTACATGATCTGAAGGACGAGCTCGACAGGCAGCAGGTGTACAGCTGGCAGCAGGTGGAAGACTTGGTGGCGCTGTACATGAGCGGCGCTGACCGGGACAAACTCGACCCCATTCTCGATGCTTGCGTGGCTGAATATGCTGACAAGCTCGGCGAGGACGATCAAGTCAAGTTCAAGGGCAAAGCCAAGGCCTTCGTGCGCAGCTACGGCTTCCTTGCCGCGATCCTGAGTTACGGCCACCCAACGTGGGAAAAACTGTCGATCTTTCTAAACTTTCTGATTCCAAAGCTGCCCGCGCCAATGGAGGCTGACCTGTCCAAAGGGGTGCTGGAAACCATTGACATGGATAGCTACCGAGTGGAAGCCAAAGCGGCGCTGAAGATGGCAATGGACGACACCGATGCCACTGTCGAGCCAGTTCCACCAGGCACAGGAGGTGGCAAAGGCGAGGCAGAAGTCGATAGGCTCTCTGCGATTGTCAAGACTTTCAACGATCTGTTCGGCAACATCGACTGGAAAGACGAAGACAAGATTCGCAGAGTCATCGCCGAAGAAATCCCCGCGCGTGTTGCTCAAGACAAGGCGTACCAGAACGCTCTGGCGAACTCCGATAAGCAGAACGCAAAGCTTGAGCACGACAAGGCGCTCAACCGGGTCGTTTTGGAACTATTGTCCGACCACACTGAACTGTTCAAACAATTCAGCGACAACCCCAATTTCAAGCGATGGCTAACCGATATGGTTTTCGACTCGACTTATTACCCAGGGATGAATTCTTCGACTTCCCTTCAACAAGGAATGTCGGCAAGAAATTAAGAGCAAAGGAACGAGAGAAACATGAGAGCCCACCTAACCACTCACGCAATCCTCGACACGATCCCGCTGCGGATTGGTGCTGTTCTCTCGGATCGAAAAGTCTTTCTTGAGAATCTGGTCTATGACGAAACTGGGACCGATCAACAAAATCGACGCGAACTGACGGACAAGCGATATCACGTCATCGCGAACCTCGTCACCCTCTACCCCGTTAGGAAGGACTTAGGGCGGTGGCGATTGGTCATCAAGGACAGCCAGGACACTCAAAAGCTCCCACCTGTTTTCACCGTACTCCCTGCTGAATCAGATATCCGCACAGAAGCCAATCTGACCAAGGCACTCTCCGACGCACGCCAATCTGATGACCCCCGGATCACTCCAGAATTCATACGCGATGTCCTTCATCCTCTCTACAAGAGTGGCCAACTCCGCAATCAGCAAGACCTCTCCGATCTTTTGAACAAGGGCGAAGTTGAAGGCCTCGTCTCTGCACTCGAGGAGGCCAACGAAGACAGAAAAGTGCTCCTTGCCCGCATCTCTGAACTCGAAGCCAAAGAGGCCGTCCAGGATCAGGAGATGTCCAAGGTCAACTACGAGAACCAGGTCATTGATGTGACCGATGGAGCGATTCTCGAAGACGCAAAAGTCGTCACGATAGATCGACAACGAGGCCCGACCCAATACACGCAAATTGAGCTCAGCAACGGACTCAAGCTCCTCAAAAAGTGGGACATCCCCAAAACGCTCGCCAAGGCAACCGCTCTCAAGGGCAAGTATGTTCGAACAACCGTTTGGAACAAAGTCGGGAGCAAGCCAACCGACAGGGATTATTGGAAACCCACCGTCTGGTTTGAAGACATCTATGAGATCAAAGACGTTGCACCTGAGGAGTCGAGATGATCAATCACACAATGGTTCTCACCATCAACGGCACTCGGCGCTCAGAGAAAGCTGGCGGCCTAGACAACGGCGAAGTCTCAACCTTCGAGAACAAACCCGGCGAATACCGTGACGATCTCCACACCGTCGACGACTTGATCGAAAACATCAACCGGTCGGCATACATGCGAGGTGAATGGATTTCCTCGATGAAGCTGGATGGTCGAGATATTGTTGAAGAGCATGCCGTAAAAATTCTTCAAGAGAACATGCTAAACATCGGCGAATCTGCAATCGAGCTGTCGCAGGCAGGAATGTTTGCTGCGGCGGATTTAGAGGACCTGATCACCTTTCTGCAATCGATCAAGGCCAAACATTTCGACAACAACCTGGAGGATGACCATGAATAAGTATCTGATTTCTGCACTGCTCCTCCTTGGCATGGTCGGAAGTGCAGCGGCATGCAACACTGAGTACAACATCACGCTTCAAACGTTTGGAGAGGGAGTTCTTGTGGAACTACGATCTGGTAGCCCGGGAAATTCGCGCGTTGTCCAATCCAGAAGGAGTAACGGTGGTGCGGTCAATTTCGGGAATCTCTGCCCAGGTAACTACTTTCTTGCGATTGGCAATGATGACTCCGTCAGCGTGACCCAAACTCGATATTTCGAGGCCGATGCCATCTATACAGGGAGCATCGTCATGCAACGCGGAAGTGGCAACGTTTCTCACAAATCCAGAAAGAGTCTTTAATCATGTCGACGCCTGCACCAAGCACGTCTCCACATCAATTTCTCAACTGCGAGATGGAGTTCGAATGCCCGAAAAATTGGTTCGAACTCACGGAGACAGATAAAGCGGGCATTAAGCATTGCTCAACTTGCGACAAGCACGTCCACCTCTGTATTACCCAGGATGAGCTAGATGCTCTTGCACATCAAGGCGAATGCATTGCGTTCTTTTCAGATCCTGACTTGTCCACCCGTTTCAAGCTATCTCGAGAAAAAGCTGAGGCCAATCGAAAAGATCGTGAGTTCAGAATTGAGCGAATCACGTTAGGTCTACCTCGCAGTGGAAGTCGCGGACAACTGAAAAGCTTTCTTGAAGAGATTGACACAGACAACAAGAAAAAGCTGGAGGATCAATGAGCGAAACTTCTAATCAAGATTTTGAAGACGATCCGCTGGACTTGTCAAAATATCCATACCTTGATGCGCCAGACGCACTCGTCATCGCCGCCAGCGACGGGAACGGGAGGCTGGTGGATCACTTGCTCAAATCAGGGCATGACATCAATTTTCGTGATGACGAGGGACGCACTGCTTTGTACGTGGCAGTTGATGAGACCTACTATGGACTGGCCATTCATCTGCTTAAACACGGCGCAGACCCAAACATTCCAGACAACGAGGGAGACTTCCCTCTTGATATCGCCAAGTACTCGCACCTTTACAGGCGAAGTAACGATACAGAAATGGTCGATGCATTGATGAAGGCTGGAGGAAAGTGTAAGGATGGCCCGTCAGCCAGGGAGCTCCTCGATGACAAGATCTATGAGGGATTTGCACACGCCAGCGCAATGAAAACCCTTTTTTCCCTGATCGATAAAGACAAGAAGGATTAGATTCCCATCGATCCAGAAGTATTACCGACGGCACAAACGACAAAAAGCCCGACCTGTCCTAAGACAAGCCGGGCTTCTGTTTAAGGTTCAATTGCTGATTGTTTTTGGTACCACCGCTGCACCTCGAGGAGCATCAGGGTGGTTTGGGCAGCGCCCTTGCTCAACTGAGCGCAACTCACCGCTCCCGCATCTCCAGCGGTAAGAGATAGAGCGTCGGCGGGGAGGCTTGCAGCTCCTGCGGGAGCTTCGGAAACGGTGGGCACACTCCCGGCACTGATTGGGGTGCTGCTGCACACCCCGTCAGGACGAATACTAGGCAAGCGAATGCCCAGCGCCTTTGATTTTTTGGCGTATTCATTTGAGATTTCCCGATTGATTTGACTTTGAGATTGCTGCACATCAGCGGCGCGTTGCTCTTGCTTGGCCATGACCAGAGCCGCTCGCAACTTTTCAGCATTCCACTCCCGTTGAATCCGGGACTCGCCGATCTGAACTCCACAGATAAATACCATCAGCAGCACGAGACCGCCCATCAGGTAATTCCAGTTGGCGTAGATGAATCTGGAAATCCAGCTCATGGCGCACCTCCGTCCAAAGCTTGCAGCTTGTGCTGGTTCATGAGATTGATCACCTTGTCGGCATAGCCTGGATCAGTGGCATACCCGGCCTTGGCCAGTGCTTGTGCAAACGCCTCAGCCCTCAGGCATTGGAAGCACGGCTGATAGCGTGGGTTTTGCTTGAGGAAGGCAGCGTGGTCATCGATGCTTTCTTGCCAGCTGGCGTACTTGCGCCACTTGGCAGGAACCATAACCCACTGGCCACGGATGAATTCCTTGGTCTGCAGGATTAATGTCTCTCCCCGCCAGCGGCTGTCGGCTTTGATGCCAAAGAGGTTCTTGCCCACTTTGGCCAGGCCCGACTCACCCCAGCCGGACTCCAATGCCGCCTGAGCAATCGTGATGCTGGCGAAGACGCCCGTGCGCTTGGCAGTAGCCTGCGCGGAAGATCCGATCATTGCGATGAACTCAATCGGCTTCATAGCAGCTCCTTCACATCCTTTGCCACCGCATCAAGCGAGTCATCCCGGCGCTTGTCGATGAAAGCAAACGTCCAGCGCACCATCGCCCACCCCGGCAGGCCGCAGGCGAAGATCAAACCGCCCATGGCACACAGTCCCATGGTTGAAAACGCCCAGTGATGCAGATCGAAGTGCTCGACGGTAAATGCACCGCCGCCGATGCTGGACACCACCGTGCTGATCAGGCCAACGGCCCACTCCCTCTTGTTTCGTGGCGGAGTCATCAACATGACCACCACGGCAGCCAGCGTGGCCCCGCTCGCAACAGCGGCTGCTGTTCCTCCCAGCGCCTTGTAGGCCACTGCTGCTCCGGCGACCCCACTACTTGTCGGTTCTGGCATTCATTTCTCCAAAAAGAAACCCGCCGGGATTGCTCCTCGGCGGGCGGTTACAAAAATCAGGTTCAGATCAGGATTGATCGGCGGTATGCACCAACGCGTTCTCGGCCACGCAAGTCAGCTCGACCTGCTCAGCCCTAGGCTTGACGCTCATGACGCGCGCCATCTGGGACCAGGACTGGCCCACACCAAAAGCAAAGTGCGTTCGCTCTCGGTCAGCACCGACCTGTGGCTCAAAGCCGGGTAGAGTTTTCAGGATGGCGTGGGTGGCAGTTGCGCCCGGCGTGACCTCGATAGCATCAGAGACCGAGCCATCGGGCTTTCGCAAAACGAGGTAGTGAACGGCTCCTGACTGCCAACTCAGCGGCTCGGAACACCGCACGGTTCTCGTCTGGCCGTCCCAGCTTAAGACCTCGCCACTCACACCCCAACGAGGAATGTCATGGCTCAGAGCAATCAAATCTCCATAGGTCGGGATCAACCCTTCCAGCTCAGTGCGAAAGGTCACGATCCGTCGGCGATACCGATTGGCCGCCGCGATGTATTTCCCCTCACGAACGCCTTGCGCCTTATCGGTGCAGCCAAATAACCTCACACGCGCAGGCTTGGCTGCTTGCGATCCGGGCAAGGCTACCGTGAACTCGTCAGGCTTCCAGCTCTTGGGATTGACGTATTCGATCGTGACCGCATCCGCCGTGGCATCACCTGGCATCAGGTACTGAATCTTCAAGCTGTTGCGCACGATGTTTCGTGCAGAAAAGAGCGCCACCGGGATGGTCTTGGCTTCATCACGAACGATGCGAACAATCCCGCCCTGCAGGAACGGTACAGCACGCCCCGTCCGGGCAATCTGCCCCAAGGCATCCCACACAGTCTGGTTCTGATCGAACACAGCATTGAAGGTGTCCCCTCGTGCCGACCACATCGCATCCAAACGTGCCAAAGCTGCCAGGTCCAATTGCCGGTCAGGCAACCCTGCGCCATAGCTGGACTTGGCCGCATCTGCAAAGGCCCACGCAATCGAGCGGGTGGGCTGCAGTGCAGACCATCCAGTGCTCGGGTTCCAAATGGAGAGCTTGCGCGTCACCTGGCAGTTGACCAGCCGTGAGGAGCGTTGCGACAAGTTGTCGGTGGCGCGCATCCTGAGCGCCAAGTAGGTCAGGTCAGTGGGCAGATTCGATCCCGCCAAATAGCCCTTGGCCTGGCCCCAGCGCAGCTCGTGACCAGCTCGGTTGCTGGTGTCTCGTGCATCCAGGCGTTGCAGACGAATCTCATAACGTCCAGGCGATACCGGATACTTGAACGACAGGCGTTGCGCTGTGTTGGTTGCAGCCGAGTAGGTTTCATCTGCCACATGGAGCCAGCCTGAGGTGGCATCGCCATCGTCGTTGATGCTTCGCACTTCGACGCGCCATTGCACCGACCGGCTCTCCAATGCACCACTGTCATTGGCGTAATACAGGCCGCGCAGCATCACCATATCGACACCGACCTGATTGATCTGTGTGCCCACCGGGTTCAGGGCAAAGGGACCGACGATGGCACCGGAGTCGCTGATAGCAATCAATTCCTGACCGGACACCTCTGGGGCCGTGACCACATCGGGGTTGAACAAGGTGTTCTGACCGCCAGGCTCAATCACCTGCGCCTGCACCTCGGCAAACGAGCTGATCGGGCTGTCATCGATGGACAGCTCCTCAAACTGAAACTGACCCACACCAATGACATGCAACTGATGCAGATATTCCTCGTTGTTCTCGTACTCGGTATAGGGCATGGTGGCCAGATCCGGGTACACCAAATGATGGCCATAAATCACGGGGACTGGTTGCGACAGACGTCCATAGTTGCCACGCGCCTGCAAAGAGTAGGTCGGGCTGGGGGAGGTCGTGTTGGCCGATGCCGAGGGCAAGGACTGATTGGGCAATGGCACCAGCGCATTGACGAGCACCGAACCCGTGACCGCGATCGCAGTGGACGCCACCGCCGTGGCCAGCGTTCCTGAATACCCCATTGAGGCAGCCAGTGCGCCGCCATATGCATTGGCGACGACCAGAACGGCGATCATGAGGACTGTTCTCAGCGGGTTCTTGCCGCCACCTCCACCGCCTTGCGGCAGAGTAACCAAAGCCACTACGTCACCTGCATCGATCAGTGTCACTGCCCTGTGTGCCATCAGCACCGGCTGACCGTTTTTCAAAATCAACGTGGGCTGGTCGAACTCAATCCCATCACGACTTATCCACTGTGCGATCGTGGGCGAGCCAAACACATGGCTTACCTGCCGATCACTGGGCTCGAACGGGTTTCGCATCCAGATGACCAGTCCAGGACTGGGCAAGCCTGACATGCAAGCGCTTGTCATGGCAATTCCTTCCATCGGTAATACCCTTCCACCTGCCAGCCGTGACTGGCCAGAGAACTCAATTGCTGAAACACCACCCCGATCTGCTGGGCGCAGTGCAAAACACCACCGCCGTCCGCATCAACCCACACGCCCACATGCACGGGGTGTCGCGACTGGCGCATCAACACGGCATCGCCCTGCTTGGGCACATCGACTGCCGCCCAGCGTTGTCTCTCCGGGTGGTTTTTGAACGTATGAAGGACCGTGCGCAGATTCAGGGCATCCACCGGGATCACAGGCAAGTCACGACCGAAGTGCGCCTTCTGGACCCATAGAAAAAGGCCCCAGCAGTCAAATGACTCGGGGCCTCTCTCACCTGCAATCCACGGACGACCGATGTACTGGATCGCCCATCTCGGTGAATCTTCATCTGTCATCGGGCTAACCCTGGAAACTCGGTTGCGGTGTACAGACGCGACGGAAAGGTCTTGTTGCCAATGTCTGCCATGCGCGCCTTCGCGGTGACCCGCTGCACGTCGGCCTCCACTTCGGTGATCACGAGCGTGATAGGTGGATCCATCTGTGGGCCACTCAAATCGTTGGAGAGATACGGACGGTAGGTCACCTCAATGGGTGACTCTGAAACCGATGCCTCGTCCAAGTGCTTCACAATCTCCCGGGTGACGTTATCCAGGGTGATCGCGATTTCAGGAACAGGCGCGATATCCACCGGCGGCAAATCCAGCTCAAAGCCCATGGCCACGAACTGGACCTGCTGGCCTGCATTGATTGGCGCTGACGCCTCAAGCCTGGCCAGCAAGTCTTGCTGATCACGCACCACCCGGATCGCCGTCGTATTACCCGCATCGTCTTTGAAATCCGGGTGCCGGAGTTCCAGGGTATGCAGGATGACCACATTGCTCGGAGCGCTTGCATAGGCCTCCCGCAGTGCCTCAGAAAGTGCGGCATCAGGCATGGGTCACCCGAACAGGAAATGGTTTGACGATAGGCTCTGGGGGGACAACAGTGCCCATGTCGCCGTTGCTTTCCACAAAGCTCAGATGAATGACATCTATCGTCGTGACAGCGTCACGACGTATGGCGTCACCTTCTATGCGCGTGAGGATCAATCCCTGTGTCTGGTAGTAAAGCGCCGCCGCCAACACAGCCAGGTTGTGGCTGAAGGAGTTGTCGCACGCGGCCTCCCAGTAACCACCCTCCAGGAACAGACATGCGCCTTTGCAAAGCTGCGCCACGGGACAACGTGGACATTCGCTTCGCGTGCTGAAATGGTAGGCCGTATTGAGGCTGATATCTTCAAATTGATCGACGTGTCCAATCTTGTGGTTTGTCGATGCACTCATGTTCTGGCAAGTCATCACATTGCCTTTCATGTCCACCGCAATCGAGTCATCACGATCCATTCCGCACTTTTGACCCAATGCTGCCAATGGACGTGACTGCGCCTGGGAGCGCATGAATTCATCCACTTTGTCGCGCATGGTTCCAACGGCCATCCCTGAGCCCGAGACCAGCTCCCAGAACATCTGGTGCAAATAGCGGGCGTGATCGTTCCCATGAAGCGCCAACGACAATCCGCTCTGATCGTAGGGAAGCATCACCTCCTCAGTGGCAAGCACCACGGCCTGCACGGGTAGATCCAGCTTTTCAGCAAAGTACAGGCGCACCGACTTGAGCGACTGGTTGTGACGATGCAAGACCGTGTTGAAACTCATGCGGTCAATCGACATGCGCCGAGACACCCAGCGTTTGATCTGAGCCAGGCTCTCGGGGTCGTTCAGTGGATCAGGACCACGGTAAGACTGTGCAGGACCGTCATGCGACAGACCGATGCCCACATCAAGGGTCTCGACCCAAGCGAGCTTTTCGTCATCAAAGAGGGAGCCATTGGTGACGATGGACAACTGCGCATTCGGGTAGCGAGCCTTGACCGCCTCGCCCAGCGGTTTGAGGAGCTTCCAATACACAAAAGGCTCACCGCCCCAAAATTCAATCTTGACGCCAGCACCCTTGCCATCGTCGCCACCAGCAAACCAGCCTTCGAGTTGCTGCATGAATGGAGCGACGTCGTCCGGGTGTCCATCAATGTCATGTGGCTGGTGCGCCTGAGAGCAATACTGGCAGGCGTAGTTGCACTTGAGCCCCAATTGCAACTTGAGGTGCCTGATGGCTTTAGATTTGCCAGCCGGGTTGCTGGGGTGATGCAGATGCCAAAACGGTGGCCACTGCATGTCCTCTTGCTTTGGAAATGCCTGCGGCAGCGGCAAACGCTCTTCGTTGTCAGCCCAGACCAAACTGGAATCCTCCGGGTTGTAGAGCGCCTGTCGCACAAAGTTGTTCTGGCCATTGAGGGTCAGGGTAAATTTCATGGGATGAATTCCTCGAACGCGATGGGATAGGCCTCGCGACACACCTTGGCCAAATCGGCACCGGGCAGCGTCTTGAGGTTGAAGATGTGACGGCCAGCGGCTTTACCGTCGGGGTTGGCGACCAGTACGGTCATCACCAGGTTCGATTCATCAACCTGGACCACTTCGACGGCGTAGCCCTGACGGACTGAAAGATCGAGACTCATTGAATGGGCTCCATGGGATTGTTTGGGTGCTGGGTCTGGGCTTTGGCGTGCGCACGGATTTGTTCAGCGGACCAAGTCAGGTCACCACCCCGGTCATCACGGTGCGTGAAACGCACATTGGTGACGATGGCGACCTTGTCGCTCTCCGGGTCGAACAGAGGAAACGTGGAGTGCTCCAGATAGCCCGGGAAAATGAACAACGCCCCTTGTTGGGGCGTTTGTGCGAAGAGCTTGTTTTCATGTCGGAGCATCCAGTTGGCCTGCACCGGTCTGGGATCGTGAAAACACAATGCCCCGGGCAAGCCAACGGCATCTCGCCCTTCATTGGCCCCGAGATGGACTCGGGGGTAATAGGTGGCCACCAACTGATTTCCAACATGCCGATGCGGGATGGCCCACTTGCCCAGCCCACGCTGGCGATTCACGAAGGTGTTGTAGGTAATGGCCAACTCGCAAGGATCGAGCGATGTGTACGCTTGCCGCACATAGGTGGCCACTCTCTGCTCGATGGCGTCCAGCAAGCGCAACAACGCTTGGCTGGGTTGCTCACGCATCATTGACACGGTGTCGGCTCGATGCGCCATCTTGGCTGACGTTTGGGTGTGGCGCTCGTAGAAGGTTGCAGCCTCCTGCGCCAGGGCCTCCCGCACATCCTCCAACTCTGAGAGTTGGTCGATCAACACATGACTGGGCCAGAGGCTCAGCAGTTGATATGTAGCGGCTGGCGTCATCGGGTCAGATCTCCATCAAGAATCATTTGGATTGGGTGCTTGCAGCCATAAAAGCGGTTCGGTCTATATGTCCTTGTTGAGTGGTCAAACTCGATCCACGGCCAAACGCTGAAATGCACACTGCAACGACTCCCCAACCAGGATTTCCGATTGACCAAGGTGTGCTCGTAACCCGAGCAGTTCATCCACAGGCACTCACCCGGGTTGAAGCTCAGGTCATCCTGCCCATCGATCGACAGGACCACACCCGGTGACACAGCCAAGCAAATGTCCAGTCTGAGCTCTTCAAAGATCGAGGTATCCCGGTGTGGATGCACCAGGGGAACACCCCGAGGATTGGGCGGCACCAACACTGTCAGCCGCCCCGACCCAATGGTCAGGGTGAACTGATCGAGCATCGTCCCAATGGCCAGGTATCGCCCCACCTCTGAGCGATGCGCAAACGCCAAATGGTCGGCACCGCTGTACCGACACGGGTCCTGGCACAAATAGGGGTCCATCGCTTCAACGGGATGTCCCGTGTGAGCCAATGACAGGTTGCGAAACAGGCCCGGACTGGCTGCACTGACTTGAGACTCCCAGATCAGCGAATCAAAACGATCAAATGCCGCTGCGAATGCGTGGTCCAGATTGGACGGCACCCGCACACCTGGAGCGTCCCTGATCGCCACAAGACGCTCAAGTTCCGGATCTGAAACAGCCTTGATGGCTGCCTCGAAATCTGTCTCGCGCCGCAGGTATGCGGCAACCGTCATGTGGCTTGGAATGTTGTCCGCATGCACCGCCCACATCAAACCACCTCCACAGCAGCACCGATCTTGTGGCTGAAATACTTGAAGCCCACCTTGATCAGTCCCTGATCCTGCGGCTCCAGCCCCAACGCCACCCATTTGAAACTTGCGACACCACCAACGATAGGGACCTTGGTCTTGGGCAGAAAACCTGCCTCGCACTCCAGGTAAAGAACACCACTGCGCGTTTCGATTGCAGGCATGTCTTCGGTTTCATAAACAGGCTGAATGAGCCTGACCGTGCAAGTGATCGCTTCACCTGCAGCGCAGACATTCGGAACGTCCAACTCCAACGAGGGCAGCACGGCGTTGTAGAGCGACACACGCGAGCGCACTTCAAGAAACTCCGCAAAGCCCTCGGGTGGCATGGTTTGCGGTGCGTACACCAGGACCGCCACCTCCTCGATCGGGCTGTCTTCAAAGGGGACGAAGAACAACACCGTGCGTGGATGCAGAGGACGCCCAAGCAAGAACGGGTTTTTGTGCAGATTCGTCTGCGGGAACACTGAATGCAAATGTCCCAAATCCTCCCAGCCAAAGCGAGCCTCCAAGGCCCAGTTGGTATGGATGCCCCAGTGCTTGCCCAAATCAATGTGCTGCCTGATGGCCGCTGGATCGAACACGAAGGGGCGTGAGCCATATTCCTTCTCATTCGTCTCAGGGTTGATGCGCCAAGGAGTCACCGTGATCGTCTGAGCTTGCACGTCCCGCTCGACGCGGTAACTGACGGGGAAAGCACCGAACGATTCTGGTGGGGACGGAATGTTGAACAGGCGACCGCCAACGGTCGTTGAATTTTTCATCTTTCAACCCCTCAGCAATCGGTGCTGCAGTTGCAATTGCAGTTGCAGTTGCAATTGGTTCGGCAATTGAAGGCGGTGGAGCCACAGTTGCAATTGGAGTAGCTGCCGCAGTTGCAGTTGCAATTGCAGGCTCGGTACCAGCGGTGGTACTCCGCGCCACCGATTTCATCTTGCGCCAAGTAGTAGCCGTCATAGTTCAGGCCTACGGAAGGGACGGCGTAGTTGGCATAACTCGTTCCACCGACTCCGTCGTACTGACCGCTGTTGGCGCAATAGTTAAACCCCAGACCCCATGTCCACCAGTTCACATTGGGGGGAACCCAGTTGGCGTTGCTTGCGCAATTGCCATTGGGCAGATAGCCATTGCAGTTGCTGGCCCGATCGTCGTAGTACTGGCTCGAGCGCCCCATCTCTCCGATGTCTTGGCCGTCTCCCATCTTGTAGCCCGTGTTGCGAGCATCGTCACCCGTCACGCTGCTTTTGAAGAGCGCCCCATTGGACATGGTGAGGGTTCCGGTCATGGTCCCACCGGCCTTGTCCAACTTGCCATTGATTTCAGTCTGCAAGGCATCATCCAGCCCCGCCTTGGGGATGCGCGTAATCGCCATGATTTCTCCTAGTTAGATGTAACGCACCACAATCCGCGCGCTGGCGGCTGGTGCTGATGTGAATCGCAAAGTCGCCCCGGAATTGACCAGGACGTAGGCATCGAGCGAGTCCTGCACCACGTAATTGACCGTCACGATCAATTTGTGAACGCTGGACGCTGCCGTGCTCAGACTGAAGTCCGTGGCCGAACCATTGCCGGTAAAGACCTGTGGTGCGACGTTGGATCCCCCCGCTGCAGCGGCATACCCCTGTGCTTGGCTCATGTAGCTCTGAGCTTGGGTGGCCGATGCTGCTGAAGCCGTCGCAGAATTCGCCGATGCGGTGGCACTGCCAGCCGATGCCGTTGCCGAATTCGCCGCACTGGTTGCTTGCTGACTGGCCGTCGCTGCATTGGCGGCAATGGACTGTGCGTAGTACTTGGCCGAATACTCGGTCGATCCTGAAACAGGACCCGACGTCTTGTTCGCCCATTCCTCGGCTGCGGCTGCGCCAGACTGCGCTTCCTTGTCCAGGTAGCGAACGCTGATCACAACGCCACTGGCAGGAGCCGAGCTGAATCTGAGCGTCGTTGTGGCTGGCGTGGTGTAGGCATCCAAGGGCGCTTGAGGCACCCCGGCAACTGTCACCATCAACGCACCGGGATACCCGACAGGTCGACTGATTGTGAAATCCGTCTTCACGCCATCACCGGTGAACACATCGGCGGGGATGACCGTATTGGCCGTCACCGCCGCTGCCGATCCTGCCGCTTGCCCTGCCCAGTATTTAGCTGAGTAACCGCTCCCGTCGACCGTACCGGTGGTCTTTTGTGCCCAATCAGAAGCCAGAGCTGCTTGCGCCTGTGATGCCGTCAACGACCCTGCTGCGCTTGTGGCACTGCCTGCCGCCGCAGTCGCCGAATTAGCAGCGGCAGTTGCACTCGCCGTTGCATCTCCAGCTTTGGTCGTTGCCGTTGTGGCTGACCCAGCTGCCGACGAGGCCGAAGCCGCCGCATTGGTGGCACTCGTGTTGGCATTGCTGGCAGAGGTTGCTGCCGCCGTGGCACTGTTTGCCGCGTCCGTCGCTTTGCCACTTGCGGTGGTGGCCGAACCTCCCGCTGCAGTAGCGGAGCTCGCTGCATTCGTGGCTGATGTTGCCGCTGCAGTCGCCTGCGTACTGGCGGTACTGGCCGAAGCCGCTGCATTGGTCGCCGACGTTGCGGCATCCGAGGCTTTGGTCGAGGCGGTACTTGCTGAACCAGCCGCAGACGTCGCACTGGCCGCTGCATCCGTTGCCTTTTGCGTGGCAGTTGATGCCGAAGCAGAAATCGACTGCGCGTAGTACTTGGCCGAATAGTCACTGCCACTGACGGGGGCTGTCGTTTTGGTCGCCCAATCCTGCGCCAGACTGGCACTGCCAGATGCACTGCTGGCCGAACTTGCCGCAGCTGTTGCGCTGCTGTTTGCATCGGTGGCCTTAGCTGTTGCCGTTGTCGCAGAGGCAGATGCACCGCTGGCACTGTTGGCAGCATTGGTCGCCGATGTCGCAGCGTCGCTGGCTTTGGTGGTGGCCGTGGTGGCTGAAGTTGCCGCATTGGTGGCCGACGTCCCTGCATCGGCAGCCTTGGTCGTAGCCGTTGTTGCGGAGCCTGCAGCCGATGTCGCACTGCCAGATGCCGCCGTCGCAGACGATGATGCCGAAGTGGCACTCGCTGCAGCTGCCTGGGCGTGGTACTTGGCCGAATATTCCGTCGATCCGGAAACCACACCGCTGGTTTTGGTGGCCCACTCCTGTGCAGAAGCTGCGCCAGATTGAGCCTCCTTGTCGAGATACCGAACGCTGATGACCACACCTGTCACCGGGGCGGACACGAATCGCAGGGTCGTGCTGGCGGGAACAGAGTACGCGTCCAACGGTGCCTGCGGGACTCCGGCCACCGTCACTAGAACCGCCCCCGGATAGGCCACGGGGTGACTGAGGGTGAAGTCCGTCTTGACGCCATCCCCGGCAAACACATCTGCCGGAATCACCGTATTGGTGGTGACCACGGCTGCCGAGTTGGCTGCCTGACCGGCCCAATACTTCGCCGAATATCCGGTGCCATCGACCGTTGCAGCAGTTTTCTGCGCCCAATCAGAAGCCAGCGAGGCCTGCGACTGCGCCGACGCCAAAGCAGACTGGGCGTCCGTTGCCTTGCTGCTGGCCGTGGTGGCAGAGGTCGCCGCAGAGCTGGCACTGGTGGCCGCATCGCTGGCCTTTTGCGTCGCGGTGGTGGCCGAGGCTGCCGCCGCTGTTGCCGAGCTCGCTGCATTGGTGGCACTGGTGGCCGCATTGGTTGCCGAGGTGGCGGCTGCCGTTTTGCTGCTGCTGGCATCACTGGCTTTGGTACTGGCAGTGTTTGCCGAAGACGCTGCAGCCGTCGCGGAACTTGCCGCACTGGTTGCAGAATCACTGGCCGCAGTAGCCTTGGTGCTGGCTGTTGTGGCCGATGTCGATGCGCTGCTGGCCGATTGCGCAGCATTGCTTGCTTGTTGGGTGGCCATAGCCACCTGATTGGTCAGATCTTGGCGGGACGCATCAAGTTGGGTTTGAACCCCATGAATGACATTGGCCACGCTCTTGACCTGGCCGCTTTCCGTGGCCACGGTCGTCTGATCATCCCCGTGGACGATCTCATGGAGCAGTTGGGCATCCCCCTCGATCGTTCCCACAGCTTCATCCAGCCGGGTCTTGAGGGTCATGATTGGGTTCCTTTAATTGATCTACCAGTAATCAGCAGCAGCCATGGATTGGGTGAGCCAGGTGTGCAGTCGTTGCCCCAGCGCAATGGCATCTGGCCCCAGCACCGCAGCAACTTGGGTCTCGTCGACAGTGAGCCGAGGGAATTCCTGCACTTCCAATTGCGCTTTGACCTGCCAGCGGTTGCCAGGCAACAGCTCGGTGTCCCATGGCGCAATGAACCGAGACTGCACCGCCTGAACACCCAGGCCACCCGCCAAGGGCATCGCAAACCAAAGAACGCCTTGGTTGAGGACATGCATCCACCAGGCATCAAACACAGCAAACGCCTCCTGCGAGAAACGCCACTCCGCGCGCACCCGATAAAGCGTGCTCGTGGAGCGCAAGCGCATCCGAGCCGTCCCGGCATCGATGTCCGTTCGAACCGCATTCGATTGCGGGGCCAACCCATAGCCCTCGATGCGCGGCAGCGGCAAGGTGTCCGGCCAGACAGGGATGCCAGCGGGCAAGGTCACGTCACTCATCGCAAGGCTCCTACCGCCGGATTAAGCCCATAGCGACGCTCAAGCGTGGGGGCAATGCCAACACCCTGGTTGATGGAGCGATTCATGCGTGCCTCGATCTGCTCGACGATCACATCCAGCCGAGTGCTGCCATCAGGTTGTTGGGTGGTTTGAACTCTCGCATCCACGCCTGGGGCATGGTTGGTCACATTCACCAGCACCTTGACCGGCGATGGATTGTTTTTTGCCAATGCACCACCCAAGGCACGCAACTGGCCTGGCGTGAAAACCGCCTCACCTGGCTGCGCAATGATGGGCACCTCGCCCGCCACCAAGCCACCGGTATGAAACCGCTGCGCGCCATCAAAGTGCTGCAGCCCGACCGAGCGCGTGGCCAACACATCGCTGCCAATCAAGCCACCGGTGTGCGCCACCATCGTGCCGCCCGACATCAGGTCCGTAGCGCCTGCTGGAAATGCACCTCCCAATCCATTGCCGCCTGAACCGCCAAAGAGGTTCAGTCCGCTCATCCACCCAGCCATTGGCAAGGTGATCATTTTTTGGATCTGGATGCGCACCAGGTCCGCAATGATCGAGTTGGCCAAGCTGTTGAAGTCCACCTTGCCGGTCGTCACAAACTGAACCATCGCGTCCTCCATGCCCTTGAAGGCACCGGTTACCGCACGTTCAGCCTGCTTGGCCGCATTGGTCGCGTCCTCGATGTAGGTGCGCAGGGAACTGCGAAGACCATAGTCAAAGCTGCGCTGGTATTCCACGTTGGCGCGTGCGAGCTCTTCGACGATCGGCAACTGCCGCGCCAAGGCATCGTTGATCGCAGCGATGGCCTCGGCCTTGAGTCCTGGATCGTTGATTTGCTCAGCCTGGCGCAACGCCATGACAGCAGCCTTCTCCATATCGAAGCGGGTCTGCAAAGCGGCCCGCTCAACCTCGCCCACATCCAGAAGCTGGCGCTTCAACTGCAACTCTTCCTGCTTGAGGCGGTTGTTACCGATGTAGTTTTCGGTGATCTGATGGACCTTTTGCAGCTCCTTCTCGTATTCCTCGAACTTCTTGTCGGCTTCCTTCTGTTTTTCGATCCGCTCAATGGCATCGATGTATTTCTCTGCTTCCTTGACGATGCCTGCGTAGCCTTTGCGCTCGATCTCCAAGGCCCGTGCGCGCAACTCAGCGCCTTCACCCTGGGTGACACGCAGCGCGCGTTGCTCCAACTGCTTCAAGAATTGCAAGCCTTCGTTGTTCTTCTCAAAGCCTGTCAGGTCCAGTCCGCTGGGCGGCTTGCGAGGCATCTTGGGCAGGAACTCGTCATAGATCTTCTGAACCTGCGCAGCTTGCTCTGCCGTTTCCAGGACAAACTTCTGCCCCATGACGCGCACAGTGCGGCGTTGCTCATCGAAGAACTTTTCGATCTTGTTGACGTAGCCTGGGTTGTCCGTCAGGTGCGTCAAGCGGTCGTTGGCCGCCTCGACGAACCGATCGCGCGCCGCTTGCAACTTGGCGATTTCGGCATTGATCTGCGTCTCGTCATAGCCCATGGACTTCATGGAGCGCAGCATGTCGGTCTTGATCCAGGTCTCCACGTCCTTGGCAACCACCTGCAGACTGTCAAACGGTTGGCTGATCACACGCTTGGCAAGCACTGCCGACTCGGCAATGAATCCCAGCCCAGTTGAGACCTCCTCGAGGAAGGACAGAACCTGTTGCCGGTTGTGCGTGATGGCCTGCAACTCGCTTGTGAAACCACCGGCCTCGGTTTTGGCCAGGAACATCTGCTCCGTCAGATCGGCCAGGATCGGCAACAACGCGGATCCGATTTGGCGCTGCACGCCTTCGTTGACCGCGTGCAAACGCTTCATGTTGTCGTTGAATTCCTCTGCAGCGCGTGCTGCATCGGCAGACATGACCAGGCCGAGGCGTTTGGCCTCTTCCATCATCTCGGTCAACCCATCGCGCCCCTGGTTGAGCATGGGGATCATGTCCAACCCGTTCTTGCCGAACAGTTTGACGGCGAGCGCCGCCTTTTCTGCGCTGTCGGGCATGGCTGCGAATTTCTCCGCCAGATCCAAAAGCACCTGCTCAGTTGGACGAATCTGCCCCTGCGCATCCAGCGCCGAGACCCCGAACGCCTTGAGCGCCGCACTGCCTTCGCCACCCTTGACCTTGGCATCAAACATGGCGGTCGAGAGAAATTTGAGTGCCTTGGTCAGGCTCTCGGCACTCACGTCCGACAGTTCGGAGGCATACAGCAGCGCCGACAAGGCCTCGACCGAGACAGCAGTTTTTTGGGAGAGCTTGTTGAGCTCTTCGCCCACTTCAGCCACCGGCACGACCAGCTGATGCATGCCATAGCCGAGCGCAGCAACGGATGCCCCCACGATCATCCCGGCGGGTCCAAGGCGACCGAGAACACTGCCCAGCATCCCTAGACGGGAAGTGGCGTCTTCCATGCGCACGAAGGCATCGTTGGCCGCCTTGGACAGCAGGTTCAGACCAGCAGAGGCAGGTTGCGATGCCGACTCGATCTTTTTGAGTGATCGCTCTCCGGCTTCGCCCACATCTGCCAGTTCGGCTTTGACTTTGCCGCCGTCAATGACAGCCAGTCGAATCGATAGGTTACGTTCAGCCATGTGGGTTGTCCGGAGATGGTTTGTTCAATGCTTGCGTCAGGCCCGCCTCGACGGCAGGGAATAAATGGGTCATGGCAGTGGGATCTGCATCCAATGCCTGGCTGGCGGACATCCACGCGTTGAAGTCCATGCCCAGCACTGCGCCTTGAACTGCACGCACTTGGGATGAACAGACATCCAGCACCGCGAGTGCCTGCCAGCCTTCTTCGGTCCGGGGTGAATTCACCTGGTATGGACACTCAGGACAGGTCGACTCGCATGCGCCGCAGTACGTGGCCCCGCCACCGAAGTGCCATTCGGTGCGGGCCTTCAGCCGTTTTTTTCGGCATCCAAAAGATAGAGTGCAGCCAGGTATTCACGCTCGAAGGCATCGGCCACAGGCCACAGCTCCATGAGCGCAGAAATGCCGTCCGGCGTGACGGCTGCGGCTTTGCCTTTGTCGTCACCCACACCCTCCCAAGCCAAGATGGCAGCCTTGGCCAACTCGGTGATCAGGGTGGCGGTGCGCGCTCCGGCTGCCGCGTGGTCTTTGCCATCGATCAGAGCTGCAGCATGGCGAGCTGCCATGACCAACGCAGTGGTCGCAGGCTTGACTTTGATGCGCACGCCTTGGACCAGGTCGAGCCAATAAGGCTCACGTTTGAGATTGAGTTTGAGCATGTTTGCCTCTTAAGTTCAGTACGCAACCACGTCATTGACGAGTTGCACGGTCAGCATGTGACCGGCTGCGGTGTTCTTGGCAGCCTGCCAGTCAAAGGTGGCCTGAATGCCACCGGGGCCAGAGATCGAGAGCTTGGGCTTGGGCAGATAGACCTCATGCGCGATGAAGGTCAGGCTCTTGGTGGCGTCAATGACATAGCTGAAGGTCAACTCCAGCGGGGTGTTGTTGGTCGCGGCGTCGATCAATTCCGTATCCGCAAAACGCACCTCCAAATTGCCCGTCAGGCTGGCCACTGTGGGGTCGGCTCCTTCGATTTTTCCGTCGGAGCGAATCGTTTCGATGCGCGCCAAATTGTTCGAATAGGTCAACTGCGCCGCGACCACATTGCCCAGGTCCTGGCCATTCTTCTTGATCGAACCCTGAAACTGATTGAAGCGGGTGATCGGCAAGGTTGTGGGCGTCGCGTCTGCGCTGGCGGTGCGCTTGACCTCGCCTTGGGCAATCAGGCCCAAGGTGGCATCCGCTGCGCCAGAGCGTGCGAACTTCACCTGCAGCGAGTTGGCCATCACACCAGAGGCCAGGAAGTAAGCCGGGATGTCTGGCAGTCCCGTCTCCAGTGACAGGCTCGGCAGCCCTGAATTGCCAGACACAAAAGTGTGGGTGTGCGCGGTATCTCCAACGCTCACAGGATTGCCCAGAAGGGCTTTGAGCCACATGCCGATGTTGCGCAGGTCAATGGGAATGACGATGTCACCCTCGACCTTGATCACGTCACGGATAGGCGCGCTGGGGTCTCGACCCAGGCCAATCAGATCGTTGGCAATCAAGCCCTGTTCCGAGCCCAGGGTGGTGGAGACAAAGGGAATCTTCCCGAAGTCTCCCGTCGGTGTGTTTCCGTAGGTGGGTTCAAACGCAGCCAATAGGCTGGCGTTCGCGCCATAAGCACGAGCCATGATGAATCTCCAAGTGGTTAAGGTTTGTGGTGCGATCAGGCCAAGGGATGGCTGCTCGCGTAATGCATCACCACGTCCAGCGTGCAGGCCTTGATACCCACAGACCCTTCAGGGGTGACGTCTTCAAATTTGGGCGGCATCACTTCGGCGTGGTCAATCTGCCCAGACAAGGTCGGATCGGTCAAGACCAGGGTGCCCAACGCCTGAAGCAACTCATCCATGCGCGCGTCCCTGGCAGATGCCTCGGGGTGCGCGACATAGATTTCAATGCTTGCCGCGTGCTCCCACAGGTAGGTCACAGGTGACAAGGTGACATCGACCTGGGTCATGTCCCCATCGCGCAGGAACACCATGGCGTGCTCGCTGAGCCGCTCCGGCAGGGATGAATTCCTGCGTATCGCATTGGGTTGCAGGGGCAGTCCGTCCAACAGCGTGAACAAAGCCCCCAGCGCCGCTTCTCGTTGACTGGTTTTGATCGTCATTTCATGTGTCCGAACTTTCTTCTGGCCACGACTGCGTGACCAACACCATCAGCCTGTCTTGCCACCGCTGGGCAGCACTGGCGATGTCGAATTTCTTCTTGAGTTGGGCTTGCGGTACCAGCAGAAAAATGGGGACGGTGGTCAGCCCCCGTCCTGATTTCTGAGCAGATGCCGATGCCGCAGCAAAGCCTCCGCGCTTGCCTGTTTTGGCCCGAAAGTTGTCCGCCACCAAGAGCGACGGTTTTCCAGAGCGATACACAAAGCGCAGTCGTTGACCACGCATGCGCTCCCACAGACCAGGCGTCATGCGTTTGCCTCGTGGCCCTGTGCCTGCTGCAGGGAGCGGGATGGCGAGCCAGAACCCGTTCTTCGAACGGATCAACGCACCTTGGTCATGCGCCGCGACGACAACAGGCGCTCGGCTGTACACCAACCCCGCCGAACCCAAGCTGGGGCGTCCCTTCGGGTACACCTCCCCACGCCAGGTATTGGCCAGACGCGAGCCCAGACCAGAGCCTTCGATTTGCGTGCGCAATTCACTCTTGAGTCCTTGCGTCGCCTCTCGCACGCCTGTGGTCACCGCCACCCGCGCCGAGTTCAGCTCCTGCGCCATCATCTTGGAGAGGTCGCCCTGCAGGGCAGCCAGTAGTCGCACGCTCATGCTCACCTCGCCGTCGATGGATAGTCAGGCAAGGGGTAGGCGCTCACCGTCCAGATCAATCGATCACGGTCAACCAGCGCATCCCCCTGAATGACGTAGATGACACCCCGCCACGTCAGGCGATCGCCCTCTTGAGGCCGGGCAACATCGGCTGCTTGCAAGTCAAACCGATACGAGGTCACCGCCAGATGTGACTGACCGAATTCCTGTACCGAATCCGGTGCCTTGCTGATGACCTTGAGTTCGATGGTCTCCCCAGCCACAGCGCAGTACTGCGCCGGGGATCCCAAACTTGCGAACAGCCGTTTGACACCCAAGGCAAACGGATCGCGTGGCATCAGCTGGCCAGGAGCTTGACCAAGAGCCCCGGGCGATGGCACATCGGCAGCGGATTGCTCTGCGTGTGCAGATCCGTGCCGCGACCAAATTCACGAGGCTCTTGCTTGGCGTACAGGGGCTGACCCAGCGTATTGACCGTCTCATTGAAGTCAGCCGGTGCGAAGTACGTGGCAAAGGTGTCCACCGTGCCTTCGGGGAAGGCATGGCCTTCGCCAGAGGCGATGAACTTGCGCACATTGCCATCCACATCGGAGGCCTGGCCCAGGTACTCCTCGAAGGTGACGCCTGCGAAGGTGAAGCCTGTGCGTTGGTCTGCACGCAGCGCCAGACTCTCCTGGTACCACTGATACGCCTTGACCACATTGGGGTGAGCCGTCAGCAGATCAAAGAATTCCGGGGAGACCAGCACGCGAACACCAGTCATGTATTCGCCTTTGAGGTTGAGCTCAAGGTAGCGCTTGAGATCCAGGCACTTCTTCTTGACGTCCGTTTTTTCGTTGTTGAGCGCGAAGTTGAACTCCTTAGGCTCAATGCCGAACTCATCAAAGAGGTTGTAGAGGACCGAGCCGTCCGCATCCAGGATCACGCCCTTGAGCGCGCCCATGCGCAAATGCTCCAGCGTGATGGCATGCTTGTTGCGCATCGACTGCAGATGCTCGGCCATCACGTTCGCGATGGTTTCGGTGTCGGTTTCAGAGCCAAAGGCACGCAGGCCTTGAACCTCTTCGGGCAGCACCACATCGTCGTGCGGAATGTGCGGGATGATGAACGAGCGCAGAGTGCGGCGACCGCGCTTGCCCACCGTGCCAGGGGCACCTACGGGTAGCGTGGGCAGCAAATTCAGAACGCCGTTGCGCTCTTCCACAGCGATCTGGCGAAAGCGCACAGGGCGAGCAGGCATCAGGTTGATCTGATCGAGCTTGCCGAACTGGTTGGGCAGGATGTTGATGGCGGCTGTGAGCGCCGTCATCGAAAACGCGGGGGACTGGAAAGGATTGTTCATTGCTTAGACTCCTTGACGAACGAGGACGCCGATCGCTTCGAGCTGAGCGATGGCTGCGGTTTTTTCTTCCGTGGTGATGGCAGAAGGCCAGATGAGCGCGTGATCCGCCACGATGGCCTGGCGCGAAACAATCAGGCCGTTGGTTTTTTCTGCGGCACTGGCATCGATGCTTTGCAGCACCACGCCAGCCGCGACCTCGGAACCGTCGGTTGCAGAAGGGTCGAGTGCTTTGACCTTTTGGGTCGCACTGACTCGGCCAATCACGGCACCGAGCTTGAGGTTTTGTCCGTTCACCACCGTGACCTGGTCACGGGAATACAGGTTTTCCTCTTCGTACTTGAGCAGGTCGCCCAAGGTGAGGTCATTGGTAATGGCAGTCATCAGGTTCTCCTATTAACGGTGGGTGACGTGCGCTGCGTCACGCTGCTTTTGAGCGCGCTGCTGCGCCGCACGAACGACGGGGCTGTCTTCGGGCTTGGCTTGGGTTTGGGTTCCTGCTTCCGGCAAGATTCGGCTGGAGATTTCGGGAGAGCCAGAGGCCTTGGCCGCCAACAGCTCCTTGCGTGCTTGGTCAACTGAGACACCACGCTCGATCAGGGCCGCCGTCATCTCGGACTTGCCCGCCAGAAGACACATCTCGGCAATGGCCAGCACCTGTGCACTGGCCGCCTTGATGTCGTGGCCTTGAGCTGCGGCACTGGCTTGCACCTGAGCGCCGGGTTGATCACCCGTGCTTTGCGCGGCATCGCCATCTTTTGCAGGCCCAGTACCTGTCTGGTCGGCTGGTTGGTGTTGATCTTCTTGGTTGGTCTGCCCATCGGCAGTTTGGGTTGCATCGTTTTGCATGCAAACGCTCCTTTTCATAGACGGCCCGGGCGTGGAGATCCCCATCTCGCGGCCCGAACCTTGAATTCGCGCGATGGATGTCGTTTTCGTTTGGAGCTCTTCACTCAGAGCGATCAGTGCGTCGTCAAGCGTCCCGACCACATCGGCCAGACCGGCAGCAATAGCGTCTTGTGCGAAATACAGCCCGGCTTCGGTGTCTTGAACGTCTTGCGCTGAGAGGTTTCGGTTGACTGCGACCGTCGACACGAACAGGCCATACAGCCGGTCCACTTCGGCCTGCAGGGCTTGCGCCGCATCGGTGGACAAAGGCGCATGGGGCGACATGTCGTTCTTGCGGTCCCCGGCATAAACCGCCGTGTAGCGAAGCCCGCTCATGGCGTCTCGCTGGGACTGATCCACATGCAGTGCGATCACGCCAACAGAGCCCACACCACCGGTTCGAGTGACATAGACCCGCGTGGCCGCGCTGGCGATGGCGTACGCCGCCGAGAACGCGTCATCGTTGGCAACGGCCCAGATGGGCTTGATCTGACGGGCTGCCACGATCTGGTCGGCCAGATCAAACGCACCTCCCGCCTCACCGCCTGGTGAATCGATGTCCAGCAAGATCGCATTGACTGCTGGGTCACGCACGGCCTGCGCAAGCTGCGCGCTGATGGCCGCGTAACTGGTCAGACCCGAAGCCGCATCGACCGCTGCCGCTCGCCGCACCAAGGTGCCGGACACGCTAATGACAGCAATGTTCGATGTCAGCGATGTGGATGCGACAGGCGGGGCCTGTGCCGCCAACTGTTTGATAAGTTGTTGCGAATCGTCTGACATGGCTAATCCCAAGCGGGGGCCAAGCACCGAGAGAATCACATCCAGCTTTCTGGGATGAATCAACAGGGGCGTGCCAAAGATTCGCGATGCCAGATGTGGCATCGACGAGATGTGGTTCATAAGTCCTCTGGTTTCAGGTTTGCTGATCCACCAAGGACGCGCTTGGTGAGTCAGGGGGAAGCGTGGGTGCCGCCGAGTTGGTGGCACCATTGCGAGCCACTTGCCTGGGGTCCGTATCCAAAACGAGTCCCAATGCATCAGCCCGTGCGTTGTCTGCTGCGATCTCTTTGTCGATCGTTTCCGCGTCGTAACCAAAGGACGAGATGGCCTCAGAGCGGCTCATCAATCCAGAGCGAATGGCCAACTGCAGGGCCTTGAACTCCTTCTCGGGATCCACCCACTGCCAGCCTTGCGGGATCCCCTTCGCCGCCTGCCAAGCTCTGGCGGCTTGACGGCTCTTGGCATACCCCGGCGCTGTCAGCACGCCACTGAGCACTGCCGCATCCATCCATGCACGCCAGATCGGACGGCACATCTGATGCACTATCACGCCGTGCTGGATGGCTTCACATCGGCGACGGAACTCCAGGAGACCGGCACGGATCGACGAGTAGTTCACACCCGACAGATCGCCCGTCAACTGTTCGTAGGTGATGCCCATGGCCACCGCGACTGCACGGAACTGCACCCGCAGGAACTCCGCGTAGGAGCCACCCACATCGGCTGGATCGGAGAACTTCACGTCCTCACCAGGCTCCAGAACTTGCAGGGTCCCCGGCTCCAAGCCCGTCATGGCCACGCCCAAATCGTCAGCTTCGCCCTCTCCCAGCAATTGGTCTTCAGGCGACTGGCGCGTGATGAAGCCAGCGAACATGGCCGCCGTCTTTTTGCGAACCAGCTCTGCGTCGTCGTACTGATCGAGCTCGTTGAGTTTGACCAAGGCCCGCGACAGCCAGGGCTCGCCGCGAATCTGTCCAGGCCGCAGGGGGCGAAACAGGTGGACGATCTCCTCAGCGGGTACGGGCACCAGGTCGTTGCCATTGACCGTCAAGCTCGGGTCCCCCGGATGCTCGCGGTACAGGTGGTAGGCCACGCGACGGCCAAGTGCATCAAACTCGATGCCGCTGCGGATCGGATTGCCAGATGCACTGATCGTGTTCAGGCTCAAAGGCAGGTGCTCGGGCTCCAGAATTTGCAGCTGGATCGGCACACTCAGGCCATCCTCTTGCCGCCGATTGCGGATACGGATCAAGCATTCACCGCCCTCGACCATCGCCCGGCAAGCCAGTGACTGCAAGCCGTAGAAATCGGTCAGGTTGTTACTGTCTGCCTCCTCCACCCATTGCCACCACAACGCGTGGACACGCTCCCGAAACTTGGGGTCGTCCACCAAGGATTGCGGCTTGATCCCCGTGCCGATGGCATTGGAGACAAAGCTGTCGACCGCGTTGGCCGCCCAGGCGTTTCTGCGCACCAGGTCCCGAGACTTGACCCGCAGTTGATTGCCCGTGGCCAGCATCGCCGAGATCGCGCCCGGGTCACCAGGATTCCAGACACGCGACCTGCGGCCTGAGCCAGCGGCCTCGTGAACTGAATTCCAGCCCACATAGGCCGTAAGTTTTTTCCAAAAGGCCATCTCAGAACCCTTTGGATGTCGTGACCCGAATCTGGCGAGTCTTGGTTTTGCCGTTGCTTGATGCGAGCGCCGCCTCCACTTCGGCCAAGGCCAGTTTGAGATCGGAGACCGTGCGGTACTCGATGGTCTTGCCGTCGTAGGTCACCCGATGCTCACCACTGGCAATGGCTTCTCGCAGAGCTTGGGCATGTTCAAGGGTATAGGTCGTCATCAGTTCATCCACCGGCTGCGAATCAAGCGCCTGCCGCGTTGTGGTCCTTTAGAAACAACGAAGCCACCGCTAGGGGTGGCTTCTTGCTTGGTTGATTGGGCGTCTTCAGGTGGTCCTGCCACGCCCAGCGGTTTTTCCAATTCGCGCCAATGACGCTCCTCATATCGGTCCAGGCCAGCGAGGCTCGCGGCGGCCCGTGCGTAGACGTAGCAATCAAGTGCTTCGTTGCGTTCGCGGATCTTTTGCCACTCACGCACTGGATAACCATTGCGGTCCCGGCGCGTGACCAACTGCTCTGAGCACAACTGCTGCACGAACTCGGCATCGACTTTGGGCAAATGGATGTACCCAGCGGGATACAGGATCTCACCGTCCTCGGTCACCTCCATGGTCTTGCGCAGGTGGTTGTAGAACTCCAGCTTGGCAATGCCACCCACCACCGAATAGACCCGAACACCCCGGCGCAGCTTCTTGCCGCCCACGGTCATGTCCACTGCCGTCGGCAATCCAACCAGTGCAGCGCCCCGGGCTACGCCCTTCATGGGCAGCAGCCGAGGATCACGCCACTTGCGCACAAAGGCATAGGCCTCTTGCGTGGCAAAGCCCGTGTCCAGACCGATTCGGGTGAGGCGCAACTGCACCCCAGACGCATGCGTCCACGACTCATCAAGCATTTCACGCAGTCGCTGCCAGACCGTATCGCGGGAGGTGTCGCCTGCCAGCACACGGTGTTCCACCAGCCAGGCTTCTTTGCCCCGACCGAATGCCCAGACAGAAACCTCGATGCGGTCCTTCTGAACGTCCACCCCGGCGCACAGCAAAACCGCCCCCAGTGGGACGGTACCGATCCGGTAGTCCTCACGGCGCTCAAGCAGGCGCTCCCACTCGGGGGTTTCGCCTTGCTCGACCCAGGTCTCGCCCAGCTCTGTGTTTTTGAATGCTTTCAAGGCAGTTGCTGATCCTTGTGCCGCTTCCCAGGCTGCAGCGATATCGGCCCAACTGCGCCAGCCCACTGGGCTGTACAGACTGGACAGGTGAAACCCCACCGTTTTGCCAACGTAGTCAGGGATCGACGATTGCCATCGACCCCGTTCCAGCATCTCGGTCTTTTGGTATTCGTAGATAGGCTGTTCGCACGACTCACACTTGTAGTGCGCCGTCTCGGGCAGTCCTTTTTCCCAGATCAGTTGTTCGAATGCCAGGACTTGTTCATGCGCGCAGTGCGGGCACGGGACCACGAACTGTCGCTGGTCTGTTTGTTCGTACTCGCGTTCGATGCGAGACGATCCAGAAATTGTTGGCGTTGAGACGATGAAAATTTTTCTGCGGGCAAAGGTTCGAGTTCGAGCCTCAGCCAGTGCAATCGCATCGCCTTCTCCTTCAACGTCACCCGGGTAGCCATCAACCTCATCCAAAAACAAATAGCGAACTGGCATCGAGCGCAGGCCCACGGCGCTGTTTGCGCCCGTCATCACCAGCACGCCACCACGGAACTCTTTGCCCAGGATGGTATTTCCCGAGTCCCTTGCTCGTGCAGGTGCTATCAAGCTAGAAAGCGTCGGGCTTTCTTCAATGAGTGGGTCAATCCGCTGCTTGGAGTTTCGCTTGGCCATCTCGACCGTCGGCGCAACTGCCATCATTGGGCCAGGTGCCAGATGGATCACATAGCCAATCCAGTTGTTGCCGCACTCCGTGCCGCCGACCTGCGCACCTTTCATGAACACCACCCGCTCGACGGGAGACGTCGGCGAGAGACAGTCCATGATCTCCTTGAGATAGGGCGTGCGATTGGTTCGCCACTTGCCCGGCTCCGAGGCCGACTTTCCCGAGAGCACTCGGTACTGGTCGGCCCATTCAGACACGGTCAGCAGTGGGTCGGGGGTGAGCCCCTCGCGCCACGCCTCAGCAATGGCATCAAATCCGTCATAGTGTTCCAACACATTCCTGCATTCCGTTAAGTCACAAGCCCGAGCAGGGCTCAGTCCAATCGAACGGCCAAATCGCCAAGTTCGATCAAGTGATTGCGCACGGCTTTTTCCAGCAGCACATGCAAGGTATGCCCATCGGCATTGAGGTCAGCGGCCATCTGCGCAGCCACCCGCGTAGGCCAGTTCAACCAGGCATCACGCTCGGCGCGCGCCATCTTGAAAACGTGTGCAACAGCCTGGTCACGATTGACCAACTCGCCTTTGAGGCGGGCCAGTCGCACCCGATTGGTCTGCGCCTTGAGCACCTCATTGGCGGTCTTGGCCTGCAGCAAGGTGGTGCCACCGCCTTTGGGTTCAAACGCGCCCGCTGATTCACCCAGCGTTTCCCGTATTCCCGCAATCGCCTCATTGGAGACGGGCTTGTGTTTGCCCCGTTGCTGCGCGGCATCTGTGTTTTTGCTCCATTGAGCGTCGGCTTGCGCCGCATTGATCGTGCCGTCTGCGTTGGGGGTGATCCGCCCGGCCTCGATGGCCTTGCGCACCGCCGTATCGGACACCCCTCGGTGGCGCGCATAGGCCCGAATTGAGAGTCGATCGGTCATACCCAAGTGAAAGAGTCTGGCTAAGAAATTGACTTGATGTTGTTCGGAAATGAAGCGTTCATACGGTCATCAATCAACGTTTTTTGGAGCGCCGCATGAACCACAAGAAAACCACAAACGCCATCAACGCGCCTTCTTGCCTTTTGGAGCAGATCGCACGCGAGCATCTTTTTGTCCAGACGCTGCAGACGCAGAACTCGGACCGGCTCGATTTTCACGACGTGTCGGTTTGGGGGATTGAGGCAGCTCTGCAAGCGGCTTATCGGGCTGGCCTACAGGCAAAGACGAAGAAGCAACAGGGCTGACAAAAAGATTCAGAAATCGCTTGATAAGCGAGCGGATTGAAGCGTTCATCACATCACCATTTTTTAAAGGAAAAACCATGAAACTCTCCGAGACCCAAACCAAGCTGCTCACCGCAGCGGCCCAGCATCCAGAGCACTTGCTGGCCGACTTCCCGGCCAATCTCAAAGGGGGTGCGCGGCTCAAGGTTTTGACATCCCTGGCCAACGCCAATCTGATTGCCGCCCAGGGCCAAGCCGAGGACGGCACCACGCAATTTGCAATCACCGATGCAGGTCGCAGCGCCCTGGGCATTGCGCTCGAAGCCAAGCCTGCCCCCGCCAAACGCGAGGGCACCAAGCAGGCCACGCTGATCGAATTGCTCCAGCGCCCGGAAGGGGCAACGCTCGAACAGATGGTTCAAGCCACCGGGTGGCAGCAGCACACGGTCAGAGGCTGCATGGCTGGAGCCCTGAAAAAGAAGCTCGGTTTGAACATCGTTTCCGAGAAAACCGATGGCCAACAACGCACCTATCGCATTGCCTGAGGTTCACATGAAAAACATCACCCTCAACATCGAATGCAAACCCTTGACCGTGGATTTCGACGGCCAGGAGATTGAGGTTCAAGAGCTGAGCATTCGCTTACCCTTCGGACGCAAACCCAGCGACATCAACGGCATCGCAGGCAGCGGCGATTACATCGTCTACGTCACCGAGGTCCGCGAGATGGAACCCGAAGAGTTCGACGGATTCGCAATGAATCTCTTTAAGTCGCGCGACTGGCTCAAGGGCAAGGGCGGCTACCTGGGGCAAGGACGTCTGTGCGTCCAAGTCCACGCGCCTGGTCGACCCTATTTGTTCATCGATCCATCTGGCGGGGACTACCCTCGTTACGTTGCCCGATTGGGATGAGCCATGCATAAGTCACAAGCAAATGACCCGCTCAAAATCCCTGCCACTGAAAACGAGTCCTGGGGCTTTTGGGGAACGATGGGCGGCTACGCCAGCATCGCATGGCCAATAGCGATGACGGGAATCTCCAAGGCCACCGGTGAGCCGCTTGAATCCGTCCGTGTATTTCTGGACAGCCGCTATGGCCGTCACTTTGCCGATGCGGTTCAAGACGCTCTTTTGAGCAACCCTGACATGCACCAGGCCGTTGCAAAGGCCATCGAGAAATGGATGAGCTGGACGATAGGACGCACTACCCAGCGCAGCCACGGAATCCCCAAGGGACTGCCATACCTAACCGGATTTGTAATTCAGAGCCGGATAGATCAGGACTGAACCTGATCCACAGCTTCTTGCTCATTGGCCAGCGGCGCTTGCTCCAGCTCTGAGCCGCCGCTTTCTCGAACGGCCTTCTTGCCGGTGTAGTCCTCCCAGCGTTTGACGATTACGTCGACGAACTTCGGATCCAGTTCAATCAAACGAGCTTGACGGCCCGTCTTCTCGCATGCAATCAAGGTGGTTCCAGAGCCGCCAAACAGATCCAGAACCACATCGCGGCTCTTGGACGAATTGCGAATGGCCCGTTCAACCAGCTCGACCGGCTTCATGGTCGGGTGCAGGTCGTTGACGCGCGGCTTGTTGTAGAACCAAACATCAGCCTGGTCTCGATCGCCACACCAGAAGTGATCGGTTCCCTGCTTCCAGCCGTACAAGATCGGCTCGTACTGGCGCTGGTAATCAGCCCGGCCCAGCGTGAAAGTGTTCTTGGCCCAGATCACGAAAGTCGACCACTTGCCGCCAGCATCGAGCCAGGCCTTTTGCAAGGTGTGCAGCTCCGATGAACTCATGCACACGTAGCACGCGCCTTTGGTGACCACCAGCAGGTTGACGCAGGCGTCATAGAGGAACTGATAAAAGCCGTCGCCTAGGGCGTCGTTGAGGATGCGACGGTCTTTGCCGCGCATCTTGTCCTTGGCACTGTTACCGTAGTCCACGTTGTAGGGTGGATCGGTGAATGCCATGTCAGCCAGTTGGCCGCCCATCAGGCGCTCCACATCTGTCAGGACCGTAGAGTCGCCGCAAAGCAAGCGATGGTTGCCGAGGATCCACAGGTCGCCCGGCTTTGAGGTCGGTTCTACTGGGGTTTCCGGTACTGCGTCTTCATCGGTCAGACCATCGCTTTGTTCATCGCCATTGAGCAGCTTGTCGATTTCTTCATCACTGAAGCCCATCAGGTCCAGGTCGTACTCGGCAGCTTGCAACTCAGCCAGCTCCAACTTCAGGAGCTCTTCATCCCAGCCTGCATTCTCGGCAATCCGGTTGTCGGCCAGGATATAGGCCTTCTTCTGGGTGGGCGTCAGGTGTGCCAATTCGATCACAGGCACTTCTGTGAGTCCCAACTTGCGGGCAGCCATCAAGCGGCCATGCCCAGCAATCACACCGCGTTCACCATCTGACAGGATCGGGTTGGTGAAACCAAACTCGGCAATGGAAGCTGCGATCTGGGCCACCTGGCCGTCGCTGTGTGTACGGGCGTTGCGCGCATAAGGGATGAGCGCATCCACCGCGATCATTCTGATCTCGGGAGTCATAAGGTCCTTGGGGGGGGAGTTGGGGAGGTGCAAACCCGGTGCGAACTGCAAACCCGGTTTTTCAAACTGTCGCTATCGAAATCTCGGGCCTTTGCCCCCCGCATAGGGATTTGGCGAGGAAGGACCCAGAAATTTGTGTGGAGGGAGTGGCCTGCACTCCTTTCCACACCATAGCTGAAAATGTACGCTCAATTGGGCTGAAATGCTGCACAGGGTAAATTCGCGCATTGCCTCATATGCACCCACATTGCCCCCCAACTTGTTCAAATCACGCCAATTTACGCGCATGAGTTGATTGCATCGTTGAGCTTGTCGGTGACCAGTTGCATGGCCTTCTTCCAACGTCTGGCTGCCGTGTTCCGATCGCAAGCAAAGCGTCTGCCGATTTGATGCCACTCGTAACGCTTGGCGCGCATCCACACCAGATGGCGTTGCTCTTCCTCCAGCCACTGAACCCAGCGCATGGTCTCGAGCATGCGTTCCACTGCCTCAGGACCGGGTGGCATGGGGCGGTAAACACGCTCGGGGTCAGGGTAGCGATTGGGCACTTGCATGGCCAAGCTCATCCAAGGGCTGGCATACCCCTGAACCCGCACGGGTGGAAGGCGATATGACGTGTGGGCTGCATCGCTAAAACGTGCGGCCACATCGTCAACAGTCCAGATAGTGATCGTTTTAGCCATGCTTGCCTCCTGGACCATAGAGGCGTTCGCCAATGCGTCGAATGAACTCACGATCGAGGAAGTCCAGTCGCTCGTCTTGATCTGACACGACCAGGATGTGTTGCTCACGCCAGCCTGAACGCTTGACGGCATCCAGATCTGTCACGACAGGCTGCACTTTTCCAAGAGCGCAGCGATACGGTTGTGCTGGGACTTTCATCTCACACCTCCTGTGTCGTCTGACGATCGCGGGCCAGATAGGCCAGTGCAATTGCGTCTGCTTCGTTGTCGTCTGCAGGTTGATGTCCACGCGCTTGAACGCTTGCGATCATCTCGTCCTTGCCTGCGTTGCCTTTGCCGGTCGCGTGCTTTTTGATCGTGCCCACAGGGATGCCTTCGTAGGGGATCTGATGGTGCTCACACCAGGCGGTCAGTTGTCCCATGAAACCACCGTATGCATGGGCAGCATCCACACCCACATGCCTGCGTACTTCTTCAAACACGACCAGGTCAATGCCTGTGGTGCATTGCTTGACGTCTGTGAGCCAGCGTTTGAATTTCAGGAATCGCATGCCACCACCTTCAAAGCGTTGGGGCTTGAAGGATTGGCTGCCGCTTGTGATCTGACCGTCTGAACCCATCAAGGCCCAGCCAGTCGTTGTGCCCAAGTCCAGGGCAAGAATCGTCATGTTCATTTCGTCTCCAGAATTTTTTCGGGTGACGGGTTGGACAGGTTTCACGGTTATTCCTCTATCGTGTGTGTGCGCGCACGCGTGAGGGGTTAATCAGTAAGACTGTCAAATCCGTCACCATGGTTTGGTTCAATCGTCTCGGTATGGGTAGCCGCCACCGCTATGAGGCTTAGGTCGTAGACTGATTCCCGCGATTGCGCGTGCACCGCCATGCAGTCGGCATTTCTCGAACTTGCGGGTCGACATCAACTCGGAGAACCGTTTGATCGAGCCCACGTACTCGCCAGCACGCTCAGCCCATTCACGCCAATCGGTAAACAGATCTGAGACGCCTTCGCGATGGGTCTTGCTCAAGATGCAGCGCTCTTCAATCCATTGACCCAAAGCGTCTTCCGCTTCGAAATACTCTTCGGTTGCAGAGACCACGCACTCGGGTGGACGCAGGCCATCGCGTTGCCAGGCCAGGCATCCTTCGACCGCCCAGGCCAAAATACCGTCACGCTCCGCGTACAGTTTCTCGGTCAGCTTGCCGTCACGCCTCTCAGGCGGGATCGTCACCGTGAAGGGGATAAGGTGCAGACGCCGCTTCATGGCCTCGTCCACATTGCGAATCGAGGGCTTGTGGTTGCCCGCAATGAGCAACTTGAACTGCGGGATGTACTCAAAGAAGTCTTGACGCATAAAGCGCGCCGACACCTTGTCACCACCCGTGATGGCCTTGACCTTGGACTCGTTCCAACGCCTGCCTTGCTCGGTTTCCACTGATGCCACGAAACGTGCGCCGCGCAGACCAGCCAGGTCGGTTGGGTGGCGGTCACCTCGAGCATCCATGAACGTGTCCATGGGTGCGCTCGTGGCGTAGTCGCCCAAGATGCTGGCCAAGGTGTTCACGAACACCGACTTGCCGTTCGCACCGGTTCCGTACAAGAAGAACAATGCGTGGGCGCTGGTTGCCCCGGTCAGGCAGTAACCCGCCATGCGCTGCAAGTACTCCTGCAAGAGAAGGTCGCCGCCGGTCACATCGTTCAAGAATGCCTTCCACTGCGGGCAGTCACCCCTTGGAGTGGCGGTGGCAATCTTGGTCATGCGGTCAGCTCGGTCGTGAGGACGCGTCACGCCCACCTTGAGATTGACCACACCGCCAGGGGTGTTGAGCAAGAACAGGTCCGCGTCCCATTCCTCGGTGGTAGAGGCATGGCGGCGATCTGACCTGGCCATGCGATCGACACCGCCCACGGTGCTGCTGGCCAGCAACTTGGCGGCCAGGCGATGCGAGTCCACCTTGAGCGCAGCCTCACGACAGATGGCGCGAATGAGGTGATGTGACATCAAGGTCTCATCGGGCTGCCAACGGCAACCGGTCCACACCAGCCATTTCCCCCAGGCTGCGCAATAGCGCCACTCATCCGCGTATCGGGAGGTGAACGCAAGCGTCAGTGCATCGTCGGTCGCCCACACCGTGGCGTCCTGCGTTGTCATGGCCTTGGTGGACTTCACGCACATGCGCGGACCAGACGCAATGAATGTGACAACGTCAAAGCCCTCGGTCAACGCATCGGCTGCATCCCAGCCATCGGCCTTGTCATCTGGCGGCAAAAGCACATCGCACGAGAGCGCGCCAGCATCCAATACCGCCTGCGCCGCTGCCATCGCGTACTCCCAGCCCGGCTTATCCCGATCAGGCCAGACCAGGACGACCTTGCCCGCCAGAGGTGACCAGTCAGTCTTGTCCACCGGTGCGTTGGCTCCGTGCATCGCCGTCGTGGCCGTGATCCCTGCAGCGATCAATGCCTGCGCACACTTTTCGCCTTCGACCAAGATCACCCGCTCGGCAGCCAGCATCCCCGGCTGGTTGTACAGCGGACGAGGATCCGGTGGAGCCATCTTGCGCCGCTTGGCATCCCAGGGACGGAACTCCTTCTTGCCTCCGGGTGGGTCATAGCGGTAGACCACGGCGATCAGGTGGCCTGTGGGATCAAAGTAGTCCCACTTGGCCGTAGCTGGCCCCAACTCATCTACCGGAGCTTCCTTCTTGGCCTTACGGGTTTGGGTGGGCGCAGCCTGTCCAACCAGTTCAGCGGCATAGTCCAGCACCCGAGGGAAGTCAGACTGAGCGTCAGCGCCGAGGTAGGCGGCGATCAGATCAAAGATGTCGCCGCCATCACCAGTGGCTCGATCTGTCCAGAGCCCTGCCTTTTGCCCGTCAAGGACAACCTCGAGGCTGTCACCAGGACTGCCCAAGACGTCCCCGATCAGAAACTTGCCGCGTCGCTTCTTGCCAGCAGGGAACAATCCCGTCAGAACCGATTCGAGTCGATCAATCAGCGATGCACGCAACTGCTCTCTGGTGGCATCCGTGTCTTTGTGCGCAGGCGAGTCGTTGTCATTGAAATCAAGCATCCGACTTCTCTCCCCCCACCTGCATCCACTCCATCAGTTCACTCACCTTGAAGCGAACCATCTTTCCGACGCGGTAATGCGGCAGACCCAGACGCTCACGCTCTTTGGGGTGTGTGAAAAGGTACAAAGGCATCTTCAAGCAGTAGGCCGCCTCATGTGCATCGACCAGCTTTTCGCTGAGAATTTGATTAACGTCCGTCATTGATTTGTCTCCAGCACCGGTCCTGCCATGAGCACATCCGGCATTCAAAATGAGTGGGGTCTTGGTAAGCGCGAGCGAGCAATTCGCCCGCGTCGGTCGCAGAGATCACCTTGAGCGCACGGTCAGACATGCGCTGCGCCAATGCCGCATCAAAGGGCACCAACTCGGTATAGATCTCCATGCTGTCGGCATTGACTGCCGTGAAAACCGCAGGGTTCTCATGCAGCTCCAGATAGGCCTGGTACAGCACCACCTGTGCGTGATAGATCGGCTTTGAGATCGCCAGCTTGTTTTTCTCGAGGTCACGCCAGGACTTGGAGCCAAGACATTTGTTCTCCCACAAGGCGGGATACTTAAAGCCATCAGGACCATCAACGATCACACCGTCAATGTGGCCAGCCAGGCGGCCATCGAGTGCCGCAAATCCGAATTGCTCACCATTGGGTTTGGTCGTGCGCAGATCAAAGCCTGCTTGCCGCATCCACTGGATCATGCTTTCCTCGGAGAGATGGCCACGCTCAAAGATGCGAAGCAATCGACCAGGATGCTCACGACCAGGATCTACTGGAGCCTTCGCAAACTCGTACTGCAAGGCTCGCTCGCAAGAGACGCCTAAGCGCGATGCACCGAGATAACTTCTCGGACGTTGTTCGGCCTGGCGCTTTTGCAGCGCGGCATCGATGAGCGCACTGACCTGACCCGAGATGCTGGAAGAAGAATTGAAGTCCATCATTTCTTCTCTCCTTCCACCACCCAAGGCAAGTCATCCTCCATGTCGGCGAATGGGTGTGCCAGAGGATCAGGCGTTGGCCTCATTCCACGCACTGGCGGAAACTTCGTCTGTTCGTGATGTGCCAGCATGGCATCGGTCCAGCACGTCACGATGGCATCGATAACGCGCAGGGCTTGCTCTTCGGAATATTCCCCAAGTGGTTTGTCAAAGCCAATTTCGCCTGCGGACTCACCGAATGCTCTAAGGCACTTCTTCATGGAGGCCAGCTCGATATCAGAAGGATCAATCATGGGAACCTCCTTCATATCGACTCGCCCATCGAGTGCGCGCTGCCAGTTCCCGTACATCGCATGGAAGACGTCCTGACATTTTTTCGAGCAAAAAACCCAGTCGATTGGGTAGCGCCGGGGATGGCCCACACCGTGACGGTTGTCGGTGTGGCCGAAACCCCGGGCCTGTCTGTTGCAGACCCAGCATTTCATTAACCCTCCTTACTGAGCCCAGCTCGGTTTGCCCGAGACAGGTGCGCGCCCGGCCTGTGCAGAAGCACTGCTGGCAGGAGGTGCTTGATAGGTCGCAGCAGGACGCTGAGCGGCAGGTGCTGACGCACGCGGGTATTCCGGCTGGTCAGGCTCCACGGCAATCTTCACTACGTTGCGAAGTTCACCGCGTCCGTCTTTCTCAACATCGATGCGAGCCACGAACTCAATGCCATCGAGCTCGTTGAAGCCTTGGATGCGACGTGCGGCGGATGCTTGGGGAGAGTTGTCCTGCGGCTGGATATTGCGAGCAGAGTTCAGGACGGCACGAATGAATGTGCGCCCCATGTTTCCCCAGGCAGGTCCCTTAGAGCTGTGCAAGCCGACGTTCGACCACATCTTGCGACGAGCGTATTCACCGTCCAGAATCACGAACTCGCAGGCAAGGAAGATGCTCCCCGTCTCAAAGCTCTGGGTTGCATAGCCACCCGTCCAGCCTTGACTGGCATCGTCATGGCCACCCGGCTTGATCGTCATTCGCACCGGAGCCACCGTGCCCTTGGGGATCAGGTCAAATGATTGTTGTTGTTCGGCATCGTTGAAATCGTTCCAAGCGGACATGGTTTACTCCTTGTTGTTTTGAGGTTGGGTTGCTGCTGCGCACTTCTCAATGAGCGCGAGCAGGTTTGGGGGTTCGAGCATTTCGAGCTGGCCCGAACGGTCTTTGGCTGGAAAGCCATAGGGGTTGAGCGTGTGCGTCACGAAGGCGCGATAGGGCGCACCGTCTTCGGCCTTGATCTCGGCCAACGTCACAACTTCATCGACGATGCCGGGCAACTCGGCAGCCGTCTTTGAGCCTTCGATTTGCGGGGCGAACACCTTGCGGTTGAAGTCATCGAGGCGTTCGTCCAGGATGGCCACGAACACGACGTGCTTGCCGCGAGCGTGTTGCAGATGCATCAGCGCACCGAGCATCTCGCTACCCAAAAGGCCATAGGCACCACGGGTATCGGGTTTGCCTGTTCGATCAGACATCGCCTGCGGCTGAGTCTTGGCCCAGATCAGTGCCAGGCGTGCCAGCACAGTGATGCTGTCGACGAAGTAGCAGTCGTACTTGGTCAGCTGGCTCGGATCACCGTATTGCTCACACACATGCGCGTAGTGCGCCTGCGAGTAGGGAGCTTCCGGGGGCAATGCAGGGTTTGGCCCTGCCAAGAACACAACAAGATCACGAAACTCCGGCCAGGTGGTTGGACGAACGCAGTCCCCTCGCCAGTCTTTGACGGCCAGGTCACCAGCCTCAAGATCGACGAACAGCGTCTTGTCCTCCGGCAGCGTTTTGAGCTGCGTGGTTTTTCCAATGCCGCTCTTGCCAAGAAGAACCAGCTTGACGCCTTTTTTCTCGCGCAGGCGTTGATCAGCGGTAATGATCGGAAGTGCCATCACGCCACCTCCCGCATTTCTTGGGCAACGGTCGGATTCCAGAGAATCTGGTACCCGCTGTGTCCATTGCGCGAATACGGCATGGCCTCCGCCCAGGCTTCACCGATCTCGGTCAACTCCCACTCATCGCGCTCATTGCGCACTTGCAGTCCCAAGTTGGCCAGGCGCAGGTTGGTGGTCTTTGCTGACAGGCCAACCAGCTTGCCAAGTTGAGTGGCATTCAAGGAGCAGATCGGCTCGTTGGCTGCAGGCAGCGCACGGCGCAATGTCTCAATGGCCAGTCCGGTGTTTTCATGGATGCACGTGAGGGTTGCAGCCATGGCAATGCCTGCTTTCACACCCGGAACTTTGGCAACAGCTTCACCAATCAAGAGCAACGATGTGACACGGTCTTGCGTAGGTGCGGGCAATGCAGCGATTGCGGGCACAGCGAAGGAGCCAGTCTTTCGGATAGCAGGCAGGACCTCGTGAGTGACCCAGCGCTTAAAGCGTTTGGCCTCTGCTTTTCGGCTGCCGAGCACCAGAGCGTAGAGACCGGGCTCATTGACCGTGGTCATCTCTTGGACTCCGCCAGGGGTGTGAATTGAGTTCACACCCTTTTCATCGTCATCGAGTCGCTCGAGTGCCTTGCGATCAAGGCTGATCGTTGCCAGCACATCAGCTGCCACAAACCATGGCTCACCTTGTGCATCAGTCACGATGCGCACTTGTCGACCTTCAAAATCAAATGGGGCAAGTTGCTGATTCATGATCAGGCCTCCGAGTCAGGGGAAATGTGGAAAGAGGGTTTGCCTGCCTCGACGGTGCGGGCGTCGGCAAACTGCTGCTGCAATGCAGGTGGCCAATTCGTGTACCGGGACTCGGGCACAGACAACTTGATGTCGAGGTAGCTCTCAACAGTCTCACCAGACGCGACGATTCGCTCGGCGATGGTCTTGAGCTTCTTTTGATCCCACGAGACTTTCTTGGGCAGGTCAAACTTGACGTGCAGCCCTTCGATCTTGACGTGAGAAGTGCCAAAGTCACGGCCAGAGGCATGCAGGCTGTCGCGGCCCTGCGCACCAAACCGCTGGTCGAGAGCGCCATCTAGCTTTGTGCGTGCGGCCTTGAGCCAAGCGATCGCCTGATCCAGGTTGGTGTCAACTTCTACCAATTGCTGCGCAGGCAAATTGGCAAGTTGTGTGACGGACATCTCGGCGATGTCGGCGGGGAAAATAGACAAATCGTTCATGTCATCTCCCCTTCACGCCATGGCCCGCTCAGACGTCGAAACGTGCAGAGCGTTGTGTTCGAAATCGAATACGCCTTCGAGCGGGTAGCTCACGCGTTTAGACAATTTCAGGTACTTGGGGCCACGACCTTCACAGCGCCAGCGTTGAAGCGTTTTGGGGCTGATGCCCCAGCGCTGGGCCAGTTCGTTTTCGTTGAGCACCCGGCGATCTCCGGGTGACAGGGTGTTGATCGCCTCTTGGGTCGATCGGGTGAGTGCGGTTGCCGTTGCTGGCATGAAATACTCCTTTGACGTTGTTGAGGAACAGGTGTCATTGGAGATTTCGGGTGGCGAACATACGAGGGACCAATTGGCGAACCATGCGGAAACTTCTGGTTCGCCAATGAATCGCCACAAATGAAAACGGCGAGCACAAAGCTCGCCGCTATTCACCCATGGGGTTACCTATCTGGTTCAACCAGTCAAAGGAACACGAACTTCCTCCGGTGCGTTGAGGAAAGCGAATGGATTTAAAAACTGCCGCCGCCAGAACAATGCCCGGTCGACTTCACTCAAGCTTGCTTCATCGCAAATGGCTTGCCATTCGTGTTCTATGACATTCACCTGATGGTTGATGATGGCAATCGCTTCTTCTCTTGCGAGCAGAAATGACGGGGCGGCAGCAATGCACGTAGAGAGATGGCTGCTTCGATCCCCGCCATGAATGAGCATGGCCTGCGACGCCTGCTGCCCCGAGCGTGATTGCGGGCAAATGTCATAGGCGGGTGTCAAGGACAACTGCTTTCCGCTCCAGAACGCAGCGTGGTTACGCGCATGATCATCTGTGTTGCCACTCAGGATGTTGAAAACAATCCGTGAAAACAGTTCACGCAGCGTTGCTTTCGGCTCGCTGAATCGGTGGCGAATGATCTCAGCGAGCTTCTCATAGCTCGCATACGCGGCCATCATTTCATCAAGTTCAAACAAGGTCAGCGCTGAAACCATGGCGCGCCTACGCCATTGATCACCCTCGGCAACTCGATCAAAACGCTCAATCACTAAAACATCTTTTCCCATGGCCGTGCGCAGATCCACGCCGGCCACATTCAATCCCGCCTTACGTGCCAAACGCATGGCAATGAACTCTGCTTTGACCACGCTGTAGAGATCATTGCTTGCGGAAAACTTGGCAATATACTTTCGCTGGCCATCGTCGAGCAGCACTTTAGGGCGCGCTCCGCCGAGGGATGTCCCATGGAGTAATGCCTGATCCAGCTCGGGCGAAAGCGGAACACCCTTCTCGACCTTTTCTGCTGCCGTTTGTAATTCCTCGAGCGAAGGTTGCTTGGGTTGTCTTGGCACGTATTGGGTCGCCGACATTTGAAAATCCAACGCCCCGATCCGGTCCGAGCCCGACTCCAATAGATACGTCAACTCATCAAGTTCAATTTCGGAAGCGTCCGCTCCCTTCACCCCCAACTTCCGGTTGATCAGCACACGACGACCCCAGGCATCGGGAGATGCATCGCGCAAGCAACTCGGCATGCTCAATCCCGCAATGAGTGGAATGCTGCCCGATTGAAGTGGCAACTCAGGGGCATAAAGGGCAATAGCGTCCGGACGAGCCAAATAGCTTCGACCATAGTTGAACACCAACTGCTGGCCTTGTCTGGACAGCAAGCCTGCAACCACCGGTTGCGTTGCGTCAGGCAGCCAGACCCAAACATAGGCCTCTGCGTACGCGGATTCGATCTTAGAAGTCATCTTTCACCCCTTTGACTCGCGTACGGACGGCTTTTGGTAGCAAGGCCATTTTTTCTCTATGCATGGCCAAATGAGTCGTTAACTGCCGTTGCTCCTGATTAAACAGTGGCACGCCACAGATCGTGGCCACCTCAAACACAGCCCCAATCGAGCAGCCCGGATCGCCCCGCTCAATACGCGCCAGCAAAGCGCGCGAGATACTTGCGCGCGCAGCCAGATCTGCGGCGGTCAAAGCCTTCGCCACACGTGCCTCATGCACTAGTTGCCCCAGCAGTTCGAGCGCGTTCAGACTGTACTGCGAATAAGGGCGGGAAACCGGTTTAACCATGACGATGCCTTATTAATAACCCACGAAGTCGCGACATGCAACATTTATGGTGCATCATCCATCGTCTTGCGGGTAAAGTCAAGCGCAATATGCATCATTTATGGAGCATGAATCTGCTTCAGGACTCATTAATGAATCATCTGGCGGTATGCTAGCCCTCAAACTCCAGCAGTTTGCGCTGTTCAGACCAGTCCCATGGCAGTGGGAAATGGCGACCGCGCACAGAGTGCAAATTTAGATGTCTTGGTTGAGTGCCACCCAAAATTGCTTCGATGATGTCCGGTGCCAGCAATGTCATGCGCAGAACCTCGGCCACCCAACCAGGCTCAAGCTTGAATGCTCGCGCCAGATCTGTTGCCGTCGCGTATTTGCCGTCCTCAAGAAGACGCTGCCAGTAGAACGCCTTGCCCAATGTCTTGATCATCGGGATATCCACGCCGCCAGACATCACGTTCGCCATCGTTCCCGACGGCGGCGTGAGCAGCTTTCTGTTTTGCTTGCGTCGGATCTTGAGAGGGATCATCGTCACTCGTTGACTCTCCGTCATGAACTGCCGACTCTTGCCCTCGACATCGATTCGCACACTGCGCAACCTGGGGTTGCCTTGATAAGCCTCTGTTGTCATGCCATCACCTCCTTCGCATATTCCTTGGCTTCCTCCACATAGGGGTGGGCCACGATCGCAGGATCCAGACCGATCCAGCCATCCTCACGCCAATGGATGTCCAGGCTGCCATCCCTGAAATTCACGCGCTCAATGAGCAGTTGTGCAACGCGTTGCTGCTCAGCCGGGAAGAGTTGTTTCCACACATCCGCGATGCGTCGCATGGACACCACCACCTGCTCTTCTTGTAGATCTGCGCCTGCGCTGTGGCGCAAGCATGAGCGCCACACACCAATCAATGGCTCTGGTTCCATGAGCGCCAGCTCGATCTCGTTGAGCACTGCACCTTCAATTTCTGCCGCAGGCAGAGCCCCCAGGCTCTTGGTTTTCCCGTCTTGCGTTGCACCAGCTGAGCGCCGCCTTTCCAAGTACGGCACGTAGTACCGATACATCCGACCATTTTTTTTCTTGGTGTAGTGATGGATCATGCGTTGCCCGTCTGGCGCAAACAGCAACCCACCCAATAGCGCTGGGTAGTCCTCCTTGCGCTCTCTCGGCCCCTGCTTGCGACGGTTCACAAATGCATGCACTCGATCCCATAGTTCCGACGACACAATGGGCTCGTGCTGCGCGGGATAGAACTCACCCTTGTGACTGATTTCCCCAAGGTAGATGCGATTGCGCAGCAGGGAAAACAGATACTGCTGATCGATGGGTCGCCCCTCTCGGTGCTGACCCGACTGGGTCACCCATGACTTGGTAGTGTGACCTTCGATATCCAGTTCACGAACCAATCGCGCTGCCGAACCGTGCTCTGCGTACCGGCTGAAAATGTCTCGCACCAGCGTAGCCTCACGTTCGTTGATGACCAGTTTTCGATCAACGACGTCATACCCGAGTGGAGGCGTTCCGCCCATCCACATGCCCTTGGCTTTGCTGGCTGCGATTTTGTCTCTGATGCGCTCACCCGTGACCTCACGCTCAAACTGAGCGAAGGACAGCAGAATGTTGAGCGTGAGTCGCCCCATCGATGTTGTCGTGTTGAACTGCTGCGTGACCGATACAAACGAGACGTTGTTGCGGTCGAACACCTCCACCAGTTTGGCAAAGTCTGGAAGGCTACGCGTGAGGCGGTCGATCTTGTAAACCACCACAACGTCGATGCGCTTGGCTTCAATGTCCTGCATCAAACGCTTGAGCCCTGGTCGATCAATGTTGCCGCCGGAAAATCCTCCGTCGTCATATGTGTCATCCAGCGCCAGCCAGCCTTCATGACGTTGGCTGTTCACAAACGATAGGCCCGCATCACGCTGAGCCTCAAGGCTGTTGTACTCCTGATCCAGCCCCTCTTCAGTCGACTTGCGCGTGTAGATGGCGCATCGCTTTTTTGGGATGAATGATGGGGTAGCGGCGTTTGTTGTTCGTGCGTTTCTCATGCAGCCTCCTTCTTGTTGGACTTCAATCCGAAGAAGGCAGGTCCCGACCAAGGGCAACCCGCGATCAGGCGTGCAATCGCCGACAGGCTTTTAAAGCGCTGTCCCCGATATTCAAAATCGCGCACGCCACGCACAACGACTTTATGCTCCTGGTCGTCATAAAAGCGGGTGAGCATCGTGCCAGGCAGCAAGCGATCTGCATCACCTTGCATGCGCTTGGGCAGTAGCCCTGTTTCGCCGATTTCCTCCAGCTTTCTTCGCGTCGTTGGCTTGAGAGATCCGAATGCTTTTTCTTGAATCTTGTATGCCAGGCGGGACTCAAGCCAAGTCCGGTGATGGTGCTGCGGTCTCTCGTCAAAGTGCTCATCCCATAGAGCCCAGATGTCGCGCATTGACAGGTGTGCCAGCTGCCCGACCTGTGCTGCGACCGAGATGGTTTTTGATGGTTGTGCGTGTGTCGTCATATGCAAACTCCTTGTTAGTGATCGGTGTTTGCATTCACGCTCTTCTGGCCAGCGAAGCCAAGTGAAACCTCCCTACTGTTGCGAATAGGTGAAGGATTCCGCGCCGAGGCCTCGGCTTCGCGCAGCCGTAGCAGCGCCACAGCGATTAGATCAACGACTTCTTGCTGCGGGTGTCGGGGGGCTGCGCCAGCCCCGAAATTTGAGATGTGTTTGTTGTTTTGCATGATTAGCGTTCCAGTAGAAAACGCTTGTCATGCTATGGGTCATCCCCCCTCCAAGTAACTACTTTCGTGGAGATGAGTGGAGGACGCGCAAAGTCCGCTAGTTATTCGAATTCGTAATCGCGAGGTTCGTCGTAATTTCGCTCGCGACAGACGATTCCTTCTTCGCGCATCTTCTTGATGAAGCCTGGCCCATCACCCGTGAGATGACTTCCATCGTCCTGCTTTCCATTGTGGCTAGAGCCAGCGGTCAATGGCGAACCAAACGTTTCCTTGTGCATCTTCAAGCATTGACGCCCCACGCCTTGCCCCTTGCACCCCTCTAACCCTAAATTGGTGATGTGGTAGTAATCATCGCCATCACACTCTCGGTAGCTCAACAGGATGGACCCACACTTCTTCCCATCTTTTGTCACAAGTATTTCCGATCCATCTGTGACATCAATGTCGTACTGCTGACCCGATTTAGACGTGAACAAAGTGGTCGTCATTGATCGTTCCCCATGAACTTGTCATAGCTATCGAATGAGCGTTGATCGTTCCAAGAGTTATCCCATCGGCGGGGCTCGGCATCTTCAAGTATCAGCAATGTCAGAACACGGTCACGCACGCCGTAGCTGTGCTTGAACTCTTGAAGCTTCATGTACGGCTGCTCCCCAACGCACCAGACGGAAGCAGACATATCAATACCAGTCCACTCCTGGGCGATGCTTGCATCGGCAGCTACAGTGTCTCGCAACGGCTCCACTGGGTCGCTCAGTCTACGAATGCGTGTGTTGCTGAGTACAGCACTTCTGCTGCGCCATTCGTATTTGAGAAACCCGTTGTCCCAGTGCAGCAAGATGGCTCGCTTTTCTGTGTACTTGATGAAGCGAATGCACAACGCTTCAAACGAGACGCCGAATGACTTCGCAAGTCCACTGAGAAGGTGCAGGTCAACGTCCTGACTTGTAATCCGCTCACGCAGTACATCCCCTGGCATCAGAAGGTTGCTTGCGAAATCATCCGCCTCGCGCTCGATGACGCCTGCACTTTCCAAGCTCAGATGCACTGCTGCTTTGTCGCAGTTGAATGTGCGCCGCTTGGCTCTGTGGAGGACAAAGTGACCCAGCTCGTGTGCGATCGTGAAGCGACGACGTTCAGGGCTGGCATCCTCATTAACGAAGATGCCCCATTCGGTTGGATCGTTCGGGTTGCACACCAGCATTCCCTCTGAGCTTCTCACTGGAGACGCCATGGGGGGCTTGATGATCTTGACGCCTTCTCCGTAGGGAGTGCCAGGCAACCCCTCTCGAACCATGTCGAGGTCTGTGTACGCAGCCGTCTCCCCACTGGCCACGCGAATCCATCGCAGGATGGTGTTGGCTGCCTTGCTCGGGGTCAGTTGAGCGCTGTCACTCAACTCTTGGTTTCCTCTTGCCCCGCAGTTGGGAACATCAGTTTGAGGGCTTGTTGATAGCGCTGCTTTTCTTCTTCCGTCATGCCAGCGTACTGGCGAAAGAAGGCCACGTCTTCAACGGATGCTTGGGGAACCTGCTCATTTGATTCGTTCATCAGGTCCTCCATCGTGACCCCCAGAACCTTGGCCAGCAGATGAATCCGCTCGGCAGAAGGGCGTTGCCCCTCCTTCATTTCCAGTTCCCAGATGTACGCCTTGGTACAGCCAACGGCGTCGGCTACCTGCTGCAACGTCAGCTTTTTGGCCTCTCGTAAACGCCGTAAACGCGCTCCTAGGGTCGATGCCATGGAAAAGCTCCTGTCTGAATCAAGTCAGCCTCAAAGTATAGCACTGAGATACACATTCACCCAGATGTTCTACGTCGTTTGACAAGCGGAAATAAGCGGGACACAATTACGCTGTATCTCGCCACTTTACTTTGACGGGGTATTTGTTTACCACCCGTCGGCCAGCGCCAGCATCCCCTGCACGCAGAACACCGACATTTCATAAGGACCAAGAAAATGAAAAAAACCTTTGTCGATGTGCTGCTGGAGCTGCCCGTAGACAACACTCTCCAAAACTTCCTGGCAGCTAACGGTCTGCCGTTGCCCGACGATCTGTCTTGGTCGGATGGCCAAGAGGTCACCCGGACCGTAATTGAAGCGATCCGGACATGGCCAGACGAAATTGCTCGAGACGCGCTCATTGCCAAATTGATGGCCAGTGTTGCACTTGGGGATGCGGCTGGTAAACAAGCGATGTTCCAGGTTGCAAGGCAGGATGGCGTCGCCCTTATGGGGCTCGTTTCCAACCAAAGCGATATCCATCGTTCGTTCTGGCTGTATGTGAATTACCCAGCACTCTTTGACCTGGCCGGTGACGTTGACTTCTTCGAACGCCATGGATCACAGGCTCAGCAGAATGAACTTGGGGTGAAACGCAAACCCGACACGTCTGAGGCAGCCTTGCTCGGAATGCGGCAGTCCATCTCGGCGTTCTACCAGCGAGAGTTGCAGTGCGGTGACGGCAGCGTGGCTTATGTCCTAGAGCGCTCCCCAGATGTCTACCTGTTGACTGTTCATGTGAAGGACCTGGCGATGTTGCGCCTCGAGTTCGAAGGCTCGAACCTGACTCGCCGCGTCGGCAATCCCAACATTCACATGGTGCTGGAGTATTCAGCCAAGACCGGTGTCGCCCGCTCACTGGTCAAAGGCGGAGTCAAGTACCACACCATGCTGCTCGAGGCCTTCTCAGAGCACCTGCTGGGCGTCAAGGTGGAGGCCCACCGCATCAAACCGCCCACCCTTGATCTGTCTGCACTCCGACTGGGTTTCGATGTACCTCAAGCCTTGACGACCGACGGCTTCATGGCTGTTCAGGTCAAGACACTGTCCCTGCTCAGCCCACATGGTGATCTCAAGATCGAATGCACCGCAACAGCATCAAGCGACCAACAGTGCGTGACCGAATTGATCGCTGAAGCATTCCCCAGCGAGAACCCGCTCAAGCGCAACTGGCAGATCAATTCGGCGCACATCAATCTGTACTACCCCCCACAGCCGGGCAAGATGCGATCCAAGGTCATCACCATCGAGATCACCCGCAAAGGGCGGCTGAACCTTCACAAGTTCGACGCCAAGATGCAAGCTCAACTGGAGGGCTACCTCGTGACTCTTGGCATCCTTGATGCGGGTCAAACGCTCAGTGCCAACGAGCAGCAACCCGGTGAGGACGCATTTCAGTCCGAACCGGCGTTCCAGGAGTGAGCGTGACTGCGCATCACGCATGGTCATTGGTGTGCCGCTTGTTCGCTGAGGGAACGCCCGTATTTCGGTACGCGCTGTCTCCGAACGAGCTTGCGGCATGCTCACTGCTAGGCTCCGCTATAAAGCCTGCTACCGTCAATCAGCAATACGCACTCTGCCCATACTGCAACTTGCATCGGGGGCAGGTCGTTGCTGATGGCAAGGGGGGCAGACTTTGCCAATGCCCTGAATGCGGTCCGATCCAGCTCGAGCCACAGGACATGGCAGCCGTCACGCTCAACGAGGATTGGTTGCGACAAAGATTGCGCATGGCAATGGAGATCAACAGCCGCGATGGAATCGATCAAGTGGGTCCTGGCGTCTGGCGGATAGGCGATGCACGACAAGGACCTGTCATTCTGGCTCGCAACTTGTCCGGCTTGGTTCACGCACCGGCGACCCTCGATGCGCTGCGAGTCAACGCCTCTAGGTTGCGGGTGATCACGCCCAAACCTATCGACCAGACCGCACACCCATTTGCCGCTGACATAGATTGGCTACCGCTCCAGGAGCGGTTTGCCTTTTACGGCGGCGGAATCTCATTTATTGCCCCACAGGGCCAACGCCCCACAGAAACGCAACGTGAGCCCGCTAAACCGGTTTACGGCCCCTTTGCTGAGGACTTCCGCTCGGTGCTGTTACCAGAGCTTGGCCACATCAACCTCACCGAGGCTCAGGCCTCCGTTTTTGGGTCGCTTTGGTCGTTCAAGGGTGAGCCCATGCGAGCCGAGCGAATCATGGAGCGGGCCGGTTTGCAAAGCGACAAACCGATCGATGTGTTCAAGGTGAAGTCACGTGACAAGGGAAAAGCTGGAGCTGACCTTCCGTTGATGGCTTATAAAAAGTTGGTGGTCACTCAGCAGCGGCAAGGTCTCTACGCGTTGCCTTGTGCTGCGGAGTGACTACTTTTTCGGGCATTTTCTCAACGCGTTGTGTGTGACAACACACAAACCACATGGTTTGCCTCAGCAAGTCGAACGCAAAACCTTCGTATGCGACACACGCATAAGTCATTGCCACATAAGGCGTTCTGCGTGTGCCACTTCGTCAGTGTTCGCAGAAGTTTTGTGAGAAGAGAGAGCGGAGTATGAGATTCGGGGGCCGTTACCGGCTCGGATGCTGGAGGGGCATGGCACACGTAGAATCGCGCCGGACCCCGCACCAACTTGCGGTCGCCAAAATGAAAACGCCCAACTGAGAACAGTTGGGCGTCTTGATATGGTGGCCCGGGGCGGAATCGAACCAGGGCAGAGGATATCTAGACATAATAACTGTCGTTTAAATAGATATTTTTAATATTAGAGGCTTATTATTGCTTTTTATACAGCCTTGGATTCTAGAAAACAGTTATCCTAAGACCATGAAAAAATATTTGTCCACCTTAAGCATATCCCTGATCTGGTTTGGAATTCCTATGGTAGGCCATGCCCAACCTGATGGAGTCGCACAAAATGATGCTATTAAGGCTACGGTTAGTGTTACGGGAATAAACCAATTTAATACCAGCCTAAATACGGGTGGGAATTTTGGGTGGTCTAGTGCTGGCGCCACGCTCAATTTGCTGAAACCCATTTCAGCGGCAACTTCAATTGGCGTCTCTGTTCGCTATGGCAGCCAGTTTTGGAACTGGAGCAATATGAATAGCTACGGCTATGGTGGGAAGAGTCCATGGACGACGATTAGCACTCCGGCACTGGGCCTCAGCTATTCTCACAAACTCGACTCTGATTGGAGGCTCAACTTTATTCCCACAATAGAGTCTTCTGCAGAGACTGGCGCCAATCTAAATAACTCCCTTACTTATGGCGCTATTTTTAATGGCTCAAAACAACTCTCGCCCACCTTAAATCTAGGCCTGGGTACTGGCGTCTTTCGCCAGATTGATACGAACCGAGTATTTCCATTTATTGTGATTGATTGGAAGATCTCTGATCGCTGGAATCTAAATAATCCATTCCCAGGTGGTCCAGCGGGTGGCGCAGGTCTGGAGCTAACCTATAAGGTTACTAGTGACTTTAAAGTGTCGGGCGGTGCAGCCTATAATAGCTATCGCTTTCGCCTAAATGATTCAGGCCCTTACGCTGGTGGCGTTGGTCAAAACAAGTTCATTCCCGTATTTGCCAAGTTTTCCTATGCGATTGATAGAACCACAGCCCTAGATCTTTACGCCCTTGCCAATATGGGAGGAAGTGTGACTGCCATTAACACCAACGGCAATACTGCCCTTAGCACCAATTACAGAACTGCTCCCGCAGTCGCTCTAAACCTCGTTAAGCGTTTTTGATTTCAGCGTCTAATTTGTCGTTTAAAACGACATCGACTGACGCAGGGATGTCTAATTGATTTGTCCTTTTAAAGGACGCTTCTTAATCAGGGTATCCGAAAGTAATGGTGGCTAACCATGCCAAGCCTTAAAAGAAAATAGCCCAACAAGTGGGCTATTGAGAATCTTGGTGGCCCGGGGCGGAATCGACCAGGGCTGAGGATACCTGACTCTATTTCAACCTTAATATCCGAATAGCGCCACTCAATACCAAGAATCCAATAGCTAAACCGATAATCCAATCGGGAATCGGACTGTTAAGCCAATCAACTAATACGCCAGCAATAATCACGCCTATGTTAGCCAAAACATCATTGGCAGAGAAGATATAACTGGCTCGCATATGAACGCCATCATTTTTGCGTTTAGATATTAGATATAGACAGGTGACATTAACCGCCAAAGCAAGTAACGAAATCCAAATCATGGCATTTGCCTGAGGCATTGCCCCAATGTAAATTTGATAACCTGTACGCCAAAAAGCAAGAGTGGCCAAAAGTAATTCAACAACACCAGCCAACTTAGCGGCTTTGAGCTTGTGCTGTGCGGCTTTACCAACGGCATATAAAGCTACCATATAGACTGCGGCATCAGCAAACATATCTAAAGCATCAGCGATAAGTCCTGCTGATTGAGCAATCCAGCCCACAATGATCTCAACGAAGAACATTAATCCGTTTAATGCTAAGAGCCAAATTAGGACTTTTCGCTCTTGAGCATCTTTGGCGGCATCTAATTGAGCTAGCTTAATTTCAAAGTCTTCTAACGCTTGGCTGCTTTCAATCTTTGCCCCAAAACCCAAGGGAACTAATTTATCGAGAACTACATTAGGCTCTTCGCTATGACAAATGATTAATTTGCGATTGGGAATATCAAAATCCATGGCGTGTATCGCCAAAGAACCCAATGCCATACGAATCATCTGCTCTTCCGATGGACAATCCATAGCAGGCACGATGAATATGGTTTTAGTTACAGAAGATTTTTGATGGGTTTCCATGTATTTACAAATGTAACTGAAAGTGGGCTTGTCGTTTAAAACGACAGCGCAGGCAAAGTCCAAAAGCGTCGAATACTGTGAATGTGGAGAGTAAAAATGAAAAAAACCACCCGAAGGTGGTTTTAGTGTGTCTTGGTGGCCCGGGGCGAAATCGACCAGGGACGAGGATATCTAATCCTAGCTAGACTGCTTGTGCCACTTTTGTTTTTCCTCTGGACTCATGTTCTCCCATTTAGCCTTGCGGGCTTTCATTTCGGCCTGCTCTTCTGGTGTTAAACCATCAAAGAAGGCCTTTCTCTCAGCCTTCATTTTTTCTTTTTGCTCAGGGGTAATAGATTGCCATTGAGCCTTCATTTTTTCGTGAACCAACTTACGATCTTCAGGGCTTAACGCCTTCATTTGATCGCGCATCTTATGCCAGTATTCTTTACGCTCTTCTGGCGTTGCCTTCAGTAATGCAGCATCCGTTTGTTTCATTTGCTCAAGACGCTGATCAAATGTTAGGTTGATGTTTGCTAAAGGGTTTGGTGGCTCGGGAATGGTCGCACCCGCTAATGAAAATACAGAGATGCCGAATAACAACCCCACTACAAACTTTTTAGAGTACATACACCCCCCTTTTTTTGATTGAATATGGTTCATTCTAATCTTAGACTTCTAATCTTCAAAAGCCTTTTTCAAGCCCAGCGTCAGCGGTAGAGTCAATAATACCGAGACAGCAATTAGGGCAATGGCATTAGACACTCCCAGCCTGTCGCCAGCAAAGCCATACACAAGCGGTGAAATAGCTCCAGCACCAATTGTTAACGTATAGAAGACGCCAAAGGCCCTAGATCGCATATGTTGCGGAACTAACTCAGGCACTGTTCCATAGAGCCCAGAAGACGTTCCATTTAGAGCGACGCCAACTAAGGGCAACATCAACATCACAACATCAACACTTAGTGGCAAGGTTAAGCCCATCAAAATGGTTGTAGCAATTTCAGTGATCAAAGTAGTTTTGATTACACCAAATCGTGCGGCAATAAACCCACAAACAAACTTGCCTGCGGCACCACCAGCGAAAGTTAGGCTAAGGGCAAAACCTACCTGAGTCACCGTTGCCCCTTTAGATATCAACAGAAAAGGTAATAGCGTTAGAAAACCCATCCGAGTAGCACTATCAATTACGGCAATTGATGATAGAGAAATAAAACCTAAATTAAGAAAGTTGCTACCCACAGCGTTTTTGCTTTTATCGCTAGAGGGTTTATCTGATTGGACCTTAGCGTTAATGGCAATCTTTGTTTTAGGCAATACAAGCGCCAACAACATGACAGCAATCAATCCCAATAAGCCCATCACACTGGTTACGGCATGCCAATCCCAAATTGCCAGTAGAGCCGCACAGAGAGATGGCAATAAGACCTTTCCGATATCTCCAGAAAAGTTATAGGTGCTTAAGGCGCCCCTTAATTCAGGGCCTTCAAAAGCATGAGAAGTTAATGAAGAAGAAAGGGGGTGTTGAACACTGGCACCGATACCGCTAAGCACTAAGCAGGCGGCTAAACCCAAAAAACCGGTCGTCCAGCCAGACAATAAAAATCCTACTGCCGCAATCAAAGTGCCAAACAGCAAAAGGCGCTTTTCACCAATCCTTTCGGACAACATACTGGATGGAACTTGTAGTGAAGCCATTGCTCCTGAATACAAAGTCTTTAGGGAGCCAACATCAGCAAGTGATAAACCAAATGCCATTTGCCAAATTGGAAACATGACATAAAGCAGGTCGGTATATCCATCATGAAGAATATGAGCACCACAACAGGCGCTGAGAATTCTTTTCTTGAGGGCTTTCATATCAACAATGTAACTGAGCCCAAATGAAAAAACCACCCGAAGGTGGTTTTATTGATTCTAGGTGGCCTGGGGCCGAGGATGTCTAACTCTACTTCTAGACTGTCGTTTAAAACGACAATCCATCGCACACTCATTAGCGCCCTTGCTAAACCATTGAATCACTTGGTGAAATTATTAGCGCGATCTATTACCGCTCCGAGAGAGGAAACTTAAACGGGCTTTAAGTTTTTATATGTGAGCTTGCTACCTGAAATCTCCACAACATCTCCAACCTGAGCATCAAATCCTTGTGATTTAATTTTTTCAGCTATCACATTCACCATGCCAATATTAGGAGGTATTTTTATTAAGTTATAGAGTTGAAGGCCTATAGCCGTCAGCAGACAAACTGGATGGATTTTCAATACTCTTTGAGGGTCTGGATTTGTGGCTAATATTAATTTCTCGTTTGAAACAATTGCTAGCGTAAATGCATCTCCTGAACTACTTCTCCAATTCTTTTCCATGCCAAATGTATCAACGCCAGAGAGCAACCCTAATTCTTGTAAGTTAAGCAACTTATCAAATGTGATGTTGTTGGCATTCAGTATTGCTTCGTCGCCTCTATAAATAAAACCCTCAAATGCAAATGGCATTATTGATTCAATTAAAGCGGCCTCATCTTTACTAAGGTGCTTTAAAAAATCTAAGGTTCTTAACGAATAGGTCCCTGGACCCTTGGATTCACCTGCCAATACCTTGCCCCAGAGACTAATTAACTCTTCAGAAGAAACTGATGATGCGCCATCCCTCCATCTCAGCAACCAGTCGCCATCAATTGACTTATCTGATGGTGACTGGGTGTCTCGCAACAATTCTTCCTCAGCATAGTGAATTGCTTTATTAACGCTGACCTCTTTTCTAATTTCTTCGGCTTTTATTCCCTGGATTGACTGGCCACTAATAAACCCAATAGTTAACTGATTTCCAGGTTTACTATCAATATCAACTATTTCGCCGCTAGGCAACAAAGCCTTTTCACCTCTTTTGATGGCAAGGGCATCCAACTCAACTTGTGCCATTTGAAGCATCTCTGCTTTTCTGACCTCAATCATCGCCTGACCCTCTCTTCTGATCTGCCAGGGCTTCAATAGAGAGCCAATACCCCTGTCGATGAGGCTGTCCCATAACTTGATAACTAATCGCTCTCCTGGGAACGTCATATGGCCTTCTTATCGACTTTATTCAATTGACTCAGTTTATAGCCAGGAAATTGATTTAGATAGAAGCAATGGAAGTGGAATTTGTGGCGTCGTTTTAAACGACAACTTCCAGCCGCTACCCTCCACTCCATGCCATATGGCATATGAGTTTTTGCCAGCAAAGTCTTATTCTTCGGTACTTTCAAGGTGGTGTGTCACACGGTGTGTGCTACGGTGAAAACCTTGGTTTTCTAAGTGCTTGATTTTATTGGGATTTAGGGTCGGACAACCTGGACGCTGTGCTTTATGATTCCGTCGCTCTAACCAGCTGAGCTAATTCGCCGAAGGTGAGATTTTAGCGTAATTTAGCCTAGAGAGCTATTTCGAGCCGCCTAGATTCTTCTTCCCTTGAAAAATGGTGTTTTTTACGGTTTAAAAACGGTACACACCTTATGTACAGAATTTGTCGTTTTAAACGACTTATTTTTAGCGCCAAACCCTCAAAATCTACTAAAAGTTATAAAAGGTTAATATTCATCACTACCCAAAAAATAGCTTCGGCAAAAAATTGTGATGCATACATACCGCGCAAATGATCATCTCATCACCAATGAAAGCGAAATCTTTGAGGCACGACATTTTGTCTTGAATAGCCTTAAAGACTGTAAGGCAGTAAAAATCGCTAGCGGATATGTTGGACTTGGCGCATTCCAAGAGGCATTAGAGCCTTTTAAAAAAATTCTCCAGGATGGTGGGCAGGTTACTTTAGTTTTTGGCCTAGGCTACTGGGAAGGAATTTCGCCGGCACTAGAAAAACTCTTAAGAGAGTTCCATGATCTAGCACTCACATACAAAAACGATTCCGGAGTATTTTTCTGTCAAAAAGATAGATATCACGGAAAGTTTTATATCTTTGAAACAGATTTAGATAAGTGGGCAAGCGTTGGCTCATCCAACTTTTCTGATACCGGCTTTGGGAACTGGCTCGAATCTAATATCAAAATTAATTCTGAGCATGAAGTTAACTTACTCAACGAATACTTTTTAAGACTAAAAAAGAATAATGCCAAATCCATAGATCAACTAATCTTTCCAAGCAGAAGAAAAGAATTAAAGAAGAAATCGGTCAAGCAGAATATTGGATTACCCCCAAATGTCAGCTCTCTACCTGTTACATTTAAATTAAAAATTAAACCTCAGCCTAGATCTCACATGAATCTTTTCGCTGGAGTTGGGCGAAAGAACTTAAAGGGAATTTATATTCTTCGACCTTGGTACGAAGTTGAGATTGGTGTTACTAAGAGTGAGATGCAAGGTTTAACGGGCATCGTCCCCCCTCAAAAAGATCCCTTTATCATCAACACAGTGGACGCAAGCGGCAACATAATGCCAGCCTTGTTCAAGAGAAAGACGGCTAGTCCAACCTCTAACAACACTCTATTGGATGGCTCAGACTTTATGAGTCAAAACAGAATTGAATTAGGGCGATTTATAAAAGACAAGCTAATTGATGCGGGACTATTGCGCTATGGTGAGCTAATCACCGAAGACACACTAGATATGTACGGGAATGACTACTTAGAATTTAGAGCATTACCAGGACGCAAAAACTATTATTACTTGAGCTTTTAAGGAAGTATTTCTAAGTTTGATTTCACTGAAGGGTAATCCACGCCCTCTAACGTTTTCATAATTGCTTCAAAAATAACCTTAGCTCCAGCAGGTGGCACAGCCATTCCGATTTGTCGACGAATAGCCTCTTTATTACCTTCGAATACAAATTCATCAGGGAATGTTTGAAGTCTTGCTCGCTCCCTATTTGTTAATGCGCGATGTTCTGCCCAGTGATACACATGGGTTCCACCACCACCTGAGCCCGTAATTGTGTAAGCTGGCTTTGTAGGGTCCAGTCTTTTGTAGATCTGACTAATTTGAGCGCCAGTCACATTGAGCTTTAAATCTGCTGGCAACTTAGCTGTCCAAGCATTTTCACCAGGCTTTATATGCTTTAAGCGAGCAACTACTCTTGGGTGTTGCTTGGTTAACTCATGGTTTGCTGCATTAGCCTTGATTGGCGGCTTTTCAATCGCCTCTTTACAAGTCTTTTGCTTTTTTAAATGCGTTGGCACTGGAGGATTGAAAGTTAATTTCAAATCTTTTCTTATGCCAACCATAATGACTCTATGCCTAGCCTGAGGAACACCATACTCTTCAAACTTATATAAGTGCGGAGTAATAACATAGCCTTTTCCAGCCCCCGAAAGATCTTCAAGAATCTTTAGAAATGTCTTTCCTTCGTTTGCGCTACGAATGCCACCTACGTTCTCGGCTATAAAAAACTTGGGGTTAAATTTATTCAGGATAGGAATGCCATAGCTATACAGCGGCCCAAACGTTCCATCAATTCCCTTATGCTCCCCTACCAATGAAAAATCATTACAAGGGAATCCATAAGCAAATCCATCAATTTTCTTTGATATCTTGGCTAGATCATCAGCAGTTATATCCCTAACATCAGCAACAACAGCCGATGTCTCTGTTGCTCCTTTTACATTCCGCCTATATGTAGCAACAGTCTCATCGTGGTAATCAACAGCCCAGCCATGCTCAAACCTCATGTCGGTCGAATCTGCCATTGCTTCGTTTGCCATTTCAGCGCCAATTGCGATGCCGCCAGGGCCAGAGAACAACTCACCTAAGATAATTTTTTTCATTGCTTGAGTATATTTTATTAATCTGCAAAAAGCAGCCTCAATATTTATTTTTCACTTTTTTCTTTGTTCGAAAAATTTGATAACAAAGAAGTTAAGAATGACTGGGATTGATTCAAGCCGTTTACATAGAAATCTTTTAAGGGGTTGTCGTACAACTTAATGATCATCTTCATCAGTTCAACTGAGAATATTTCATTGCCTGCAATACCCTCTTCAAGAATGATGCTTATTAGCACCTCTCTTGTTACATCCTCTTTTGTGGTGTTATCCAAAATAACAATCTCATTACCTTCAATGATTTTTTTACGAATGCTAGAAAATGGGACATAACAGCTCGCATTCTTGTCGTAGATTCGCCTATTCGGATACTTAACGTAATGAACTATGTTTGCCATTTAAATCACCCAGCCAATTCAAAAATTAAAAATTTATCTACAGATTCTAAGTAACTTCAAATAATGTCGTTTAAAACGACATTATTGATCAGGTGGCTCACTTATTGAGCCTGTACCTATTTAACCTTCTCCTAAGCATCAACCAAAGGAGAATCACATGAAATATCTAGTTTTATTGTTCCTACTTGCTCAGGCCGCACTTTACGCTCAAAAGAGCTTTGCTCAAGTCACCAATTTAGATAATTCGCCGTACAACATGCAAAACAGCCAATACAACATGGAGAACTCGCCTTACAACATGAGAAATAGTCCATACAACTTGGACAATAGCCAATACAACATAAGCTCTAAGAATGGTGTTTATGACAACTCAGGCAATAGGATTGGTTATGAAGTTAAGGCGCCTAGTGGCGTAACCAACTACTTTGATAATTCAGGCAATCGAATTGGCTACACACCATCGAAGCGTTGATCCATGTTTGCCAGCGCAGTTATTCTTAGCATTGTGGTTCCAATGCAGATATCACTAACTAAACCCCAATTTGAACCATTTATTGTTAAAGCAACAATTGATGCCGCCGTTCTTATTGGGCTTCCATCCTCAAAAGCAGCAAGAAAATATGCTCTACAGGCACAAAGGCCTGATTTCTTAATGGCAGAGTCCCAACTTGCTTCTGAGCCTGTTAATTGGCGAAGGCTGTATTTTAGAAAGCTCTTTTCTTGATAGGCTCATGATATGAGCCAGTGCAGTAACATTGATCTATCAAAGCTAATAGAGAACCATCATGGGTGACGTAGAGAGATTACACAAAATCAAATACATGATTCAGGCGCGTCAGTGTGTGCCACTGAATGATTTTCTAAATGAGCTAGAAATATCTAAAGCCACATTCAAAAGAGATTTGGAATATCTTCGAAGCAGAATGAATGCCTCCATTGTTTATGACAGATTTAAAGGTGGCTATTGTTTTGATGGACAAGTCGTTGGTGAAAAGATCGAGCTACCTGGTTTATGGTTCTCTGAAAAAGAGGCCACTGCACTTGTACTCATGCAACACCTTTTATCAGGGCTAGACAAAGGAGGATTGATTGAACCGCATATTGCTCCACTTACCTCAATCATTGATGGGATCCTAGGACAAAGTAATACACCCGCCAAAGAACTACGCAAAAGACTAAAAGTATTTGGCATGTCTGCTCGCAAAGGTTCGATTGAGAATTTTGAAGAAATTGGGAGCGCCTTACTCAAACGCAAACGAATTCAAATGACTTATTACGCACGTGGAACAAATAAGACTACTGAACGAGAAATATCGCCCCAGCGCCTGATCTTCTATAGAGATAACTGGTATTTAGATGCCTACTGTCATTTACGAAAAGATCTAAGAAGTTTTGCGCTTGATGGGATAAGCAAGGCAATTATTACCAACACTAAATCCGATGAGATTTCAGAAAAAGAATTGCATGAGCACTTTGCTGAGAGTTATGGAATCTTCTCAGGCAAAGCCAGTCAAAGAGCTAAGTTAAAGTTCAGCCCTGAAAAAGCAAGATGGGTAAGTGCAGAAACATGGCACGGACAACAAATTGGATCATTTGATAAAGATGGTAATTACCTTCTGGAATTTGATTACAACCAAGACCCAGAACTAGTAATGGATATATTGAAATATGGGTCTGGCATTGAAGTATTAGCACCAATAAGTCTACGCAAGCGAGTTAAAGATGAGCTTACAAATGCACTAAACAACTATTAGCACTATCTTATCTTTCGATTTCTGCGCTCAAACTCTATAGCCTCGTCCAATATTGCTTTTTGGCGTTTTGATTCTGCTGCAGTCGCCTTTTGCTGCTCAATCAATTTCCTACCTGTAATCAATTGTTGATCCTTAAGTAAGGACTCTAGCGTAGGCTTACTCTTCCCAAGGGAATCGTTCACGGGTCAGCTCCTCCTTGATTTCACGTTTGCTAGCGCCATTACGTTTATTTGTGCCGTACTTTGCCCAATGCTCACGGTCGGCAATGATTTCAGCTTGATCTATTTTGATGTCCTCAGCAAGCGAGGTTAGCTTTTCGGCCTTCACTTTGCCCACAAACTCTATGTTAGATCTATTACTCATCAAAAGATTCAAGTAATCCAAAAAAATTATAGGTTGAACTTGTGAGGTTAATTTTAAAGTAAGCAAAGATTGCCGTAATTTCTCAAACCTGAGAAGATAACCTTATCACTCGAAATCTAGGCTTTATATGCATCTTTGTTATTTTGATGAAAATAAACACTACGTAGGAAACCCTTACTTCTTCCTTGGGGGTTTATTAATACCCGATTCAAAGGCTATTGAATTTGAAAGTACGCTTTCACAAATTGCCTTTAATTTCTTTGGCTCCAGAACAATGACCCAGCAAAATGAAATCCATGGAAAAGATATTTTTCATGGAAAAGGGAATGCTAAAGGAAGAAAATTAGATGAACGCATCCAGGTATTTAAAGACATAACCAATTTTTTAATTACAAATAAAATTCCAATTCGATTGGTTTGTATTAACGTCGTAGACCATAAAGCAAAATACTACTATGCGATGCCACCCTATAGGCTCGGACTAATGCTCATGCTAGAGAGATTTTGCGCCTATTTAGATAAAGTCAAGGACATTGGGCTTGTCTTTGGAGACTATGAAGCAGATGAAGTTACTAATGCGGTAGTGGACTTTTCTGAATATAAAAATCAAGGCAAGACCCCCATGTACTATGGTCGCCCATTGGGAAGACTTTTAGATACAGTGTATTTCACACAGTCGCATCACAGCAGATTCCTTCAAGTTGCTGACTTAATTGTTTATATGGCTGGCAGATATGAACACGCATCAGCCCCCGCAAAGAGTTGGCACGAGAAAGAGGTTGAGGCATGTTGGCAAAAGATTAAGGCCAGTTCTGAATTTTTCATTCAACACTGGCCTTAGGATTTGGAACGACTAGCCTCCCTAAGGAAGGACTTGCTTTGGAACAAGCGCACTAGTCGCACTGAAATTATATCCATCCTTACATCCAAACCTCAATACCTGCTTTAAGCCGTTTAAAACGACATTTTCAGGTTGCCCAACCCTACACGCCGAAATTAAGCTATGTTTTTCAGCTAGAGAAACATGCCCAAAGAAACAGAAGTGCTTGCCCTTTTCTTTCAAAGCACCTCTAGCCCTGAAAAATCACCCCAACTCAAATATCTAGAAAATCTAGCTACTGGCAGGCTAGTACATATGAGGGATGGCAACATTACCCTATATAAGCGTGAACGCAGTAAGCAATGGCAAATGCGCTTTAGGCTTTATGACAAGCAGTGGCACAGAGTTAGTACTGGCTACGAGGATCTGGAATACGCCAAGAAGAAAGCTGGGGATATTTACGATAGAGCCCGCTTTATGGAAGAGCTGGGATTACCACCCTTAAACAAACGATTTGATTCAGCCGCAGAAGCAACCAAAGTAGAACTGCAAAGCGATTTAGACAATGGCGTGGGTAAAAAGATCTATGTGGATTACATCGCCGTTCTGGATAACTACCTCATTCCATTCTTTGGCAAAAAGTTCCTAACCAATATCAATCACCAAGATATTGCCGAGTATGAGCTGTGGCGAGCAGAGAAGATGAAGCGCAAACTCATGCGCTCAACGATGATGACGCACTTCTCCGCGTACAACCGCGTATTTGATTCAGCAATTAAACGAGGCTGGCTTAGTGATAAACATCCAGTGCCAAGACTAGGCACTAAAGGCGAAAAAAGCACCCCAAGACCTGCATTTACTAGAAAAGAAATTGATCACCTCTTTATCTTTATGAAAACCTGGAGCGAAGGCGGCAAAACAGAGGAAGCGCAAAACGGCAGACTGCTACTGAGGGATTACATAGAAATACTCATGGCAACAGGAATGCGCCATGGCACTGAAGCAAAGAACATTCAATGGAAGCACTTGGAATGGCATACAGATAAGACCGTTAGGTACTTAAGAATATGGGTCAGTGGCAAAACAGGTCCACGCTGGCTCATTGCTCGGCATGAAGCAGTTCCCGTGATTGAGCGATTAAAGCAACGCTTTACCGAATGGGATCACTTAAGCCTAGATCAGTTGATTGAAGAAAAACGGGAAGAGTATTTGTGGAGACATCCAAATGGCGAGCGTCCCTATGATTTTGTCAGTAGCTTTAAATGGTTAATGAAAGACTCAGGTTTACTACTTGCTACAAACGGATCCAAGCGTACCTTGTACAGCTTTAGGCATACCTATGCTACGTTTAGCTTAGTGGAGTGGAATATGGACATTCATACGCTAGCAAAGCAAATGGGCACGTCTGTACAAATGCTAGAACGCTTTTACAGCAAGCTCACTGCCACATTAGCTGCGGAGAAATTGGCGGGATGAATATATGTCGTTTAAAACGACTGGCATTGGGGTTAGCGCAATGAAAGCTAAAAAACTCAAAACTACCTCGGTTGACTCTAAGTTACCAGCCCAGCCTAGATATGAGAAAAGCCTACAAGATGCCATTGATCGCCATGAAACAATACTAAGCATTGGCAAACTGCAATATACGGCTGAGTACAAAACTTGTAGCCCATTTAGTCATTCACGCATAACTTACAAAGTGATCCCCAGAAATCAAGGATGCTCCGTACTAATTAAATTAATCAGAGTTTTAAACGTTGATTCAGGATTCCGAAAACATCAAAAACTCAACAGAAGTCCAAAACGAATAGCTATCAAATGGATGTCAAGGCTTAAGACGAGATATTAATTTATGCATTACCTGTCAATCCAAAAATCTGTCAACCAATAAAACAACACAATCGCCAGATCAAACCGCGATTTTGAATCATTAGAGCGGTTTGGGTGTTTCACCTCTTAAGTAATCGCGAAACATTTTTAAGTCTTGTGGTGATTTAGTAGTGATTGTCGGCGCTGTTGTAGCAGGTGACTTAGGTTGTGAAGGCGCAATCATTTTAGCTTGAGCAACTGGCTTGGCAACTACTTGTCGTACCGGCTTAGTCTGCTGAGCTACAGGGGCAGGCATTGTTCGTTGAGACAACTGCGCTACTTTAGGTTTAGGTATCTTTGGGGCTTTAGGCGCTTTGGCTTTTGGCTTACTTGCTTGTGCCACCTTTTGTTTTGCCTGTGCACTGGCTTGTTGGCTAATGGCACTCCAAGTGTTATTCATTATGACTCGCAGCAACCCCAATTGATCTTCTGCATTGGCAATTTCGTACATTCTCATGGCTTTCTCCTTTCCTTATATTTAGCGGATCGTCTAGGATTTAGACGATCCATTACTAAACCTCAGTTGGCAAATGCACGATATTGTTTGCACCATACTGCCCTTGCAATAAGAAATAAGCGTCCTGACTGCTATTGGCAAGTATTTGTGTTTGTACTACCCAGCCTTGTGGCTGTATGCGTACGTAAGCTACATAGGTTTTCATTTAATCAATCCATAGAAAAAGTGCTAACACTATGAGTAGCATTAGCACTTGGTTGTTCACTTGCCAAACCCTGCACGGACAGCGCCGCTAGCTTGCTCAATTTGCGTATCTAGCTCACCTGCCTCAACAGCGCCCTTAATAATCTCCAAGGCTTTGATGAGATCATCGGCACTAGCTACTTCTACAGCCGTCTTGCCTTTTGCAAATTCAATTACGCGACTTCCATATTTCACATTCAAGCAAACCTTGCCATCATTTGCTACAAACCACCACTGACGCACCCGCTTTTCATGTTCAATTGTTTTACGTGAGCCATCATAGTCTTTGACTGTTTTAAATTTCTTCACAGTAAAAGTGCCGCCTTCTTTATTGGCTTTAGCGAGCTGGATCTGCTCCCATACTTTTGTAGAGAGCTTATTGCGACGCTGCAAGATTGGGGGAATAGACGTTGGCTTTTTGGAACTCACCATTTTCAAACTGTTTAATGTGCTCATTTCATTTCTCCTTTGTAGTTAATGGGCACACTTAATTTATGGTCAGAGTTTTTGGTTGGACAACCTCTTTTTGCCAATATCTGCCAGAACCAAAGGATTTAAGCCAGATCCACTCTTCTTTTATTAGGTTTTGCTAAATAACTTTATGAACTACAAAAAGAAAAGGCTAACGGACGCACAGTTTCAAATTAACTGTCGCCAAAAATACGACTCAAAGATAACTGACAACCTACTAAAAGAGCACGGGCTCAATCCCCAGACCTTTTCAACAATGCCACTTGAATTAACCCAAGCTCGCATTGTTGCCGTAGAACTTCTAAAACATTACTCAGGCTTCTTAAACAAAGAACAAATCAAGGCGCTTAATAAATTCAACAGCAAAGTCATCAATAAAAAGAAATGCAACCAACTCAAACCTACATTGGCTTATCCAATTCTTAATCTCGCAACAAAAATCAAAAGACAGGCGCACAAACAAGAACAGCAAGCAAGGCTAAAAATTCAGTAACTCAGGTACAACCAACCTTCATAAACAGGTACAAACGCGGGTTGTAATACGTCGGCTAATGAGCCCGCACTTGGCATAACCGCTCTAAAGGTTATGCAATGCAAGTAGGCCGCAAGATTCCTAGAAATAGGTTTGAAGTTTTAATACATCTGTCTTCAATAAATCTTTTTAGAGTCGTGTTGGCGGGGGAATACTTAGTACCAATCTACACGTTGCGGCGGCGATAGTACTTTCTTAGTGCTATAGCCGTCGTATGACAAAAGAATCTATTGCCCAATCAGCAAAAGACAAAAAGGTGTGAGCGAGAGCGAAACACAGGACGAATGCAGTTCGTCCTTATATGTGTCCTAGGAATATGGGGTATAGACGCAAAATCACCAGGGGCATTTGATAAGTACTCCTTATAAATTTTTGGTAGCTCTATTTTTAAAGGGCACAGGACCCATTCGGGTATCAAATCATTCGTTTAAGCGGCGATCTAGCTCATTCGCATACATGGGTAGCAGAGGGCTAAATATATGTGCTTATACGAAGGATTTAGCCGTGGCATTTAAGCCACGAAATGTAATAGAAACACGAAACTATTACATTTAGAGCTAAGTCATTGAAATCGAAGAGATCTTTGTTTTGCCATTTTCGGTTGCTCAAACCAAACATAAGAAAACATACTGTAGTTGCTTATTTATTACATTTTGGGAGCTACATATGTCACAAGCAAAAACATTAAACACAACAGAACTACGCAGAGTGCTAGATCACATCGCTACACGCAAGCATTCAGCCCGTAATCGATGCGCCCTGCTTTTAACCCATTACGCGGGAATGCGTGTTGGGGAAGTTGCAGCATTACGCATTTGCGACGTTTTAAACGACAGCGGATCTATTAAAGATGAAATCCGTTTAAAGCCAGAACAAACTAAGCGCAAATATGCCAGAACTGTCTATATCAATGCCCGTATGCAAAAAGAGATTGCTCAGTACATACAGCGAGTACATATTACCGATACCAATAAGCCGTTGTTTTATACCCAAAAACGAGCAGGGTTTTCAGCCAATACACTTACGCAGTACTTTCACTTTCTATATAGACGTGCTGGACTCGAAGGTTGTAGCTCACATTCAGGAAGGAGGTCATTTCTAACATCCCTAGCGAACAAAGGCACAGCGATACATATATTGAAATCCTTGGCGGGACACCGCAACATCAGCACGACAGCTGGATACCTGTACTCCAGTCCAGATCAGATGAAAGCGGCCGTGGAATTAGTCTAACAGCTCTCTTGCCGTCGGCAGGTAGTCGCTAGTGTCCGGGAATCTACCAACAGTAGCATTAGCGATCAACTTTCTAGTATTTTCCAGGCTGTACTTAAGAGCCTCAATTAACCGACCTCTATCAGCGTCTGTCACCCTATTAGTCACAATACCATTGCTATCAGACAACGCATGCTTCTGGGCAAACTGATAAGTAATAAATCCTTCTTTGACTGATTCAACTTGATAGTCAAAATAAATCTCGAGATCTTTTTTAATCACATCGTAGCCAAACTTTTGCCCCAATTGAAAAATCTTTGCATTAGCAGTGGTATGCCTGTAAATGTCAAACTTTTTCTTTTCTTGATACTCCTCTTGCAGCCTTATCACTTGCTCAAACTGACGCCTTAAGATTTTTATATCCAAATGGAGAGGAACCTCGAGCAATAACGTAGGTGGCTCATCTTTTTTCTTTGGCGACTGCACTTTGTAAGTTAAATCCAAAGGTTTAATTTTCGTAAAGGGCACTCTCTCTTTAAAAATCTTGTAACCAGTCTTCTTCCACCACTTCTCAAAAGCCACATTACTTAGATCGCCAAATAGCTTGTAGGTGTCGGCAATAGCCTGATTCTTAAACACTTTAGTCTTCTGCGCTTCAGCGTACCAAGGTGATGCCTTAAGCACATCAAACCATGACTCATATATAGAGTACTTAGCTTTAGAGGCGGCCACTTCAAGAGTGAAGCCGTAGATATCGTCCTCTACTGGAAAGCCTTTGTAGAAATGTAACTCGTCCATGCATTCCTTAAGAAAAAGCTTTTACGGGCAAATTCTGAAGTCAACTTCGTGGACTTACCCCTCCTAAAAAATCGAAACTATCGTCAAGCGATACATCCACTTTACAAACTTTTTAACCAGTATCGCGACAACGAAAGGTAACAACATGGAAATTCTAGCAAACGAAGCAGTAGAAGTAAAAATCTCATCATCAGCATCTAATGATGACAAAGCATTTGGGAATGCGGCAGAGCAAAAACAGTCAACTGTTTTGCATTACTCAGTTGCAGCCCTAAAGGCAATGGAGGCGGCTCGTATTCACTGGGAGCAGGGAACTTTGCGTAAAAGCAATGATGAGCTGTATGAAGTTTTACAACAAGCTAAAGCGTTTTGTGGCGATCTCTTGCCAGCAGATGCAAAACAACGTTCAGCATCTTTAGAGAAATTCTATAAAGAGCGTGGCTGGCGCTACAACAAAGAAACGCCTATTGAGACTCGCGTTCTTCGCGCTGTCTTTGGCATGGAAAACCGTCGTCGTGTTAGCAGCTATTCACTAGTGCTACGTGAAGCCAAAAAACAGCACATTGGTGTAATGGCTTTGCCTGAGTGGATTGAAGAACAAGGCGGCATTCAAGAGATCCGCTTGAGTCAAAGCAAGACTTTCATTTCGCCAGCCGAAAAGGCTCAAATCATGAAAGAACGTCTTAACTCACGCGGTTTCTTTATTGGCTTTGCAAAATCAGATCTTTTATCTCATGTGGCCGATGCCGAGCATATGGGTGATGACTGCGTAATGCTAGGTAATCAACGTCCAGATGGCACATTCGGCGTTTATACGGTTCTTCGCTCCTCAGGCGTTATGAGCGCAGCTTATGTAGCCGCGTATGCAAAAGCTGAGGAAATCGAAGCTCAAGCAAAAAAAGAAATTGAGGCCGCTAACGATGCGGATGGACAGCCTGTAGCGGCTTAACGAACCTGGTGGCAACTGCTACAGGTTGCCACCAACCATTACTGAGGAAAAGACATGTTTAATCAAGATGAAATTAGCCCTAAAACTCCCGATGACTTCATTTACAGCAATGAAGAATCACGCCTGCGCATTAAGGATGTTGTGACTGGGGCACAACCTTTGCCATATGCAGGCAAGAGCGGCGTATTGTTGTACGGCATTTATGGCACAGGTAAAACCACGCTTGCCAATATGCTTCCCAATGCAATTGAAAAAGGCACAACTGGGCATGTACAGGCATTGCCTGAGTCATACATCGGCTGTCGTCAAGGCTTAAATGGCGTTCAGGTTTCTCAAACAATTGACAAGATTCTTTCGACGCAATCATTAAATGCAAGCGGCAAGCATTACATCATTTTGGATGAGGTGGATGTTCTAACTAAACAGGCACAAGAAAGTCTTAAATCATCCCTCAATACAACACGTGGCGTATTTGTATTAACCACCAATAGCGTATCCAAGCTAGACAAAGGCCTACTTGATCGTTGCGTACTAGTTGAGATGAATGCCGCTGATCCAGAAGCCTATTTGCCAATTGCTCACAAAGTTGTCGCAGCTCACGATGTCGTTTTAAACGACGAAGAGTTGATTCCGACTATCAAAGGGGCAAATGGCTCACTACGTAACGTCATTAATAACGTGGCTCGTCAAGCACGTCGAGCCAAATCTAATCAAGCTGCTAACTAAGGAGAAAACCATGCCAGCACCACACACACGCAAAACTGCCATTGCAGCAGAACACGCTCAAGTAACTAATGCTTATGCGATTCGCGTTACAAACGCCAAGTATCGCTCTGCAAATATTAATGGAGTGCTCGAGCTTGCTAATGGCAAGAACTCTTTTCATGTTTTGGGTCAGGAGCTTTGTGCTAAAGCAAAGCTGGCATGGTTTGACATGGAATTTAAAAAAGGGTTTTGCTCAATCAATTTGAGTGACGCACAAGTACAAATTTTGCCTAATTACACAGGCGAAGTTATTTCTAAATTTGCTTAAGGAGATAAAAAATGATCTCAAATATGCCTGAATTTGAGAATGAATACGAGAAGTTTTGTGGAGTAGCAGAAAAATCTCTACATGAAGCTACTCAACTTTATAAACTATCTCTTGAAAATTTTATAATGACTCATGTCGACACGAAAAATTCGATAGAACAAATCTACTCAAATAATTATGTCCGAGCTCTGCATAAATGCAACTGCGGATCAGATCATTTGACTAATGTAATGATTCTTGAGTGCATCATGGCAGACTTCATAGAAAGAATTTTTCATGACTGGGGTGACGATACCGCCGAATATCCAGTGATGCTGTATCACTTTACGTCGTTTTAAACGACACTTCGTTGCACACTAAACAAATATTTCTCCAGCCTTTTGGATTGGCTGGAGAAATTATTAGTGCGATCTAATTGCTATCCGAGAGCAAAAAAACCACCCGAAGGTGGTTTATGGATTCTTGGTGGCCCGGGGCGGAATCGACCAGGACCAGAAGATGTTCAATCTTATTTCGCCTGAATCTTGGTCTTTCTCCCAATTAAGACCACTGCTAACACTCAATCACACTTACTACATTGCGGCACTAAAGAAACGCAAATTGGAAACTCAGAATGTTGGGATTTTGAAAATAACAAATACCATACAACGCACTGAACATTGACTGAAGTTGTGTTTAAGCTAATTGGCTACGCATTGGACGCAATGGGTAGCTATATTACTATGTCTATAACAAACAGACATTAGCATACTAAGCTATAACTTTAACGAAGACACAAGCAAATTACTTAGAATTCATTGCAAGGAAACATATGGGATTCACATTAAGCTCTGTAGTGCCGTGGGGTAGAAATTATGAAGAATATCTTTCAATGTTTGCATTATCTGCAACTGATTTGAAAAAAAATATTATTGGTATAGGCGATGGTCCAGCTTCATTTAATAGCACACTAACTAAACTTGGTGGCAATGTCATTTCAGTTGACCCAATCTATCAATTTAGTGGCAAGCAAATCAAATCACGCATTGACATCACATATGCAGATGTTATGGAGCAGATGCGTGCAAATAAAGACAAATATATATGGAAAAATATTCAATCACTTGAAGATTTGGGAAATGTGCGTATGAACGCAATGAGTGATTTTTTAGCGGACTATGAAGCAGATAACAAAAAAGAAAGATATATTTTTGGCGATGCTATAAACCTGCCGTTTGCCAATAATAGTTTTGAACTAGCACTTGTATCCCATTTTTTGTTTTTATATAGCCTTCACTTGGATAAAGATTTTCATATTCAGTCAATTAGCGAGGCATTAAGAGTGGCTAATGAAATACGGATATTTCCGTTGCTTACACTTGACAGCAAGAAGTCTCCGCATGTTGAGGATGTTATGAAGCACTTTATTGGGATTGGATGCCGAGCAAAAATTTTAGATGTTGACTATGAATTTCAAGTTGGTGGCAATCAAATGTTGGTAATAAGCAGATAACACCTCAAATCCAAGCTACAAGCACACTAAACAAAAAAGAGCAATTGCAGGGTTGGATATGCCCCTTTGGTATTTTCAAGCCTTCTTGATTTAAATCTCAGAATAACTATCACAGCGATTACAAGACCTACTATCAATGCGAGCATATTCATATCGAACTCTCAAACTCATTCAAGCTGACTCCTGGTATTCAACAAATTAGTCTTAAGGGGTATTTTTATCAATCTTGAACCATGCGGCATACATAGCCGGCAATGCAAGAAGGGTAAGTCCTGTAGCCACAATTAACCCCCCCATAATTGCGACTGCCATAGGACCCCAAAATACACTTCGAGAGAGAGGAATCATCGCCAATATTGCAGCAGCTGCCGTTAAGATAATTGGTCGATATCGAGTCACGCAAGCAGAGATAATAGCTTCTCTTGCCGGCACACCAGAAGATCGACCTTTCTCAATTTGATCTATCAAGATTACCGAGTTACGCATGATCATACCCAAGAGCGCAATAAACCCAAGCAATGCTACAAAACCAAAGGGGCGATTCAAAATTAAAAGGGACATGGCTACACCAGCAATACCGAGTGGACCAGTAAGAAATACTAAGAATGCGCGAGACACGCTTTTAAGTTGAATCATGAGTAAGGTGAAAGTAATTAATAACATCAATGGCATGCCAGCCATGATTGAGCCCTGACCCTTACTGCTCTCCTCTACTGAGCCACCGATCTCTAATCGATAACCTGGTGGTAATGATTTGATCAGTGGCTCAAATTGCTTCATTAATGCTGCTGTAGCAGTTGGTCCCTGAACACCTGGATTAACATCTGCCTGTATGGTTAGCGCATATTCTTTATTTTCTCGCCAAATAGTGGCAGGTTCCCATGCAATACTCACATCAGCAATCCTGCCCAAAGGCACCGGAGTTCCACTTGCAGTCACCAGGATCGTATCTTTCAAGTCACTTACTTGATCTCTTTCGTTACGTGGCAAGCGCAAGATAATGGGTAGCAATCGATCAGTCTCGCGATATTGTCCAATAGTTACTCCGCCAAAATGACTTGATAAAGTCTGTGCAATTGCCTGTGATGGCACTCCGAGTTCTCTAGCTTTTGCCGCATCTACATCAATTCTGGCAATTGGCTGACGTTCGTTCCAGTTGTCATTAACCCCAAAAACAAGAGGTGACTGGCGCATAAGGTCCATAAAAGATTGGGCAACACTTGCAAGACGCTTGGAATCAGGACCAATAATGCGAAACTGAACTGGATAAGATACTGGCGGTCCATTAGGTAGTAGCTTTGTTCTCAATCGAGCTTCAGGAGCAACTTCAGCCAACATAGATGGCAACTTTTTAAATAACAGATCACGCTCCTTTGGATCAGCAATGATGATCGCTTGAGCAACATTTTGTCTTGGAAAGATAATATCCAAGGGTAAGAAAAAACGTGGGGCTCCATTGCCTACCCACAAAGTAACGGATTGAATGCCTTTTTCTTGCAAAAGACGGGATTCCACCTTCTTGGCAACCTCCTCCGTTGCCTGAAAGCTTGCACCCTCCGCCATAAAAATATCAACTAATATTTCTGGACGCGAAGAATCTGGGAAAAATTGCTGTTGAACTAAGCTCATTCCTGCTATGCCAAGAAAAAAAGTTCCGATAGTTGCGACAATCGTTTTCTTTTTATTATCAATGCACCATGCAACTATTTCTTTAAACTTTTTATAGAAGGGGGTATCAAATTGCTCGTGTGCGCCTTCTTGTTGATAAGAAGGCTTTCTGAGCATCAGGTAACCCAAATAGGGAACAAATAAAACGGAAACAAACCAAGATATGATCAATGCAGCTGCAGTAACTGCAAAGATTGCAAAGGTATATTCGCCAACGACTGATTTCGCAATACCAATCGGCAGAAAACCAACTGCCGTAATCAATGTGCCGGTCAGCATTGGCATTGCAGTAAATTCATATGCGGCAGTTACCGCTTTAGCACGATCTACACCTTCCTCAAGTTTTCGAACCATCATTTCAACAACGATGATCGCATCGTCTACTAATAAACCAAGAGCAATGATCAAGGAGCCTAATGAAATCTTATGCAATCCCACACCTGACATCTTCATAATGAGGAAAGTCACCGCCATTACCAAGGGAATGCTGATGGCAACAACCAATCCTGGCCACGGATCAATGCGCCATGGATTTTTATGAAGTCCAAGTGAAAGCATACTTACCGCCAAAACAATCACAAGCGCCTCAATTAAAGTCCTGACAAACTCATTAATTGATTCGGCAACAACCTTTGGCTGATCTTGTATTAGCGATAAATTTACGCCTGCAGGAAGTTCGCTTTCAATTTCCGACGCAGCTTCTTTTAGACTCTTACCCAACTGGACAATATCGCCCCCTTTAGCCATTGAGATTCCCAGCGCAACTAATTCTTCCCCCTGGTATCTGACCTTGCTAACAGCTGGATCTATTGGTCGACGTTTTACCTCGGCAATTTCGCCAAGCCGAACGGAAGCGCCAGTAGACGAGCGTAATGGCATAGCCTTCAAATCAGCCACACTCTCAAAGGGCCCTCCAACTTGGATGGGAATAGAAAAATTGGCTGACTCAACAGAGCCAGCAGACTCAATCGTATTTTGGGCGTTTAATTGATTTGCCACTGTTGCTGGTGTTAAGCCATACTGAGCCATGCGATTGCGCGATAACTCGACATAGACCTGCTCATCCTGTAAACCGTAAACATTCACTTTGCCAACATTTTTCACACGCAAAAGACGCTGTCGTACCAAAACAGTGAAGTCTCTTATTTCCGCCGGACTAAAACCTTTAGCCGACAATGCATAAATCACGCCATAAGTATCACCAAAGTCATCATTAAAATAAGGACCCTGTATACCAATCGGCAACTCGGACTTAAAGTCATTAACTTTCTTACGAACTGTGTAAAAAATATTGCCAACCTCTGACGGAGGTGAAGAATCTTTTACCTGGAACAGAATAGTTGTTTCACCTGGATGTGAAAAACTTTTAATTTTGTCTGCATATGGCACTTCTTGTAGTATTTTTTCTACCTTATCGGCTACTTGATCGGCCATTTGGGTAGCTGTGGCGCCAGGCCAAAATACCTTGACTACCATTACTCTGAATGTAAAAGGTGGATCCTCGTCTTGGCCTAATTGAAAGTATGCGGCAATCCCGAATACCATTAGAACCACCATTAGATAGCGGGTCAGTGAGGCATTATTCAGAGCCCAACGAGATAAATTAAATTTTCCTTCGCTCATTGATTTGCTTTATCAATGAGAGCAATACGAACCTTTTGACCAGCAGTTAAAACATGCCATCCAGTGGCAATAATGAGATCACCTTGTTCAAGACCATTACTAACTTGCGACCAAGTCTCATTCGCATTTTGGATTTGCACCTGCTTTATCTCGAGAACTCCAATATCGTTTGAACCAGAATCTAATTTAACCTTGTAGACCGAGCTACCATCACTTCTAATAGCAGTTGTCGGTATTCTGATAGTCGCAGGCTTTTGGATAGGCGAGAGATTAATAACGGACACATCGTCAGACTTAATCAGCCCAACTATCTCCCCAGAACTAACTAATTGATTAAGGACAACATTAAATTCAGTCAACCGTCCGGACACCTTTGCCCTGAGTGAAACAAATCCTAATTGATCTAGAGTTTGCTCATATTTTGCACGAGCCCCTTCAACCGCCGAAATACGTCTCTCGTATTCTGATGCCGAAATGAAATTCTTATTTCTTAGGTCGGTATAACTTTTGTAGTCGAGCTCTGCCGATTGAAGCTCTGCTCGCGCAGCACGATAACTAGTGAGCGAGGAAGATTCTGACATTGCCATACTTGAAGGTATGATACGAGCCAAAGATTGGCCTGCAACCACTCTTGAGCCTTGCTTAGCAAGAACTTCAATTACTTTTCCACTTGCATCAAAACTTAATTCACCCTTGGATTTGCTAGTTCCTGATTCTTTTGCATCATTAGACTGGCCGACAACAAAAATCTTAACAAGTCGCGGAGGAATATTTTGATCACCCTTACCGCAGGAAACAAGCCCAAGGGCGGCTAAAGGAATTATGAAATAGAGGGTTAATTTCTTAAACATCGGAGAATTCTAAGTTATCAGTGAGAAATTTGTTCGTTGGCTATCCAAAGCGCAATAAGAGAGTTTAGACGTCAAATTAGTGCACTATTTTGGTGACTGGATTGATGCCCATAAATTATTTCAACGGAATATGACGCTTATCCGCTCTAAATGTCGTTTTAAACGACATTTCATTGCACACAAATCAAATGCTGTCTCAACCAGTTGATTTAATTAAAATAATTATTAGTGCGATCTATTACCGCTCCGAGTGGCCAATCCTATAGATTTATGGAATTATTCCCAGGCTTTTTAAAACAAATGATGAATCCCTAAGAGACTTCTCAGAGGCTTCCTCAGTGCAGGGCTTATTAAGGTTGTAATCAGCCTGGTTTCTCATTCTTCGAAGACTTTTCAACCAATTTGCAATTACAGACTGACCATTCCTGGAAGCGTAATAGTCAATTACCTCTTGGTGAACATTTGAAGAGGTTGTCATCACAGGCGAAGCCTCCCTGGCAGCTAAAAAGGCACTGTAATAAGATCTGGAGACTACGGTTCGCCACTTCGATTCAAGGCTATCACTACTTGCCTGTTGGTGAAGCGCTAAGGCTAAAGAGTAATAATCTTCTGGGCCAAATGACATTAGTTGATATCAATAATGCTATTGCGCAATACTAAATGCCCAGCGGGAAGGCTTTCTATTTTTCCAAATAGAGCCAACTCCCTGTCGTAGAGATTTTGATAATTGACACCTTTCAGGTCCACAACAAACCTTAACGCAGTCAAAGCACCGACTTCTTTAAAACTCTCAAAGGAAATTGAAGCCTCTGGAAATACGCCTAACAGTACATCGTAGATCTGCTGTACAGATCCTGGAGAAATCTGCTTATAGCAATTTAAAAAATTTCTTACAGCTGGAAATCCTGATACGTCCAATGATGGCTTAGGAAATGAAGTAGCCTCTCGCCAAAGAACTTCTGTTTGAGAAATGGGGTCGACCGCATCCCAATTCTTTTCCACTGTTGACATTAAGGTGGGGTTTATCAGAGCGGCAGCAACAGCAGAGCCTGCCAACCACTTAGCAGTTTCTGGCATTCCCCCTTTGGAATTTACCCACTGGCTTCCTTGAATAGTCATCTACTAGCCAATTCCTATACTTTTTAATTTTTCACTAGTTAGCAATTCGCTAATGATTTCTTTATTTTGATTGCGAAGCTGGTTAAATGCACTATCCATTACAAGGCCGGAGCCTTGATCAACATTACGCATTAGCTTCTGCAAGGACATCGTCTCTGGCATAAACCTTATAGATGCCCTATGGTCGATGATTGTAGCCAGTCTTTGACTATCTACAAGAGTCTCATCTGCGCTGGATAAATTCAGCTGATGAAGTGTTTTGGCTTCTGAGCTGGGAAAATCTTCTGTGGCCTGAAACCACCCTTGATATACGTGCCATAACAAGCCAGAGCTGGAAGACTTTGCAGTTAGATACTTACAGTCCTTCTTAAATACCTCATGAATTGAATAAGAATCTTCTTTTACCTCTGATTCATAAACAAATTTATCAATTACCTGAAAACCAATTTCAATTATTTCATTTGGCGCCTCAGATATTCCACAGATTGCTGCTAGATATTTCTTGGCTCGTGGCCACACCTCTTCCCACTCTGAATAATCAAAGCAAGTAACAACAATTACATTGGCCTGTATATTTACTCGCCAACTATGTGTTCCATCGGCATGAGAGTGGAATCTGCTCACTCCAATTGCATACTGAGTTGGATCTGCATTAACTCCCGATGCTTGATTAATGCTGAAGACTTTTGCGTGAATTGGTTCTAATCCAGGCAACTCTTCTGCAAAACCTTCAAAAACCTTCTGCGCAGATGCCAAAGCTACTGCGCTAAAGGTTTCCCTACACACGATGGCAAACGCTGCAGACTCAATGGCATTCTTATTTTTGAGGGGTTTTGAAATAGCTACAGTCATTTGAATATTGTATGGGTTCATTTTTAAAGCAGGGTAATTGCTATAGTCGTTTTAAACGACATTTTTCGCCACTACCCTCCACTCCAAGCCATGCAGTAGAACGCTTTTGTCCAGTAAAGCCTTATTCTTCGGTACTTTGCGGGTGGTGTGTCACACGGTGTGTGCTACGGTGAAAACCTTGGGTTTCTAAGTGCTTGATTTTATTGGGGAAAGGGTCAGAAACCTCAGAACCTTGCGCTTTATGATTCCGTCGCTCTAACCAGCTGAGCTAATTCGCCGAAGGTGAGATTTTAGCTTATTTGACCAAAATGCTCAATGAAACCCCTTCAGACTCCATATTTCAGCAAATCAAACGATCTTTATCACCAAATCCGGCAAATTATCAATAGTGCAACGAACAATGTCTCCACGCACAACCGGACCGACATTCTCAGGCGTACCCGAGTAAATAATGTCCCCAGGGAATAATTCGTTTGCCTCCGAAAGCTTCGCAATCTGCTCAGCAACGGACCAAATCATTTGATCTAAATTGGCTTTTTGTTTTGTTACACCATTAACCGAAAGTGAAATTGTTCCCTTAGTGAAATGCCCCACTAGATTCACCGGAAAAATTGGGCCAATGGGTGCAGAGTAATCAAATGATTTACCAATTTCCCAAGGCTTCTTCTGGTCACCCATGAAGCGCTGCAAATCTCGACGTGTCATATCAAGACCTAAGGCATAACCGTATACATATTCAAGCGCCTTTTCAACAGGGATATTTTTGCCGCCCTTGTTCAGCGCTGCCACTAACTCAACTTCATAGTGATAATTTTTGGTTAGCGATGGATAGGGATGATCAACGATCTTATTTGGCGCTACAAACTGAATAGCATCTGTAGGCTTTTGAAAAAAGAATGGCGGTTCACGCGTTGGATCTGACCCCATCTCACGAGCATGCGCCGCATAATTTCTACCAATACAGTAAATGCGACGCACCGGAAATTCTGAATTACCGCCCGCAATCGGTATAAATGTTTGAGTTACAGAGAATGGGGTTGATATTGCATCCGCCCCTTTATGCGCTTGAGCACCTGCTGCAACACCCGCCAATGAAAGCGAAGCAACGCCAAGCTTGATTGCATTGCGGCGCGCTAATACATCACGATCCTGATCCGACATTGTTTAGTCCCCTTTAAAAAAGTACTTCAGCATATTTATACACCCATTACATTGGCACCACACCCAGCAACAACTGGGTCAACTACTTGATCTGAAACACACTTTCAGCCTGATCGCGACCATACAAAACATTGAATTCAATTTTCTTAGCCAAAAAGAGCTTCTTCAATACCTCGTCTTTGTTATCAAAAACAATTGCCGTTTGCTCTGGGTAACGAGAAAAAGGATCGCTAGTGACATCCACCGCCACTCCATCGATCTTGATTTGCTTAATGGATCGCTTATAAAGTTTGTCAGGCCGTATAAAGATAAGGCGTTTTACATACTTATCCAATACGAGCTTTTGACCCTGCTCATTAGTCTTGTAGTAATAGACCAATTCTTCCTTGCCATTAATAGTTGTATCGCGCTCTTCATCCCATTTTGCATTAACGCCTTGACTAGCCATCACGCAAAACCATATCAAAGCCAACCGGCTAATTGTCAAAAAAGTTTTCATTTGAATTCGGTTCACCATATAGCCATATTATCTGAACTTGCTTACAAAAAAACAGAAGGCGTAATATTCACGAATGATGACAAGTCTTCGATCCCTATTTTTTGGCCTGTTAATGCTGAGCGCCTTGATTTCAATTGACACCTTCGCAGCACAAATCTTTATTACTAATTACCCATCGGAAGCCAACGCAAAGGTCTATGTCACCAAGTACCAGTCAGAGGCAAACTGCATTGTGTATGACACCCAATACTCAAGCGATAATGAGCCTGGTGTCTGGTTCTATACCAAATACAAAAGCGATGCTCGGGCAGTGATTTACTACACTCAATATAAGTCTGAGGCCGATCTTGTTGTGTATTTCACCAAGTACAAAAGTGATGCACGCTGTCGGTACTAAAGGATAAATACCGTATTCATGAGAATTCTTACTATCTCAGCCGGCAAAGTCATGCCTTTATTTGGCAACCATCACCCTAACTACAAATCGGTTGCTTCGGCCATACACAAAAAAGCAGTAAGCGTTTTAGAAAATCCCGTCCCCGTTGACATTACCCCACTAGGCGTTAAAGGGGATGAACAGGCCGATTTATCAGTCCATGGCGGTATTGAAAAAGCAATCTACGTTTATCCCGCAGAACACTACGCGTTTTGGAATGGGCTACTGACTCGCGAAACAAAGCAGTCCGTTCAATTACAGCATGGTGCTATCGGCGAAAACTTCACTATTGAAGGCTTACTAGAAACCGAGGTTTTTGTCGGCGATCGAATGCGGATTGGAGAATTGGAATTTGCAGTCGTTAAGCTACGTGAACCTTGCTTTAAATTTAATGCCGCAATGCGCTATAAAGGGGCTGCCAAGGCAATGTTGCAGTCCGGCTTTAGTGGCTGGTATTTACGCGTCATCAAAACTGGGGTGCTTTCTGCTGGCGCTCAAATGGAACTCATCCCAGGGTCAAGAGAAACCTCTATTGCTCAACAAAATCAAAAACTCTTAAACAATCGCAATCAAAAAGATTTGTGGGAATAAAAAAACCCGACCATTTCTGATCGGGTTTCTTATTTGATGCAGACTAAAGCTTCTTAGTCACGTGCGTAGATATCTACGTCTTTGGTTTCTTTAACAAACAGTGTACCGATTACCAATGTCATCGTAGCGATGATGATTGGGTACCAGAGACCGTAGTAAATGTTACCGTTTTGCGCTACCAAGGCGAAGGAGATCGTTGGCAACAAGCCACCGAACCAACCGTTACCAATATGGTATGGCAAGGACATAGAGGTGTAACGAATGCGGGTTGGGAACATCTCAACCAACATCGCAGCGATTGGACCGTAAACCATGGTTACCAAGATCACCAAATACACCAACAAGAGCAATACGGCTACGTAGTTGATGCCAGCTGGATCAGCTTTAGCTGGATAGCCAGCAGCGTTCAACGCATCACGAATTTGCTTCTTGAACTCAGCATCTTTAGCTTTCAAATCTGCTGGAGCCATACCTTTTGCTGTGTAACCAGTGATTTCTGTATCACCAATCTTCACAACAGCAGTGCTACCGGCTGGGCCAGGGATAGTTGTATAGCTTGCAGAGTTAGACGCCATCACTTGTTTTGCGATATCGCAAGAACTTGTGAACTTCGCTGTACCTGTTGGGTTGAACTGGAATGTACATTCGTTCACGTCAGCAGTAATAGTTGCTGGTGAAGTTGCCATTGCCTTTTCCAACGCTGGGTTAGCAAAGTGGGTCAAAGCATTAAATACTGAAACTGGTGTATTTGGGATGTAAGTAATGATTGCCAAGAGCAAGCCGCCCATGATGATCACTTTACGTCCGATCTTGTCAGACCATGCACCGAATACAACGAAGAACGGTGTGCCGATTACCAATGAAGCAGCAATCAACAAGTTCGCAGTCTTAGCATCTACTTTCAACACTTGTGTGAGGTAGAACAAAGCGTAGAACTGACCTGTGTACCAAACCACCGCTTGACCCGCAACCAGACCAAACAATGCCAAGATAACAATCTTCAAGTTCTTCCACTGACCGAATGACTCGGACAAAGGAGCTTTTGACAATTTGCCTTCTTCTTTCATCTTCTTGAAAGCTGGTGACTCATTCATGGACAAACGAATCCATACAGAGATCGCCAACAATGCGATAGAAGCGATGAAAGGAATACGCCAGCCCCAAACATCAAAGTCTGGACCAGTGAATTCACGTGTGAACAAAATCACGAGCAAGGAGAGGAACAAACCTAAAGTAGCAGTTGTTTGAATCCAAGCTGTGTATGCGCCACGACGACCGTGAGGAGCATGTTCTGCAACATACGTAGCAGCACCACCGTACTCACCGCCCAAAGCCAAACCTTGAAGCATACGCAATGCGATCAAGATAACTGGAGCAGCAACACCGATAGTTGCGTAGTTAGGCAGAATACCTACGATGAATGTTGCGCCACCCATTAACAGGATGGTGACCAAGAACGTATATTTACGTCCGATCAAATCGCCTAAGCGACCGAACACCAACGCGCCGAATGGACGCACGATGAAACCAGCAGCAAACGCTAACAAAGCGAAAATGAAGGCAGAGCCAGCATCTAAGCCTGAGAAGAACTGCTTGGCGATAACGGCAGCCAAAGAACCGTAAAGATAAAAGTCGTACCACTCAAAAACCGTACCCAAAGATGATGCAAAAATAACTTTGCGTTCTTCAGCGGTCATTGGGGCTGCTTTAGTTGATGTTGACATCAGTAGCTCCTAACTATTTTTATTAAATAAAAAACAACGGGTCGATTATGCTTTGAAAAAATTCAAAGAAATCCACTAGTTAGGGTAATTCCTCATCAAATAGACTCGGGGTTTTCCCGAGAAATGTGGATTTGATGCAACGCATTTAGGCCATGATGCAAAAAGGGTTTAGCACTAACTTAAAGCAATACGCCCAAATGAGGTGCATTTCTGAAAATCAGGGTGCAAACCTCTCGAATAACACTTGTTGCACTTCGCTTTAATCGATCTTGTAGTTAGTAAAAAGGCATACGCAAAAATAATGCCATCAAATAATCAATAAACAAGGAGCAAGGCAAATGAAAAGACGTGACTTTTTAGGTAAGACCGCACTTGGGGCTGCTGCAGGCGTATTGGCCGCACCAGCAATTGCACAATCCATGCCAGAAGTGAAATGGCGCTGCGCATCTAGCTTTCCCAAAAGCTTAGACACGATTTATGGTGGTGGCGAATTTATTGCCAAACGAGTTGCAGCCTTAACTGATGGCAAGTTTCAGATCCGCATCTTTGGCGCAGGCGAAATCGTTCCGGCATTCGGCACAGTTGATGCAGTGCAGCAAGGCACAGTGGAATGCACACACACTGCTGGCTACTATTTTGTTGGCAAAAATAAAACTTTTGCTTTTGACACTACCGTTCCATTTGGCATGAACCAGCGTCAGCAAAATGCTTGGATGTACTGGGGTGGAGGCTTAAAGCTACAGCGTGAATTCTTACGCGATTACAACATCATCTCTTTCCCGGCTGGTAATACAGGCACACAGATGGGTGGCTGGTTTAAAAAGCCAGTGAAAACCGTTGCAGACCTCAAAGGTCTCAAAATGCGTATCGCCGGCCTCGGAGGCGAAGTTATGTCCCGCTTAGGCGCAATCCCACAACAAATCGCTGGCGGTGATATTTATCCAGCCCTTGAAAAAGGTGTGATTGATGCAGCTGAGTGGGTCGGTCCATACGACGATGAAAAATTGGGCTTCTACAAAATTGCTCCTTACTACTACTACCCGGGATGGTGGGAGGCTTGCTCAATGTACTCCATGTACGTCAACATTAAGGAGTGGGAAAAGCTACCTAAGCAATATCAAGAAGCCTTGGCCTCAGCTTGTGCTGAATGCAACATCGATATGATGGCTGAGTACGACTACAAAAACCCAATTGCCTTACAGAGTTTGATCAAGAATGGCGTCAAGTTGCAGTCTTACTCCACAGAAATTATGAAAGCCGCTTCCAATGCAGCCTTCGAAATGTATGAGGAGGAAGCTGCCAAAAACCCATCCTTCAAGAAGATTTACGAACCTTGGAAAAAATTCCGCAACGACCAAATGTTATGGAACAAGGTTGCCGAACAAACCCTCATGAGCTTCATGCTAACTAATCCTGTCAAATAAACTTTAAGCGAGTAACTGAAATGCCAAAACAATTTTTAGTTTTTGCAAATTTCGTTGATCGCCTAAATGACCGTTTTGGTGTTTTAGCAAGTTGGATGGTTCTTATTGCCGTACTGGTCAGCACAGCAAATGCACTGATCAGGTACGGCTTTAACATCAGCTCAAACGGTTGGTTAGAAGCGCAATGGTATTTGTTTGCCGGCATGGTGATGTTTGGTGCCGCCACCACTTTTCGTATGAATGAGCACGTGCGGGTTGACGTGCTCTATGCCCTATATCCCAACAGAGTTCGACTTTGGTTAGATTTCTGGGGTGGCATTGTTTTCTTTTTACCAATGACCATCATTATTGGTTACTACTCTTGGGAATTTTTTATTACTTCGGTAATTCAAAATGAAACCTCGAGTAATCCAGGCGGTCTTATTCGTTGGCCAGTTCGCGGTGTGATTACTTTGGGCTTTTTCTTGTTAACGCTCCAAGGTCTCTCAGAAATCATTAAGCGCTATGCAGCCTTGACTGGCATGATTCAAATCGATCCTAAATACGAAAGACCTCTCCAATGATTAGCCAAGATTTGATGGCCCCCATCATGTTTGGGGGTCTGATTGTATTTTTATTAATTGGATATCCGGCAGCCTTTTCTTTAGGTGCTGTTGGCTTATTCTTCTCTTTCATTGGTATCGAGATGGGCATGTTTCAGCCCACCTTCTTACAAGCGCTACCAGATCGCGTGTTTGGCATCTTGTCGAACGACCTTCTACTCTCTATCCCATTCTTTACTTTCATGGGTGCCATTTTGGAGAAGTGTGGCTTGGCAGAAGACATGCTCGAAGGCTTGGGTCAGTTATTCGGCCCGATCCGTGGAGGCTTAGCTTATGCCGTGATTATTGTTGGCGCGATCCTGGGTGCAATTACCGGCACCGTTGCGGCCTCTGTGATTGCCATGGGTTTAATTTCCTTGCCAATCATGTTGCGCTATGGATATAACCCTCGCGTAGCAACGGGTGTGATTGCCGCCTCCGGAACGATTACTCAACTCATCCCACCATCACTAGTCTTAATTGTATTAGCTGACCAGCTGGGTAAATCAGTTGGTGATATGTATGCAGGAGCTATCGGACCTTCGATCATCCAAGTGGTGTTGTTCTGCTTGTTCATTTTCTTCTTGTCCATTTTTAGACCGCAAGATGTACCAGCACTTCCTCCAGAAGCGCGCCCAAAAATTGACTGGAAATTGTTCAAAAAAATCCTTTGGGGCATTGTTCCTTCAATCGCCTTGATCTTCTTGGTGCTCGGAACCATCTTGATGGGTCTAGCAACGCCAACTGAAGGTGGTGCAATGGGTTCTGTTGGAGCTTTAGTTCTCGCAGCAATGAACAAGCGTCTACAAAAGCCTTTGGTCTGGGAGGCAATGACTTCAACCATGCGCATTAATGCCATGGTGATTTTCATTCTGATTGGATCCACTGTCTTTGGCTTGGCATTCCGCGGCGTTGATGGCGACCTTTGGATTGAGCATCTGTTGTCAGGATTGCCGGGTGGCCAAATAGGCTTCTTAATTGTGGTGAACTTGTTTGTTTTCTTCTTAGCCTTCTTCTTGGACTATTTTGAAATCGCCTTCATCATCATTCCACTATTGGCTCCTGTTGCAGACAAGCTTGGCATTGATCTCATTTGGTTTGGTGTGCTTCTCGGTGCCAATATGCAGACTTCATTTATGCATCCACCATTTGGATTCGCCTTGTTCTATCTTCGTGGGGTAGCGCCAAAATCACTGAAAAGTTCCGATATTTACTACGGGGCTTTGCCATGGGTTGGTCTACAGCTGATTTTGGTTGCGATCATCATCTTCATTCCTGAGACTGTTACTTACTTCATTGACAAGCCGGCGGTTGCAATGGACGTGAATGCTGTCTCAGTCGATCCACTCGCTGGTGTCGAGCAAAATGAGATCACCATAGACTCCAGTGCTGATATCGAGCGACAATTACGAGAGAATAAATAGCTATTACAAATAGCAAAATAAAAAATAGAGGGGATTTACGATGCAAGCAAAGTGGGGTATTCGGGGGATGGCGGTAGCACCGCACTCCCTCGCTTCTGAATCAGCTTTAGCAGTTTTACGTGAAGGCGGTAACGCACTGGAAGCCATGGTGGCTGCGGCAGCAACCATTGCAGTGGTGTATCCACATATGAACTCTATTGGGGGTGACTCTTTCTGGGTGGTGCATTCACCCGGCAAGGCTATGGGCGGGATTGATGCCTGTGGTGCTGCTGCCGGTTTAGCAACCAAGCAATGGTATGCAGAGCGTGGCATCACCAAGGCCATTCCATTTCGGGGGCCTGTTGCAGCCAATACTGTTGCAGGAACCATCTCTGGTTGGGGTGCTGCTCACAAACTATCCAAACAAGGCTTGGGCGGCAAGATTCCTTTATCTCGTTTATTGGCTGATGCAATTCATTACGCAGAAGCAGGAGTACCCGTTACTTATAGTCAATCGAGTTTGACCGCAAAGAAACGGGAGGAGCTCAGCCCGATTCCCGGCTTCGCTAAAACTTTCTTGGTGAATGGCAAAGCACCTACCGTTGGCAGCATCTTTAAACAAGAACGTCTTGCAAAAACTTTGCGCCAAATTGCAGAAAAGGGAACGGATGACTACTACCGTGGAGATCTTGCGCAATTACTTGGAAAGGAATTAACCGACATTGGTAGTCCATTGCGCCTAGATGACTTACATCGTCATCATGCCAAACTCATTGATCCATTAGAACTCAAACATAGTCTAGGCAAGGTATACAACATGATTCCGCCTACCCAAGGCGTTGTCTCTTTGATGATTATTGGCATATTGGATCAGTTGAACTTAAAACGCTTCAAGGTTGATAGTCCAGAGTACGTTCATCATTGTGTTGAGGCAACCAAGCAAGCATTTAAGATTCGCGATCAATTTGTGACAGACCCTGCGTATATGACGAAGAATGCGCAATCTTTTTTAGCACCTGCATTCCTGAAAAAACTTGCTAAAAATATTGATCCCAATAAAGCGCTGCCATGGGGTCAAGGCAAAGGTCCTGCCGATACGATTTGGATGGGTGTCATTGATGGTGATGGCAATTGTGTTTCCTTCATTCAAAGTATTTATCACGAGTTCGGCGCAGGTATTGTTCTACCAAAGTCTGGTGTGAATTGGCAGAACCGCGGATGCAGCTTCTCGTTAGATCCTAAAACACTTAACCACCTCGAGCCATATAGAAAACCGTTCCACACACTTAATCCGGCGATGGCTTTATTTAAAGATGGTCGCTCGATGGTTTATGGAACGATGGGGGGTGATGGTCAACCGCAAACGCAATGCGCCGTCTTTACTCGCACTGCCACTTACGACTTAGACCCGCAAGATGCTATTAGTCGTCCACGCTGGCTGCTCGGTCGCACTTGGGGTCAAACGAGCGATAGCTTAAAACTCGAGTCTCGCTTTAGTCCTTGGGTAGCAAAAGAACTACATGCCTTAGGTCATGAGATAGAAATGCTCGATGCCTTCGATGAAACCGTCGGCCATGCTGGATGCATCATTCGCGATCCATCAGGCACATTGCGCGGTGGATGGGATCCTCGCAGCGATGGAGCCGTTAGCGCGTTTTAGTAATAAACATTTTTGGCACGCGCAGATCCCAGTGAATAGCTGCTGCGCGTAGCCCAAAAATTCCGAGCATACAAATCACAGAACCTTCAACCACATACTGTGGCAAGAAGTTCAGCACTAAAACATAAGCAACACAACCCAAGGTCACCGGAATCGCATAAAGCTCATGTGACATGATGAGTGTTTTTCTACCGGCAAGCACATCACGCAATAATCCGCCGCCGATTGCAGTCACCACCCCTAAGATGACCGGAGCTACCGGCAAACCAAAATCCATATTCCAGGCCTTATCCGCCCCTTGAATTGCAAATAGCGCTGCACCAAAGCCATCGATATAAAGCATCCAGCGGTAAATTTGCGGTTGGGTGAAAAAAGATTCTGCGAAGAATGTAATGATGCTGGCAGCTAGAGCAAGCCATACATACATTTGATTCTCTGACCAAAAAACAGGGGATTCTAAAATGATGTCTCGAATAGTGCCGCCCCCAATCGCGGTTATTAACCCAAGCACCAAGACGCCAAAGAGATCAACGCCGCGATCGGCAATCGCCAAAACCCCTGTCACAGCAAAGGCCATGGTTGCAATGATGCCAATCCAAAAATTAATATCTTCCATAAGAATAAGTCTAAAGCACTTTATCTTTACTCTTACTTGAATAGCTATTCTGAATATACTGTTAGCCATGAGCTCAGATAAGGTATTGATATGACCCCAAAGCTATATAGCTTTTGGCGCAGCTCTGCTGCCTTTCGGGTACGCATCGCCCTCAACCTTAAGGGCATGAACCACGAAATTATTCCAATCCATCTCAGTAAAAATGGTGGCGAGCAGTTGGGAGAGATATTTAGCAGCAAAAATCCCAATCGCTTAGTGCCTTTATTTGAATCTGGTGAGATCAAAATTCATCAATCCTTAGCGATCATTGAATATCTAGAAGAAGCTCAACCAGAGCCTCCGCTCCTACCAAATTCAACAATAGATCGAGCTTGGGTGCGATCTATTGCAATGGATATCACCAGCGATATTCATCCAATTAATAACGTTCGCGTACTCCGCTACCTCATCAAAAAACTCGGCATTACTAACGAAGCTAAAGATGAGTGGTACCAACACTGGGTAAAAGTTGGGCTAGAGAGTATTGAAAAGCAATTGAGCAATGACTCTAGGGTTGGGAGGTTTGCCTACGGCGATCATCCGGGCTTAATTGATATCTGCTTAGTGCCTCAGCTATTTAATGCGCTAAGCGCAAAAGTAGATGTGGAACTCTACCCCATACTCATGAGCATTTTTCATGAGTGTATGAAGTTGCCCGCTTTTATTGATGCATCTTGGGAAAAACAAATAGATGCCGAAGGCTCAAACCCCGTTGCTCCACCACAGAAATAATGAGAGCGTAAGCAAAGAGCTCACCGTAGTAATCAATACCACTCTAGAAATAATGCTGCCATCAGCTTTGTAATACTGAGCCAACATAAAAGGCCCGGTGCCAGTAGGGAGTGCACTCAAAATCACAATAGCGCTTACCCATAAATCAGGCAAACCCAAAATCGGACCCGCAATAATCCAGGCAATTAAGGGTTGCAGTATTAACTTTGCCAAACTAATACCCCACGCTCTTCCTGGAGCAGCAGTACTTTTTTGGATGAGAAACAAACCAATTGAAACTAAAGCGCATGGCGTAGAAGCGGCAGCTAAAAATGAAATCACTTGAGCAACCGGATCGTACAAAGTTAATTCACTAGAAGCCCATATCAAACCGGCGACTGGAGCTATGAGCAATGGATTAGTACATAAGGATTTAATAACGCTTAAGACAATCTCATGCGACTTCTTGTGCGACAAGATACCAATCTCTATAAATACCGTTGCTAAAGCAAACATCACAAATACTATGAAGGTTGAAATAATGGCTGGAGCTAGGCCATCTTGACCAAGAGCAAGCGCGCACAATGGAATGCCCATGTAACCAGTATTTGAATAAGAAGCACTGAGCCCATCAAAGCTTGCGGCGGCTAAGTCTCGATGACGCATCCAGCTCACAAGTAGCACTAAGGCAAAAACAATTAAGCAACTCAGGAAAAATGCAGCGATAAAGCCAGGCTGCCACAGTGTTTGCCATCCGCTATTGGCGGCAAAGTTAAATAGTTGAGCAGGCAAAGCCAGCCAAACAACAAACCGGTTTAACTCAGTAGAGGCATTGATGCCCAACTTACCAGCGCGCCCACCAACATACCCAATCAGTATGAGTAAGAAAACAGGTAGAACTACATTAAATACGTAGAGCAAAATTTATTGTGGAGGTTAGGCAATCTTTTTCAGCGTCTTGACATAACGCTGTGCATTTTTCACGTAACGCCCAGCGATATCGTGAATCCCCGCTATTTGCTCCGCAGTTAGCTCTTTCACCGCTTTTGCTGGAGTTCCTAAAATCATAGAGCCGTCCGGAAATTCTTTTCCTTCTGTAACGAGCGCACCTGCACCAACCAAACAATTTTTTCCAATCTTGGCGCCATTCAAAATTACTGCGCCAATGCCAATCAAACTGCCGTCGCCAATTTGACAGCCGTGCAGCATAACCTGATGCCCAACGGTGACATGCTTACCAATAATGAGTGGATAACCGGGATCGGTATGCAAAATAGATGTGTCTTGCACATTGCTACCAGCGCCAATTTGAATAAGATCGTTATCACCACGGATAATGACTTTGGGCCAAATGCTCACATCTTGATGGAGCTCTACTTTACCGATCACTTCTGCGCTTTCGGCAACCCATGCACCCTCAGCCAAATGAGGGGCATTTCCGTCTAGTTCAAATATAGCCATGACTCATTATAGGTATGAATCAGGCTATAGATGAACAGCCTTGCACTAAAAATCAATTACCAGTTAGGTTCGCGATCTGGTGATGAAGAAATGCGATGCACACTTAAATCGGCACCTTCGAACTCTTCTTCTTGAGACATACGAATACCTAAGGTCGCCTTCAGGGCGCCGTATACGACAAAACCACCGATCAATGCAATACCTACACCTAAGGTGCTACCAATCAGCTGCCCGGTAAAAGTGATACCGCCGAGACCACCAAAAGCTTTGGTGCCAAAAATACCTGCGGCTAAACCACCCCATAAACCGCACAAACCGTGCAATGGCCAAACACCAAGAACATCGTCCAGCTTCCAGCGGTTCTGTACCAAGGTAAACATATATACAAAAAGTCCGCCAGCAACTAAACCAACAAACAAAGCGCCAAGAGGATGCATTAAATCTGAGCCAGCACAAACTGCTACCAAGCCAGCAAGAGGACCGTTATAGGTAAAACCTGGATCGTTTCGACCGACTACCCAAGCAGCCAATGTGCCACCAACCATCGCCATCAATGAGTTCATTGCAACCAAGCCGCTGATCTTGTCGATTGTTTGCGCGCTCATCACGTTAAAGCCAAACCAACCTACCGCCAAAATCCAAGCACCCAAAGCCAAGAAAGGAATGCTTGATGGTGGATGAGCAGAAATTTGCCCCTCTTTTGTATAGCGGCCACGGCGAGCACCCAAAAGAATAACGGCCGGCAAGGCAATCCAACCACCTACGGCATGCACTACAACTGAACCAGCAAAGTCATGGAACTCTTCACCTGTTAGACCTTTAATCCAAGCCTGAATACCGTAGTGTTGATTCCATGCAATACCTTCAAAGAAGGGATATACAAAACCAACCAAGATAAAAGTAGCAATAAGCTGAGGATTAAATTTAGCGCGCTCTGCAATACCACCTGAAATAATTGCCGGGATTGCAGCAGCAAAAGTCAGCAAGAAGAAAAACTTCACTAACTCATAGCCATTCTTCTCAGCGAGTAACTCTGCACCAGAGAAAAAGTTCACACCATAAGCAATGCTGTAACCAATAAAAAAATATGCAATCGTTGAGACTGCAAAGTCCACTAAGATTTTTACTAAAGCATTCACCTGGTTCTTCTTGCGTACAGTGCCCAACTCCAAGAACGCAAAGCCCGCATGCATGGCAAGAACCATGATTGCACCGAGCAAAATGAATAAAGCATCGCTACCTGTTTTCAAAGTTTCCATGAAATTTCCCCTCTTATTTTTTGCATCATTATGGGGAATATAAAAACCCAAAGAAGTGCGGGTTGCACCCAATTAGTGCATAGATAGGTTTATTTATGGTTTATTATCGTTTTTACATACACCTAAGGGAGAACCCATGAAGAAATTCCTCATTGCTTTGGCCGCTTTAGCCTCTTTTTCAGGCTTTGCACAAGCACAAGAAACAATCAAAGTATTAAGCACACAAGAACTCGCTAATGTTTGCAAGCTCCCTGCAAGCCCAGAATCACGCAGTTTTTGTATTGGCTTTACCACCTCTGTTTATGAAACCTATTTAGCCACTCGCCACCCGCAACGTGCAAAGCCATTTATTTGCGTAAAGCAACCAGCTCCAGCACGGGATGAAGTGATTGGTGATTTTGTAAAGTTCGCACAAAGCAATCCACAAGTTGGCGATAAACCAGCGGCAGGTGTTTTCTTGGGCTTCTTAGCTTCACGCTTCCCTTGCGCCAGAAAATAATTCCAGCAGCTTAGCCAAACTAATACACTTTTAAAGGATCAGTTGAGATGAAAAAAATTATCGCAATTACCGCAGCAACTTTAGCAATCGTCGGTTGCTCAAATATGAGCAATACTGAACAACGCACGCTCTCAGGCGCTAGCATTGGCGCAGCAGCTGGTGCTGTTGGCACCGCAATCTTCCACGGCAACCCTATCTGGGGTGCAGTAGGTGGTGCAGCAGTTGGCGCAGCTTCTGGTTACGTATACGATGCCTACAAGAAAGAACAAGCTTCTGAATACAACTCTGGCTATAAAGCTGGAAAAAATAATCAGCCAGCTAAGGCCCCTAATTAAGCTCTAGCTTAGCTTGAAACCCTGGCCTACAAGGCCTGAGCGTAGCAAAACAAACCCAGCTCGTATTAATTTACCAGCTGGGTTTTTATTTGGATCTGTCCAGCCAGTGCTTTATGAATTGGACACTTATCAGCAATCTCCAATAAGCGCTCTTTTTCTTCTGGGCTTAAATTTCCCTGCAGTTGAATCTCGCGAGAAAAGATTTCAACATCATCTGCTCGTTCGATATCAACAGTCACAATGGCATTTTCTAAATTCATTTCCTTGCGACCGGCGTACATCTTTAAAGTCATGGATGTACAAGCAGCTAGGGCTGCACCAAGATACTCATGAGGACTTGGTCCGGTTCCGGAGCCACCCTTTGCGGTTTCTGCATCAGATAAAAAATGCAAATCACCAGCAGTCAATTTCTGCTGTAGTGGACCCTCTCCAAACTGCGACACGACTTTTCTCATAAACATCCTAAATAAATAATTGCAATCGGAACAACTTTAAAGATGACTTTACCCGGAATGGGATTTACTTGCTTTGTCTGCAGTAGGCAATTGCGCCTTCTTCCAAGCACTGAAACCACCCTCTAAATGACAAATATTTGGCACGCCCATTCTCTGCAACATTTGAGTCGATAAGGCGGAGCGCCAGGCAGAGGCACAATACAAAATGAGTTGCTTACCTTCACCGAAAATTGGCTTGTAATAAGGGCTATCGGGATCAACCCAGAACTCCAACATTCCTCTAGGGGCATGAAAAGCATTGGGAATCATGCCCTCTCTTTCCAATTCACGAACATCACGAATATCAACAAACACTACATTGGGATCTGCCAACAATTGCTGGGCTTTTTCCAAGGGCAGAGTTTCGATTTCAGTCATTGCGCTCTGAATGAGCTCTTGATATCCAATCTTTAATTTCACCAATATCTCCCAAATTAACAATGCCTCATTTTTATCAAGTACCTGCTACCATTCTGCTATGAACTTTACCCCGACAGAACTTGGCGCAAGCATTATTTTTACAATTGCAGTTTTGCATACTTTTTGTACTGGTTATTTTGAATCTATCGCCAAAAAATCTCCGCGGCACGCAGGGCTTTGGCACCTTCTTGGCGAAGTAGAAATTGTTTTTGGCTTTTGGGCCGCTATTTTAGTTATTTTTATCTCTTTGAATGATGGTCTAGCTACTGCTAAAGAGTTTTTAAATAAACGCAACTTCACTGAGCCGCTATTTGTTTTTGCCATCATGATTGTCGCTGGCACAAAACCTATTTTGTATTTTGCGACGAAAATTTTGCATGCTTTAGCTACGGCATTGCAATACCTATTGCGCATTAGAAGTGCTCCCGCTTTATATTTTCTAACTCTGGCGATCACACCTCTTCTAGGCTCAGTCATCACCGAGCCAGCTGCGATGACCCTGGCAGCCTTTCTGCTGCGTGATTTAGTCTATCGCCATAAATGCTCAACAGCCCTCCTGTTTGGAACGCTTGGAGTTCTCTTCGTCAATATCTCCATCGGTGGGACACTCACCAACTTTGCTGCGCCACCAGTACTGATGGTGGCCTCAACTTGGGGGTGGAGCTCAGCATTTATGTTTGCCAACTTTGGCATTGAGTCCTGCATAGCCATTTTTATTAACGCTCTAGCAGTCACGCTTTTATTTCATCACCAACTGATTGAGCCAGATGCAGATAAGAAAGAAGTCAAAATTCCATTGGCCGTAATTTTGGTTCACCTACTCTTCTTGTGTGGGGTGGTGATGTTTGCACATGACCCGATAATTTTTACTTGGATTCTGTTGTTCTTTATCGGCTACACCACTGCTTATCCAAAACATCAAAGCCCATTAATTCTGAAAGAAGCTTTGCTGGTCGGCTTCTTCTTAGGCGGCTTAGTCGTACTAGGCTCATTACAAGGCTGGTGGCTACAACCCATCCTCGAAATGATGAGCCCTACTGCAGTCTTTTATGGAAGCCTTGTATTAACTGCGTTCACAGACAATGCAGCGCTCACTTACCTAGGCTCATTAGTCACCGGCACCTCACCGGAATTTAAGCTCGCCTTAGTGGGAGGAGCGGTAGCAGGAGGAGGTCTAACCGTAATTGCCAACGCACCCAACCCAGCTGGAATTGCTATCCTGCGACAACATTTCCCTAATGGCGCGGTCTCAGCACTCTATTTGCTAGTTGCCGCCATTCCACCAACAATAGTGGCTATCTTGGCTTATCGACTCATCTGAGGCCTCGACAAGACTTAGGCAGTAAAATCTGAGCTTCGCCCCCAGCTATAAACCTGAGAACGGCATATGAAAAAGCTCTACATCAAAACTTTCGGCTGTCAAATGAACGAGTATGACTCGGGCAAGATGGCCGACCTATTACATGCCGATGAAGGCATGGTCATGACAGATCGACCGGAAGATGCCGATGTTGTCCTTCTGAATACTTGCTCTATTCGAGAAAAAGCTGAAGACAAAGTCTTTTCGGACTTAGGCCGACTTCGCGAGCTTAAGAAAACAAAACCCAATCTATTGATTGGTGTTGGAGGCTGCGTAGCAAGTCAAGAAGGTCAGCAAATTGTCAGTCGCGCACCATATGTTGACGTGGTCTTTGGCCCGCAAACATTGCATCGCTTATCCGACCTTATTGCAGAAAGACGTAAAACAGGCGTCTCTCAAGTAGACATTTCATTTCCAGAAATTGAAAAGTTTGATCATCTTCCGGCATCACGACAAACTCGTGGCTCAGCCTATGTATCGATCATGGAGGGCTGCTCTAAATACTGCAGTTACTGCGTTGTACCTTACACACGCGGCGAAGAAGTTTCTAGGCCTTTTGACGATGTACTCACTGAAGTGGCCGGTCTTGCCGGTAAAGGCGTCAAAGAAATTGTTCTGCTAGGCCAAAACGTGAATGCATATTTAGGCAAGATGGGCAATACCGAAGAGATCGCTGACTTTGCTCTTCTCATCGAATACATTGCTGAAATTCCAGGTGTTGAACGAATTCGATTTACCACTAGTCACCCTAAAGAATTTACCCAACGCCTTATAGATGTCTATGCAAAAGTACCTAAGTTAGTTAGTCACTTACACCTACCCGTTCAACATGGATCAGATGCCATGTTGTCAGCAATGAAGCGTGGCTATACGGCACTAGAGTTCAAAAGCATCATTCGCAAAATGCGCGCAGTTCGTCCTGACCTTACGCTATCAAGCGACTTCATTGTGGGCTTTCCAGGTGAAACAGAGGCAGACTTTGAGAAACTCCTCAAGATGGTCGAAGAATTAAATTTTGACAATAGTTTTTGCTTTATATTCAGCCCACGTCCAGGCACACCAGCTGCGAACTTACACGATGACACGCCTTACGAAGTCAAACTAAAGCGCCTTCAAACATTACTAGCTCTTGTTGAGGGTCAGGCAAATCAAATTAGCCAAAAAATGTTGGGCAATACTGAACGGGTACTGATCGAAGGTCTTGCTAAGGACGGCATTAACTTGCAAGGACGTGCTGAAAATAATCGCGTCATTCATTTCACGGCACCAGATCAAGATATTGAGAGCCTCATTGGCCAGATCGTAGATATACGCATCACCGAGGTCCTTAACTACACTCTCAGAGGTGAATTGGTAGAAGTAAATGTCAGCTAAGAACAAAGTCAATCCACCTAAACTAAAAATTGACTTGCAATACGCTAGTACTGCAATTGAATCTACTCTTAGCAAAATCGCTTCGCCCGCTTTAATAAAGAAATGGGTTAGGAGTACAACACCTCTTGGCGGCCTGATGACACTTCGCTTTGTAAATGCCACTGAAGGCAAAAAGTTGAACCTAGCTTTTCGCCAAAAAGATTACGCAACCAATGTGCTCACTTTTCCATACGAGCTTTCAAAAAATGAATTGGCAGCAGATATCATTTTCTGTCTCCCTGTATTACAGAAAGAAGCAAAAGAACAAAATAAATTACTGAAGGCCCATTTAGCCCATTTAATTGTGCACGGCTGCCTTCACGCTCAAGGCTATGATCACGAGGCCGCCAAAGATGCCAAAAAAATGGAAGCCCTGGAAATCCAGACTCTCCAAAAAATGGGCTTTGCTAACCCTTATCAGTGATTTGACTTATTTCTACGCTATTCTTGCTATATGCCTGACCCCAATAAATCCCTTTTAGACCGTTTAGCTGATTTTTTAACCCCTCAGCCAACGGAGCCTGGCGAACGCCGTCAAGAGCTGATTGAAACCCTGCGCGAGGCACAAGCCGAGGGCTTAATAGATGCAGATGCCCTCTCAATGATTGAAGGTGTCTTTCAAGTTGGCCAATTATCCGCACGTGACATTCTTGTGCCTCGCGCCCAGATTGATTGGATCGACATTGGTCAGGCGCTTCCTGAGATTATTAAGAATGTGATCGAAGCGGCACACTCCCGCTTTCCAGTATTTGAAGGTAGTCGAGATAATGTCATCGGCATTTTGCTAGCCAAAGATTTATTGCGTCACGCCACAGAAAAAGATTTTCAAGTGCGAGACTGGTTGCGTCCCGCTGTCTTTATTCCAGAATCAAAACGTCTTAGTGTTTTATTGAGAGACTTTAAAGATAATCGCAATCACTTAGCGATTGTGGTTGATGAATATAGTGGCGTAGCAGGAATTATTACGATTGAGGATGTCCTTGAGCAAATCGTTGGCGATATTGAAGATGAGCATGACGTTGATGAAGAGGCGGATAATCTCATTGCCCTAGATAACGGCGACATCCGCGTCAAAGGCATTACGGAGCTTGAGCAATTTAATAAAGCACTAGGCACCCACTTCGAGCTTGAAGATATCGAGACAGTAGCCGGGTTAGTTATTCAACATCTTGGCCGCGTACCTAAGATGGGTGAGCTCATTGAAATCGATAGTATTGAATTTGAGGTGCAGCGCGCCGACCCAAGACAAATTCATATTCTGCTTGCGCGACAAACCAATAAAAAATCTGACTGAGATTTACCTTGTTTGATCAGCACCCCCATCAGCAGCACAAGAGCGTCAAAATATTTTCAGTGTTTATTTTGATGCTATTGGGGGCAGCACTTGCGCTAGCTGCTGAGCTTCCTTACGGCGGCTGGATTCAGCTTCCACTTTTAAGTATTCTCTGGTGGCGTATTGATTCTTACTCATCACTCTCAATCAAAAAACAATTTGTATTGGGTCTTACATTTGGTATTGGTTACTTTGTCGTAGGTCTATGGTGGCTTTACATTAGCTTGCATGACATTGGCGGTATGAATGCGCCACTTGCTTGTATGGGAGTATTTTTACTTTCAGCTTATGTTGCCATCTACTTTTCGTTAGCCACACTGGCAATTCCTGCATTCAAAAAGAATCAGTTAACTGGTTTATTTCTGGCGGCAAGCTGGGTTGTTGCAGAATTTTTGCGCGGCTATATCTTTACGGGATTTCCTTGGATGGGACTTGCTGAAACCCAATTTACTGGACCATTCACCCATATCGCACCCTTCTTTGGCGGCTTGACTTGCACCTTCCTAGTGGTCTGGGCCTCCTGGGAACTTTATCAAGCTCGCAAACACCCCACTTCCAGCGCGCTCCTGATTGTGGCAGCCATTAGCCTGACTCAATTTGCTGGGCTATTTACTTTTACTAAGCCCATTGGAGAGCCAATTACCATTCGACTCATTCAGGGCAACTTTGAACAAAGTCTGAAATTTAATCCTCAAGCTATTGGTAAACAGATTGATTTTTATGCCGGTGAAATTACTAAGCAAGCAGCCAATCTCATCATCATCCCCGAGACTGCATTCCCATGGCCTATTTCGAATTTACCAATCGGCCTGCTAAATTACCTGCAAGATTACTCTAACGATAGCCATAGTAATGTTCTTCTTGGCTTGATTGGCGAAGTACCTGGAGAGGGTGGCATGCAATACTCCAATCGCGCTACTGGACTCTCGCCAAACACGCCAGCCTATCAATACGACAAGGCGCACCTCGTTCCCTTCGGAGAATTTATTCCTCCCGGATTTCAATGGTTTGTCAAAGCATTTCACGTACCAATGAGCGACTTTGCTAGAGGGAAAATAGATCAATCTCCGTTTGCGATTGTGCGCAAGGGTCAAGCAGATATTCATGCTGCTATTACGATTTGCTATGAGGATGTCTTTGGTAGTGAGCTAGCCTCGCGGATTCAGCACAGCACCCAGCCAGTAAATTTACTTATCAACATGACTAATCTTGCATGGTTTGGTGAATCGCAGGCCTCTACACAGCAACTCAGGCTATCTCAGCTACGATCTTTAGAAACTGGGCTGCCTGCTTTGCGCGCCACCAACACAGGCATTACAGCCGTCTTAGGACCTGATGGCAAAGTATTGCAATCCCTTCCTGAATTTACCCAAGGCACTCTAAGCACTCAAGTCCAGGCCTATTCTGGAAAAACGCCTTATGTCATTTGGGGCAATTTTCCGATTTTGGGTCTTTCTTGCCTCCTCTTGCTCTGGGGTCTCATTCGCCATAGACGTTTTTAGGCATTTTTTAACTCCGGAGTGTCCTAGCCATGTAAAATCAATGGCTTAGCCAGGTTAATCATGCTTACTTTTCAGCAAATCATTCTCAAACTTCAAGATTATTGGGACCAACAAGGTTGTGCCCTATTGCAACCTATCGACCTCGAGGTAGGCGCTGGTACATCTCATACCGCCACCTTCTTACGCGCCATTGGTCCAGAGCCTTGGAAAGCTGCCTACGTGCAGCCATCGCGTAGACCAAAAGATGGTCGCTATGGTGAAAATCCAAATCGCTTGCAGCACTACTACCAATACCAGGTAGTGCTTAAACCAGCCCCAGAAAATATTCTTGATCTTTATCTAGGATCTCTTGCCGCACTCGGCTTAGACCTTAAAGAAAATGATGTTCGCTTTGTGGAAGACGACTGGGAAAACCCAACGCTTGGCGCTTGGGGTCTTGGCTGGGAAGTTTGGCTCAACGGGATGGAAGTGACACAGTTCACCTACTTCCAACAAGTTGGTGGCTTAGATTGCAAGCCTGTACTTGGTGAAATTACTTACGGTATCGAACGTTTGGCAATGTATATCCAAAACTGCTCTAACGTGTATGACTTAGTTTGGGCAGACGGCATCTCTTATGGTGATGTGTATCACCAAAATGAAGTTGAACAGTCTTGCTATAACTTTGAACACTCCAATACCGATCTACTCTTTGCTAACTTCACAAACTACGAGAGCGAAGCGAAGCGTTTGATGGAAGTTCCACTTGCACTACCTGCTTACGAAATGGTTTTAAAAGCAGCACATACATTTAACTTGTTGGATGCGCGTGGCGCTATCTCCGTTACGGAGCGCGCGGCCTATATTGGACGCATTCGCAATCTTTCTCGTGCTGTTGCTCAGGCTTACTTTGAGTCCAGAGAAAAGCTGGGTTTCCCAATGTGTCAACGTCAAGCTAAAGCGCAGGCTTAAGCGCATCGAGATTTCTGCATTCCATCTATGAGCACATCTAATTCAAAACCTCAATCAGCTACTTTATTGATTGAGGTATTCACCGAAGAATTACCACCAAAGTCATTGCGTCGCCTAGGTGATGCCTTCAGTGAAGGCATCTTTGCTGCACTAAAGTCTGCCGGCCTATCAACAGAAACTTCCAAAGTCACCGGCTTTGCCACACCACGCCGCTTAGCAGTTCAAGTAACTGATGTGCTAGACCAAGCACCAGATTTTCCGGTCCGTGAAAAATTACTACCAACGAGCATTGCATTTGATGCAGAAGGCAAAGCAACCCCGCCTTTACTTAAAAAATTAGGTACGCTTGGGTATGCAGACATTGATCTTGCCACTTTAGAAAAAGCTGGTGAAGGTAAAAATGAAGCTCTCTACCTTAATGTCATTGCCAAAGGTGCTGCTCTTGAACAAACCGCTCAAACTGCGCTTGAGCAAACCCTAAACAAGCTACCCATTGCCAAAATGATGCACTACCAAGTGTTACAGAAAAATGGTCAATTGGCTGATGTGCAATTTGCCCGTCCTGTTCACCGCATTATTGCACTCCACGGCGGCACCACCCTAAATATCAGTGCCTTAGGTATTGACGCTAGCAACCAAACTGAAGGACATCGCTTCTTGGCGCCAGGCAACGTAACGGTTTCTAGTGCAGATCAATACGAAGCAGATTTGCAATCTAAAGCAAAAATTATTCCCGGCTTTAACCAACGTCGCGCACAAATTGAGACGGCTCTTTTAAAGGCGGCTGGCGATGATTTGGTTTTGATGCCTGATAGCCTTTTGGATGAAGTAACTGCCCTCGTCGAATGGCCTGCTATCTATGAGTGCCACTTCGATCAAGAATTTTTAGAAGTTCCACAAGAATGCTTGATTTTGACAATGCAAACTAATCAAAAATACTTTGCATTAACTGACAAGCAAGGCAAATTACGCAATCGTTTCTTGATTGTTTCTAATATTGAAACTAATAAGCCTAATGCGATTATTTCTGGTAACGAACGTGTTGTACGCCCCCGCTTATCAGATGCTCGCTTCTTCTTCCAGCAAGATCAAAAACGTTCTTTAGCCTCACGTGTAGCTGATCTTGGCAAGGTGGTTTATCACAATCAATTAGGCAACCAGTTAGACCGCGCCAAGCGCGTTCAAGGCCTTGCTGTAGGCATCGCGAAAAAACTGGGCGCCGATGAAAAGCTGGTAGCGCGCGCTGCCGAAATCGCCAAAACAGATTTACTCACCGATATGGTTGGCGAGTTCCCAGAGCTTCAAGGAATTATGGGCCGCTACTACGCCAATCATGATGGCGAGAATGCTGATGTTGCTAGCGCCTGCAGCGAACATTACATGCCAAGATTTGCTGGTGATGGATTGCCGCAAACTCAAACCGGAACCATCTTGGCTATTGCCGACAAACTAGAAACTCTAGTTGGTATTTGGGGTGTTGGTCTCGCACCAACGGGCGATAAAGACCCTTATGCACTGCGTCGACATGCTCTAGGTATTTGCCGTTTACTCTTAGAAAAAAATCTCTCCCTCAATCTGCCAGAACTTATCGAATTAGCCCGCGCGCAGTTTCCACAGACTGATGTGCAAGAGAAGGCAAAAGCTACCGATATCTACGCCTTCATCATCGATCGCTTGCGTGCTTATTTACGCGACCAATCTGTTGCCGGCAAAGCATTTACTAGCGCAGAAATTGATGCTGTTTTAAGCCAAGATCCAGCCCAAATTAATGATCTGTTAGAACGCTTAACTGCGTTGCGTGAATTTAATGCACTAACAGAAGCAGCTCAACTGGCAGCTGCCAATAAGCGTATTAGCAATATTCTGAAGAAAACGACTACCGCCATCCCTGCGACTTGTTCCGTAAAATTACTGCAAATTCCAGCAGAAGCTTCATTACATCAAGCATTGGAAGCGGTTACACCCGCAATCAATGCAGCTTACGAAAAACGTCAATTTGTGGAACTCTTAAGATCTCTAGTAGCTTTAAGTGGGCCAATTGACCAATTCTTTGCCGATGTCATGGTCATGGATCCCAATCCAGAGTTGCGTGATAACCGCCTGGCTCTTCTGCAACAACTTCACCAGAAAATGAATCTCGTTGCCGATCTCGGCAAATTAGCATGAGCACCAGCTCTTCTAAACTGATTATTCTCGATCGCGATGGCGTGATCAACGAAGACCGCGATGATTATGTAAAGTCAGTTGACGAGTGGATACCACTCCCAGGAAGTCTTGAAGCAATTGCTCTCCTAAATCAAGCGGGCTACCAAATTGCAATAGCAACAAATCAGTCTGGCCTCTCCAGAGGCTACTTCAGCATTAATGATTTGCACGCTATGCATAGCAAAATGGAGGGCCTACTAAAGCCACTAGGCGGTCATGTCGATAGCATCTTCTTTTGCCCTCATCAAGACGCACATCAATGTGATTGCCGCAAGCCTGCACCAGGCCTGATGAAAGAAATTGCTTTGCGCTATAAAAAAACTGATAGCGTTAAGCCGCTTTCTGGCACCCCCATTGTGGGTGACTCTTTGCGTGATCTTGAGGCTGGAATTGCTTTGGGGGCATCACCTCACCTAGTTCTCACCGGCAAGGGAGAGAAGACGCTTGCCAAAGGCAATCTACCAGATGGCACTCAAATACATACCGATCTCTTGGCATTTGCTAATGCGCTTTTAGAAGACAAGGCTTAAATTCATCATGCAATTGATTCGCTCGATTCTCTTTGCCTTATTTTTAGTGGTGTTCACGCCCATTTGGTCAGTGCTATGCATGCTGGCATTTCCTTTTTTAAGCCCTGAAAACCGCTATACCTTTATTGGACTTTGGAACAAAATTGTCATTGCGCTACTGAAGCCCCTTTGCGGAATTCATTATGAAATCCGGGGCATGAAAAATATGGAAGCAGTGCTTAATGAGCGCGTCATCATTCTTAGCAAACACCAGTCTGCTTATGAAACGATTGCTTATATCGCCTTGCTTCCAAAACAACTTTGCTTTGTGTTTAAGCGTGAGCTTCTCTGGATCCCCTTCTTTGGTTGGGCATTAGCACTTCTAAAAATGATCCATATCAATCGCTCCAATAAGCAGACTGCGGCGCATTCTGTAGCCACTCAAGGTCGCAAGCGCTTGAGTGAAGGCAAATGGATCATGCTCTTTCCGGAGGGCACCAGAACAGCCACCGGCTCAACCAAGCCTTACCGCAAAGGTGGTGCACGCCTAGCCAGCGCCACTGATGCATTGGTCATTCCTATCGCACACAATGCAGGGCGTTACTGGCCCAAAAATAGTTTTATTAAAAATCCAGGCACAGTCATTTTTTCAATAGGGCCTGCGATCAGCTCAGCCAATAAGTCGGCAGAACAGCTACAACAAGAGGTTGAGGGTTGGATTGAATCTGAAATGCGCATCATCGACCCTAGCGCGTACAAATAGAATTACCATTAAACGATTGACGCGTAAGTCAATCTTAACGCTGACTTAAGAGGCTAAAACCTTCGCCCACTCAATATAACGATCCACAGAAATATCTTGCGCTCTTGCTTTGAGTTCAATTTCAGTCAATTCGAGCCTATCAGCAAAATCCTGTAAATTAGTTCGAAGCATTTTCCTTCTTTGAGAAAAAGCTGCAGCAACTACTTTTTCTAAGGCATTCCACTGAATATCATTCAAAGTGAAATCTCTTCTAGGAATCATTCGCACTACAGCCGAGTTCACCTTAGGCTGCGGATCAAAGGCTTCAGGCGGCACCTCCAAAACCAACTCCATATCGTAGCGAGCTTGTAGCATGACTGAAAGACGACTAAAGTCAGAGCCTCCTTCCTTGGCAACCATTCGCTCGACAACCTCTGCTTGCAACATAAACACTTGTTCATCGATTGAATTTGCAGCAGAAACCAAATGAAATAGCAGCGGTGAAGAGATGTTGTAAGGCAAATTACCAACTACCTTACATAAACCTTTCTTACCAGAGCGATTCTGCGCCCATGCCAAAAAATCAAACTTAAGAGCATCCCCTTCGATCACCCTTAGGCCTTCGAGATTTTTCTCATTCCAGAAGGCCACTAAATCACGATCAATCTCTAATAGATCCAAGTGGTCAAGATTCTCTAATAAAGGCAGTGTTAGTGCACCGAGACCGGGACCAATCTCAATCACATGCGCATCAGCGCTGGGATTAATTAGGGCAACAATGGAATAAATAATTCCGTTGTCCTGTAAAAAGTTCTGGCCAAATCGTTTACGTGCACGATGCATGTATTAGGGTTGCTTTCTTTGATTTAAAGCTAATTGATAAGCCAAGCGCAAAGCTTCAAGCATGCTGCTGGAATCAGCAATACCCTTGCCGGCAATATCCAAAGCAGTTCCGTGATCTACTGAGGTGCGGATAATTGGCAATCCCAAGGTTACATTCACACCATTGCCAAAAGTGACAAACTTGAAAGGAGCCAAACCTTGATCGTGATACATCGCAATAAATGCGTCAACTTGAGCAATAGACTCGGGATCAAACATCGTGTCACCTGGATAAGGGCCTGATACCTGAATACCCATTCCCTTTGCAGCTTCAATTGCAGGTGAGATGACTTCAATTTCCTCACGCCCTAAATAGCCAGATTCACCAGCATGAGGATTTAAGCCAGCCATACGAATCACCGGATTTGCAATGCTAAATTTTTTCTGCAAATCTCGATTAACAATTTGAATTGTTTCCAATATCAAGTCATAACTGAGAGCCTTTGACACATCCCTCAATGGCAAATGGGTAGTCACTAACGCTACTCGTAAATCCCTAGGAGATTTAAGCCCTAAAAATCCGGAAGGCAAGGTCGCGCACAACATCATGACTACATGAGAAGTATCACATTGCTGCGCAAGATATTCGGTATGCCCTGTAAAAGGAGTGCCGGCATCGTTAATGACACTCTTTTGAAGCGGTGCAGTCACCATGGCATCAAAACGCCCCTGCTCACAACCATTAATCGCCTGATCTAATAGGGTAACGACATACTGAGCATTTTGAGAATTCAAAATCCCTGAGACAACAGGCGCTTCAAGCTTAATAGATTGAATCTGTAATCGATTAATCAATGCTGGATCAATATTTTTTGACAGGTTCAACAGCCGATCATCGCCCAGCAAGGTGATAGCGACGCCATTCTGTTCTCGTAGAAAATTGAGAGCAGCAGCAAGAGAAACCTCAGGCCCAATACCAGCTGGCTCACCGGTACTTACTACGAGATTAACGAGGGGCGCTGCTTGCTTCATCATCCACGTTCAGAATTTTGACTGTGGCGTTATCACGTAATTCGCGCATCCACTCTTGGTAGGCTTGATCAAATTTTCTTTCACGGATAGCTGCGCGTGCAAATTGACGCTGTTTCTCTACAGTCAGCTGACCTTCACGACGCTCCATCACTTGAATCAAGTGCCAGCCGAATTCGGTTTTAACTGGGTTACTGACTTCACCAATTTGCAATCGATTCATTGCCTGCTCAAACTCTGGCACCAAGTCTCCAGGACTCATCCACCCCAGATCTCCCCCATTTGGCGCTGAACCATCTTCAGAATATTTTTTGGCAAGCTCAGCAAAATCTGCCGTCTTAGCGCGCACCTGGTCACGATAACCCTGCAAACGCCTCTCAGCATCTTGGTCACTTAAACCAGGACGATTACGCAACAAAATATGACGAGATAAGGTTTGTGTAATGGGAATATTTTGCGGAGTGTTTGAACCAGAATCCTGGGCAACTACTTGCTGAAGAGGGGCGCCAGCTCCGACTGCCCGACGATCCAAAACTTTAAGGACATGGTAGCCGGCAGGACTTTTTACAACTGCATTTGCCACTTGTCCACCGCCAGTATTTCGAACGGCCTCATAAAATAATTGCGGCAAACGGTCAGGAGTGCGATAGCCCAACTCCTGAAACTTAATCTTGGGATTGTCTTTTGCAGCCATGGCGCCTAATTGCATGAAATCAACATCGCCGCGTGCGTCCCGCAATAGAGCATCCGCTTTCTTTTTAGCCTCAGCCTGCGCCCCAGCCCCGGCCCCAGCCTCTAAGGGAACAAAGATTTGGGCAACGTCAATTTCTTCTAGCTCCCCCTTGGCGGCTGGTGATGATCGCTGAGCCCCGCCCGAAGTCATCGCCCTGGTTCGCTCTGTAATAAAGTTGTCAACTTCAGCTTCAGAAATTTTTATCTTGGCTTCAACTTCTCTTTCGCGATAGCGAGTCAACATTACGTCATCACGTAATAATTTCTTGTACTTCTCAAATGTGTTGCCTGAGGCAATTACTTTTGCTTTAAATTCAGCGAATGTTAGTTTATTTTTTTCAGCTATGTCGCCGATGATCTTATCCAACTCTTTATTACTTACAGCTATGCCCTCTTGCTCAGCATTTTGTAGTTGAATTTTTTCAAGAATAAGACGGTCCAAAATAGTTTTTCGCAATGAACCATCATCAGACAATTTCACACCTTGCTTTTTAAGCCCGGCAATCCGATCATCAATCTCTTTGCGCGTTACAAAACCGGTATTAACAACTGCAGCCACGCCATCAATATTACGAATCTTACTGTCAGCATTAGCATTTGCTTTTACTGCATCCTGAGCAAAAGCAACATTAAAAAATAATCCCAAGCCGATGACGATGGCGTGAACGCTAATTTTATTAAAACGATTCATACATAGCATTATTGATAGTTCTCGTATGTTGAAGGTGGCACAGGCTTAGAAGTAGGCATGTATCCAGGAACATTAAGCTTCATGATATCAACTGGATTGCCTCCAGCGCTACCAAAGCCCCTAAATTCAACCTGAAAGAGTACTTGGGTAGTGGTGATTTGAGAGGTATTTAAGACCTGAGAGTAGGCGCCACGAAACGTCCAGCAATCTCTACTCCATTCCAAAGCCAACAGGCTATTTAAAGTCTTTGTTGTTAGGGCATCGTATCCCCAACGCCCTAAAACTGAAATTTCTCTAGTGATGGGCCATTGACCTGAAATGTTGTACTGATCAGTTGTGGTTGATGATGGCACAAAAGGTTGGTTATTTTGAATTGATGCCTGCACTGGGGGAGACCAAACGTTACGGTATCCGAAATTTAAACTCCTACCTTGAGTTGGGCGCCAACTTCCACCGATCGTAGTTTGCACAATTCGATTTAATTGAGTGTTGTACTGCCCAAATATGTCCGCACTAAAATTTCCAAGCAAACGCACAGAGCCAGCACCAAGCGTATCAGAGTAGGTGGTTGGATTAACTATGGTGCCATTCAATCCAACGCGTTGCCCTGTAAACTGCTGCTTCTGCGCAATAGTGACAGTCGCACGCTCCGCACCAGTGTTGGCCTCAATCATTCGACTAGTTAGCCCGAGCGTAGCAGCATTACTGTCTGCAATACGATCATTACCGATAAAAGTATTTTCACTAAAAATTTGGGAAACCCCAAAACCAGCATCCGCGGTATCAAATAATGGGGTTTGTGCTTGGCTCTGAAAAGGCGTATACACATAAAAAGCACGAGGCTCCATAGTCAATAGCATATCGCGACCATAAAAACCTTTTAATTCAGCAGCCTCTCTTTCGAAAGCCAAACCAGAATCCAAACTAAATGTTGGGATAGTAAAACCCTGAGCTACAGGCGCCCCACTTGCAACAAAGGGCGTGGCGTTATAAGTATTAGATTGAAAACTTACTTTAGGAGTTATGTAATAGCCTGGAGTAACTTGCGGCAAAGCCATCGCACCCTTTATGACAGTTCTATCGGCTTGACTGTAGACACCAGGCGCAGAGGCTGAAAGATTTCCACCAATGTTATAGGCAAATCTAGTGTAATCAGTTGAAAATGTTGTTACTGGGCCAGTAGGCAAGGCAATGTACTTGCCACTCATATCCGAAACGGCAGGTGTCATTAAGCTGTTATATCTAGCGTTAATGTTAGGCAGCACGTTATAGGGGGCTTGCACCGTTACAGTGGGATCGGGTTGCAAAGTCTGAAATGTTACGGCTTTAGCTGACACAGTCCAGTTACTTAAACTTCCTGTCAACCCCTTAACAGTCCCAACCTCTTGACGAAGTTGGCTGGTGACTGCGCCAGCAATACTTTGAGAAAAATCTGTCGGATATAAATTATCTGAAACACGTGACATATTGGCGTAACCTGACCAAGATCCCGGCATAGGAATTCCCCCAGGGCCAACACCGCCACTAAATAACTGTCGCTGCTGCCAATCGTAACGCCAACGATCAGTACCAGTTTTTTTATCATGAGCTAGATAGTCACCCGCCAAAGTTCCACTGTACTTAGACTCAAGAAAACGGTAATTTGCGCCTACCTGCAGACCACGCTCAGTCATATAGCGCGGGAGAATCAATAAATCTTTATTTGGCGCAATATTGACATAGTACGGTTGGGTCATGTCAAAACCATTATTGGAGTTATAACCAGCAACGGGAGCTAAGATGCCAGTACGTCTCTGATTGGATGTGGGTGCAGTGAAATACGGTACGTATGCAATGGGCACATCGAAGAAACGCATCACACCATGCGTGCCAACCATTTCTTTTTGTTCGTTATCAATCTCTAAAGTGCTGGCCGTAAAATACCAGTCCATGTTTTGCGGCGTACATGTCGTGTAAGTTGCTTTGTCAAAAACAAAAATATCGGTATTTTCAATAGTCAGTTTTTTGGCGGAGCCATTACCACGAGTGTCGCGAAGTTCATATTTAGGAGCCTCCATCTGACCTTCACGTGCATCCACTTTAAATTGGGCAGTTGGACCTTTAAAAGTAGTATTCCCTTTTGTTAACTCTGCATTCCCTACCAAATCTGCAATATCGGTATCGGGGTCATAAATAATTTCATCCGCTTTAATGACTCCGCCGTTACGACGTATTTGCGCTCGACCCTTGAGTTTCATTTTGCGATCAACTACACCCTCAATGACATCGCTTGATGTAAATGTTAGCGCCTTACTGTCGTCTATCGGAACTCCAGTTCGTAACTGATCATCTAACTTCAAAACGGTGACATTTCCACGATCGGGCAACAAAACTGTATTAGCACCAGCCTGCGAATTTTGGGGCAAAGGAGCGGGGGCCTGAGCGTGTCCATGAAGAGAAAATTGCAGCAATACCACCCCCGTTATTACGCGTAGGGTTGCATGCAAAAAAAGAGGGGCGCAAAGGCCGGCGCGACGGCGATAATGACTCATAGATCCAGACCCGCCTTATTATACGAATCGACCATGACTGACTCACGCCTAAACCCCCTCCGTAACTGGCTAAAAGCCCTAGAACCTAGCTGGCAATTAGATCTTGACTCTTTGGTGCCGGCCTCGGCTGATGCCAGCTTTCGACGCTATTTCCGAATTACCACTAAAAACCCCAATTTTGGGACTTTGATCGTAATGGATGCGCCACCCCAACATGAGCCCTTAGATGCCTTTATCAAGGTCGATTTATTGCTCTCGGAGGCAGGCTTAAATGTGCCAAAAATACTCGAGCAAAATATTGCTGAAGGTTTCTTACTATTAAATGATTTGGGGACAAAAACTTATCTTGCCGAACTGAATAATGAGACTGCAGATATTCTCTATAAAGATGCAACCGATGCGCTAGTTTTAATGCAGTTAGCAAGCAAGCCTGATGTTTTACCAAACTATGACGAAGCATTGTTACAACGTGAGCTCGATTTACTTCCTGAATGGTATTTAAAGAAACATCTCGGTATTGAGCTTAATGCACAGCAAATAGAGCAATTAAAAAAATCGTTTGAGCTCATTATTGAAAATAATTTAGCACAAGCAAAAGTCTATGTTCATCGCGATTATCACTCGCGCAATTTAATGGTGACAGAAGAACATACTCCTGGAGTAATTGACTTTCAGGATGCAGTGTATGGCCCCATTACTTACGACGCTGCTTCTTTATGGCGAGATGCATACATCTCATGGCCAGAAGAGAGAGTGATTGATTGGGTCATCAAATTCTGGGAAGCAGGTCGTAAAGCAGGATTACCAATGCCAAATGATTTTGGTCAGTTCTATCGTGATTTTGAATGGATGGGTTTGCAGCGCCACCTCAAGGTTCTCGGCATCTTTGCGCGTCTATATCATCGCGATGGCAAGGATGGGTATCTCAAAGACATCCCACTCGTGCTTGAATATGCAATTGCAACAGCCAACCGTTATATTGAACTAAAGCCTTTAGCTCGTATTCTAGAATCGACCCGCATTCATAAAGACTAGTTAGATATACATGATGAATAAGAGCAATCTCATTCCTTGTTTTTTGCTTGCCGCCGGCAGAGGTGAGCGTATGCGCCCTCTCACGGATACCTTACCCAAACCCTTGTTAACCATTCAGAAAAAATCTTTGTTGACTTGGCATTTAGAAGCTTTAGCTAAGGCAGGAATTCAGAATGTCGTCATTAACCATGCTTGGTTGGGTGAAAAAATTGAGGAGGCCCTCGGGAATGGCCAGCAATTTGGTCTTCATATCCAGTATTCACCTGAAGGTAGCGCCCTAGAGACTGCTGGCGGCATTTGCAAAGCACTCCCTATGATTGCCCCCGAAGACTATTTCCTAGTCATCAATGGCGATGTATTTAGCCCGAATTTGCCTGTAAGCATGCTATTAGAAACAGCTTCTAGAATGCGTGCTGACCCTAGTAAGCCATTGGCCCACTTAATCATGGTTCCCAACCCAGTGCAGCACCCTGAAGGGGATTTTTACCTGCAAGACTCCGCCGTGGGAGACACTGAATCCGTAGAGAGCGAAAAGCTAACCTTCTCAGGGATTGGGATTTATCACAAAGACCTCTTTAAAGACCTGGAATTTGGAACTCCTGCCAAGCTAGCCCCCTTGCTGAGAACCGCGATGGAGCAAAATAAAGTGAATGGTGAAAAATATACCGGTCCATGGCACGATGTAGGTACGCCACAACGCTTACAAGAGCTCAATGCAGCATATGAATAAATCGGATATTTATCAACTTCGTCGAAGTGAATTAGCAAAACAAATATTTGCTAAGACTGGCGGAGGAATTGCAGTTATTTCTACTGCACCTGAAATTGCTCGTAACCGCGACAGTGAATTTCCATATCGTCACGATAGCGACTTTTACTACCTGACAGGTTTTGAAGAGCCGGGCGCTACACTCCTAATGAAAGTGCATGGTGACGGAAAGCGCTTTCAACTTCAATCTCACTTATTTTGTAGACCCAAAGATCCCGAGCGAGAAATTTGGGATGGCATTCGTCTTGGCCCTGAAGCAGCGCCTGAAATATTAGGCATTGAATTTGCACACAGTAACCAAGAGTTGGACCAAAAACTAGGCGACCTGTTGGCCGATCAAGATGCAGTTTATATTCGCCTTGCAGAAAGCGCTGAGGCTGATAGACGCTTGCGTCATTGGATGAAACGGGTCCGAGGACAAGCGCGCTCAGGTGTAAATCCACCATCTGAATTTCATGATGTCGAGGCGCTTATTCATGAAATGCGTCTATTTAAAGATGAGCATGAAATTGACATCATGCGACGTGCTGCTGCTATCTCTGCTCGCGCGCACATTCGTGCTATGCAAATCTGCAAGCCCGGTATGCGCGAGTATCAACTAGAAGCGGAATTGCTTCATGAGTTCCGTAATAGTGGCGCACAAAGTGTTGCCTACAACAGTATTGTTGCTGGTGGCGCTAACTCTTGCATCTTGCACTACCGTGCAGGCTCCACCGAATTGCGAAGCGGCGAACTTTGTTTGATTGATGCCGGTTGCGAGCTAGATGGTTATGCATCTGATATCACCCGGACATTTCCAGTAAATGGAAAATTTACCGGCCCGCAACGTGCTCTATACGACATTACATTAGCAGCGCAAGAGGCAGCAATTGCCATGACCAAACCGGGCAATACTTTTATGCAGCCGCATGAAGCAGCACTGAAAGTACTAACCCAGGGCTTACTTGATGAGAAGTTGCTCAAGCTTGCCGATCTAGGCTCACTTGAAAATGCCATAGAAACAGGCGCTTATCGCCGCTTCTACATGCACCGCACATCACATTGGTTAGGCATGGATGTGCATGACGTAGGCTCCTATCGCGAAGCCAGTCATGATGCATCTAGTGAAGATAAGCCATGGCGAGTCCTCAAGAGCGGCATGGTAATGACGATTGAGCCTGGCCTCTATGTCAGACCAGCTGATGATGTGGATGAGAACTTTTGGAATATTGGCATTCGCATTGAAGATGATGCCGTCCTTAACAACTCTGGATGTGAATTGATTTCTCGTGGCGTACCCGTCAAAGCAGATGAGATTGAAGCTCTCATGAAAAACTCTTGAACATATTTCATCGCCAATGAGCTCATCTAATTGCGATATTTTGATTCAAGGTGGTGGCCCGGTTGGGCTTGCTTGTGCCGCGTGGACCCTGCAGAAATTTCCAGATGCAAAAATCACGCTACTAGATCGCAATCCAATTAATGATGGCGATTTAGCGAATGCCGATAGTCGTGGCATTGCGCTATCGCATGGCAGCAAGTTATTACTGGATACGATCAACGCTTGGCCAAAAGAATCCGCCCAAATTCATCGCGTACATGTTTCACAAGCTGGACGCTTTGGCAGAGCCCTGATGACCCGCGAAGAACTCAATCAAGATGCGCTAGGGCACATCATTCGCTATCGCGATATCCACATCACACTTCGCCAGGCATTGAGGACTCTTCAAGCAAAGTGCCCCAACTTTGTTTGGCGACATATCGATAAAGATGCTGAAGAAAATAATATCCACGCCAAATGTATCGTGCATGCTGAAGGCGGCTTATTTAAAACACAAGATTGGGTTGAATCTGGTCGCGACTATGGTCAGTCAGCCTTAGTCGGATTGGTTGAAGTAGAAAATGCGGCGCCCCATCATGCTTGGGAACGTTTTACTGCTGAAGGTCCATTAGCTGTTTTGCCAAGTCATTACGGTCCCAATATTTTGAATCTGGTTTGGTGTGGTTCACCAGAGTCGTCAGGACATCGCCTGCAACTCAGTGATGCCGATTTCTTAAACGAATTAGAAAAAGAATTTGGCTCTCGAATTGGTCGCTTTCTCAAAATTCAGGATCGTCGTTTATATGAGCTTGGTTTGAACTATCGCAAAGAAATTACCAAAGACAATGAAGTGTGGATTGGTAACGCTGCTCAAACTTTGCACCCGGTAGCGGGTCAAGGTTTAAATCTAGGCTTACGAGATGCCTTCTTGCTGGCGGAAAAATTAGTTGGCGTATTTTCTGGATCGGCAGAACCTCAATCTCCAATAGACATCCAAAATGCGCTCCAAGGCTATGCTCAAAGCCGCAAAATTGACAGAACAACTACGATTGGCCTAACGGACTTTATGGCCAGGGTGTTTACCTCTAATCTTGCTCCAGTAGTGGTAGCCAGAGGACTGGCTTTAAGCGCCCTTCAGTGGCTTCCACCAGTAAAGACAGCCTTAGCCCGCCAGATGATGTTTGGTAGGCGCTAAAGGGCTTAAATCGCCCCTAAATATAAGCATTCCTGATTTGATCTGTAACAAGCAATCTGCCTAAAAAATAGGCAGATTTGAGGTCGAATGTGCTAAAGTGTCATGCTTTCCGCCCAAGCCCCCTTTTAGATGAACATTGGCCCTCACACCCTCGCAAATAAGCTATTTGTAGCCCCTATGGCTGGGGTAACAGATCGCCCTTTTAGGCAGCTTTGCAAGAAATTGGGTGCAGGGTATGCGGTTTCTGAAATGGTGGCATCTAATGCCCTACTTTGGAAAAGCGAGAAAACACAACGTCGCGCCAATCATGTCGGTGAATTCAAACCGATCGCGGTACAAATTGCCGGGGCTGACCCAGCAATGATGGCAGCTGCGGCAAAAATTAACGTAGATCATGGTGCACAAATTATTGATATCAATATGGGCTGCCCTGCGAAGAAGGTTTGCAACGTTGCTGCTGGCTCTGCACTATTGCGCGATGAGCCTTTAGTGCAGCAAATTTTAGAAGCTGTTGTGAATGCTGTCGGTGTTGGACCAGATGCAGTGCCAGTTACCTTAAAGATTCGCACTGGTTGGGATCGCGAACATAAGAACGCAATCGAGATTGCACGTCTCGCAGAAAAGTCTGGCATTTCTATGTTGACGGTTCATGGTCGCACTAGAGCTGACCTATATCACGGTGAAGCAGAGTACGAAACCATTACTGCAGTCAAAAATAACGTAGGCATTCCGGTGGTTGCAAATGGTGACATTACTAGCCCCGAGAAAGCAGAGCAAGTTTTAAAGATCACTGGGGCTGATGCCATCATGATCGGACGTGCGGCACAAGGTCGCCCTTGGATCTTCCGCGAGATCAATCATTACCTTGAAACTGGTGGTAAGTTACCAACCCCTGAGATCAATGAGATTCAGGCGATTATGAATGCCCACCTCTTAGATCACTATGAGTTCTATGGTGAACATATCGGCCTTCGCACAGCTCGCAAGCATATCGGTTGGTATTGCAAAGGTTTACGAGACTCACATGCATTCCGTCAGCGCATGAATACTGCTGATGATTGCAAAACCGAATTGCAAATGGTGAATGATTATTTTGATGAGATGAAATTGCATTCTGAACGCTTACTATTTTTAGAGGCAGCTTAATTCCTGCTGAATCCCCGCTAGATCCCTGCTGTATTTTTTGTTTTTTATTTTCTTGTTTTTGTATTGATAGACTGTTATGACCAATAAGCACCCAATTACCGAATGTATTGAAACCCAATTACAGGGTTACCTAAATGACCTCAAAGGAACGGCACCAACCGATATCTATCAAATGGTCTTGGCTGTTGTAGAAAAGCCTATGCTGGAATTAGTTATGCAGCACGCTAAACAGAATCAATCACTGGCAGCGCAATATCTTGGTATTAACCGCAACACACTTCATAAGAAGCTCGTTGAGCATCAGCTGTTGAAGTAAACATTCATCACAAAGTTATTTCTTTTAATTAAACCCTCCGAAAACTATGATCCGTACAGCCCTTCTCTCCGTATCCGATAAAAATGGCATCGTGCCTTTTGCTAAAGCCCTCCATGAGCAAGGTATTAAGCTTATTTCTACTGGCGGCACCGCAAAACTTCTAGCTGAAAATAATCTGCCAGTGGTTGAAGTTTCTTCGCTAACAAAATTCCCAGAAATGCTTGATGGTCGCGTAAAAACCCTTCACCCTATGGTGCACGGTGGCTTGTTAGCTCGTAGAGACTTCCCAGAGCACATGGCCGCCTTAAAAGAGCATGGAATCGACACCATCGATATGCTCGTTATCAACCTATACCCATTTAATGAGACAGTCGCTAAAGACAACTGTTCATTTGAGGATGCTGTAGAGAATATTGATATTGGTGGTCCTGCTATGTTGCGAGCCGCTGCAAAGAACCACCAAGACGTTACCGTTTTAATCTCACCGGAAGATTACGCCCCAGTATTGGCAGAGATGAAGGCTAACAAGAATACTGTTTCTTATAAGACAAATTTAGCTTTAGCCAAAAAAGTATTTGCACACACTGCTCAGTATGACGGCGCTATTGCCAATTACCTCTCTGCATTGGGTGATGATTTGGATCACAAAGCACGTTCTGCTTACCCAGAAACTTTGCATCTTGCTTTTGAAAAAGTACAAGAGATGCGCTACGGCGAGAACCCACACCAATCCGCAGCATTCTATAAAGATATTTACCCTGTTGACGGCGCGCTAGCCAATTACAAGCAACTTCAAGGCAAAGAACTTTCGTACAACAACATTGCAGATGCTGACTCTGCCTGGGAATGCGTGAAGAGCTTTACCGGTAACGCTGGTGGCGCTTCTGCTTGCGTCATCATCAAACACGCCAATCCTTGTGGCGTAGCTGTTGGAGCCAGCGCTCTTGAAGCCTATCAAAAAGCATTTAAGACCGATCCAAGCTCAGCCTTTGGCGGCATCATTGCCTTTAACGTTCCTTGCGATGGTGCAGCAGCAGAAGCGATCTCCAAGCAATTCGTAGAAGTATTAATTGCCCCTAGCTTTAGCGATGAAGCAAAGGCAATCTTTGCTGCAAAACAAAATGTGCGTCTTTTAGAGATTCCATTGGGCACTGCATTTAATACGTTTGATTTCAAACGCGTTGGTGGCGGCTTGCTCGTGCAATCGCCCGATGCCAAAAACGTTCTCGAAAATGAAATGCGTGTTGTTAGCAAACGTCTGCCAACTCCAAGCGAAATGCACGACATGATGTTTGCATGGCGCGTCGCTAAATTTGTGAAGTCCAATGCCATCGTCTATTGCGCAAATGGCATGACTCTCGGTATTGGTGCAGGCCAAATGAGTCGCGTTGACTCTGCACGTATGGCTAGCATTAAAGCTGAGAACGCTGGCTTGAGCCTTAAAGGTTCTGCCGTTGCAAGCGATGCCTTTTTCCCGTTCCGTGATGGCTTGGATGTAGTCGTCAATGGCGGTGCAAGTTGCGCCATTCAGCCGGGCGGCAGTATGCGTGACGATGAAATCATTGCAGCCGCAAATGAACATGGTATTGCCATGATCTTTACTGGCACACGTCACTTCCGTCACTAAGCAAACGGGAAGCAATAAACAAACTTATGCGCTGGATAGGAATCGACCCAGGCTTACGGACTACCGGTTTTGGCGTCATCGATGTCGATGGCCAAAAACTGACCTACGTAGCCTCTGGGACGATTGAAAGCGGTGATCCAGCCAAGGGCTTGCCTGAACGTTTGGGCGCTCTCTATGCAGGTCTTAAAGAGGTTTTAGAGACATACCGACCTGAGTCTGCTGCGATTGAAGAGGTTTTCTTAAATGTGAATCCTCGTTCAACACTAATGCTAGGTCAAGCAAGGGGTGCCGTAATTGCCGCCCTCGTATCTGAAAAGCTTCCTGTAGCTGAGTACAGCGCTCTGCGCGTGAAGCAAGCCATTGTTGGCACAGGTCGCGCAGCCAAGCCGCAAGTGCAGGAGATGGTTAAGCGCCTTTTAAGACTAAATCGCGCCCCAGGTACTGACGCATCTGATGCATTGGGTGTTGCTATCTGCGCTGCGCATCATGCGCAAATACCAAAAGCGATTACTACTGCATTAGCACCAAAGAAACGTAGCAAGTAAAAATACACATCACAGGTTAAGATCTCTACATGATTGGTCGCATTCAAGGTACTCTCGTTTCAGTTCATCCACCCCGTCTCTTGGTAGATTGCCAAGGCATTGGTTATGAGGTTGATGTACCCATGAGTACCCTGTACCAACTTCCTCAAGCAGGTCAAAAAATTACGCTTCTTACGCACTTTCAAGTTCGTGAAGATGCGCAGCAACTTTTTGGCTTTGCTACCGAGACTGAGCGTGAAGCATTTAGACAGCTCATCAAAATTAGCGGTGTTGGTTCCCGTACCGCACTGGCAGTTCTCTCCGGCATGAGTGTTAATGAGTTGGCCCAAGCGATTGCCCTACAAGAAGCTGGACGCCTCACTCAAGTACCAGGCATTGGCAAGAAAACCGCTGAACGTCTCTGCCTAGAACTCAAAGGAAAGTTGGCCCCAGACCTAGGAATTACAGGCGGTAAACCTCAGGCAATTGAAGCTAGCAGTGAAGTATTGCAAGCACTTCTTGCTCTGGGCTATTCAGAAAAAGAAGCACTTTTAGCGCTCAAGCAAATTCCGGCCGACACATCTGTTTCGGATGGCATTCGAATGGGTCTAAAGTACCTATCCAAAGCTTGATCATAAATAGAAGCAATCCCCAATAAGCACTACACTTGTAGAATGGCAATTCATACAGACGACCTGAGCTCCATTCCTGAAGATTTACCGGATGACAATGACCGCATTGTGAGTGGTTCAGCCGGTAATGCTGAGGCCGTCTTTGAAAGAGCGCTACGTCCTAAGCAACTCGATGAGTATGTTGGACAAACTAAAGCGCGCGCCCAATTAGAGATTTTCATCAGCGCTACAAGAGCACGTCAAGAAGCACTAGATCACGTTCTCTTGTTTGGACCTCCCGGCCTTGGTAAAACCACCTTAGCTCACATCATTGCGAGAGAGCTTGGTGTCAACTTGCGGCAAACCAGTGGCCCTGTTCTGGATAGGCCCGGCGATCTTGCTGCCCTATTAACTAATTTAGAAGAGAATGATGTTCTCTTCATTGATGAGATTCATCGCCTCTCTCCAGTTGTAGAAGAAATTCTGTACCCCGCACTTGAGGACTACAGTCTAGACATCATGATTGGCGAAGGTCCTGCAGCACGCAGTGTGAAGATTGATCTCAAACCTTTCACACTCATTGGCGCAACTACCCGTGCCGGTATGCTCACCAACCCATTACGCGATCGCTTTGGTATTGTGGCCAGACTTGAGTTCTACACCACAGAAGAGCTCACCAAAATTATTAATCGCTCAGCTAGTTTGCTCAAGGCTGATATCGATCCAGATGGCTCAATAGAGATTGCGAAGCGCGCACGCGGAACTCCGCGTATTGCGAATCGCCTACTGCGTCGTGTTCGTGACTATGCAGAAGTGAAAGGTACTGGCACGATTACTAAAGCCATGGCGGATGCCGCTCTCAAGATGCTCGATGTCGACCCAAGTGGTTTTGATGTGATGGATAGAAAATTACTTGAAGCTATCTTGCACAAATTTGATGGTGGCCCCGTAGGCATTGATAACTTGGCAGCAGCTATTGGCGAAGAGCGCGACACAATTGAAGATGTTCTTGAACCCTACCTGATTCAGCAAGGTTACTTACAGAGAACCTCACGTGGCCGAGTAGCAACGCGCCAGGCTTATGAGCATTTTGGATTAACGCCGCCTAGCGGCAGTGCTAGCTTGGATATTTAAGCTAGCGTTACTTTCGCGAACTTACGTTTGCCTACTTGCACAACATAAGTTCCCGCTTCAATCTTGAGCTGTTTATCGGCAATCGTTGCGCCATCAATCTTCACACCGTTTTGCTCGATATTACGATTAGCCTCTGATGTGGATGGGGCTAAACCAGCAGCTTTCAAAAGATTGGCGATTTGCATTGGCGCTCCAGAAAGGCTGACTTCTGGAATGTCATCGGGCACACCACCTTTAGCGCGATGATTAAAGTCTTCTAACGCTTTTTCTGCAGCAGCTTGTGAATGAAAGCGCGCAACGATTTCTTGTGCGAGCAGTACTTTGCAATCTTTTGGATTACGACCAGCGGCAACTTCTTGCTTCATGAGATCGATCTCAGCCATTGGGCGGAAAGAAAGCAATGTAAAGTAATCCCACATCAAATCATCAGAGATGCTCAAAAGCTTGCCAAACATTTCTCCCGCTGGCTCGCTGATACCAATGTAATTCCCCTTGGACTTACTCATCTTGTCTACGCCATCCAAACCAACTAGTAGTGGCATTGTCAAAATACATTGCGGCTCTTGGCCATATTCACGCTGGAGCTCGCGCCCAACTAAGAGATTAAATTTCTGATCAGTACCACCGAGCTCTAAGTCACTCTTTAAAGCAACTGAGTCGTAGCCTTGCATCAATGGATACAAGAACTCATGTACAGAGATGGGTACGCCACTACGGTAGCGCTTTGTAAAGTCATCGCGCTCTAACATTTGCGCAACGGTATATCGCGCTGCTAATTGAATCATGCCGCGCGCACCCAAAGGATCGCACCACTCACTGTTGTAACGCACTTCAGTTTTTGCAGGGTCAAGCACCATGCTTGCTTGACGATAGTAAGTCTCGGCATTGACCGCAATTTCCTCTGCAGTTAATGGTGGGCGGGTTGCGTTACGTCCAGATGGATCACCAATCATGCTGGTGAAATCGCCTATCAAGAAAATAACGGTATGCCCTAAATCTTGTAACTGACGCAATTTGTTCAAAACAACCGTATGACCCAAATGAATATCAGGCGCCGTTGGATCCAAACCCAATTTAATTCTGAGCGGGGTCTTGGTAGCCTGGCTACGAGCCAATTTCTGAACCCAATCAGCCTCAACCAACAACTCATCGCAACCACGTTTAGTGACTTCGAGCGCTGCAAAGACTTCAGGGGTCAAAGGATATTTTTGTTCTGTTTTGGCCGTCATGCTGATTCGGATTGCTGATTCAGTTAAATTAGTAGTTAAATTGCTAAAGCATAATTGTCGCATTCCTGAGAGCCACATGAACAAACCCCATTCCCTCTATATCGGACTAATGTCTGGCACCAGCCTAGATGGGATAGATGCCGTTCTAGCCAAGATCGGGACCGATGGGGAAGCTAGTGCTCTAGAGGCAATTAGCACCCCTTTCTCGCCGGACCTCCGCAAGGCCCTTTTTGAGCTCCAAAGCCCTGGCCCAAACGAGCTGCACCGGGAGAAACAGGCTGGAAATGCCTTAGCCTTAGCTTACGCAGAAGCAGTGAATCAATTGCTTCAAAAGACAAATTTTCAAGCTTCTGATGTTACTGCGATCGGCGCGCATGGTCAGACTATTCGCCACCAACCACATCTTGGTGATATGGCCTATACCCACCAAACTCTGAATCCGGCACTCTTGGCAGAAAAGACTGGCATTGATGTCATCGCTGATTTTAGAAGTCGTGATTTAGCTGCTGGTGGTCATGGCGCCCCCTTAGTCCCGGCGTTTCATGCCCAGCAATTTGCAGAAAATAAAAATTTAGCCATTCTTAATATTGGCGGCATTGCCAACCTCACGTTACTCCCTAAAAATGGAGGGGTCACTGGCTTTGATTGTGGTCCCGGCAATATGTTAATGGATACCTGGATACATGAACATCAAGGCAATGCATTTGATGAGAATGGCAACTGGGCATTGCAAGGAAAGGTTAATGAAGCTCTGCTAACAAAAATGTTATCTGATCCTTTCTTTGCAAAAGCGCCACCTAAGAGTACCGGCAGAGATGACTTTCATCTCGCTTGGTTACAAGAAAAATTGAATGGTGAGAATTATCTTTGTGAAGATGTACAGGCGACATTGCTACACCTGACTGCGCACTCAGCGCTTGAAGCTTTAGCGCGTTATGCCCCGCAAACCCAGAATTTGATTGTCTGTGGGGGCGGCGCTAGAAATAATGCGCTCATAAATTTATTTAAAGTGAAGTCGCAGCACTTTTTCAAAAGCCCCTTAGAAATTACGACTAGTGACTCTGCTGGCATTGATCCACAGTTAGTTGAAGGTCTTGCTTTTGCATGGCTTGCATGGGCCCACAAAGAAAAACGGCCAGCAAATCTGCCAGCCGTTACGGGAGCGAAAGGTCCTAGAGTTCTAGGCGCTTACTACCCTGCGTAATTAAATATTAATTAAGTTCGTTTTTATTTAAGCAGAGAAAGAAGATCCGCAGCCACAAGTAGTTTGGGCATTTGGATTCTTGATCACAAACTGTGATCCGTTGATATCTTCTTTGTAATCAATCTCAGCACCAACTAAATATTGGAAGCTCATTGAATCTACCAACAAAGTAACGCCATTCTTTTCAAAGAGTGTGTCGTCTTCATTTACAGCATCATCAAATGTGAAGCCATACTGAAAACCTGAGCAACCGCCACCCTGTACGAATACACGGAGCTTCAACTCTGGATTGCCTTCTTCTGCAATCAAATCAGCCACTTTTGCAGCAGCGCTATCCGTGAACACCAATGGGGTTGGTGGCTCAGCTAAATCTTGTGCGGGTTGAGTAGCTAATTCAGTCATGATTTACTCCTAATTCAAAAGGCAATGTCTTATTTTAGGCTTTTAATGGCCAGTTTGCTGAAGGGTCATTACGCCCTTAATTAGGGTGATACAGCGATCTGGGTAAGGCCTGTAGTCTCAGGCAGTCCAAACATGAGGTTCATGCATTGCACACCCTGGCCTGAAGCACCCTTTACCAAATTGTCTTCCACCACCAAAATGACTAAAGTATCACCGCCGCCTGGACGATGGATCGCGATCCGAATGCCATTACTGCCCCGCACAGAGCGTGTTTCTGGATGACTACCAGCAGGCATCACATCAACAAACTGCTCATCTTTATAGAAATTCTCATAAAGCTTTTGGTAGTCAACGTCCTTACCTGCATCAGTCAAGCGCACATAGAGCGTTGAATGAATGCCTCTAATCATTGGCGTTAAATGCGGTACAAAGGTCAAGCCAATCTGGTCATGCCCGGCAATCGCTTTCAAACCCTGCTCGATCTCTGGAAGATGGCGGTGACCTTTAACGCTATACGCCTTGAAGTTATCGCTCGCTTCGGACAACAAGGTGCCGATCTCTGCTTTACGTCCTGCACCAGAGGTGCCTGACTTGGAATCAGAAATAATATGCGTACCATCGATCAAATACTTGCCGCCAGTTGATTTAGGTGACAACAAAGGTGCGAGGCCAAGCTGCACAGAGGTTGGATAACAACCCGCCAAACCAACTACACGCGCCTTCTTAATGGCATCACGATTAATTTCTGGTAATCCATAAACTGCTTCAGTCAAAATTTCTGGGCAGCTATGCTCCATGCCGTACCACTTGGAAAACTCTTTAGTGTCTTTCAAACGAAAGTCAGCAGCAAGATCCAAAATCTTGACATTGTTGGCTAGCAATTCTTTCGCTTGCGCCATGGCAACGCCATGTGGGGTTGCAAAGAAAACAACATCACACTCATTAAGCTTTGCTTCGTCAGGCGTTGTAAATTTCAAAGCAACACGGCCACGCAAAGAAGGGAACATCTCAGCAACTGGCATACCAGCTTCTGTGCGAGAAGTAATTGCAGCGAGCTCAACCCCAGGATGCTGCGCCAATAGACGCAAGAGCTCCACTCCGGTATACCCGGTGCCACCTACGATGCCAACTTTAATCATGCCATTCTCCAAAATACCGACAGATGAATTTTATTTCTTTAATACCTAGATTGTAGAAACAAAAAGGGCCGCTTGCGCGACCCTTTCGATAAAACTTGAGCGACTGAAAGAATTAGCGCTTGCTGAACTGCTTACGACGACGCGCGCCGTGCAGACCAACTTTTTTACGCTCAACTTCACGAGCATCGCGAGTTACCAAGCCTGCTTTAGACAGGGTTGGCTTCAAAGCGTTGTCGTAGTCAATCAATGCACGAGTAACACCGTGACGAACTGCACCAGCTTGGCCAGTTTCACCGCCACCAGAAACGTTAACTTTGATATCAAAGGTCGTTAAGTGGGCTGTGAGAGCCAAAGGCTGACGAGCGATCATGCGTGATGTTTCACGAGCAAAATATGCATCGATAGGCTTACCATTAACAATGATGTCGCCTTTGCCAGATTTAATGAATACGCGCGCAACAGAACTCTTGCGGCGACCAGTACCGTAATTCCAATTTCCGTAATTAATAGCCATTTGGTTTCCTTAAATCTCTAACGCTTTTGGCTGTTGAGCCGCATGCGGATGATTGGCGTCGCCGTAGACTTTTAATTTCTTAATCATGGCATAGCCTAGTGGGCCTTTTGGCAACATACCCTTCACAGCCTTCTCCAAAGCGCGACCTGGGAAACGATCTTGCATCTTGTCGAAGTTAGTCGAGCTAATACCACCTGGGTATCCGCTGTGACGGTAATAAATTTTGTTCAAGCCTTTTGTGCCTGTGACACGGAGCTTAGAAGAATTGATAACGACAATAAAGTCGCCAGTATCAACGTGTGGGGTGTATTCAGGCTTGTGCTTGCCGCGTAGACGGAGTGCCACTTCACTGGCGACACGACCGAGGACTTTGTCCGTAGCGTCAATCACGAACCATTCATGCACTACCTCATGGGATTTTGCAGAAAAAGTTTTCATGATTTCTCAAATTGTTATGGTCAAAAAAAAATTACCCCAACCAAACTACGTCCACCTTGGCCCTGCTTATGTTTGCAAGCTCGCAGATTCTGCAATTTAACTGGTACAACAAATTACCGCTGACCGGCTCGGTAATTCAGTAAAGCCTTGAATTGTAACCTAAAAAAAACCCAGGAACGAGTCCTGGGTTGGAATCCACCTATGTTTGGGTGGAGGAGACACTGGGAGGTAAGTCGCAGTCTTATACAAGACTGACTACCAATAGGGTTATTCTACACAAATAATATGGTGCAATGCAAGAAAATTGACCAAAGTCAATTTTTTGCCGTTTTTACTGCTGAACGAATTGCAGTAAATATTGGTAAACTATTGATAATATTGATTAAATTTGTAAGTTTGGGGTCACTACTATGGAATGTCGAGTAAGTTGGTTGGGTAATGGCGGTATGGCTTTTTCGGCCGAAACTGGCAGTGGCCACCTCGTCAACATGGACGGCGCCCCAGAAGCGGGTGGCAGAAACCTGGCTCCAAGGCCAATGGAGTTGCTTTTGGCAGGTGCAGGCGGCTGCTCTGCATTCGATGTAGTTTTAATCCTACAAAGAGCCCGTCAGGCCATTAGCGGCTGCGAAGTAAAGCTCCAAGCAGAACGCGCCACAGAAGACCCTAAGGTTTTCACCAAGATTAATTTGCACTTTACGGTCAAAGGAAAAGATCTAGATCAGGCCAAAGTAGATCGCGCCGTAAAACTTTCGCATGAGAAATACTGCTCTGCCACCACTATGCTGGCCAAAACCGCAGAGCTCACTTACAGCGTGGAAATTGTTTCGGAATAAGTGCAGAGTCAATCGATAAGCCGGATTCTGTCGCCTAGATTTGCATCTAGGGGCAATCATTCCTCTAGGCCGGCAGTTACCTGACGGCTCAAGCTCCCTACCCGCAGACTCAGCGGGACGCCTCATCGCCTGCTTACTTGGGATTGCTCCAGGTGGAGGTTACCGCGTTTCACCGTAACTAAATACGCTCGTCTCTGTGGCCCTATTCCTCACGTCACCGTGGATGGCCGTTAGCCATCACCCTTCCCTATGGAGTCCGGACTTTCCTCCCCCTCAACAAAGAGGCGGCGATTGCCCAATTGACTCTGCGCCTGCAGTCTAACGCAGTCAGAGCAATTTGGCTAAGAAACTGATGAATTGAGTTATTTAAACGAGTGACCAGGCAATCGTTTCGCCCGCGCGCAGTGGCACGATGGTGGCATCGCCCAAAGGCAATTCCATGGGAATACTTTGCGCTTGTTTTGCCAAGATAATTTTTTTGCTATTACGCGGCAAAGAATAAAAGTCAGGACCAAAGAAACTGGCAAAGCCCTCTAACTTATCCAACTTCCCGACACTCTCAAAAGCTTCGGCATATAAACCCAACGCATTAAATGCGCTATAGCAACCTGCACAGCCACAGGCAGCCTCTTTAGCACCCTTGGCATGTGGCGCACTATCGGTTCCCAAGAAGAAACGCGAGTTACCACTAGTTGCAGCCTCTAAAAGTGCAACGCGATGTTCTTCGCGCTTAAGCACAGGCAAACAATAATTGTGCGGACGAATACCGCCTGCAAATATCGCATTGCGATTCATCAGCAAGTGCTGAGGAGTAATCGTTGCCGCAATCGTATTTTTTCCACCAGTCACTGCATCACGCACATAGTGCGCTGCTTGCTTGGTAGTAATGTGCTCAAACACAATCTTGAGCTCAGGAAATTTTTTGCGTAAAGGCTCTAATACCGTATCAATAAATACTGCTTCGCGGTCAAAGATATCAATATCAGCACTTGTTACTTCGCCATGCACTAGCAGCGGCATACCAACAGCTTGCATCGCCTCTAATGCAGCATGGCAATGCTTAAGATCGCTTACACCAGCATCACTATTAGTTGTTGCGCCAGCAGGGTATAACTTAAACCCGACAATGCCTGCAGCCTTGGCCTTACGCACCTCATCGGCAGAAGTATTGTCAGTGAGATACAAGGTCATTAAAGGTGTGAAACCACTCACCCCCAACGACTTTAAATTGGATTCAATACGAGATTGATAAGCTTTAGCCAAATCTACAGTGGTTACTGGCGGCTTTAGGTTCGGCATGATGATGGCGCGTGCAAATTGTCGCGCGGTATCTGCTAGCACATCCTTCATCACTTCACCATCGCGAATATGCAAGTGCCAATCATCTGGCTGAATCAACTGAATTTGAGAAGGTGTATTAGACATATTTATTTTTCAAGCAAGATGATGCGGAAATCATTCACATTTGTAAGTGTAGGGCCAGTTTCCACTAAAGCGCCTAATTCTGCAAAGAAGCCATAGCAATCATGATCCGATAAGAATTTTTCTGGGACAAGACTAGATTTCAGACTAGCTTCACGAATGTTGATATCAAACCAAGCCCCAGCATTCTTTTCGCTACCATCGATACCATCAGTATCAGCCGCCAAAGCAGCCAACTTCGGAAACTCTTGAGAAGCCGCAAAAAGTGACAGTAGATATTCACTGCAACGGCCACCACGCCCTTTTATGCCAGCTGGGATAGTCACAGTACACTCTCCCCCAGAAATTAGGGCTAGCGGCTTATCGGTTTTTTTAGCCCGATATTCGCGAACTAAGGCGGCCTGTTCAGCACCTACCTCCTGCGCCTCACCTGTAATCGTGTCACCGAGAATAATTGACTCATAACCTTGATGGCGAACGTACTCAGCAGCCGCTTCTAGACTTTTATAAGCAGTTGCAATCACATGATTCGATACTTGACTATCAACTAAATCAGAATCTTTTAAGGTCTCAGGCATTTCTCCTGTTAAACCTTGCTTGAGATGATGCAGAACAGATGCTGGAATGGCTGGCGCCTCCAAATCATATTTCTGCAAGATATTGAGAGCATCCAAATAGGTGGAGTAGTCTGCAGCACAAGGGCCGCTTGCAATATCTGCAGGCGAATCACCTGTGACATCAGAAATCAATAAAGCTTCCACTCTTGCGCCACGTGCAATTGCAACTCTGGCCAAGTTACCACCCAAAATTGCAGATAGGTGTTTACGCACTACATTCATCTCTTCAATGGGGGCGCCACTACGCAATAATGCTTCAGTAGTCTTGCGCATGTCATCAATAGATATACCTTCTTGAGGCAAAGTCAAAAGGCTTGAGCCTCCACCAGATACCAAAGCGATCAATACATCACCTTGCTCCAACTGCTTTGTTAATGCCAATACTTCTTTTGCTCCATCCATACCAGCTTGATCTGGTACCGGATGTCCAGCTTCAACAATCTTTATGAAGGTAGTTGGTGAGTTGTGACCGTAACGCGTAAGTACAACGCCCTTTAATTTAGCTTGCGGCCAATTTGCTTTTGCATAAATCTCTAGTGCACTTGCCATAGATGCACTGGCTTTACCAGCGCCCACAACTAGACATCTTCCCCGCGGCTCTTGCCCTTTTGGAAATATCTTAGCTAAATACTGGGGAACAATTACCTGCGGATCAGCAACTGCCACAGCGGCAGCAAAAGCATTTTTCAAAATAGCCTCTGTGCCATAAGCGACTGGGGTCGAAGATTTATTCAGAGTCATAAGGCTATTCTAATCAAGAGTGGCACGCTCTTGCATCTGCCACATCTCAGCATATTTTCCTTTGACTGAAAGTAACTCCTCATGGGTTCCATGCTCCACAATTTGTCCATGATCCATTACCAAAATTTGATCTGCATGAATAATGGTTGAAAGACGATGCGCAATGATCAAAGTTGTGTGATTCTTCGCTAGACTTAACAACTCCTCCTGAAAGGCACGCTCTGTCTTGGAGTCCAGCGCTGAAGTGGCCTCATCAAAGATGAGCATGGCAGGCTTTTTAAGTAGCGTTCTAGCAATGGCAACCCTTTGCTTTTCGCCGCCTGACAATTTGAGACCCCGCTCACCCACTTGAGTGTCATAGCCATCCGGTAAGCGCTTAATAAAGCTGTCGATTTGAGCTGCTCGGGCCGCCTCATGCACTTCTTCTATGCTGGCAGAAGGATTGCCATAAGCTATGTTGTATCCAATCGTGTCATTAAATAAGACCGTATCTTGCGGCACGATACCAATGGCTTTACGCAAACTAGCCTGTGTGACATCCTGAATATTTTGACCATCAATCAAAATCCCTCCTGATTGAACATCGTAAAAGCGGAAAAGCAATCTTGCGAGAGTACTTTTACCAGCGCCACTTTGACCAACCACTGCTGTGATCGTCCCAGCAGGAATATTAAAGCTCACATCTCGGAGAATTTCACGCTTGGCATCGTAGTGAAATGATACGTGCTCAAATCGAACATCTGGACCATGATCATGTTCCTGAATTTGCAGTGTCTTAGCATCTGGTGAATCCGCTATCTCTTTATCAGTATTGAGTAATGAAAACATGCGATCCATGTCAGTCAATGATTGCTTAATCTCTCGATAAATCACACCCAAGAAGTTCAGGGGGATATAGAGCTGAATCATTAAGGTATTGACCAAGACCAAATCGCCCAAAGTCATGGTGCCATTGACTACGCCAACCGTAGCGCGCCATAGAATCAGCATTAAGCCAACTGCAATAATGATTTGCTGGCCAAGATTCAATACCGCCAAAGTCTTTTGTGACTTCACCGCAGCCGATTGATAACGCAGAAGATTTTCATCGTAACGACTAGCTTCAAATGCCTCGTTACCAAAGTACTTCACTGTCTCGAAATTTAATAAGGAATCTATCGCCTTTTGATTGGCTTTCGAATCCATATCATTCATCGTGCGACGGAAATGCGTGCGCCACTCAGTAACTACGACCGTGAAAACAATGTAAAGAACTAAGGCAACTAAAGTGATCGCAGCAAACCAAATATCGTAGGAATAGGCAAGGTAGCCTAAGACCAAACAAAACTCAATGAGCGTTGGCAGAATGCTATAGAGAGAATAAGAAATCAGTGACTGTATGCCGCGCGTGCCGCGCTCAATATCTCGACTGACACCGCCAGTCTGACGCGCAAGATGAAAGCTCAGCGCTAAGGAGTGCAAGTGCTCAAAAACTTGAAGTGCGACTTTACGAACTGCGTTCTGGGTGACCTTAGCAAATAATGCTTCGCGAAGCTCGGTAAATACGGATGCAAAAATTCTTAAAAGGCCATAGGCAACAATAATTCCCAAGGGAACGACTAAAAGCGCTTGCGGCGAATTGACATTGATATTTAAAGAGTCAATTAAGTCTTTCAACACAATTGGTATACCAAGATTGGTAACCTTGGCGGCAATCAAACAGCTAAGGGCAATCAAGACCCTAAAGCGATATTCCAAAAGATAAGGGAGCAGGTCGCGAATAACGCGCCAGTCACCGCGCCCCGCTGTTTTTGAATCTGCGCTACCGTGATGATGTCCCGATGAATGTCTCATCGCTCTATCTTATTCCTTATTCAGACTAGCTTTGGTCTGCTGAAAATAATTTGAGAATGGCCTCTCCATTGCTAGGAGAAAAACATTTTTTAGCAGCCTCTTGATATGGGAGCCATTCATAGGCCACGTGCTCCCTGGGCGCTAACGTAATAGCGGTGTTATTGGGAACTTCTAGTGAGAACCAGTGCTCAGTATTGCGAATGACGCCAGGCGCATAACGAGAACGCCAGGCAGGATAAATTTCATATTCGATCTGGTGGTGCATATTTTTCAATGCATCTTTTGGCAACCCCTCTACCGCAATACCCGTCTCTTCAAATACTTCACGGGCCGCCGCCAGAGCCAGATCTTCATCAGTAGCATCTAGGCTACCAGTAACTGACTGCCAAAAGCTCGCACGATCTGCACGCTCTATTAATAAAACATCCCTATTCGATTTATAGATAACTACTAAAACCGAAATAGGGATTTTCAAGGCGGATCTAAATACGCTGCTTAAGTTGTTTTAAGCAGCTGGTGCAGCTTGACGTAAACGAATGTGTAACTCACGCAACTGACGCTCATCCACTGGGCTAGGAGCCTGAGTTAATAAACATTGCGCACGCTGTGTTTTAGGGAAGGCGATTACGTCTCGAATAGACTCGGCTCCAGTCATCATGGTGACAATACGATCCAAACCAAATGCGATACCACCGTGTGGAGGCGCACCATATTGGAGTGCATCTAACAAGAAGCCAAACTTAGCTTGAGCTTCTTCCGCATCAATCTTCAATGCACGGAATACCTGGCTTTGAACTGCTTCTTGGTGAATACGTACAGAGCCACCACCAATTTCGCTACCGTTCAACACCATGTCATACGCCTTGGCTAAACACTTACCTGGATCAGTTTCCAAATACTGCATATGCTCATCTTTAGGGCTAGTGAACGGATGATGGCATGCGACCCAACGTGCCTCGCCTTCATCGTAGTCAAACATTGGGAAGTCAACTACCCACAATGGCTTCCAACCTTCGGTAAATAGCCCATGCTCTTTACCCCAAGCAGATTGGCCAATACGAAGACGTAAATTACCGATTGCATCGTTTACTACCTTTTCTTTATCCGCGCCAAAGAAAATAATGTCGCCATCTTTTGCGCCAGTGCGTTTCAAGATCCCTTCAATTGCAGCATCATGCAAATTCTTAACGATTGGGGACTGCAAACCATTGCGACCTTCAGCCACAGAGTTGACTTTGATCCAAGCCAAACCCTTGGCACCATAGATGCTAACGAACTGGGTGTAGTCATCAATTTCGCTACGGCTGATTTCTGCGCCGCCAGGCACGCATAAACCAACAACACGGCCACCAGCTTGATTAGCCGCACCGGAGAAGACCTTGAAATCAACGTCTTTCATTAAATCGGTCAACTCAGTGAACTCAAAGTTCACACGTAAATCTGGTTTATCGGAGCCAAAACGTGCCATACCTTCGGAATAAGGCATGGTTGGGAATGGATTTGGCAACTCAACATTCATCGTCTTCTTAAAAATATGACGAATCATGTTTTCAAATAAATCACGAATTTCTAGTTCACTTAAGAAAGCAGTTTCACAGTCGATCTGAGTAAATTCCGGCTGACGATCTGCGCGCAAGTCTTCGTCACGGAAACATTTTGTAATTTGATAGTAGCGATCAAAGCCAGCCACCATTAACAATTGCTTAAACAATTGTGGCGATTGTGGCAATGCAAAAAACTGACCGTCATGTACACGTGATGGAACTAAATAATCACGCGCGCCTTCTGGTGTGCTCTTAGTAAGCATTGGTGTTTCGATATCGATAAATCCTGCGTCATCTAAATAACGACGGCACTCCATTGCAACGTTGTAACGCAAGCGCAAATTCTTTTGCATTTGTGGGCGACGTAAATCTAATACACGATGAGTCAAACGAGTGGTCTCAGATAAATTCTCATCGTCAATTTGGAATGGTGGGGTTACAGAAGCATTCAAAATCACTAAGCTGTGACAGAGAATTTCTACCTTTCCACTAACCAAATCCACATTTTCAGTACCAGCAGGACGTGCACGCACGAGGCCTTTAATCTGAATACAGAATTCGCTACGTACCTGCTCAGCAAGAGCAAACATCTCTGGGCGATCTGGATCGCAAACTACTTGTACAAAACCTTCGCGGTCACGCAAGTCAATAAAGATAACGCCCCCGTGGTCACGGCGGCGATTCACCCAACCAGATAGTGTGACTTCTTGACCAATCAGTGAATCAGTTACCTGGCCGCAGGTATGGCTTCGCATCGACATAACAATTTCCTATAAATCAAAAATGGTGTGGTAACTGAGTTGCAGTTAAACCACTAGAACTATTAGGAGGAACAGAGCCCATTGAAACAATATGTTTCAGAGCCTCTTCCACACTCATATCAAGCTCAATCGTTTGCGCGCGGGGCACAATCATGAAAAAACCAGATGTAGGGTTTGGGGTTGTTGGTAAAAATACGTTGACGTAATCTTCACCCAATTTAGAAGTCACTTCTTTTGCAGGAGTGCCTGTTTGAAAAGCAATCACCCATGAGTCAGCATGTGGGTAACGAATTAATAACGCCTTACTAAATGCTTGGCCACTTCCAGAAAATAAAGTGGAGGAGACCTGCTGAACGCTTGAATAAATAGAACGAACGATTGGAATGCGATTGATCTGTTTGTTCCACATCCTGATCCACCACTGGCCTGCAAAATTAATTGCCAACAAACCAGTAGCCATAATCACGGCGATCACAATCAAAATTCCTACGCCAGGTAATTCACGGAAATGCTGCAAATCTCCAGCAAATTGACGCGGGAAGACAGCAATAATGGCGTGCATTACAGAACCGAATACGCCATCGAGCAGACCCAAGCCCCATGCAATCACCCAGATGGTGATCGACAGTGGTGCCCATACGAGGATGCCAGCGATAAAGTATTTTTTCATGTGTTCTGCCTAACCCGCTATTTTAGCGGGTTAGCAGCCAATCAGGGGGAGACTAATAAAAGCCCAGGCTGATGATCAAAATTCCTGCCAAAAACCCCCCAGCAAAGAGCAAAGCCCCGGCCAGCAGGCGGTGAGTACGTTTTTCTTGGAGTAAAAGGGCCTTTAGGAGCTCAATTTCGCCGTTTTGGTCTTTTATGGGACTTCGGCCTTGAGACAGACTATCCGCTATCAAACGAGGCAATGTTGGCAGAATCTTGGCCCAAGTAGGAGCCTCTTCCTTTAAACCATCCAACAAACCACGCCATCCCAATTGCTTACTTACCCATCTCTCCAAAATTGGCTTAGCTGTTTTCCAAAGATCCAGATCAGGGTCAAGTTGACGAGCCAACCCCTCTACATTCAAGAGCGTTTTTTGCAACAAAGTCAGTTGCGGCTGAATTTCTACTTTAAAGCGGCGCGAAGTTTGAAATAATCGCATCAACACAATACCCAGAGAAATTTCTTTTAGTGGGCGATCAAAATAGGGCTCACAAACAGAACGCACCGCACCCTCTAATTCTTCAACGCGGGTATTAGCGGGAACCCAACCTGACTCAATATGCAACTCAGCAACACGTCGGTAATCACGATTAAAGAATGCTAAAAAATTAAGTGCTAAATAGTTTTTATCAGTCTCGCTTAATGCACCAACGATTCCAAAATCAAGCGAAATGAAGCGACCAAATGTTTCTGGCTCCAAGCTAATCATGATATTGCCTGGATGCATATCTGCATGGAAGAATCCATACTCAAATACCTGAGTAAAGAATATCTCTACGCCATCTGCAGCCAGCTTTTTAAAGTCAACGCCAGCCTCTCGTAGGGCCGCAGTTTTTCCAATCGAGATGCCATACATTCTCTCCATCACAATCACATTGGTATGGCATAGATCCCAATACATTTCTGGGATCATTAACTTTTTAGAATCTGTAAATTGCCTGCGAAGTTGACTTGCATTAGCAGCTTCGCGCATGAGGTCTAATTCATCATGCAAATATGTATCAAACTCTGCAACATTTTCACGCGGCTTTAAACGGCGGCCATCCTCGGAACTTTTTTCAATAACCTTAGCAAGGTCATACATCAATGCCAAATCACCGTTGATTACAGGCAGTATCCCCGGACGAAGAACTTTGATGGCTACTGCACGACCTTCCCATTCGGGGTGTTTTTCTGTACCGCGCAATACTCCAAAATGAACTTGAGCCACCGATGCACTAGCAACAGGAGTTGCATCAAAACTAATAAATACTTCCTCAATCGGCTGCCCTAGATCTTTCTCAATTAAGCGGCGAGATTCTTCATTTGAGAATGGCGGAACTTGATCCTGAAGCTTGGCCAACTCATTGGCGATATCTTCTGGCAATAAGTCACGACGCGTGGAAAGAACTTGGCCAAACTTTACAAATATAGGACCCAGCGCTTCAAGCGTTAATCGAATACGCTCACCTCTAGGCAAATGTGTGCCAGGAGAAATCCAACAAAGCATGGTTAAGAAGCCACGGCGAATGCCTGGTCTTAAGAGATCGCGAAGCAGTGGCAGTAAACCATAACGCCAAGCAGTAAAAAAGATGAAGTAAAGACGAGCAATGCGACGCACGATTATTTAGCCTTTTGCTCTAAAAGTTGAATGCGCTTTTCCATGCGATCCACTGATTCGCGTAATTGGCTTAATTCAGATTTACGGACCATAAAATCTCGTTTATTTAAAAGCACTTTTCTCTCTTCGCTGACATACTCCACTACATTGTCCAGTAAATCAGCAACAGCAGAGTGAGTGGCGGAGACAAACTTTTTCCCCTGTCTTACCGCAAAGTTTGCTGGTGCATCACCCACTAAACGTGCTAAATCTTCCTCGTATTCCCAGCGCAACTGCCCAGCAAGGCGCCCCAAAAGTTGAGCCAAGTCTGCATCACCAGTAATTTTTACCGCCTTGAAGGCTTGCTCGCGCAATGAACCAGTGCTGCCAGCCAAATCACTCAGTGCTTTTGAGGAAACCTCTAAAGCAAGTGCAGGGATCTCAATCTCTTTTAGGCTTGCCAATAAACCATCAGGCTTGATCTCAAAACATAAATTACCCAGCGGAAGCTGCAACAAAATAGTTTTATTAGCATGGCGAGCCAACTCAGCACTCGCCCATGGCTCACTACCCAAAACATGGTTTATCCCCCGACAGGCAGCGCTGGAGGCAATCGTATGGGTAGTTGAGAAATGTGTGTTCATAAGTGTAAAAAACCCGCACAAGTGCGGGTTTTCCGACGGCAAGTACCTAAAGCTTAAACCAACTGGGAGATACCCGCTAGTACCCAGCCGCCAGGCCCCTCTACCGGCTTGCTTAGATTCCAAATTTCGGAGAAGTCACTCGCTGGTGCGCCCTGCTGCTCACGAATCATGCCGCTGAACTGAACGCTACAGAAATAGTGTCCGTCGGCCGTCTCAATTCCTAAGAGCTGAGCATTAATAGTCACAACATCGGTCTGATTGCTTGCATCAGTACGACCCGCTAAATCCTGCTGGATTGTGGCAAACATTTCTGGAGTTGTAAATTCTCGCAAGGAAGCAAGATCACCTTGATCCCAAGCTTTTTGCAAGGTCGCAAAATATTGTTTGGCATTCTCTAAGAATGTTTGTTGATCAAACCCAGGAGGCAAGGTTGATTGAAATGACTCAGGTTCAACGCCAACACCACCAAATGCATTTGCGGCAGGAGTAAAAGCGGGCTCTTGTCTTGGCGTCTGATCTAAACCAGTACGCTGCATTCCATTAGGGGAAAGATTAGGGCTCTGGCCTGCACTGGACATTTTTGGCATGAGTTTGCGCATTACAAACATGATCGCAAAGCCCGCCAAAACAGCAATCAATAAACCAGTAATCAAAGATGAGGCCGCTTCACCCAAACCAAAATGGGATAAAAGGTAACCAATACCCAAGCCAGCAGCTAAGCCACCCAAAATACCGCCCATACCGCCAAAACGACTAGGTGCAGGTGCTTGAGGGGCTGGAGCTGGAGCAGCAGGCTGAGCTTGCTGTGCAGGCTTTTGTGCTGGCGCAGCTTGCTTTTGGATTGGAGCGCTCGGTGCTCTACCCACGCTCTTACCGCCACCCAATCGAGCAGCATCAGCATGACCCACTGTTGCAAAAATTAAAGTAAGACTTAAAAGTATTGCTTTAAAAAAATGTTTATTCATGAATCTGTACTCCCTCGTATAACTGCTGAATTTCTTTAGTTTTTAAGACTTTAAAAACTATACAACTATCAGTATTTAATACCAATATGTAGGGCAACGATACCCCCAGTCATCCTATGGGTTTCCACTTCATCAAAACCCACTCCTAACATCATTTCTTTGAGGGTTTGGGCATCAGGATGCATGCGAATGGATTCTGCCAAATAGCGATAGCTCTCTGAATCTTGCGCAATCTTTTCGCCCAACCATGGCAAAACCTTAAAAGAATAAGTGTCATATACGGGCTGCAAAAAGGCATCAGGCTTAGAAAACTCCAACACCAAAACACGTCCACCTGGCTTTATTACGCGACGCATTTCACCTAAAGCCACATCTTTGTGGGTCATATTACGCAGACCAAAAGCAACCGTCACCACATCAAAATGATTGTTAGGGAAAGGAATTTTTTCCGCATCAAACTGCACGCAAGGTAAAGCCATTCCGCGATCTAAAAGTCGATCACGACCAACCCCCAGCATTGAGGCATTGATGTCGCTCAACCAAACTTGAGCATCGGGATTACGACCCCAGTCCGCTGCTTTTGCAAATGCAGCAGCTAAGTCACCAGTACCACCAGCAATATCTAGAACCTTTTGACCGGGACGAACATTTGCACGTGCAATCGTAATTTTTTTCCAAACACGATGCAAACCAAATGACATCAAGTCATTCATCACATCGTATTTACTAGCTACTGAGTGAAATACTTCAGCAACCTTACCGGCCTTCTCAGTCTCATCAACGCTTTGATAACCAAAATGCGTTTTACTCATTAGTGACTTCCACAAGAATGACCGCCCGACTGTCCTGCCTGCACCATAGGCGCATCACGATCAAGACCAGCAGCAGCCAATTTATCTAAATGCTCTTTCCATAACTGCTCTTGGTTTTCGCATAAAAAATACAAAAAATCCCACGAATACAACCCTGAATCATGTCCATCGGAAAAACTTGGCTTCAGAGCATAGTGCCCAACAGGCTCAATGTTCGCAATCAAGACATCGCGCTTACCAGTTTGCAATGTTTCCTGTCCGGGTCCGTGACCTTGAACCTCAGCAGAGGGAGATAGAACTCTTAGAAACTCAAAGGGTAATTTATAAGTCCGACCATTCTCGTATGAGAGCTCTAACACCTTGGACTGTTGATGCACAACGATATTGCTTGGAATCATTAAACGAGAACCCTCTCAATACCGCCTTGGTTTGCTTTAGCAACGTAGTCCTGCATCCAGTCTTTGCCTAACAACTTCTGCGCCATCTCCACCACAATGTAATCCGCTGTAGTATCACTATCCGCGTCAAATCGTGTCAAACCTTGTAAGCAGGATGGGCAGCTAGTCAGCACTTTAACGTCGCCTGTGAAATCACCTTTACGCAATTCATTGGCAGCTTTTTCCATTTCAATCTGCTTGCGGAAACGCACTTGAGTAGAAATATCGGGACGAGTCACAGCCAACGTACCCGACTCGCCGCAGCAACGATCATTTTTAGCAATTGCTTTGCCATCCTCGAGTTGAATTAGCTCATTGACTGTCTTCAAGGGATCCTGCAACTTCATTGGTGAGTGACAAGGATCGTGGTACATGTACTTCACACCCGTGACGCCAGAGAGCTTGACGCCCTTCTCAGCCAAGAACTCATGAATATCAATAATGCGGCAGCCAGGAAAAATCTGCTCAAACTGATAACCAGCCAACTGGTCATAACAAGTGCCGCAAGAAACTACAACGGTCTTGATGTCCAAATAATTCAAAGTATTAGCAACCCGATGGAATAACACACGGTTATCCGTGATCATCTTCTCAGCCTTATCAAAGTCACCATTACCGCGCTGTGGATAGCCGCAGCACAGGTAACCCGGAGGAAGAACAGTTTGTACGCCAACATTCCACAACATCGCTTGAGTAGCTAGCCCAACTTGTGAGAACAAACGCTCGGAGCCACAACCCGGGAAATAAAACACAGCCTCGGTATCCGCAGTAGTCGTTTTAGGATCTCGAATAATCGGCACATAGTTCGCATCTTCAATATCCAACAATGCGCGCGCCGTCTTCTTCGGCAAATTACCAGGCATCTTCTTATTTACAAAGAAAATCACCTGCTCTTTAACGCTTGGCTTCCCTACAGTTGCAGGTGGATGAGCAGTTTGCTTTTTTGCAAACTTACGCAACACATCATTACCCAAGCGCTGTAACTTATAACCCCAACCAATCATCGTCTTGCGGGCAAGATGGATGCTTTCCGGGCTGGTGGCATTAAGGAAGAACATGGAAGCAGCCGTGCCAGGATTGAAACGTTGCTGACCCATCTTGCGTAATAAATTACGCATATTCATGGTGACGTCACCAAAGTCGATTTTGACTGGACAAGGCGTCAAACACTTGTGACATACCGTGCAATGCGCAGCTACGTCATCAAACATTTCCCAATGACGAATTGAAACGCCACGGCGAGTTTGCTCTTCATACAAGAAGGCTTCAATCAATAGTGATGTTGCTAGGATTTTGTCACGCGGGCTGTAAAGCAGGTTTGCACGTGGTACATGAGTTGAGCAAACAGGCTTACATTTGCCGCAGCGCAAACAATCTTTCACACTGTCAGCAATTGCACCAATGTCACTTTGCTGCATGATGATCGACTCGTGACCCATCAAGCCAAAGCTTGGTGTGTAGGCCATACTGAGATCAGCATGTGGCATCAACTTGCCTTTATTGAATCTACCTTCTGGATCTACGCGATTCTTATAGCTACGGAAGTCTTTAAGCTCGGCTTCAGTTAAATACTCTAATTTTGTAATGCCAATTCCGTGCTCGCCAGAAATAACGCCATCCAAAGAGCGGGCTAATTTCATAATGCGATCTACTGCACGATGCGCATCCTGAAGCATATCGTAGTCATCGGAGTTCACTGGAATATTGGTGTGTACGTTTCCATCACCAGCATGCATGTGCAACGCTACGAATACGCGCTTGCGCAGAATATTTTTGTGAATAGCCTCCAACTCAGTGAGGATGGGCTCAAATGCCAGACCACCAAAGATGATGCGCAATTCTGAACGCACTTCTTCTTTCCAAGAAGCGCGCAAGCTGTAATTTTGTAGTTGCGGGAAATACGTATCCATCTGAGTGAGCCAATCAGCCCACTTTCCACGAACCTTAGCAATTAAATCTAGCGCTTGCTGAACACGATCGCCCAAGATTTCTGCTGTTGGAATCTCATACTCAGCATCACTCTTACCAAGTGGTAGAGCGCTCTTTTTCAAGAAAGCCTCTAGACCATCGAGTACTTGCAGCTTATTTTTGAGAGAGAGCTCAATATTGATGCGATCAATACCATCGGTGTACTCGCCCATACGGGGCAAAGGAATTACGACGTCTTCATTGATCTTAAAGGCGTTTGTATGACGGGCAATCGCAGCTGTACGAGCGCGATCCAACCAAAACTTCTTACGCGCTTCTGCGCTAACGGCAATAAAGCCTTCGCCAACCCTTAAGTTAGCCATGCGTACTACTTCACTAGTAGCTGCGGCTACAGCCTCTTCATCATCACCAGCAATATCGCCAATCAATACCATCTTCGGCAAACTATTGCGCTTAGATTTCGTTGAGTAACCAACCGCTCTTAAATAACGATCATCTAAATGCTCAAGACCAGCCAAAATTGGCCCGCCTTGTTTGCTGAGACCGTCTAAGTAAGCCTTGATTTCTACAATGCTCGGAATAGCTTCGCGTGCTTGTCCAAAAAACTCCAAACAAACCGTCCGCATAAATTTAGGCATGCGATGCAAAACCCAAGTTGCACTGGTAATCAAACCATCGCAACCTTCTTTTTGCACGCCAGGCAAACCAGATAAAAATTTATCAGTAACGTCTTTGCCTAAACCTTCTTTACGGAAACGTTTACCTTCAACTTCTAGCAATTCTGTTTTAAGAATGCGTTGACCAGGCTCATTATTTCCATCAGACCAAGTCAATTGAAAGCGCACCATTGCCACATCATGAATCTTGCCCATGTTGTGATCAAGACGTTCCACATCTAACCAATTGCCTTCTGGATCAACCATGCGCCAGCTAGCGAGATTATCTAAAGCCGTTCCCCAAAGAACTGCTTTTTTACCACCAGCATTCATCGCAATATTGCCACCAATACAGCTAGCATCTGCGGAGGTAGGATCGACCGCAAACACAAGTCCAGCATGCTCCGCAGCATCTGATACGCGGCGAGTAACAACACCCGCGCCCGTGAAGATGGTTGACACTTCGCGGTCAAGGCCAGGAAGTTTTTTAGCTTTGACACCGCCAATATCTTGCAACTTCTCAGTGTTAATGACTGCAGACATTGCATAGAGCGGAATTGCACCACCGGTATAACCAGTGCCGCCTCCACGAGGAATAATGGTCAAACCTAATTCAACACAAGCTTTCACTAAACCCGGAATTTCGGATTCGTAGTCAGGCTTGAGAACGACGAGCGGAAACTCAACACGCCAGTCTGTTGCATCAGTAACATGAGCAGCACGAGATACACCATCAAAACAAATATTGTCGGCAGCAGTGTGACGGCCCAACTCTTTGCGGGCACGCTTACGAGTTACTTCAACTTCTTTAAATCCATTTTCAAAATTTTCTATTGCGCGATAGGCAGCGCTTAATAAAATTTCCACTTGATCTGCAGAGTCGCCGCTATTGCGCTTCTTGACTTCGCCCAAGCGATGCCAGAGAGCATCGATTAATTGCTTGCGACGATTTGGACTATCGAGCAAATCATCTTGCAAGAATGGGTTACGTTGAACAACCCAGATATCACCCAGAATTTCAAATAACATCCGCGCAGAACGGCCAGTACGGCGAACGCCTCGTAAGTTATTTAGAACGCGCCATGACTCCTCGCCCAATAGACGAATAACAATCTCTCGATCGGAAAAGGAGGTGTAGTTGTAGGGAATTTCACGCAGACGGGGGGAACCCGCCTCAGCGTCCAGCAACTGGTTCAAAGCTAGTGGGGCGTTCATAGCGACATATTTGATAAATAAGCATTTTAATAGAGCAATCCTGATACTGGCAGTATTCCAAGAAAGCTGCTCCTAAATTAGATAAACCCTTGCAAATCTAAGGGCTTAGGAGCCATCCGTGGTACGCTCATTGGATGGCAACGAACTATTTAAAGAAAATTTTATCGGCTCGCGTCTATGATGTAGCCAGAGAAACCGAACTTCAGCCCGCCCCCGAGCTGACAAAACGTTTGGGCAACCAGGTTCTCCTTAAAAGGGAAGATAACCAACCGGTTTTCTCCTTCAAACTGCGTGGCGCCTACAACAAAATGGCCCATTTACCCCCGGAAGCCTTAAAACGCGGGGTTATCGCAGCTTCCGCAGGTAATCATGCCCAAGGTGTTGCCCTATCGGCAGCCAAAATGAAGTGCAAAGCCGTAATCGTGATGCCGGTGACCACTCCTAGCGTCAAAATTGATGCGGTTAAGGCTCGAGGCGGATCTTGGGTCGAAATCATCCTTCATGGCGAATCCTATAGTGATGCTTTCAAGCATTCTGAAGTTTTAGGCAAAAAACGGGGTCTCACTTTCGTTCATCCATTCGACGATCCGGATGTCATTGCAGGACAGGGAACCATTGCCCATGAAATTTTTACCCAATATGAAAAACCAATCGATGCGGTATTTGTAGCTATTGGTGGCGGTGGCCTAATTGCAGGTATTGGCGAATACATCAAAGCAGTTAGTCCAAAGACAAAAGTAATTGGCGTTCAAGCCTCAGACTCAGATGCCATGAATCAATCACTCAAGGCGAATAAGCGCATTGAGATGAAAGATGTTGGCTTATTCTCAGACGGCACTGCTGTGAAACTCGTCGGCAAAGAAACATTCCGCATTTGCAAAAAAGTAGTCGATGAAATTATCACCGTCGATACAGATGAAATCTGTGCAGCGATTAATGATGTCTTCACCGATACTCGCAGCATTCTGGAGCCCGCTGGCGCACTTGCCATTGCTGGAATGAAGAAGTACGTTGAGAAAAAACGGATCAAGAAGAAAACCCTAGTGGCTGTGGCTTGCGGGGCTAATATGAACTTTAGCCGCCTGCGCTTTGTAGCTGAACGCGCAGACGTTGGCGAGTTCCGCGAAGCCGTATTTGCAGTGACAATTCCTGAGGAGCGCGGCTCCTTCAAACGCTTCTGCGAATTGCTTGGCAAACGCAATGTAACTGAATTTAACTATCGCATTGGCGACCAAAGTGAAGCGCATATTTTTGTTGGTATCAGCACACAAAAAGCTGGCGATAGCGAAACAATTTCAAAGCATTTTCGTAAAGCGAAGTTTGCAACGATTGACCTGACTCACGACGAATTAGCAAAGTCACATTTACGTCATATGGTGGGCGGACACTCTGCGCTTGCCAAAGATGAGCTGCTTTATCGTTTTGAGTTCCCAGAGCGTCCAGGCGCTTTGATGAAGTTTTTAACCAGCATGGCACCTAACTGGAATATCAGTTTGTTCCACTACCGCAACCATGGTGCTGACTATGGACGCATTCTAGTTGGCCTACAGGTACCCAAAAATGAACAAAAGAAGTTCCAAAGCTTCTTGGCTGGCCTGGGCTATCCACACTGGGATGAGAGTAACAATCCTGCATATCGTCTATTCCTGAAATAAGTCCAATTTAAAGATGTCATACACACTCACCGGAAAACTTGTCGTCGCGATCTCTTCGCGCGCCCTGTTTGATTTCGAAGAAGAGAACCGTATCTTCGAATCTACCGATGACAGTGCTTATATGAAATTACAGCTTGAGCGTCTGGGTGCGGCAGCCCAAAAAGGGGTAGCCTTTCCACTGGTTAAGAAACTGCTCGCTTTTAATGAAGAAGGTGAGCAGCGTGTTGAGGTAGTGATTCTCTCTCGTAACGATCCTGTGAGTGGTCTACGAGTCTTCCGTTCTGCAGAGCATCACGGATTGCATCTTGAACGCGGCGTATTCACTAGAGGTCGCCCTCCGTACCATTACCTACGCTCACTTCACGCCAACCTTTTCTTATCTGCAAATGAAGATGATGTACGTGCAACGATTGATGCTGGATTTCCTGCGGCGCGTGTATTTCCAGAGTCCAGCAAAACTGCTGAATCTCATCCCAATGAAATTCGTATCGCATTTGACGGAGACGCGGTACTGTTTTCCGACGAAGCTGAGCAAGTGTTTCAGAAAAAAGGTCTCGAAGCTTTTGTAGACCATGAGAGCAAGAAGGTTGATATTCCATTGCCTCCAGGCCCATTCAAGCCATTGCTCGAAGCTCTCCACAGACTGCAACGCTCCACCAGTGAAAATGGCATGCGCATTCGTACGGCACTAGTGACGGCACGCTCCGCTCCCGCACACGAACGTGCTATTCGCACTCTGATGGCATGGGGTATTGATGTGGATGAGGCGATGTTCTTGGGTGGACTTTCCAAGAGTGAGTTCCTACGAGAATTTGAGCCAGACTTCTTCTTTGACGATCAAACTGGTCATTGCCAATCTGCCGCATCTGTTGCGCCAACAGGTCACGTAGTATCGGGTGTATCTAATAAGCCTAAGAAATAAAATAATTCATGGCAACACTACCGCTCGGACAATCTACACAATATCCAGATCAATATGATCCGAGTTTGTTATTTCCCATTCCAAGATCTGAGAACCGGAAGAAGCTAGCTATCAAAGAAAATCAAGCGTTGCCGTTTGTTGGAGTGGATATTTGGAACGCTTTTGAACTGAGCTGGCTCAATAAAAAAGGGAAGCCTCAAATTGCCTTGGCTGAGTTTCAGATTCCTGCAGACTCGCCTAATATGATTGAGTCTAAATCGTTCAAGCTCTATCTCAATAGCCTCAACAGCGCACGCTTTGAAGACGAGAATGAAGTGAAAGAGCGGCTCATTACAGACTTATCTGCGGTTGCTGGTAGCAAGATCACAACACGTATCAACCCTACGGAAGTAATCTCAAAAAAAGGTATGCAAGAAATGGGTGGCATCTTAATGGATCGCCTGGATATTGAGATTGATCCAAACCTGCCTGCTGACCCAAGCCTATTGGGCGTGAATGAATCCTTTGGCCCGATAGAGCAATGTCTTGTTTCTCACTTACTCAAATCTAATTGCCCAGTCACGGGCCAACCAGATTGGGCAAGTGTACAAATTCGTTACCAAGGTAGGCCAATTCTGGAAGAAGGTTTATTGCGCTACCTGATTGGCTTTAGACAGCTTGGTGAGTTCCATGAGCATTGCGTAGAAACTATTTTTACGGATATCAAGCGTCAGTGCAAACCAGAGAAGCTTTCTGTGTATGCGCGCTATACAAGACGTGGTGGATTAGATATCAACCCATTTCGCACTGATCACAACTCGCCGTGGCCTGAAAATATTCGTCACTCAAGACAGTAAATAAATTACTCAGTTTTAAAAGTAGACAAATAAAAACCCCTTGTAGGTAATCCTAAAAGGGGTTTTTGCTATTCAACTCACCAAGTAACAACTAGCGAGTTATTTAGTAATGCTTAAAACGGAATATCGTCGTCCATTGCGCCCAATGATGCAGCGCTTGATGCCGCTGGAGCAGACTGCTCAGCCGGCTTTGAGCGGCTATAGCTTTCACCACCATCACCACCGCCACCAACTGGCTTGCCACCAAGCATTTGCATAGTTTCTGCAACGATCTCTGTGGAATACTTTTCTTGGCCACTAGCGTCAGTCCATTTACGAGTACGCAAACGACCTTCAACGTAAACCTGTGAACCTTTTTTGAGGTACTGACCAGCGATTTCTGCAAGCTTGCCAAAGAATGCAACGCGGTGCCATTCTGTGGTTTCTTTCATTTCGCCAGTTTGCTTATCTTTGTAGCGATCTGATGTTGCTACTGAAATGTTTGTAACAGCGTCGCCGCTTGGCATGTAACGTGTTTCTGGATCGCGTCCTACGTTACCTACGATGATGACTTTATTTACCGAAGCCATGTTGTCTCCCGAAGAAAAATACTACCGTTATTACTACTAAAAATAAACTGCTCGCTTTTATTTAATCTATGAAGCTGCGGTTATGTCTTTGTGGCTACATCCTTTGAATCTGTTGCTCTCGTTGGCATTTCACCCATCGACCAAGCAATTATAAGCCAGCAAACTAGGAGCGCCGCGCCCATTGCAAAGACCGATAAATCACCATGGCTATCCATCAAATAACCTCCAAATGCAGCCCCTGTAAAGAGTCCAATGGATTGGGTGGTGTTGTAAACACCTAATGCTGTACCCTTGGATTCTTTAGCAAAACGTGACACCAAAGAGGGTTGTAAGGCTTCGAGTAAATTAAAGCCTACAAAATAAACTAGTAATGCACCCGCAATCATCATTACTGAATTTGCTTGCGTAAAGATCAATTCTGCAACTAGCAATGAAACAATTGCGATCAAAAGAACGGTTCTTAATTTCTGCTTCTTCTCGCCATAAATAATTGCAGGGGCCATGAAGAAAAACGATAGCAGCACTACTGGTAAATAGATTTCCCAATGTGATGAGAGCGGTAAACCAGCTTGCACTAAAAGTCTTGGTACTACTAAGAACATAGCCACCTGGGTTGCATGCAATACAAATACACCAATATTTAAACGCATCAACTCAGGGCGGAAAAAGACTTCCTTCAAAGAAGCTTGCTGAACTTTTACTTCAGGCTTATTTGTGGGTAGCACGTAGTAAGTGACGAACATTGCAACTACGCCCAATACCGCCAGAACAATAAAAATTCCACTAAGACTAATGGCGCGATAAATTGGTGCTGCAATAACTAATGACAATGCAAATGACAGGGCAATACTGCCGCCAACTAAGGCCATGGCTCGGGTGCGGACTTGCTCTCGGGTTAAATCAGCCACCCAGGCTGAGATAGCAGCTGAAACCGCTCCGGCACCCATAATTCCGCGGCCAATCGCAATCCACAACAAATCATCTTTGGCGGCACAAATCAGAGCGCCAGCTACAAATAAGGACAGACCCCATAAAACAACTGGTTTACGCCCAATTCGGTCAGATAAACGGCCTAAAGGGATATAAAAACAGGCCTGAACAATATTGAAGATTCCGAGGGTCAAGCCCACCCAAAGGGCATGCTCACCGCCCGGCAAGCCTCGCGCATGAATGCTGAAGATGGGCAATAGCAGAAATAAGCCCAACATACGGAGGCCAAAGATGCCTGCTAAGGCCAGAGTGGAGCGGAGTTCAGAAGGATTCATGGGAAAGAGCTATATTAACAAGTTACGCTAAAAAATCATGAATAACGAAATCAAGATCCGCGGTGCCCGCACCCACAACCTCAAAAACATCAATCTAGACATCCCTAGAGAGAAATTAGTCGTCCTCACCGGCTTATCCGGCTCAGGCAAAAGCTCATTAGCTTTCGACACTCTGTATGCAGAAGGCCAGCGCCGCTATGTTGAGTCTCTCTCAGCTTATGCACGTCAGTTTTTGCAACTGATGGAAAAGCCAGACGTTGACACGATTGAAGGACTATCGCCAGCGATTTCGATTGAGCAAAAAGCAACCAGCCATAACCCTCGATCGACTGTTGGTACTGTTACTGAGATTCATGACTACTTGCGTTTGTTATTTGCACGTGCTGGAACGCCACACTGCCCCGATCACGATCTCCCATTGGAAGCACAAAGCGTTTCACAAATGGTAGACACCGTACTGTCGATGCCAGAAGAAACGAAGTTAATGATTCTGGCTCCCGTTGTAAGCGAGCGTAAAGGTGAATTCGTTGACCTCTTCCAAGACTTGCAGGCACAAGGCTTTGTACGCTTTCGGGTGCGCTCTGGTGGCGGCACAGCTAACGCTGCTAAGGCGGAGATCTTTGAAGTCGATCAACTGCCAACATTGAAGAAAAACGATAAACACTCGATTGAAGTAGTTGTTGACCGCATTAAAGTTAGACCCGACATTCAGCAACGTTTAGCAGAATCCTTTGAAACTGCATTACGCCTTGCCGATGGTAAAGCCATGATCGTCGATATGGATACTGGCAAAGAGATGATCTTCTCAAGTAAGTTTGCTTGCCCAGTTTGCTCATACTCCTTACAAGAATTAGAGCCGCGTCTCTTCTCGTTCAATAATCCAATGGGTGCCTGCCCATCCTGTGACGGCTTAGGCCACCAATCTTTCTTTGATCCAAAGCGTATCGTTGCTCACCCTGATTTATCGCTAGCATCCGGAGCCATTAAAGGCTGGGATCGTCGCAACCAGTTCTACTTCAAACTACTCCAGACCCTTGCTAAACATGGTGGCTTTGATGTCGAGAAGCCATTTGAGACTCTAAACAAAAAACAGCAAGATCTCATTCTCCTGGGCTCCGGTGATGTCACCATCCCATTTGAGTACATCAATGAGCGTGGCAAGAATAGTATTCGCGAACATGCTTTCGAAGGCATTGTTGCCAACTTTGAAAGGCGATATCGCGAAACGGATTCGATGACAGTACGTGAGGAACTATCGCGCTATCAAAACGTACAAACTTGCCCAGAATGTAACGGTAGTCGTTTACGCAAAGAAGCGCGCTTTGTCAAAGTGGGTGAGAAAAAACAATCTCGCGCTATTTATGAAATTAGCGCCCTGCCACTCAAGGAAGCTAAAGAATATTTTGAAGCCCTTGAGCTCAAAGGCGCTAAACGAGAAATTGCCGACAAGATCGTTAAAGAGATCGGTGCACGCCTACGCTTCTTAAATGACGTCGGTCTAGACTATCTTTCTCTAGAGCGAAGCGCTGACACACTGTCGGGTGGCGAAGCTCAACGTATCCGTCTGGCAAGCCAGATAGGCTCTGGCTTAACAGGCGTCATGTACGTATTGGATGAACCATCAATTGGCCTGCATCAACGCGATAACGATCGACTGATTGGCACCTTAAAACACTTACGTGATTTAGGTAATAGCGTCTTAGTCGTTGAGCATGATGAAGATATGATTCGTGCCTCTGACTGGGTCATTGATATCGGCCCTGGTGCTGGCGTTCATGGTGGCGAAGTAGTTGCACAAGGTACGCCTGCAGAAGTGGAAGCAAATCCGAACTCTTTAACTGGTGCATACCTCGCTGGCCGTGAAGCGATTGCGGTTCCAGAAAAACGTATTCCAGTAAATGATCGCTTCTTGGAGATTATTGGTGCACGTGGCAATAACTTGCAATCTGTACATGCGAAGATTCCAGTTGGCTTGCTGACTTGCGTTACCGGCGTATCAGGTTCGGGTAAATCCACCTTAATTAATGACACCTTGCATCATGCAGTTGCACAACATCTATATGGCTCGAATGCAGAGCCTGCAGCACACGATGCAATCAAGGGTCTAGAGCATTTCGATAAGGTGATTAGCGTTGACCAATCTCCGATCGGTAGAACTCCACGCTCTAATCCTGCAACCTACACAGGACTATTTACCCCTATTAGAGAACTCTTTGCTGGAGTTCCCGCATCACGTGAACGTGGCTATGAGGCAGGTCGTTTCTCCTTTAACGTTAAAGGTGGTCGCTGCGATTCTTGTGAGGGTGATGGCGTCCTCAAAGTAGAAATGCACTTTTTGCCAGACGTCTATGTACCTTGCGACGTTTGTCACGGGAAGCGCTACAACCGCGAAACTTTAGATATTCGCTACAAAGGTAAGAATATTCATGAAGTGCTATCGATGACTATCGAGCAAGCCCATGAATTCTTTGAAGCAGTTCCGGTAGTGAAGCGCAAACTCAAAACATTACTAGATGTAGGTCTCGGCTATGTGAAGCTTGGACAAAGCGCAACCACCCTATCTGGTGGCGAGGCACAACGCGTAAAACTCTCTCTAGAGCTTTCTAAGCGGGACACTGGCAGAACCTTGTACATCCTTGATGAACCAACTACTGGCTTGCATTTCCATGATATCCAGTTGCTACTAACAGTGATTCAGACACTCAAGAAACAGGGCAATACGATTGTCATTATTGAGCACAATCTCGACGTCATTAAGACGGCAGATTGGATTATTGACTTAGGGCCTAAGGGTGGCGCTGGCGGTGGACAGATTATTGCTACTGGCACGCCAGAAGATGTCGCGAAAAATGAAGTGAGCTTTACGGGTCACTACTTAGCGCCATTGCTCACTCGTAAAACTATTACTCCTGCAGTGGGCAAAAAGAAAAAGTGAGACTCTATCTGATCTCAGAGTAATTTAGCTTCAGCTAAATCCGTTGCCTCTGAATTACCTGAGATCACCAAAATATCGTTAGCTTCTAGCTGTAGGTCTGGAGTGGGGTCAAGCTTCACGTAATCCGCATTTCGACCTTTACGACGCACTGCCTGAACGTTGACGCCTTCTTCATCCAAGTCAAGCTCACCCAAGGTTTTACCAATTGCCTGTGAATGGGGCAACAGAGTAATGGCATGCAAGCGCCAAGACTCATTCGAACCAAAGTCATCATCCGCAGATCCGCGGAAGTAACCCCTCAACAAGCTATAGCGCTCTTCCCTTGCTGTTGTTATGCGTCGCACCACTTTACGCATGGGCACACCCATGATAAGTAGAACATGTGAGGCAATCATCAAACTGCCTTCGATTAATTCAGGCACGACTTCTGTAGCTCCAGCGGCCTGTAACTTCGCAATGTCCGCATCATCTCTAGTGCGCACCAATACAGTCATGCCCGGACGCAAATGCTCAACTTGACGGAGAACGCGCATGCTTGCTGCAGTATCAGCATAGGTAATGACTACCGCCTTTGCTCTAGAGAGACCTGCGGCCACTAAATAGTTTTCACGGCTTGCATCGCCGTAGACCACGTTATCACCAGCAGCCGCAGCTTCTTTGACACGATCTGGATCCAAATCCAATGCAATGTAGGGAATCTTTTCTTGGTCAAGCATGCGTGCCAAGCTTTGACCTGAACGACCGAAGCCACAAATAACAACATGGTTTTCATTGCGCACACTCTTGGCGGCGACACGAGTAAGAGCAAGTGATTGCAACAACCACTCATTGCTAGAGAAACGCATCGCAATACGATCGCTGTATTCAATAAAGAAAGGTGCGCAGAACATGGAGATCAACATAGCTGCCAATACTGCTTGACTCAATATTGGGTCAATCAAATCTAAACCATCAATTTGATTGAGCAACACAAAACCAAATTCACCTGCCTGAGCCAGACACAAGCCAGTTCTAATGGAGATGCCAGGGCTGGAGCCAAAGACTCTAGAGAGTAAAGCGATTAAGCCAAACTTAAAAATTAACGGGCCGATTAGCAAAGCTAAAACAAGCACCCACTGCTCGCGAATGACATTGAAATCGAGCAACATGCCAATCGTAATAAAGAAGAGGCCCAGCAAGACATCGCGGAATGGTTTTACATCTTCTTCCACCTGATGGCGATAAGGGGTTTCAGAAATCAACATACCAGCCAAGAAAGCGCCAAGCGCTAGCGACAAACCAAAATGCTCTGTTAGCCCCGCCATGCCGAGCACAATCAACAAGAGGTTCAGCATGAATAACTCTTGTGAGCGCAGTTTGGCAACCAATCTAAACCAATGACTCATCAAACTTTGGCCAATGAAGAAAATCAATACCAAGGCAACCGTGATTTTGATTGAGGCCGCAGTCAGTGCAACAAATAAGTCCGAAGGATTTTTTCCAAGTGACGGCAATAAGATCAATAAGAAGACTACGGCCAAATCTTGGAATAACAAAATACCCACTACATTGCGACCATGTTCTGTCTCCAATTCAGCACGATCAGAAATGAGCTTGGTCACAATTGCGGTTGATGACATCGCCAGCGCACCACCTAATGCTATCGCAGCGTGCCAAGAGATGGGGTATATCCAATTCATTAACAAGCTAGCCGGAATTGCCAGCAGCATGGTCAGAATGACTTGGCTGCCACCAAGGCCAAATACGATAGATCGCATTGCCCGCAATTTATGCAGGTTAAATTCCAGACCAATCGAGAACATCAAGAAAACCACCCCGAATTCAGCCAAATACTTGACCGTGGCCGAATCATTTGCCAGACCGAAGGCATGGGGGCCAATCAGAACGCCAATGGCCAAATAGCCCAAAATAGGTGGCAAGCCAAAATAGCGGAAAATAACTACTCCGGCCACACCCGAGGCCAGGAGAATGAGGGTTAATTGAAGGACTGACGGCATATACTTACTTGATGATAGCTAAGACTCGTGAACGTACCCTAAAGCTTGCGCGCGACACCCTCTCCATTGAGGCTGCTGCACTGCAAACAATGCGTGATCGCCTAGAAGGCGTCAATGCCGACGCCCTTGTACTGGCGGTTGAACTTTTGCATGGCTGCAAAGGCAGAATCGTGGTTTCTGGAATCGGCAAATCGGGGCATATTGCCCGCAAAATTGCCGCCACCTTCGCCTCTACCGGGTCCCCAGCCTTTTTTGTTCATCCAGCCGAAGCTAGCCATGGCGATCTAGGAATGGTCACCAGAGACGATGTTTTTGTAGCACTGTCTAACTCTGGCGAGACAGATGAGCTTTTGACTATTGTCCCTATTGTGAAACGCACTGGCGCAAAACTGATTGCCCTCACCGGTGCACCAAATTCATCTCTTGCTAAATTGGCAGATGCTCACTTAGATACCAGCGTTGAAAAAGAAGCCTGCCCATTAAATCTCGCGCCCACCACTAGTACCACTGCAGCATTAGCTATGGGTGATGCATTGGCAGTTGCATTGCTAGACGCGCGCGGTTTTGAGGCGGAAGACTTCATTCGCTCTCATCCAGGCGGTAGACTAGGTCGCAAACAATTGATGCACGTCAGCGAAGTCATGCGCAGCTTTGCAGATACCCCAAAGATCTCTATCGATGCATCACTTCAAGATGCCTTATTAGAGATGACATCAAAACGTATGGGTATGGTGGTCATTTTAGATACCAACAAAAAAGTGTTTGGCATATTGACCGACGGTGATTTACGTCGCCTTCTAGAAAAAACCACCAACCTAGATGGCATCAAACTTGAGAGCGCAACTACTGCTGATCCTCGTACCATCCCGGCTGAACTGCTAGCTGAAGAAGCGATTGAGATGATGGAAAAACATCGCATCAACCACCTAGTCGTAACTGACGATAAAGGCCATTTATTAGGTGCCCTAAATCTGCATGATTTATTTGCAGCCAAAGTTATTTAATTTTTTTAGCAATCGATCAATTCATGCCCAGCGCCTTTAGCACTCATAACACCAACCCTTTATCTCAATACCCGCAAGCCTGGGAGCGTGCAGGTCAAGTAAAGCTCCTAGTTTTGGATGTTGATGGCGTTCTCACTAACGGGCAGGTTTGGATCGGTGCTGATGGCAAAGAGTCTTTAAAAGCTTTTGATATTCAAGATGGATTGGGTATCAAATTATTAGAGCAATGCGGTATTCCTACCGCCATCATTACTGGCAGAAATTCCAAGATGGTTTTGGCGCGTTGCGAAGAGCTTGGAATCAAGCATGTTCACATGGGTGTTGAAAATAAAGCGATCGCATTAGCAGAGGTAGTTAAATCACTGGGGCTAACTTCAGCAGATTGTGCAGTTATGGGAGATGACTGGCCAGACCTACAAATGATGAAACAAGCCGGTTTAAGAATTTGTCCGGCTCAAGGTCATGAGGCCGTTAAGGAATTTAGTCACCTGGTTACCATCCGCAACGGGGGTAATGGCGCCGTTCGTGAAGTGTGTGACCTCATTCTCAAAGCGCAGAATCGCTATGAGGAATTGCTAGCTAAGGCCCATAACTAAGCAATGCAGCTCAATCCGCAACAAATTAAGCTTGGCATTGGTCGCACGCTGCTGCGCCTCATGCCATTAATTTTGATGGGAGCGCTCACGCTTGCTACTTTTTGGTTGGTACAAAAAAATACTCCGCCCGAGAAATCCCCCTTAGAACGAGTGCGTCTTCACGAGCCCGACTACATCATTAAAGACGGCGCGCTATCTGCCTTAAATGAACTTGGTAATACTAAATACCGAATTCTGGGCGTTAAGGTAACCCACTACGATGATGATGCATCTATCGATATTCTTACACCCCGTATGCGTTTATTTCAAGCTGACAAGGCTCCGGTAACGGTCAAGGCTGATACAGGGCATCTGGATGGCGATCTAACCGTCTTGGATTTATACGATAACGCCTCTATCTATCGGCCCGCCCAAGACGCCACCGCAACACAAGCTGCAACCTTAAGGATGCTGGCTAGTTCAAGTTATTTCAAAGTATTAATTAATGACGACATTATTGAAACGAATCGACCCATTACTCTTGAACAAGGAATGTCGATCATGAACTCTACTGAAGGTGGGGTGTTTAATAATATCGAACAAAGTATGGTGCTAAGTGGTCAAGTAAAGGGCCGCATTGAGCGTGCTCCACGGAGAAATCCATGAGGCCAATCCTTAATTGCCGACTCACACGATTTAATCTACTAGCCCCTTTTATATTGGGACTCTTGCTTACCAATATTGTGTGTGCCGAAAAAGCAGACCAAGATAAGCCCCTTATCTTGGAGGCGGAGAAAGTTTCCGCAAACGACGTTAAACAATTTTACGACCTCAATGGTCAAGTTCTTCTTATCAAAGGTAGCATGATTGTTACTGGTGAAGATGGACATATTGCAGTGGATCCTGAAGGCTATGAATTTGTCGATGTCATTGGTAATCCCAATGAGGTAGCGAGCTTCAGGCAGCGTCGCGAGGGACTCGCAGATGAATTTATGCAAGGGCGTGGTGCCCAGGTAACTTACGACTCCAAAACAGAGTTTCTAACAATCACAGGTGATGCAACCCTGAAACGCTTGCTCAATATGCAAATGCTCGATCAATTAAAGGGCTGGAAAATTGAGTACGATGATGTAAAGCAGTATTATCGAGTCATCCCACCCAATGATGCGAAGCCAGAAGATCTACCCTTAGCAAGAGCCATACTTTCACCAAGACGAAAAGCAACACTAGAGAAATGACAGCGGATTTAACTCAAGCCAGTAATGCACCCACGCTCAGCGCTCATAACTTACAAAAACGTTATGGCTCAAGAACTGTGGTTCGAGATGTATCTGTTCAAGTGCGCTGCGGAGAGGTTGTGGGGCTGCTAGGCCCTAACGGGGCAGGTAAAACAACATCCTTCTATATGATTGTTGGCCTCGTCCCTCTCGATGGCGGAAATATTGTTTTAGACGGTGCGGACATCACGCACTTGCCAATTCACGAGAGAGCCAGAATGGGTCTTTCTTATTTGCCGCAAGAAGCCTCTGTATTCAGAAAACTCAATGTAGCTCAAAACATCCAAGCTGTGCTTGAGCTCCAAGTTCAAGGTGGCAAACCACTCAGCAAAGCCGAGATTGCCAATCGCCTAGATGAGCTCTTGGGTGAACTCCAGATCAGCCATCTACGTAACAATCCAGCCCTCTCCCTTTCGGGGGGCGAGCGTAGGCGCGTGGAGATTGCTAGAGCCCTTGCATCCCAACCTAAATTTATCCTTTTAGATGAACCCTTTGCAGGCGTTGACCCTATTGCTGTTGGGGAAATTCAGCGGATCGTACGCTTCTTGCGAGACCGACAAATTGGGGTTCTGATTACCGACCACAATGTCCGTGAAACCCTAGGCATCTGCGACCACGCGTACATCATTAGCGAAGGTAGCGTGTTGGCTGAAGGGAAGCCGGAACAGATTATTCAAAACGACGCTGTCAAAAGAGTCTATCTGGGCGAAAACTTCCGGATGTAAGCCCAGTAAGGCTTCTCACCTTTTTAGTAATAAAAATGCTCCACCCTCTTGGTTTTCAGCAAATTCGCTGATACGCTGGAGGCTCATGGTTTATTTTTCCAAAAAAAACAGCTCAAAAAATTTCAGGGGCCTGCTGCGCACCCCGGGCATCATTATGCGCACGCATCAATAGTATCTATACAAGGAGTTGCTAATGAATTTAAAAATTAATAGCCGTCATGTAGAAGTTACACCCGCCATGCGCTCACACCTTGAAGCGGGGCTAGCCAAAATTCGTAAGCACTTTGATCACGTGATTGATGCGTCCGCTTTCCTCATAGTGGATAAGGCTAAAGAGAAGGATCTTCGCCAAAGTGCTGAGATCACTATTCACCTCAAGGGGAAGGACTTGTTCGCTGAAGCACACAATGCCGACCTCTATCATGCGATGGATGCGGTGGTAGATAAACTGGAGCGTCAAGTTGTCAAACACAAAGAAAAAATCCAAGATCATCACCACGAAAAGCATTTTGAGTGATCTATTGCGTCAGGACACCTATAATCAATTCACATGAATGCCCTGACCCACCTTTTTACTCCCGACTGCATTGCATTGGACGTACCTGCCAAAAGTAGAGCCGATGCATTTGCAGCCGCTGGAGAGCTATTCTCCAAACAAACTGGAATAGACAAAAATTCTGTAGTTGAGTTCCTCAATGCACGTGAAGATTTAGGCTCCACCGCCCTTGGTGCTGGGGTTGCTATTCCTCACGGTCGAGTTAAAGGATTAAAACAACCAAGCGCTGCCTTCATGCGACTACAGAACCCAATTGAGTTTGCAGCCCCTGATGGTGAGCCAGTATCACTCCTCATATTCTTATTGGTGCCTGAAAAAGCTACACAACAGCATTTAGAAATCTTATCCTCAATCGCTCAACTGCTATCAGATGCAGATGCACGCCAAACATTACTTTCATCTTCAGACTCTTCAATAGTTTGTGACCTCCTGCAACGATGGGGTACGGCAAAATGACTCAGCCATTACTCCTGGAAGGAGTAACTGCTCAGCAGATTTTTGATGACAATGTTTCCGAATTGAAACTTTCTTGGATTGGCGGGCTCGAAGGTGCTGATCGCACTTTTCCGCCTGAAGCTGTAAAAGCAGCTGCTGCCAGCTCAGACCTGGTGGGGCACTTAAATCTGATTCACCCAAGCCGTATACAAATCTTCGGCGAACAGGAAGTAGACTATCACTCTGTTCTAGAGCCAAAACAAAGGCAAGAACAAATTGCGAGCTTGATTTCTAAAACGCCTCCTTGCGTCATCGTAGCCGACGGCAAGAGCGCGGACCCTGACCTACAACTTTTCTGTCAGCGCTCTTCAACACCTTTATTCACTACTGCAATTTCTGCCGCAGAAGTAATTGATCATCTACGCACCTACCTAACCAAAATTGGCGCGCCTCAAATTACGATGCATGGTGTCTTTATGGACATCTTGGGTCTGGGCGTCCTCCTCACCGGTGAATCCGGTCTTGGCAAGAGTGAGTTGGGTCTTGAGTTGATCTCACGTGGCCACGGCCTGGTTGCGGATGATGCAGTTGACTTTGCGCGGCTTGGGCCTGATTACATTGAGGGTCGCTGCCCCGTTATCTTGCGTAACTTACTCGAAGTTCGTGGATTGGGTTTATTGGATATTCGTACGATCTTCGGCGAAACAGCTGTTCGTCGCAAATTAAAACTGCGCCTGATTGTTCAGCTTGTACGCAGAACTGATGGTGAATTTGAGCGCTTACCGCTTGAAGCTCAGCATATCGATGTATTGGGTATTCCGATCCGCACAGTCAAAATTCAGGTTGCTGCAGGTCGTAACTTGGCTGTACTCGTTGAAGCTGCTGTGCGCAATACGATTTTGCAATTGCGCGGTATTGATACGCTTAAGGAATTCATTGAACGTCAACGCGTTCAGATGAATGCAGAGGCAGACTCCATTAAGTCGCAGGGTCGCTTACTTTAAGTTATGCAAATTAATCTGATTACCGGAATCTCAGGCTCAGGTAAATCAGTAGCCCTAAGGGCTTTTGAAGACGCGGGCTATGACTGCGTTGATAACCTTCCCGTTTCTCTTTTAGAAAATCTCATCTCTACTCTAGAAAAAGAGCAGTGCGAACGAGTTGCGGTTGCCATAGACGCTCGTCGCGGACAATCTATTGCTGACCTGCCGTCTATTCTTGAAAACTTACGCAAAAATCATCAGGTCCGAGTTGTGTTCTTAAACGCTGATACCAATACTTTGGTGCAACGCTTTTCTGAAACACGTCGTCGTCACCCCTTGTCAACCAATGCCAAGCAATCTCAATCGGCAACTCTTATTGAAGCAATTGATAAAGAACGTAACCTACTAGAGCCCTTGCGCACCCAAGCCCACAGCATTGATACCAGCAGCATTCCTGCTCATGCACTGCGCTCCTGGATCCAGGACCTCCTCAAAGACAAGCCCGTTGGCTTAACTGTGGTCTTTGAATCGTTTGGCTTTAAGAAAGGCGTACCTAGCGAGGCAGATCTCGTTTTTGATGTGCGCTGTCTGCCCAACCCTCACTACGACAAAGTCTTAAGACCACTTACCGGCAATGACAAACCCGTCAAAGAGTTTTTAGAAAAAATTCCAGAGGTAGTGAATATGGAAGCAGACATCACTCAATTCATTCATCGCTGGCTGCCGCATTACATTGCCGATGGACGTAGCTATCTAACGGTGGCAATTGGCTGCACTGGTGGTCAACATCGCTCGGTTTATTTGGTTAATCGCTTAAGTGAGCACTTTCGTGGCCAAAAGGATTTCAGTAACTTACAGCTTAATTTTTTAGATCGTCACCGCGAACTAGACTCAATCCCTGCAGCAAAATCTTAATTGGCTGCGGCAGTCCGTAGCGCCCCAGTTGATTTAAGGCAACCCACTTTAGATCTGGGTTTACAAGCGGCAACTCCTTTGGGCAGCTTGCTTGCCAAATATGCATCCATAGGCGCCTATGGGTAAAGACATGCTTAATTTCATTTACCTTTTGGAAGGATTTACACGACTTTGCCAGGGTCATATTCTTTTCTTGAGGAATTGCAGCTTGAAATAATTCCTGTGAGCTTAAATCAGTCTCTTTAGCGCCCAGCACCTTAGGCTTCCAGGCCGATTCAGGCAAAGACCAGAGGCCACCCCAAATCGCTTTGCTGGGGCGCTTTTGCAGCAGAACAGAATTGCCCGAACGAATCAACAACATATTGCAGTCAAATTCAGGAGATTTCGTTTTCTTAGTTTTTTGCGGAAGCAAAAGTACTTGACCACTCAAATTAGCCTGGCAGTATTTTGTAAAGGGGCACTTATTTTCAGAGCCCAAACAAACCGGTTTGCGTGAGGTGCACCAGGTTGCACCAAAGTCCATCAATGCTTGTGTATATACCGGCATATCAACCGATTTTTTTGGCAGCAACTCAGTTGCCAGATTCCAAAGTTGATTATTCACTGCCTTGTCTTGAATACTGCCCTCAACTGCAAATAAACGTGCCAAGATGCGCTTCACGTTAGCATCCAAAATGGGTGCGCGCTCATGAAATGCAAAGGCAGCAATAGCACCCGCAGTAGACCGTCCAATACCTTTTAACTGCTCTAGAACAATGGGATCACTTGGAAACTTCCCCGAAAATTCTGTCACTACTTGCTTTGCACACGAATGCAAATTTCTAGCGCGCGAGTAGTAGCCCAAACCAGCCCACTCTGCCAACACTTCATCAATATCTGCAGCAGCTAATTTTTTAACCGTTGGAAAGCGCTTCATAAAACGTGGGTAGCGCTCAAGTACTGTGGCAACCTGCGTTTGCTGCAGCATGATTTCAGATACCCAAACTGCATATGGATCTCGATTGCCTTGCCAGGGCAAGCCAGAGCGCCCACTAATCCCATGCCAAGCGATTAACTTTGATGCAAAGGTGTTGGTTAACGTTTTTGACATTGAGAACAAAAGTAAGTAGAGCGCTGGCCCTGCACTATTTGGCTAATGGGTGTTTTGCATATTTTGCATGGCAGTCCCTTGCGATCATAGACCTTGGTTTGAACCATGAAATGCCCTGGGTCGCCATTGCTATTCACAAAATCTTTTAGTGAGCTACCGCCAGCATCAATAGCTTTTTTCAGTATTAACCTGACAGCCTTTGCAAGACGAGAACATTGTGGCCGCGTTAGTTTGCCTGCAGCTTTTGCTGGATGAATGCCTGCCTCAAATAAGCTTTCAGAACAATAAATATTGCCGACACCAACAACTGCTTGGCCTGCCAAAAGAAATTGTTTCACTGCAACACTACGCTTGCGCGAAGATTGATACAACACTTCAGCACCTAACTCGCCAGAAAATTCTGGAGAAAACGGCTCTACCCCTAGTTTTTGTAATAGTGTAAATTTTTCAATTGGTCCTTTTGATTTGGGATGCCATAAAACGGCTCCAAATTTTCTGGGGTCATGCAAACGCAAACTCAACTTACCAAATTCAAGCGTTACTCGATCATGCGTCTTTAGCGGATCTGAGCTTGGCAATACCCGCAAGGTTCCCGTCATCCCCAAATGAATGAGCAAATAACCCGTATCCATCTCCAATAAGAGGTACTTGCCGCGACGCTCTATCGCGCTGACCTTTTGCCCGGGCAAGGATTTACTCAGACTCACGGGGACAGGCCAACGCAAGCGCCCATCAATGACTTTGACGGCGGTGACTTTGCGTCCCTCAAGGTGGGGCGCAATTCCTAATCGTGTGACTTCTACTTCTGGAAGTTCTGGCATAAATGGATTGTAGATTCGCGGATTAGAATGTGCTTATGAGCAAATTCGTACTAAAACCTCTGATGCAGGGTTTATTCCTGGCAGCCTTGGCTGGTGGAGCCATTTCATGCGCTCAAGCGCAGCCACAAGCAAATGGATTGCAAACAGGTGAAGCAATCTTTGAGGTGCTTGCCTCCGAAATCGCCCTCCAACGTGGCGAGGCTGGTTTAGCCTACAACACCTATCTAGAAATGGCGCGCCAATACAAAGATCCTAGGCTAGCCCAAAGAGCGATGGAAATAGCCATTTCAGGGGGATCTCCGGACTTAGCCATGCAAGCCGCCAAGACTTGGGATGAGCTGTCTCCGGCCTCAGATTCAAAGCCGAAAGAAGTCTTAGTGACATTGTTGATCCTTAGCAATCGCTGGTCTGATGCAATTAAGCCAGCAATTGCCTTACTACGACAACAAACACCCGCACAACAAGAAAATACTCTTTTGCAATTACAAGCGCTACTTGCCAAAGCAAAAGATGAGTCAGATGCACTGCGAGCGTTTTACGAAATTGCATCAACCGTCAAAATTGCACCCAAAGATCCTAGCTTGCTCTACACCTATGCAATGTCTGCTGAGAAAGTCGGCCGCATCGATGTCATGGAAAAAACTTTACGCGATATTTTGCGTAAAAACCCAAATGATGTGAATTCTTTAAATGCTCTCGGCTACTCTCTAGCTGATCGTAATCTGCAGCTGCCTGAGGCGTTTGCATTAATCAGCAAGGCACATCAACTCTCACCAAAAGACAGCTTTATTTTGGATAGCTTGGGCTGGGTGAATTTTCGACTTGGAAAAAACGCACTTGCATTAGAACAACTGCAACAAGCATTTGCTATGAAACCAGAAGCAGATATCGCTGCCCATGTTGGAGAAGTTTTATGGGTCATGAATCGCCAGAGCGAAGCAGAAAATATCTGGCGACAAGGCCAGAAGTTGGATGCCAATAACCCAACGCTTAAGGAAACACTCAAGCGCTTTAAGCCTGATTGGACTAGAGATGATCAAACAGCAAAGGGCTCTTGGGATGGTCGCTTTGCAGTCAAAGTCATTGGTTTAACTGAGTCACAAAACCAAGGTGGCTCAGGCGGATTTACCTTAACCCAAGAATCATTAAAAGATGTACTTGAGATACGCAATCCTATGGGTGGATCAGTTGCAAAAATTACCATCACACCAGGTGAGGCAATTCTAGAGAGTGATGGCAAGATAGTGACAGCAGTAGACGCAGACACCTTGGTACAAAATACTTTAGGACTACCTCTGCCAGCAAGAGGTCTATCTAACTGGTTAAGAGGCGAGGTGCGAGCTGGCAGTGAAGCGAGCGTTGATAGAAATGCTAAGGGTCAGGTGAACAAAATTAGTCAGGATGGCTGGGACCTCCTCTATACGTGGAGCAATACCGGTCGTCTAGAGAGACTCGCCATGACACGTAGCTCGAATATTGGTTCAATTGATATTCGCCTTGTGTTTGACCGGCCAAACGATTAAACAAGACAAGTATGGTGACACTCAATTCTTTATCTCTGCGCTCACCAGCTAAACTCAATCTTTTTTTGCATATTGTTGGACGCAGAAAAGATGGTTATCACCTATTGCAATCCGTCTTTCAGCTCATTGACTGGTGTGACACCCTAAACTTAAAACGTATTCCAGAAAATGAAGTGCGTCGCATCAATCCGATTCCTGGAGTTTTGCCTGAACAAGATTTAGTAGTGCGTGCTGCAAACTTGCTGAAAGATTTTTGCAAGATTGAAGCTGGGGTTGAAATTAATCTGCAAAAAGAAATTCCGATGGGCGCCGGTATGGGCGGCGGATCATCTGATGCGGCAACGACATTAATTGGCCTTAATGCACTCTGGGATCTCAATCTTTCCAGTGAAACACTTTGTAACTTAGGCTTAAAGTTGGGAGCCGATGTTCCATTCTTTATTTTTGGTAAAAATGCCTTTGTTGAAGGCATTGGGGAGAAAATTCAAGAAATTTCCCTTGAAACCCCGCATTTTTTGGTCATCTTCCCCAATCGGGGAATTGCAACCGCTAGCATTTTTCAAGACCCGGAATTGACCCGAGATCACGCTCAGATTACAATTGATGGCTTTCTTGCATCGCCATTGTTGTACCAATCAAATGATTGTCAGGCTGTAGCGATGCGGATTTGCCCAGAAGTGAAGCAAGCTTTGGATTGGATTACCCAGGTAGTATCGGGCTCTCAGCCCCGTATGTCTGGATCTGGAAGTAGCGTTTTTGCAGCCTTAGACCCTAAGACTGACATCGCAAAACTAGAAAATCTTCTTCAAAATCTTCCTAAAGGGTGGGTAGGTCGGGTTGTTCGGGGGCTAAATAAAAATCCCGCTTACAATTTGATTTCTTCAGATTGACCTGTAGGGGAATCGCCAAGCTGGTTAAGGCACTGGATTTTGATTCCAGCATGCGAAGGTTCGAATCCTTCTTCCCCTGCCAAAGACTGTAGAAACGACAAAGAAAACCTTTTGACCCCACAAAACCCTTAAAACTATGTCCTCCATAAACGCAGATTTATTGACTCTTTTCACAGGCAACGCAAATCCCGTTTTGGCTGAGGCTGTAGCCAAAGAACTCAATCTTCCAATGGGAAAAGCCTTTGTTGGCCGCTTCTCAGATGGCGAGATCCAAGTAGAAATTCAAGAAAACGTTCGCGGCAAAAATGTCGTAGTAATCCAATCAACCTGTGCGCCTACAAACGACAGCTTGATGGAACTCATGATCATGATTGATGCCCTAAAACGAGCATCCGCAAGCCGCATAACCGCAGTGATTCCTTACTTCGGTTATGCCCGTCAAGACCGTCGCCCTCGCTCTGCACGTGTTGCGATCTCCGCACGTATCGTCGCCAACATGCTTCAGTCTGTTGCTGGGATTGAACGTGTATTGACCATGGACCTCCATGCCGACCAGATTCAGGGCTTCTTCGATATTCCGGTAGATAACATCTACGCATCTCCCGTCCTATTGGCAGACCTGGAAGCCCAGAAGACCAAAAAAGATCTCATCATTGTTTCCCCAGATATTGGCGGCGTAGTTCGCGCCCGCGCAATGGCAAAACAGCTGGGCACAGATTTAGCGATTATTGATAAACGACGCCCTAAAGCCAACGTATCCGAAGTGATGCACCTTATTGGCGAAGTAGAAGGCCGTCACTGCGTCATCATGGACGACATTATTGATACTGGTGGAACCCTCTGTAAAGCCGCTGAGGCGCTTAAAGAACGTGGCGCTAAGGGTGTTACCGCCTACTGTACTCACGCCGTGCTCTCAGGCGGTGCTGTGGCTCGTATTGCCGCATCCGAACTAGATGAATTGGTTGTTACTGACACCATCCCACTGACTCCAGAGGCGATGAAAGTAGCAAAAATTCGCCAATTAAGCGTTGCCCCGATCCTCGCTGAAACCCTTTCCCGCATTAGCAAAGGTGATTCAGTGATGTCGATGTTTGCCGAATAAGCCAAAAATCACCGGTTTACCCCGCTTTTTGGCAGTTTTGAGCCTTTTGTAGGCAAAAACATCCTTTCCCACGATATAATCGAAGGCTTTTCTGTTTGGTCGCGAACGGAAATTAACCTTAACTAGGGAATTAATCATGAAAGTAGTTGCTTTTGAAAGAAGCGTACAGGGAACGGGTGCGAGCCGCCGTCTGCGCAATTCCGGAAAAACTCCGGGAATCGTTTACGGTAGTAAAGATCCAGCCTTGGTCATCGAGTTAGACCATAACGCGTTGTTCCATGCTCTCCGCAAGGAAGCATTCCACTCATCCATTTTGGATTTGGAAATTGGCGGCAAGACACAAAAAGTGTTGTTGCGCGATTACCAAATGCATCCATTTAAGCCATTGGTATTGCACATTGACTTCCAGCGCGTATCCGCAACTGAGAAAGTTCACATGCGCGTTCCATTGCACTTCACAAACGCTGACACTTCAGCTGCTGTGAAATTGCAAGGCGCTGTAATCAGCCACATCATGACTGAACTCGAAGTATCTTGCTTACCAGCAGATCTGCCAGAGTTTATTGAAGTGGATTTGGCGAAGATTGAAGTTGGTCATGGCGTTCATGCTAAAGACATCGCGCTGCCAAAGGGCGTTACCTTGGTATTGCATGTTGAGCAAGAAAATCCAGTACTTGCTAATGCACGTATCCCAGCAGTGAAAGCTGCTGAGCCTACAGATGCACCGGCTGCGCCAGCAGCTGCTGCTCCTGCAGCTGAAGCACCAAAGGATAAAGCTTAATTTATTAGATCAATCGCTTGTAATAAGAAGGCCTGCGCAAGCGGGCTTTTTTATTGCCCCCGTTTTGAATTCTTTTTTTGGCGAAATACTGTTATATCTTTAAACTCTGCTCATGACTAAATTAATTGTTGGCTTAGGCAATCCTGGAGATGAGCATGAAGAAGATCGGCATAACGCCGGCTTCTGGTTTGTCGACGCCTTAGCGAAACAATTGGGTGCTCGCTTTGAATCAGAGAAACGCTTTCATGGGAAAGTAGCAAAAGCAAAGTGGGAAGGTGAGGACCTCTTTCTACTAAAGCCGAGCACTTACATGAATCTGAGTGGTCAGTCTGTTGGCGCGCTATGTCGTTTTCATAAAATTACCCCTGCAGATATTTTGGTAGTTCAAGATGAGCTTGATCTCAAGCCTGGTACTGCACGCTTAAAACTTGGTGGGGGTACTGGCGGCCACAATGGCCTGAAAGATATTCAGGCGCATTTAAGTACCCCAGAGTATTGGCGCTTGCGCTTAGGCATAGGTCACCCCAGAGATGTAGTAGGCGATGGCCGCCCCATGGATGTTGCTGATTATGTATTGCGTAGGCCGCAACTAGCCGAGCAAAAACTCATCGATGCCAGCATCGAAAACAGCTTACAAATTTTGTCGCTCTTTTTGAAGGGGGATACGCAAACCGCCATGATGGAGCTGCACTCGAAGGGCTGATTCTATAAGCCACTCAGCTAGGTCGGGTTGGCTTTCTTATTGGCAGTTAATAGCTTGAACTTGACCATTAGCTGCTCTTGAGATTCAACAACTTCAGGATTAAATGGAATGCAATCTACCGGGCATACTTGACGGCATTGAGGTGCATCGTAGTGCCCCACGCATTCCGTACATTTATTAGGGTCGATTTCATAAATTTCCAGGCCCATATAAATAGCGTCATTTGGACATTCTGGCTCACACACATCGCAGTTGATGCATTCGTCCGTGATCATTAGAGCCATGGCTTACTCGTCAATCCTCACTCTTTATCCTGAGTGCCAGAAGCAATTTTTTGGACGAGCCATTTTTCTACTGATGGAAAAACAAACTTACTCACATCACCGCCCATCGATGCAATTTCACGCACGAAGGTACCGGAAATAAATTGATATTGATCAGATGGAGTTAAAAACAAAGTTTCAACATCTGGCAATAGGTAGCGATTCATCCCTGCCATTTGGAACTCGTACTCAAAATCAGATACAGCGCGCAAACCACGCACAATCACGCGCGCATTGTGCTCCCGAGCAAAATCTTTCAACAAACCTTTAAAGCCAACCACTTTGACATTGGGATAGTGGCCAAGCACTTCCTTGGCAATATCAATCCGCTCTTGCAATGTAAAAAATGGCCGTTTGCTACGACTATCAGCAACGCCCACAATCAATTCAGTAAAAATGCTAGATGCGCGGCGCACCAAGTCCTCGTGACCACGAGTAAATGGATCAAATGTTCCAGGGTAAACAGCAACAGTCATAATGTTCCTAAGGCTTTATCGGCTACAGGCAAGAGTTTAGCCTCTTCCACCCCGAAATAGACAGGCTTTTGCCTGTCCCGCCTCTAAGTATTTTCCACAATGCCAGTCCGGCAGTAGGGACTCTATCTCTTCGCGTGGACGATTAGATGGAAATTCGACATAAATACCGCCTCCAGAAGCATCGTCACAGACTCTTCCCGCCTCAATCACAGCTCGATCCAATAAGCTCGAATCCTGAAATGGGGGATCAATAAAAATGAGATTGTAGGAACGGTCTGCTTGTTGCTTTAAAAACTCCAGACTATCCCTTTGCAAAATTTCAACCACCCCAACAGCAGGAGATGACTGCAATAAAGCGAAATTTGTATTTAAGTTTGCGTGAGCCTTCTTATCCTTCTCCAGCAAGATCACTAATTGGGCGCCTCTTGAGGCAGCCTCAAAACCTAAGGCACCAGTACCTGCAAAAAGATCCAGACAACGCAAGCCTGTCAAATCTTGCCCCAACCAATTAAATAGAGTCTCACGGATTCGGTCAGTTGTGGGACGCAAACCCGGCAAATCCAAAACCGTCAGCAAGCGACTTCTCCAGTTGCCTCCAATAATCCGAACCTTCTTGGGTGGTTCAGTCTTCAGAGATTTGTTCGCTCTATTGGGCTTATTTATTTTTTGCTCCCAATACAACCATCTTCATGCGATCCATTGCCAAATATTTTTGGAACGATGCTTTCACTTGCTCCAATGTCACTGCCTCAACTTGCTTGGTCCAAATATCCATAGTATCGAGGGGTAAATCATTCCAAGCAATTGAAGAGACGTTATCCAACAACTTACGATTGTTATCAATACGAAGTGGATAGCCATTGATTAAATTTGATTTAGCGGCCTCGAGTTCTGATGGAGTAGGACCATCCGCAATAAATTGAGCGATCGTTGTGCTCATCACATCTAAGGCTAGAGTAGCTTGATCATTCTTGGTTTGTAGGCCAGCCTGAAAAATACCATTTTCTTTTCCGGGCGCAAAGTAACTAAATACGCTATACGCCAAGCCACGCTTCTCGCGCACTTCAGACATCAGACGTGAGACAAAACCACCACCGCCCAGGATGTAATTACCAACGAGTAATGGGAAGTAATCAGGGTTGTTTCGCGCGACTGCTGTCATACCCATTGCTATATGGGCTTGCTGAGAGTCAAACGGAATCTGAATTTCCCGTTGAGTCAAGGCTTCTATTGGGGAACGCTGCAGATCGGGCAACTTCGCAATCGGTTGACCTGACTGAGGAATCTGCTTTAACAAAATCTGTACGATTTCAGAAGCCTGGGCACGATCCACATCTCCCACAATACTCACAATCATACGATCGCCGCGATAAAACTGCTTATGAAATTGTTTGAGGTCGTTCACGTTTACAGCACCAACCGATTGCACCGTTGGCGAATCAGCCAAGGGATAATTTCCATAAACTGATTTTTTAAAACGTCGCTCTAAAACAAATTCTGGCTTTGTTTCAGCTTCACGCAAACTCGTAATTGTTCTTTGCTTTTCACGCTCAACTATTTTCGGATCATAGATTGGGGCGCTCAACATAGCCGCAGCCAACTGCACCGCTCTATCGCGCAAGTCTTTTCTACTGAGGCTGCGAATGCGCAAAATTGCTCTTTCACCACCGACCGATAAACCAATATTGGCACCTAAATCAGCAATTTCATCGGCTATTTGAGCCTCTGTTAATAAGCCCTTATCGCCTCTAGCGCCATAATTCATAAGGCCTGCAACCATATCAGCTACGCCACCTTTACCAGCAGGGTCATAGCGGTCACCTGCATCAATGCTGACCTCAATATCGACCATAGGCAATGCTTTGGTCTGGACCAAATAGGCTTGGGCACCCTTATAGGAATCCAATTTCTCAATTGGCAATATCGCGTAAGCATGACTCAGCAAACCAAAGCTCATTAGACAAGCTGAAAATATTCTGAAAAAGGCATTCATTATTTAACCTCCTTGTCAGCAGATTTACGAGTCTGTGGATCCAGAACAGCAATCGTCAAACCCTCGTCAACCAAATATTTTTTTGCCACTGCTTGGACTTGTTCTGGAGTAATAGTCTGCATTTTCTCCAACATATAGTTAATGTCTTTCCAAGAGAAGCCTGCCATTTCAGTGCTACCAATTTCCATTGCCTGACCAAAGATAGAGTCGCGCTTATAAATTTGATCAGACAAAATGCGCACCTTAATTCTTTTAAGCTCAGACTCCAAGATTCCTTTTTGCTTCAACTCATCAAGTGCTTTCCGAATACTTGCTTGAGCCTGCTCAACCGTCTTGCCTTTGGCCATCGTTGCGCCAATTAAAAATAACTCTGGTCCGCGAGAGATCATGTCGTAACCCACGCCAACATCATTCACCACCTTTTCTTGCTTAACAAGAGTGCGATTTAGACGGGCATTGTCATAGCCATCTAAAACAGCTGTCAGCAGCTCCAATGCATATGGCTCAACATCATCAAGCTTCCCAGGCTCAAGGCGGGGCGCCTTCCAGGCCATAGCCAGCTGAGCATTATCAGCTGGCGCCTTTACTTGAACCTGCTTAATTCCTTTTTGGGGCGGCTCAATTTGAGGCTTGCGAACCGGCAATTCATGAGCAACTGCTGCTCCGTAATATTTCTCTACCAAGGCCAACACTTGTTTAGCATCTACATCACCAGCCACTACTACTGTTGCATTGTTTGGAGCGTACCAACTGCGATACCAGTCTCGTGCATCCGTTGGCTTCATATTTTGCAAATCATTCATCCAGCCAATCACAGGATGACGATACGGAGAACTCATGTAAGCAGTTGCCATCAGCGATTCATTGAGCAAGCTGCTGGGGTTATCTTCTGTGCGCAAGCGGCGCTCTTCCATGACGACTTGAATTTCTTTTAAAAACTCCGCATCGTCAAAGTTGAGATTAGACATGCGATCGGCTTCAAGCTTGATCACGTTTTCTAGCTTTGATTTTTCAACTTGCTGAAAGTATGCGGTGTAGTCCCGAGATGTAAATGCATTTTCGCGCCCGCCTACAGCCGCTACCATGCGTGAAAACTCTCCAGACTTCACCTTATGAGTGCCTTTAAACATCATGTGTTCAAGCACGTGGGCAACACCAGTCTTGCCATTGACTTCATCCATAGAGCCAGCTCGATACCAGACCATATGCGCGACTGTTGGCGCGCGATGATCTTCTCTGACAATCAATTTCAGGCCATTGCTTAGCTGATATTCATGCGTATCAGCAGGTTGAGCACCAGCAGCCCAACTAATTTGAGTAAATAGGATGAATACAAAGGAAATTCGAAGTAAATTGGAAAGCATCTGCTAAATCACCATACCTTAAGAATTAAATTGATAAGATGCATGTTTTAAATTGTATCGATTATGTTCGGCTTACGTAAAACCCTCGGATCTCTTTTCAAATCAAGCAAGATTGATGAATCTTGGTTTGATACTTTGGAAGAATCACTAATACAAAGTGATGTGGGCCTTCCTACGACCGAACAACTCATCAGCAAACTACGTAAAGCAGCAAAATCAGAGAAAGCCTCCAGCCCCGAAGAGTTACAAGCGCTACTTATTCAAGAAGTCAGCTCATTACTCACTGCTATTGAGCCTTCACCAAATCCACTCTTTACTAGTGATAAGCCTAACACTCCAGAGGTATGGTTAGTTGTAGGGGTAAACGGTGCCGGCAAGACTACAACTATTGGCAAACTCTGCCGACTCTTTCAGTCTCAAGGTAAATCCGTTCTCCTGGCTGCTGGAGACACCTTCAGAGCCGCTGCACGTAACCAGCTTCAAGAGTGGGGTGGACGCAATCAAGTGGATGTCATCACCCAGGAAGGTGGTGACGCTGCTGCCGTTGCGCATGACGCAATTCATGCTGCTATCTCACGCAAGAATGACATTCTCATTATTGATACCGCAGGTCGTCTGGCAACCCAAGACAATCTGATGGAAGAACTCAAGAAGGTGAAACGTGTCATTGGCAAAGCACTCCCTGGAGCGCCGCACCACACACTACTTGTTTTAGACGGTAATACCGGGCAGAACGGCTTAAGCCAGGTAAAGGCATTTCATGCCGCCTTGGGACTGACTGGAATCATCGTGACCAAGCTTGACGGCACCGCTAAAGGCGGCGTGATCTGCGCTCTTGCCCACACCCTACAAGAAGGCCCAAAACCCGCTGTTCTAGCCCTAGGCAAAGGTGAGGGAATTGATGATTTAGCCCCCTTCACAGCAGGGCAATATTCTTCCGAATTATTCAATTAAATCAGTAACTTATAGAGGTTAAAAACGATTAGCACTCTCTTGACAAGAGTGCTAAAATAGAACCCTATTAACACCTCATATTTATAAGAAAAAATGGTTCAAAAGAAATCTGACACACCGAATTTGCAAACGCTGCCAGTCGCGCAGACTGCGGCGGCGTCTGCATTTCCAATGCTGCCAACTCTTGGGGTTGGCACTCTCGATTCATACATTGCGTACGTTAATCGCGTACCAATGCTCAGTGCTGCGGAAGAATTGCATCTTGCGCAGGAATTTCGTCGCACGGAAAATGTTGATGCTGCTAAAAGTTTAGTACTGTCGCATTTGCGTTTAGTGGTTTCTGTTGCTCGCCAATATCTTGGCTATGGCATTCCACACGCAGACTTAATTCAAGAAGGCAATATCGGCTTGATGAAGGCCGTTAAACGCTACGACCCAAACAATGGTGCTCGCTTAGTGTCTTACGCGATTCATTGGATCAAAGCAGAAATTCATGAGTACATTCTCAAGAACTGGCGCCTGGTTAAAACTGCAACCACTAAAGCACAACGTAAATTGTTCTTTAACTTGCGAAGCAATAAACCTACCTTAAGCGCACTGACTCCTAGCGAAGTAGATGCTTTAGCTAAAGCGCTTGATGTCAAAGGCTCTGACGTTAAAGAAATGGAAATGCGTCTTGCTGGCGGAGATGTTGCGCTTGAAGGCGATGACAGTGATGATGAGTCTGCTTATGCGCCTATTCAATGGCTAGCAGACAACTCACAAGAGCCTACCGCTCGCATTGCCAGCGCTGAAGCTGATGCCTTGCAAGGCCCTAAATTAGATCAAGCACTGATGGCTTTAGACGAGCGTAGTCGCAATATTGTGCAATCTCGTTGGCTGGCGATGGATGCTGAAGGTAATGGCACAAAGACATTACATGATCTTGCTGATGAGTACGGCATCTCAGCAGAACGTGTTCGTCAAATTGAAACTGCAGCACTCAAAAAGATGCGTGGATTACTCCAAGCAGCCTAAATAATAGGGTTCGATTAAGAACCCTTTTATTTTTTACTTCAGTAGTTCTTTCAAATCATGCGCCAAGGTCTCAGGACCTTGTGCGTGTTTGATATACAAACGTAAGCGACCCTCTGGATCAAATGCATAGCTACCTGCTGCGTGATCCATGGTGTATGAGCCTGTCTTGGCGCCTGGCACCTTCTTGTAATAAATCTTGAAGTCTTTGGTGACTTTTTCTAAACCAGCTTCATCTGCTGGACGCAAGCCTAAGAAACGCGGATCAAATGCGGGAACATACTGCTTCAAAATTTCCGCAGTATCACGCTCAGGATCCACCGTCACAAAAAGCACCTGAACCTTATCTGACTGGGCCCCCAAGAGAGTCATGGCTTGCTGCATTTCAGTTAAAGTGGTTGGACATACATCAGGACACTGGGTGTAGCCAAAGAACATCACTACCACTTTGCCCTTAAAGTCTGACAAGGTTCTCACCTTCCCATCTGGATCCAACAAACTAAAGTCTTTACCAAATGCCGTGCTGCCAGTGATATCAATATTTTTAAACTCTGGCTTTGGGCTACACGCTGTCAGTACAAAAAAAAGGATTGCTAAAAAGCAAATGCGCAAAAAATTCATATGGCTCTCAGAGGAAATAGTGATCTATTAAAAGCGCTGCAAAGAGTAGCGATAGGTAGGTAATAGAAAAGCGGAATGTTTTCTTAGCTAAAGCATCGCTATAAGAAACAAACAGTGCAACTACATAAGCCAAGAACATTAAACCCAGAATAATGGCGGATATTAAATACACCATACCGCTCATTCCATAGATGTAAGGCAACATCGTGGCAGCAATCAAAATCAAGGTATAGAGGACGATATTTAATAGCGTAAAACGCTCACCATGAGTCACCGGCAACATTGGCAAGCCCGACTGTACATAATCATCACGGCGATATAAAGCGAGCGCCCAGAAATGTGGGGGCGTCCATACAAAGATGATGAGAACTAAAAGCCAAGCTTCTGCAGAGAGCGTATTGGTTACCGCCGCCCAGCCCAATGCTGGCGGCATGGCGCCAGATAACCCGCCGATCACAATGTTTTGTGGTGTGGCAGGCTTTAGTAGCCAGGTATAGATCACTGCATAGCCTACAAAGGTGGCAAGCGTTAGCCACATTGTTAAGGGGTTGCAGAAGTTCCACAAAATAACCATTCCGAGCGAACCCAAAATGATGGAAAAAATAATGATGTGAAATGGCGTTACTTCGCCAGTAGCAGATGGTCGCCAAGAAGTGCGCTTCATTTTGGCATCAACAGCTTGCTCAATTAAACAATTCACCGCAAATGCTGCGCCGGCCAAAAGCCAGATACCCACAATGCCACCAAATAGAACTGGGTAAGGCACCATGCCAGGTGTCGCCAAGAACATCCCAATCACTGCACAAAATACGGCGAGCTGAGTCACTCTAGGCTTAGTTAAAACCCAATATTGACGCCAACGCGGCATAGCCACTGGCGCGCTTGTTTTAGAGTCACTCATATATTTATGCCATCTTCTTTTGAATGAAAGGCTTCCAAGAGGCCCAATAACTCATTCTGACTAAACAGAATACTAAAGCAGCAGAGCCAGCGGTATGCAATAGAGCGGCTAATAAAGGCCACTGAAATATCACATTTGAAATACCAGTAACAATCTGCAAGAGCAGCACCGCCAACAACAGCTTGGCCACCAAACCTAGATCAGAAAGAACAGGGGTTGCCAGCTTTAACGCTTTCAGACCCAAAGCACCTAGGACCACCAATACCAATAGCGCAAAGAGTCGATGCGCCCAATGAATGGTTTGCAAGGCTACAGGGGAGATAAATTCACCTTGGGCATTTAAACCCAATTGACGCCAAAGGGTAAAGCCTTCACTCCAATTTGTCTCGGGCCAAGCGCTGCCCATGCAGGTTGGAAAATCTGGACATGCTAAGACGGCGTAATTGGTGCTCACCCAAGCACCCAAGAAAACCTGGATTAAGAGAACCGCAAAAGAAAGAGTCAGAAGCTGTGCTGAAATCGGTCGAATACGAAGAATGCGAACTGCAGTAAGTTTTTCTTCCCAAGATTGTTGTGCATACAAAGTTAAGCAGGACAATAAAACTAAAGCCAACATCAAATGAATGGTGACAATAATGGGTTGTAACTTGAGAGTCACAGTCCAAGCACCAAAGGCGCCTTGCACGCAAACCAATACAAGTAAACCAAGGCTGCCCAGTAAAGGATTTTTTCCCAAAGACTTGAGCTTACTAAAGGCGATTCCTACTTGTATCAAAATGAGTGCGCCTACAGTCATCGCTAAATAGCGATGAATCATTTCGATCCAAGCTTTGATAACCGTCACAGGCCCGGTGGGCATAGCGCTCTCAGCCTGCTGAATATCGCTAAGCGCATGAAAAGGATTGGATGTGCCGTAGCATCCAGGCCAGTCAGGACAGCCCAAGCCTGAGTCAGTGAGCCGTGTAAATGCACCAAACACAATCAGATCAAAAGTCATAAAGACCAATATCCAATTAAGTTTTTGGAAAAAACTATAGCCCGGCTTTCTCCAAAGATAGAGCAGTGGCAAGCCAGCAAAAATAATGGCGATGGCTGCTAACTCTAAAAATAAAATCAAACTCGGCATTACAAATTCTCGCCCTTATGATTTAACTTCAGGAGCTTTTCTAGATCTTTCTTCATACCAGCAAACTCTTTAGGAGAGTTTGTCACTGGGAAATACATCATCTTGGCAGGACTTGGATCTACCAACTGAATCTGCTGGCCTGCACCCTCTTTATTTAGCCATGCCTCAAAGTCAGAACGAAACTTAGGATCCGACGGAAGGGAAACAATTTTGAAGCCTGCAGCTTTTTCGTCATACGCTTTAACGACTTCTGGGTCAACAGGCTGACCATCTGTGTTAACCCATAAGAGTTGTAGGCGACCGCCCTCTCTCCCCATTGCTACCTTTACTTGACGCATCAAAAATAAGGCTTCAATACATTTCTCATCCTTAACCTTGCATTCACCAGCAGGGCGAGCAATTAAAAGACTCCATTTACCTTTTGTGGGCACATCAAGCCATGCTGTATTAAATTCTTGAGCAGGGTAAACAAGAGTCCCCAAATTCGTTTTTCCGCCTGTAGGCTTAATCACGTAATACGTAAAATACGATGCAATTACTGGAGAGGCGCAAGCTAACAATAGCAATAGCATCTGAATGCGACCACGACGGGTGCGCGCATTAATAGCAGCTGAATCTACCTGTGATGCCGGAATTAATAACTCTTTATCACTCACCCTTGATCCCCATTCGCAAAACCCTGACGTTTGTATTGACGCAAACCTGTAACCAACCAAAATATGAAACCAGCAAAAGCCAAAGCAAACCACTGGAATGCATAAGCATAATGGCGATCGACTCCACTTGTCAGAGGCGGCCAATCACGCAGCAAACCATCGCCCGATCCGACCTCAACCTCACGCAAAATAAATGGAGCTTGCGTCCAACCATGCAACTTACCTTCAGACACTAAGTCAAAGTTTTGTTCAATCCTAGGTTTATTAGGATCAATAGCGTTCTTACCGCCACCTAACTCATAGACCTTACCAGGCTGTGCAAAAACGATGCCTTCTACATTCACTATCCGATTGGGGGTCTGCACTGGCGGTAAGGTTTCGCGATTCTCGTTGTTACGCGGCGCCCAACCACGGTTAACCCATAGCACCTCATCCTTGCCCTCTAGCCTTAAAGGCATCATCAGATAGAAACCCGATTGCGAAGTCGTACTGCCGGCGGGAGGAATGGGTCTAGGCCGGTTATCCAGCCAAATTGCTGCTTCTGGGAGGTATTGCCCCCTTGCAATCATGCGTCGCTCACGAGCCTCCTCTAAAGCCCAGGATTCAGCGTTCGCATTTAAGATAGGCATTTGTTGGCGCGCTAGCAAATTTGCTGCCAGGGCAACTTTGGTGTCTGCTCTACTCAGCTGCCAAATACCTGCTCCACAGCCAATCGCAATAACGATTAAGGCTGATACAGTAGCAACTATGCGCTTTATAACGAGAGCGGTAAAAAGACTATTCAAGAGAATTAATAACAAGGATTTGAGATGAAGTGGATTATTCCAATTGTCCTACTAATGATTGTTTTTAGCTTAGGATCGGCTTTGTATTACATGATGAAAGATAGGGGCAATAGCTCACGCATGGTCCACTCACTCATGCTGCGTATCGGACTATCTATCGCACTGTTTGCCGGAATTCTACTGGCCCACTACTTTGGACTCATTGAGGCCACTGGAATTAAAGTAGGCACCAATTAAACGGTGCTTTCTTTGAGGGCTTAAAAACAAATCGGGGCTTTAGGCCCCGATTTTTATTGGATTACATCCAGTAAACAGCGATGTACAGGCCGAGCCAGACTACGTCAACGAAGTGCCAATACCAAGCAGCGCCTTCAAATGCGAAATGATGCTGAGAAGTAAAGTCGCCACGAATCATACGACGCAAGACAATCGCTAACATCGTGCCGCCAAGGAAAACGTGGAAGCCATGGAAACCGGTCAACATGAAGAATGTAGAACCATAGATGCCTGAGGTCAGCTTCAAGTTCAACTCATGGTATGCATGGTAGTACTCATACACTTGGAAGCCCAAGAAGACGATACCCAAACCAACCGTTGCAGCCAAGCCAATGATGGCTTTCTTCATGTGGTTTTCTACTAATGCATGATGAGCGATAGTAATCGTTACACCAGAGCTCAAGAGCAATAATGTGTTGATTGTTGGAATTGGCCAAGGACCCATGGTGGTGAATTTCTCAACTAAACCAGCAGGGCCATCATTTGGCCAAACAGCTTGGAAATTAGGCCAAAGCAATTTGCTTTCTACATCGCCCATCCAAGGCATCGCAATATTGCGTGCGTAGAACAAAGCTGCAAAGAATGCGCCGAAGAACATGATTTCTGAGAAGATGAACCAAGCCATTGACCAGCGATAAGAGATGTCAACGTTAACGCCATTCTTGCCAGCATTTGATTCTGCAATCGTGTCACCAAACCAGTGATAGAGCACATAGAGAACAAAAGCTACACCTGTAAGGCAAAGTGGGCCGCCCCAAGAGGCATGATTTACCCATCCAGAAATACCAAAGCCAAAAGCAACTAAGCCGAGAGCGGCCATTGCTGGATGCCTAGATAGTCCAGGGACGTAATAGTATGGGGTTGAATTGGATGACATCTTATTCTCTCTATTCAATCAAAAAATAATCAATGGGACACAACTACTTTCACTATCAACAGAAGGACGCCCATAAAAATCAAGGCGCCAATAACACCTGCAATGATAATGTGCACAAAACTCAATGAAGCAACATCTTCCTGCAAACCTGACTTCTTACGCACTCCTAGAAAGCCCCACATCACTGCTTTCATGGACTGCATAAAACTACTTTTCTTTTTCATGAAGCCAACCTTGATTTAGGGGCTGGCGGCGTACCACCTAAACCCAACTCAAAGAAGGTATATGACAAAGTAATTGTTTTTACATCATCCGGTAAACCTGCATCGATCACAAAGACTACCGGCATCTTTTTTGTTTCTTTTGCTGCTAGCGTTTGCTCCTGGAAGCAAAAGCACTCTAATTTCGTAAAAAACTCTGTTGCACTTTTAGGTGCGTAACTCGGTATTGCTTGTGCACGTACAGGGCGATTCTGATTGTTGGTTACTTCATAAACAATCTCAGTCATTTCACCAGGGTGCACTTCTAAAAAATTCTTTACTGGTTTAAAAGTAAACGGGCCACGGCTATTCGAGTCAAACTCAATAGTCACCGTACGAGCATAGTTAACTTGTGTATTGCCGACCTTATTAGGGCTGAAGGCTCTGACACCATAATCATTTTTACTCGTTACGACGTTAATTCCAGTGACCTCACACAAGGCCTTGTACATTGGAACCAACGCATATCCAAAGCCAAACATCATTACTGCCGCAATTAAGAGCTTTAATAAAATTTGGCGATTGAGTGACTGAGTCGTAACCATGTCTATCAAGGGATTAACCCAACATACTCCGCTTAATCACAATTCCAATAAAAAAAGTTACTACAACGCTCAAGAGAATGAAGCCCATCCTGCGATTATTCGCAGCAAGGGCCTGCTTCTCTGAAGACTTAAATTCCTGCTTCACGCATTTGCTCTGCGCTAGGCGGAGTTTCAAAAGTGTGATGTGGCGCTGGTGAAGGCACCGTCCACTCAAGACCTTTAGCTCCGTCCCATGGCTTCATAGGCGCTTTTTCACCCTGACCACGATACGCTGGCATTACAACAAAGAGCAAGAAATAAACCTGCGCTAAACCGAAGCCCAAGGCACCGATCGAAGCAATCGCGTTGAAATCCGCAAACTGTGTTGGGTAGTCAGCATAGCGACGTGGCATACCTGCTAAGCCCAAGAAGTGCATTGGGAAGAAGGTGATGTTGAAGAAAATCATGGAAGCCCAGAAATGGATCTTGCCGCGAGTTTCGCTAGCCATGTAGCCAGTCCACTTTGGACACCAGTAGTAGAAGCCAGCGAACATTGCGAACAATGAACCTGCTACCAATACATAGTGGAAGTGAGCAACAACGTAATAAGTATCTTGTACGCCGATATCAATTGGAGCCATCGCCAAGATCAAGCCAGTAAAGCCACCCATGGTGAACACGAAGATAAAGCCGATAGCCCACAACATTGGAGTTTCAAAGGTCATTGAACCTTTCCACATTGTTGCAACCCAGTTAAAAATCTTCACGCCAGTTGGAACAGCGATCAACATGGTTGCGTACATAAAGAACAACTGGCCTGTTACTGGCATACCAGTTGCAAACATGTGGTGTGCCCAAACGATGAATGACAAGATCGCGATCGATGCAGTTGCATAAACCATTGAGCTGTAACCAAACAATGTCTTTCTGGAGAAAGCTGGAACGATTTCACTCACGATTCCGAATGCTGGAAGAATCATGATGTAAACCTCTGGGTGACCGAAGAACCAGAAAATATGCTGGAACATGATTGGGTCGCCACCGCCAACTGCGGAGAAGAATGAAGTGCCGAAATGACGATCAGTCAGAACCATCGTGATCGCGCCAGCCAACACAGGCATCACGGCAATCAACAAGTAGGCAGTAATCAACCAAGTCCAGCAAAACATTGGCATCTTCATCAATGTCATGCCAGGAGCGCGCATATTCAAGATGGTCACGATGATGTTGATCGAACCCATGATGGATGAAGCACCCAACAAGTGAAGCGCAAAAATCGCCATGTCCATGCCAGGGCCCATTTGTGAAGTCAATGGAGCATAGATAGTCCAACCACCTGATGGAGCACCGCCAGGAACTAAGAATGAACTCAACAACAATGTTGCAGCAACTGGCAGAATCCAGAAGCTAAAGTTGTTCATACGAGCAAATGCCATATCTGATGCGCCGATTTGCAAAGGCACCATCCAGTTAGCAAAACCAACGAAGGCCGGCATGATCGCGCCGAACACCATTACCAAGCCATGCATAGTTGTTAATTGGTTGAAGAACTCTGGGCGCAAGAATTGCAAACCAGGTTGGAACAACTCCAAACGAATTCCCAAAGCCATCACACCGCCAGCTAGCAAGCTAACAAATGAGAAGATCAAATACATCGTACCGATGTCTTTGTGGTTGGTTGCGAACAACCAACGACGCCAACCATGTGGCGTGTGATCGTCGTGCGCGTGGTCGTGTGCGTGATCGTGGGTAGTAGAGACTGTGCTCATGAATTACTCCGGTTTCGTTTTTATCTGTATTTGTTAATCTGAATTAATTGCCGCGCGCAGTAATAATGTCTTGGGTTTGAATTACTTCACCCGTCTTATTACCCCATGCGTTACGTGTATAAGTCATCACTGCAGCGATATCGCCATCAGAAATCACACCAGCCCATTTCGGCATTGCGCCCTTACCATTGATGAGGATGTTGTACTGACCTGCTTTAGGGCCGGTAACAACTTTGCTGCCGTCCAATGCTGGGAACGCACCCGCACCTTTACCATTTGGTTGATGACAGGCAGCGCAATTTGCTGCATATACTTTTGCGCCACGCTCTTTTTGCTCGTCCAAGGTGTAAACCTTAGATGGATCATCACCAGCAGCACCCATTTCTTTTTTCTTCTGAGCAACCCAAGCGGTGTAATCATCTTGTGAAACTACTTTTACAACGATAGGCATGAAGGCATGTTCTGCACCACAAAGCTCAGAACACTGACCACGGAAAGTGCCGATAGTTTCAGCTCGGAACCAGGTGTCACGCACAAAACCTGGAATCGCATCTTGCTTAACGCCAAATGCTGGAATAGTCCAAGCGTGAATCACGTCATTAGCCGTAGTAATCAAACGAATCTTTTTGCCAACTGGCACAACCATTTCATTGTCCACTTCCATCAAATATGTATTTGATTTCGGTGCCAAGTTATTGATTGCTTCACGTGAAGTAGACAAAGTGGATAGGAAGCTAATGCCTTCACCCTCACCTTTGATGTAGTCGTAACCCCACTTCCACTGATAACCAGTAGTTTTAATAGTGATGTCTGAGTTAGTAGTGTCTTTCATTGCTACAACTGTTTTTGTTGCAGGCAATGCCATACCAATCACGATGAGCAATGGAATGACTGTCCAAATAATTTCAACAGTGGTGCTCTCGTGGAATGACGCTGATTTGTGGCCCAATGATTTACGGTGCTTCAAAATGGAATAGAACATCACTCCAAAAACACCAATAAAAATTAAAGCGCAAATTACCAACATCATCCAATGCAGCCAATGGATCTCTTGCATGATTTTGGTAGCAGGGGCTGTGAAATTTAGCTGATTGACAGCTGGGCCACCAGGCATATTCTCTGCTGCATGTGCAAATGCAGTGCCAAAAGCAACTGCGAAATAGAGCGAAGCCCTAGTGACTTTTCCAAATAAATTCATCTTATTCTCTGTTTATTGTCGTGAGCAAAGCAGCAAAAATGCCACAGAATGCCCAAAAAACGGTCTCAAGCCAATACATCCTGCCGTGATTATAGGGTGAATTAGGCGCAACAACAAACAGGGATAACCCAGCCTGATCCAATCTTGGCGAAGGTTTAAATGATAGTAAGCACTTACACTTAAGCAGTGTATTACCTAGTCTTGCGTCCAATTTGATTTAGATCAATATAGGCCACACTGTCTTTGGCCTTTGCAAGATGTTTTCCAATAACCCAAGCATGACCATAAACCACCTCTAAAGTGAGTTTTTGCGGCAAAACATTCATTTCCGAAGCTTTTATGGGGGTGGAATCTCTCAGGTTGAGAGCACTAATATCTGCAAGCAACAGGGAACTGTTTTCATAGTCCAGGGTTAAGTACTCCATGTCCATCACTGGATCCGAGAATCGCTCAGAAAGCAATGCGTCACCCATATCGTGCATATCCCAGGGGCTTGATAAATTCCTCAGCTTTAACTCTGGGATCGCTAGTGGACGCAACTCTTTTCCGGTATCTGGGCCCAGATAGCTAAATGCGATTAAACCGCCCTCACGCAGGACGCGCCAGCACTCTTGTAAAAATTGCTTTGGGTCTGCCAGATCCTGCAATAGAAGATCACTAAAAACCAAATCAACAGAGTTGTCAGGAACATCAAATCTGCCAGATGTTAGGTAGTTAGCCAATGAGCTAGTGCGGCTTCCAAACAGTGAGCGCCAATGACTTATTGCTTTAGCACGCCACATTGCAAAACCTGAAACGCTCTCATCTGCGAGACTCGTAAGGCGTGCCCTTGGGTAGCGCTTAGCAAATGTATTCAAATGCTTCCCGGGAAAATCCGGCACTATCAAAACATCCTTTACATCGAGCTTAACGATGTCTAACTTTTGCAGCATGCGATCTGCAATTTCATCTTGTAACCATTTGATAGGCTGGGTCATTGGCTCAGTATACTCAGCGCCCCATGCGATTTCCAGAGAACATTCTTCAAGCGATTTGTGAGCGGTTTTTACCAACCGCTTGCATTGTTTGTCAGCAATTTCAGGATTACTCCATTTGCAATAACTGTTTAGGCGCGTTGCGAGATGATGGGTTATTTAATTATCAGTGCTGCTATCAATGTGGCATCACACTTCAGCCAGAAGAAATTTCCCAACAACATTGCGCGCCCTGTCAAATATCTGAACCCTACTTTGATGAAACCTATTGCTTAGATCGCTACACAGGCATTCTTCAAGAACCATTGCATGAGTTTAAATATCAGAAGCGCATTGCTTTTGGACATGCACTTAGCAGCACATGGAACGCACTCTTTTCAATGCAACTAGAAAACATTGACGCAAGTTATTTATTACCCGTTCCACTGAGCATTCAAAAACTATCGCAACGAGGCTTTAACCAAAGCTGGGAAATTGCTAAACGAATTGACTGTAGGAAATACATTCAAAAATCACCATACATTCTTCAGCGCCATCATTACCCAGAACACCAAGCTGGAAGCTCTATTGAAAATCGACACCAATCCATTAGAGGAATGTTTTATATTCAAGAAAAGTACATCGAAAAAATTCAACATAAAACAGTCATTGTGTTTGATGATGTCATGACAAGCGGGGCAACTCTAAATGAAATTGCCCGCGTTCTGAAGGACAATGGCGTATCTCGCGTAATCAATTGGGTGCTTCTCAGGGCTGCGCGACCAATCGAAAGAGCACAACATGTTTAATATCGTTTTATTCGAACCAGAAATTCCTCCCAACACTGGGAACATCATTCGTCTCTGTGCAAACACTGGTGCGAAATTACATTTAATTGAGCCTCTTGGTTTTCCCATGGAGGATGCAAAGCTTCGCAGAGCTGGGTTGGATTATCACGAATTTGCAAGAGTAAAAGTTCATCAAAATTGGGCGCAGTTTTTAAAAGATGAAAATCCCGCCCCCGAACATCTTTATGCATTGACCACCAAAGGATCAGGAAAGTTTCATGAGGGCAAATATTCACCCAATGATTACTTTGTATTTGGCTCCGAAACCAAAGGCATTACTGACGAGGTAAGAGATTCCATCCCAGTAAATAATCGTATGCGACTTGCAATGCAAGATAGTAGTCGCAGCCTGAACCTATCAAACACTGTAGCTATCGTGGTGTATGAAGCGTGGCGCCAAAACGGCCTTGCTGGCGGTCAATAACAAGCAGACTGGGAAGCGCGCTTAGGATTCGATTTTGGGATCGCGCCCCATGAGCTTTTTAACAGCGTCATGTGGATTTAATTTTCCGGACAACACTTCGCCCATCATGGCGGTAATAGGCATCTCCACACCAAGACGTTTAGCCAAGTCTCCAACAGCTTGGGCGCATAGTACGCCCTCAGCAACGTGACCAAGACTAGCAAGTATTTCTGGCAATGATTTTCCAGCCGCAAGTTCAAGACCAACACGACGATTGCGAGAAAGATCACCTGTTGCGGTCAAAATTAGATCGCCGACCCCAGTTAAACCCATACAAGTTTCTGACTTACCGCCTGCCGCCTTTACTAAGCGCATCATTTCAGCCAAACCGCGCGTCAAAACTGCAGCACGTGCATTTAGCCCCAAATCCAATCCATCACCAATACCGGCAGCAATAGCTAATACATTCTTAATGGCGCCACCCAATTCAACGCCAATCAAATCATCACTTGAGTAAACGCGCATATTGCCGTGATGGAAAGCGGCTTGAACAGCTTCGCAAAGTTTTGGAGATTTACTTGCAACAGTTAAGGCACATGGCATCCCTGCGCCAACCTCACGCGCAAAGCTTGGGCCAGATAAGGCGCCATACGAATGTGCAATGCCATGTGAGTGAATTTTGCTTTCACGCTCTACCACTTGATGCGGCAACAAAGCAGTATCCGGCTCCAGGCCTTTGCATAGCCAAATAATATTGAGAGGATGTTCAGCAACCTTCAGTACTTGAGAAATCGTTTCAGAAAGCCCAGACATTGGCGTAGCAATGACTAAAAGATCATCACTCGAGAGTCTTTTAATCGCTGCAGCAAAGTCACTTTCAAACTTTATACCCTTGGGTAATTTAACGCCCAAAAGATAGGTGCGGTTTTCACCACTCTCTTGAATATTATCTAGTTGTTGTTTGTTACGTGACCACAAACAAACATCACCTTCACGAAGGTGACGAGTGGCCTGTGCGGCCATCGCCGTTCCCCAAGCGCCAGCACCAAGCAGTGTCACTTTCATGATCTGTGGGCTCACTTAAAAACTTAGTGAGGCTTACTCTCAGTTGCTACGCCTTCTTTTGCGGCGGCTTCTTGTTGCGCCTGCATCAAACGATGCTCGTACATGCCATGGAAATTAATTTCATTTAAATGAATTGGCTGGAACCCTGCACGACTAATAATATCGGCGATATTTGAACGTAAGTATGGGTACAAAATAGTTGGGCAAGCAATGCCAAGCATTGGGTCAATTTGCTCAACAGGAATATTGCTGAACTCAAAAATACCCGCTTGTTTAGCTTCGACTAAGAACAACACTTTTGCATCTACCTTGGCAGTTACAGTGGAACTCAAGGCTACCTCGAAGATACCCTCACTCAAAGGAGCGACAGAGATATCAATCTCTACTTGCACTTGCGGCTCAGAAGCAACCAACAAAATCTGCGGTGCATTAGGCTGCTCAAGCGACAAATCTTTTAAATAGATACGCTGAATTTGAAATCCAGGCTCTTTAGATTGTTCATTACTTACTTGGGGTGCGGAGGATTGTTCAGCCATTGCTAACTTTCTTTTGTATGTTTAATCTATTAAGCCAACAAAGGATCAAGCTTGCCAGCGCGATCCAATGCCACTAAGTCGTCATAGCCACCAACGTGGGTATCACCAATATAAATCTGCGGGACAGTACGGCGACCAGTACGCGTCATCATGATTTCGCGCTGTGATGGGTCGCGATCAATCAAAATCTTTTCTAGGTTGGCCACGCCTTTTTTGATCAATAGCTTTTCCGCCATAACGCAATATGGGCAAACTTGAGTGCTGTACATCGTTACTGGAGACATTGACTTCTCCTTACTTAACCAAAGGAAGGGCTGCCGCTTTCCAGGCCTGCACACCGCCTTCCAATACCCCCGCCTCAGCAAAACCCAATTTTTGGGCTTCAGCAAGGAGCTTGCGGGATTGGACGCCAGTGTCGCAAACTAAGATGACAGGAAGCTTGCGATCTAACTTGAGCTTCTCAATGGCGGCAGTCAAGGCAGCAGAATTGGCAAATTTGGCGCCAGGTAGGTGCCCAGCTTTGTAATCCTCCTCGGAACGCAGATCAAGCACATATGCTTTACGACGATTAATCCAAATCGTTGCCTCTGTAGGCGACAAGCCTTTTCCGCCAATAAGCGTAGATAATGTGGGTAGGAAAAGCGCTGCGCCCGAAACCAGAAGGAGGGCGATAAGCGCTAAATTATCAATTTGCGTGAGAAAGTTCATCACCGGATTATAGAATGGCTCTATGAAACAACTTGTCCTTATTCGTCATGGCGAATCCGCCTGGAACCTTGAAAACCGCTTCACTGGCTGGGCGGACGTTGACTTAACCCCAAAAGGCGCTGAACAAGCCTTAGCAGCAGGTGCAAATCTCAAAAAAGCAGGCTATGAATTTGATATTGCCTATACCTCTGTTTTAAGGCGTGCCATACGCACCCTCTGGAATGTGCAAGACACCATGGACCTTATGTGGTTACCCGTTGTGCATAGCTGGCGACTTAATGAACGCCACTATGGCGCCCTCACCGGACTCAATAAAGCAGAAACTGCTCAAAAATATGGGGACGAACAAGTGCATATTTGGCGACGCTCATATGACGTGCGCCCGCCATTGCTAGAAAACGAAGATGAGCGCAATCCCAAAAATGATCCGCGCTACTCCAAACTCAATACTTCAGACATCCCATTGGGTGAATGTCTGAAAGATAACGTTGAACGTGTATTGCCATTATGGAATGAATCAATTGCTCCAGCACTCAAAGCTGGCAAACGTGTTTTGTTAGTGGCGCATGGCAATAGTATTCGCTCTTTAATTAAATATTTAGATCAAATGTCTGACGAAGCCATTATGGAAGTTAATGTTCCAAATGGAGTTCCACTAGTTTACGAATTAGATGATGACCTCAAACCCATTCAACACTTTTATTTGGATTAAAACAAAAGAAATATGCGCCAATTTCTAAAGAATTTTGCACTAATCGCTGTTGGTCTTATTGCTGGAGTAGCGGCTACGATCCAGCTCTCCGCGACCGCCCAGCAAGGCGCCGCGCAGCTCCCGCTGGATGAGCTGCGAACGCTATCGAATGTCTTTGCGCAGATTAAGCGTGAGTATGTGGAGCCAATTGAAGATAAGCAATTATTGACGGATGCTGTGAAGGGTATGGTGAGTAGCCTTGATCCACATTCCACCTTCTTGGACAAAAAAGACTTTTCAGAAATGCAGGAACAAACGTCCGGCAAATTTGCCGGTCTTGGTATTGAAATTACTTCTGAAGATGGCGTAGTGAAGGTATTAAATCCAATTGAAGATAGCCCTGCAGCTCGTGCAGGCTTGCAAGCAGGAGATTTAATTACTCGCTTGGATGACAAACCAGTGCGCGGCATGTCTCTCGATAAAGCAGTCCGCACTATGCGCGGTACACCGGGAACCAAAATTACTTTGACAGTATTTCGTAAGAGTGAAGAGCGTAGCTTTCCTGTAACCATAACTCGCGCAGAAATTAAAGTTCAATCAGTCAAAACTAAAATTCTCGATAACGATATTGCGTGGGTACGCATCACTAGCTTTCAAGAACGAACTGTTCCCGATCTTGCTAAAAAGTTAACCGATATCGCCAATCAAGATCCAAAACTCAAAGGCATCATTCTTGACCTCCGCAACAATGGCGGTGGTTTATTGCAAGGCGCAGTAGGGGTTGCAGCCGCATTCTTACCTGCAGACGCCATTATTGTCTCCACCAAAGGTCAATCCCCTGATTCCAAACAGGTATTTAATGCCACTCCAGCCATGTACCGCCTCAATGAGCCAGGCGATCCTTTGGCAGGGGTTCCAGCAATATTTAAGAAACTACCAATGGTAGTGTTGGTGAACGCCTATTCTGCTTCCGCTTCTGAAATTGTGGCTGGCGCACTGCAAGACTACAAACGTGCAACCATTATTGGGAAAACAACTTTTGGTAAGGGTTCAGTACAAACTGTTCGCCTCCTGACTAATGACTCAGCGCTCAAAATTACTACCGCTTACTACTACACCCCTAGCGGTAAATCGATTCAAGCTTTTGGCGTTAAACCAGATATTCCAGTCGACCAAAATAAGGATGGCGATCCAGATGATGTTTTGATCACTCGCGAGATTGATAGCGAGAAGCATCTGCGCAACAAACAATCCGCTGAAGACAAGCTCATTAAAGATCGTGAACAACGCCGTCTCGAGGAGTTACAACGCATTGAAGAAAAAAATGCTAAAAAGACTCCTGAAGAAAAAGAGAAAGAGAAGAATAAGAAGCCTCCTGAGCTAGGTAGTGCAGATGACTTCATGCTTTCTCAAGCTGTGGCCTTTATTAATGGCCAGCCCGTAAAGCGCTCATCCTCCAAGCTTGAATAATTTTTAGCTGGCCAACAGATGAATGACGAGCAGTTACTTCGCTACTCCAGGCATTTATTGCTGGAAGAAATTGATGTTGCTGGCCAAGAAAAACTGCTTAACGCACACGTATTAGTAATTGGTGCTGGCGGCCTCGGCAGTGCGGCCGCGCCTTACTTGGCTGCAGCAGGAGTAGGTCACATCACCCTCATGGATCATGATGCAGTAGAGCTCACGAATTTACAGCGCCAAATCCTGCATGCCGAAAGCAGTATTGGCAAAAGCAAAGTTGCCTCCGGAAAAGAATTTCTAGAACGACTTAATTCCACGATTCAAATCGAAACCATTCAAGCTAAAGCAACTAGTTCACTGCTGGATGAGTTATTACCAAGCGTGGATGTAGTTTTAGATTGTACGGATAACTTTTCAACCAGGCACCTCATTAATGCTGCCTGCGTTAATAACCAAACTCCACTAGTTTCGGGGTCCGCCCTTAAATTTGATGGTCAAGTTAGCGTCTTTGATCCGCGCAACTCCAGATCTCCTTGCTATGCGTGCATCTTTTCTCCAGATGAAAAATTCGAAGAAGTCAGCTGCTCCACTATGGGCGTCTTCTCGCCCTTAGTGGGGATTATTGGGGCGATGCAAGCAGCTCAAGCACTGCAAGTATTGATTGGTTTTGGTGAACCGTTAGTGGGCCGTATGTTGCTTTGGAATGGGCGCACTACCCAAATCGATGAAATCCGTATTAGCCGCAATGCTGAGTGCTCAGTGTGCGGCTCAGTGCACTAAGAGCCTAAGAGAGTAAGCGCTCTAAAGCTTTCGCTTGCTCTTCGGGCTCATACGCCCTTAAGACTCTACCAATTCGAGCCTTTAATAAACCTACATTAGCTTGCAGAATCTCTCGCTTTACCAATAACAGTTGACTAAAGTGCATTGAAAAGTCGGTTAAGCCGAGCGCCAGCAATAACCTTGTTAACGCAGGATCACCGGCCATCTCACCACAAACAGCCACCGGCACATTTGCGCGCTTAGCTTGCTCAATAATGTTTGCCAACAAATTTAATATGGCTGGATGCAAGGGGTCATATAAATGCGCAACCGCATGATCTGCCCGATCGATCGCCAAGGTGTACTGAATTAAATCGTTAGTGCCAATGGATAGAAAATCAAAGCGATTAATAAATAAAGGTAATACCAAGGCAGCAGCCGGAATCTCAATCATGGCGCCGACTTGTATGTTTGGATTAAATGCTTTTCCACGTTGATGCAACTGCTGTTTCGCTTTTTCAATCAATCTAAATGTTTCATCAATCTCTTTGGCGTGCGCCAACATTGGAATCATGATGCGAGCTTGACCATGTGCCGATGCACGCAAGATTGCTCTTAACTGCGTTAAGAAAATTTCAGGCTCCGTTAATGACCAGCGAATTGCGCGCAAGCCCAGAGGTGATATACCCGTTTGAGAAATATCACCACCACCTCCTAAAGCCTTATCAGCACCAACGTCGATTGTTCTGATATTGACAGGCAAGCCATGCATTAAATCAACTACGCGACGATATTCTTGATATTGCTGCTCTTCGTCTGGTAATGCCTGTTTACGATCCATGAATAAAAATTCGGAGCGGAATAAACCAACGCCTACTGCACCCAACTTCACTGCTTGAATGGCATCTTCTGGCAACTCAATATTAGCGAACAACTCAATCTCAACCCGATCGGCTGTTTCAGTTTTAGCGTGTTTTAATTGCTGGAGCTTGCGGGCTTCTTTTAAAACCTGTGTTTGTAGTTTTCGGTACTCTGCCAGCAGCTGCTCATCAGGGGCTACCACTACAACCCCTCGCTCACCATCCAATACTAACCAATCACCATGACGAATCATTTCGCTGGCATGACGTACACCAACTACCGCAGGGATCTCCATACTGCGCGCCACAATAGCGGTATGTGAGGTCTTACCACCCAGATCCGTTACGAAACCAGTAAATGCATGCTCTTTAAAGCGCAACATGTCGTGCGGTGCAATATCGTGAGCAACGATGATGGACTCAACGCCGATATCACTCGTAGGTAAAAAATCAGAATCGTTTAAGGGATCTTTTTTCTGTGCATTTAAAGCCTTAATGACACGCTCAGCAACCTGCCGAATATCATTGGCGCGCTCTTTTAAATACGCATCTTCAATATCTGCAAATTGCTCCAAAAGATCATTGAGCTCTGTTGTTAAAGCCCAAGCAGCATTCAATCTCTGCGTACGAATTAATTTAATCGGCTTTTCTGCCAAAGCAGGATCTGCCAATATCATGCCGTGAACATCTAAAAATGCAGCCATTTCTTGTGGCGCATCTTTAGGCAGTCCTTGTCTCAATTGCTCAAGCTCTAAGCGAACCTGACCAAAAGCATCTAATAACTTTTGGGCTTCCGCCTCTTCTTTTCCAGCCTCAATTAAATAGTGACTGACTTCTAATGCTGCGCGAGAAATCAGTACCGCCTTGCCAATGGCAATGCCTTTCGATACTGGAATTCCGTGCAACGCAAATGTCATGCTAATTACTCACCTTCGCCAAAGCGATCATTAATTAAAGCTGTCAGAGCCTGCATGGCTTCATCCTCTTTCTCGCCTACAGTCTCAAGGGTGACAGTGCTGCCAATTCCAGCTGCCAACATCATGACGCCCATAATGCTCTTGGCATTAATTTGACGCCCGTTACGTGACAACAGTATTTCACAAGGAAACTGTGCGGCCAATTGAGAAAGTTTTGCAGATGCGCGAGCGTGCAAACCTAACTTATTAATGATTTCAATTTCTGCGATAGGCATTGTCTGCGGACCCTTATTTATTCTTGATTGACTTTACTGCCCAAGCGTAAGATCCCATTTTGTCCGCCGGCAAGCGCTTTCTGCGCCAACTCCTCAAGACTCTCACCTCGATGAGAAATGCAGCGCATCAACATGGGGAGATTTAATCCCGCCAAAACAATTACAGGCGCATTTAATCCCGATAAAGGACCCAGAGCCTCCAGCTTAGAGGCTACATTGGCGGGGGTTGCACCCATCACATCTGTCAAAATCAGCACGCCATTGCCTGTATTGACTCCATAAGCCGCTTTCATGACACGATCAAAGCTTGCCTTGGTATCTTCATGAGGCGGGATATCAACCGCACGCACACGCTCAGGCACAACACCGAAGGTATGCTCAGCAAATCCCAACATTGCGCTAGCAACAGGTGTATGAGCAACGATGACAATTCCAGCCATATTTATGCCAATGCTTTCTCTAGTGCTACCAACCAAAATTGTGCGACATTAAAGTCAGTTTGATTGGTAATTTCAACAAAACAAGTAGGGCTAGTTACATTAATTTCAGTGAGGTAACCACCAATTAAATCTAGTCCAACTAAGAATAATCCACGCTGATTTAAGATTGGCGCCAGTTTTTCGGCAATCTTTTTTTCAGCTTCAGTTAAAGGCATTGCAACCCCTTTGCCGCCAGCTGCTAGATTGCCGCGGATTTCATTACCTTGTGGAATGCGCGCTAATGCAAATGGCACTACCTCGCCGCCAATTAAGAGTACGCGCTTATCGCCCTGGGCAATCTCTGGAAGAAAGCGCTGCACCATGAGCGTTCTTGCGCCATTTTCGCCAAGTGTTTCAACAATACTAGCGAGATTAAGGCCATCGGCGCCAACCCTGAATACGCCCATACCACCCATGCCATCTAAAGGCTTAATCACGATATCTCGGTGGGTTTGATGAAAACGCTCCACAGCCTCCAATTCACGTGTGACCAAGGTAGGGGGTATAAGTTCGGGAAACTCAGTAATAGACAGCTTTTCTGAGTGATCACGCACCGCGCTCGGCTCATTAAATACTTTTGCACCCTGACGAACTGCAGCCGATAACAACCAAGTTGTATTGAGATACTCAATATCAAATGGTGGGTCTGTACGCATGAGAACAGCAGAAAAAGATTTGAGTGATCGCGACTCTATATCACCCAACTCATACCAATTAGTAGAGCTAGATTTAATTAATAGGGCCTGACAATCAGCCACTACAAAATCATCTCTCCATAAAACATTTTTACTTTGGCAAAACCACAAACGATGTCCAGCCTCTTGCGCAGCACGCATCATCGCAAGCGAAGAATCTTTTTGAATCTTGAAAGATTCAAGGGGGTCTGCAATAAAAAGGAAGTCCATTTTTCTATTGAGCGATTAGAAGTTCATTTATGCAGCTTCAGCATTGGGATCGGTGCGCTCAAGCTCCAACGATGCAGCAAGAAGAGCTAAACGGGCAACCACGCCATATAAATAGAAGCGATTAGGTGCTGCACTGCCTGGCTTGGCACCCAGATCTGGCATAGAGTTCTGCTCAAAAGCCAAAGGCACAAAGTGCATGCCTGGTGCATTGAGATTTTCATCTGGACCGCGATCAGTATGAACGCGATAGAAGCCGCCAATGACGTAACGATCAATCATGTACACCACGGGCTCAGCAACAGCCTCATTAACTTTTTCAAAGGTATAGACGCCCTCCTGAATCAGCACATCACTGACCTCAAGGCCCTCCTTGACCACACTCATCTTGTTGCGGTCTTTACGATTCAAACCCTTAAGCTGTGCGGGATCATTTACGACCATCACACCCATGCCGTAAGTGCCCGCATCGGCCTTTACAACAACATAAGGTTTTTCTTTAATGCCGTACTCGCGATATTTTTTCGCAGTCTTCTTTAAGACTTGCTCTACTGCGGTTTGCAGCTCATCCTCACCTTTACGCTCATGGAAATTAATATTCGAGCAACTTGTAAAGTAAGGATTGATCATCCATGGATCGATATCGACCACTTTGGCAAACTTCTTGGCAACTTCTTCATAAGCAGCAAAGTGATTTGATTTACGGCGCACATGCCAACCAGCGTGTAAGCCAGGCAACAAGTACTGCTCATAGATATTTTCTAGAATCGGCGGGATACCTGCAGACAAGTCGTTATTCAACAAGATCGAGCAAGGATCAAAATCTTTTAAGCCTAAGCGTTGTTTCTTGAGGCCCAGTCGAGAGAGCGGCTCCATCAACAGACGATTGCCATCGGGCAACTCAATCCAGGTTGGCTTCTTAATTTCTTCAGAGAAAGTTCCGAGGCGAACATTCAATCCAGCCTGACGCAAAATGGAAGATAAGCGAGCAATATTTTGCAAATAGAAAGTATTGCGGGTGTGGCGCTCCGGAATTAATAATAAGTTTTTAGCTTCGGGGCAAATCTTCTCAATAGCAGCCATCGCTGCTTGAACAGCAAGCGGCAACATCTGAGGTGAAAGGTTATTAAACCCTCCAGGAAACAGGTTGGTATCAACCGGGGCCAACTTAAAGCCAGAGTTACGTAAATCGACCGAACAGTAAAAAGGTGGGGTGTGCTCTTGCCACTCCAATCTGAACCAACGCTCAATGGTTGGGGTCGCTTCTAGAACCTTTGACTCTAATTCGAGCAAAGGACCGCTTAGGGCTGTAATGAGATGTGGAACCATTCCACCATTGTAAGATTATTAAAAGAAAGACGCGGGATCCGAGGATCCCGCGCTTAAAACTAGGCAGCCAACCAGAGCCGCCCAGTGAGGGATAAATCTACTGATTAAGACTCGTAAGCAGTCTCACCGTGTGAGCTGATATCCAAGCCTTCGCGCTCTTCTTCTTCCTTAACGCGCAAACCAATCACGATATCGATCAATTTGAAGGCTACGAAAGAAACTACGCCAGACCAAATTACAGTAGTAATCACGCCTTGAGCCTGAATCCACAATTGGCTAGCAATAGAGTAGTCAGGAGCAACTGCATTAGCTACATAATCCCAAATACCAGAGCCGCCCAATGCTGGATCAGCAAATACACCTGTCAACAATGCACCAGTAATACCGCCTACGCCGTGAACACCAAATACGTCCAAGCTGTCGTCTGAACCCAAAATCTTCTTGAGACCAGTAACACCCCAGAGGCAAACTACACCAGCGATTAAGCCAATAATGATTGCGCCCATTGGGCCAGCAAATCCAGCCGCAGGAGTAATAGCAACTAAACCTGCTACGCAACCAGATGCAGCGCCCAACATGGATGGCTTACCTTTGAGAACCCACTCAGCAACTGACCAGCCCAATACAGCAGCAGCGGTAGCTAAATAAGTATTCACGAATGCCAAGCCAGCAGTGCCGTTTGCTTCAAGCGCTGAACCAGCATTGAAACCAAACCAGCCGAACCACAAGAGAGCAGCACCAGTCATTACATAAACTAAGTTATGTGGCTTCATTGCTTCTTTGCCGTAGCCCAAACGCTTGCCGACAACAAAGGATCCAACCAAACCAGCGATCGCAGCATTGATATGCACAACGGTACCGCCAGCAAAGTCGAGAACACCTTTTTGCCACAACCAACCAGCACGAGCAGTAATTGCCTCGAGTGATGCAGCATCTTTGATGTCATCTGGACCAGGCCAGAACCAAACCATGTGAGCGATTGGCAAGTAGCTCAAAGTGAACCAAATCACCATGAATACCAAGATTGCAGAGAACTTAGCGCGCTCAGCAAAAGAGCCAATGATCAAGCAGCAAGTGATAGTTGCGAACACTGCTTGGAAAGCCATAAATACATACTCAGGAATCACAACACCCTTACTAAAGGTTGCCGCTACTGAGTCTGGATTGATGCCACCCAAGAACAGACGATCTAATCCACCGATAAATGCTCCGCCTTCTGTGAATGCAAAGCTATAGCCGTAAACAGCCCATAGCACTGTAATCAAAGAGAAGACCATGAAACATTGCATGCAGATAGACAAGATGTTCTTACTGCGGGTTAAGCCGCCGTAGAACAATGCCAAGCCAGGAAGAGTCATCAACAGCACTAATGCTGTACAAACCATCATCCAAGCGATATCTGCTTTATTGCACTTTTCAGAGCAAAGAACTGGAGCAGGCTCAGTCGCAGCAGGGGTTGCTGCAGGAGCTGTTACAGCTGGCTTTTTAACTTCATCAGCATGTGCTGGGGAAGTAACTATTACACCAGCAGCACCAATGGCCAAGGCCATTGCACCACCAGCAACGAGTCGTTTCATCCAAGTTAACATTTTGAACCTCTCTTTAAAGTGCTGACGCGCCGGTTTCACCGGTACGGATACGAATGACGTGCTCAACTGGAGAGACAAAAATCTTGCCATCGCCAATCTTGCCAGTACGTGCAGATTTTTCAATTGCTTCAATCGCACGCTCCAAGATGCCATCTTCAACAGCAGCTTCAATTTTTACTTTAGGTAAAAAGTCGACAACATACTCAGCACCACGATACAACTCGGTGTGACCTTTTTGACGACCAAAGCCTTTCACTTCAGTGACGGTAATGCCCGAAACTCCCACTTCCGAGAGAGCTTCGCGCACTTCGTCAAGCTTAAATGGCTTGATGATTGCGGTAATTAATTTCATACGTTTCTCCGTTCAGAGTGGAAATTAGAAAGTTTTGGTAAGTGAAACGATACCAGTGGATCCGCCTAAGTTTTTGCCTGATGGGCTTTGGTAAGCATAGGTGCTACCAGTCTTAGCTGCGTTCGTACCAATGTATGCAGCAGCCAAAGACAAGCCGCCACCAAAGTCTTTAGTTAAGCCAAGCTTCCAGTCTGTGTAATTCGCGGTTGGAACACCTTTAACAACAGCTTGACCGGCAATGTATTGGTAGCCAACGTGTGCATTAACTGCTAAACCCCAAATACCAGTGTCATAGTTCATTGTTAGATCTGGATAGTAAGAACCGTTACTGTTTGAAAATCCGAAGGTATTAGAAACAGCATATGAAAATTTAGCAAAGCCTGTTACAGGGCCAAATGTGAAATTTTGTGCTGCATAAATTTCAGTTGTATTTGGATTGGTAGCGCTACTTGGCAATCCTGAAGTTGGGTAGTAGTACTGCAGTACACCGAGGTCAGAAGCAAAACCTTCGCCGATCAATTCTTTCTTAATACCAGCATAGAAGTCCATTTCGATTGGCGCTGAAACATTTTTAGAGCCGCCATTTGAATAACTATCAGAGATCCAGCTAATTGAGCTGTTCCAGTTACCAATGTAGAAACCACTCTCATGTGCATAGTCAAAGCCGCCTTGAATCGCTGGCTTGAAGTTCGATTGTGAGATACCACGATAGCGATAATCACTCACTACAGTAACGTTAGCGGTGATTGGGCTAACTTCAGGCGCCTCTGAAGCCGCCGCTGGTGCTGTCTGAGCAAATGCTGCGGTAGCAAATAGGCCAGAAGCCGCTAAGGCTAAAGCTGATTTGTGAAAAGTTTTCATGTGTTACTCCTTACTGGTTGTAATAAAAAATGGGGTGAATGCTTAATGCATGGAGTGATATTGAATTGCTCAGCGTTCATGGCTTTGTCATAAATCCCCCTAATAAGGCAAATGCACTTTATTAGTGCATAAAATTGCACCTGCTGGGTGAATTTAGGGCTTTTTTCGGGTTTTAACCCCTTTTTGGGCATTTTTACCTATACAACTTAAAATACAAATGTGTATCTTTTCTGCAACTCTCAATAGAACTGCGAATCTCCATCATGCAAAAACCCGGCGAAATCCTCGAACAAATCCAACGTATCGCTAACGATATGCAGAATAAAGTTGGTGATGCGATCCGCAATTCGCCAGCTCAAGAAATTGAGAAGAATATTCGCGCCATGATGAACCAAGGATTTCAGAAAATGGACTTGGTAACACGTGAAGAGTTTGAACTTCAAACTAAAGTGCTGGCTAAGACACGTGAAAAATTAGAAATGCTTGAAGCTAAAGTTGTGGCACTAGAAAAACAGTAACAGCAAGTTACTGCCATAGATTTAACAATTAAGTCTTCGAATTATTCTGGTGCGAAGTCACTAAAGAAGTTTTCATACTCTTCCTTAGAAAATAATGTTTTTGCATTTACTGTAGCTGCACTGGTATGCAGTACTGAGACCTGATAAATCCAACTATCTCCATTTGGTGCAACTCGATTAATCCAACGAACACGCATGAGTTGTTGTGATTTTCCATTAGATTTCAAATCAATAAAATAATCTTTGGTAGGTAAACGCTGTTTATCTGCTGTTTTATAAAACGTATCTTCAACAGCAACATCTCCACCCGATGCCTTTGCCCTATCAATTAAATTCGCCTGCAATTGAGAAAGAAGCTTACTTAGTGATGCACTTTGATTCGCCGGCAACTGAATAGTGCTGACGGAATAAATATCATCATCAATTTTTACTGCTTCAAGAACCTGCAAAAACTCTTGATCAAGATAAGGAATGCGTCGGTCTAATTTATCCGGCTTGCCAGGGAATAAAGCGGTATATCGTTCTTGTGGCGACTGCACTGTTCGCCAATCCAACTTTGGGCTACATGCAATTAGAAAAACTAAAGCCGCCAATAAAGTGGCGACTCTTGAAATCGCTCTAAACAACCCCCGCTCCATGCGCTTGTTGATCTGCGTGATAGCTTGAACGCACCATAGCGCCGACAGCCGCATGAGAGAAGCCCATTTCATAAGCCTTTTCCTCAAACATCTTAAAGACGTCGGGATGAACGTAACGAGTAACAGGTAAATGATGCCCTGAAGGAGCGAGGTATTGACCGATAGTGAGCATGTCGATATTGTGCTCACGCATATCACGCATTACTTCTAAAATTTCTTCGTCAGTCTCACCTAGGCCAACCATCAAACCGCTTTTAGTAGGGACATGTGGAAAGCGTTCTTTAAAGTCCTTCAAGAGCTTTAAAGAATGTAAGTAGTCAGCGCCAGGTCTAGCCTGTTTATACAAACGGGGTACAGTTTCTAGGTTGTGATTCATCACATCCGGCAAACCACTTGGTGCATGCTCGGCAAAAATATCCAAAGCTTTATCAAGTCGACCACGAAAATCCGGCACCAACACCTCAATACGTGTATTTGGCGAAAGGACGCGCGACTGAGAAATGCAATCTACATAATGCATCGCACCGCCATCACGCAGATCATCGCGATCCACGCTAGTAATGACGACATAGTTCAATTTAAGCGCGGCAATTGTACGAGCTAGATTGGCAGGCTCTTTTGCATCCAAAGGATCTGGTCTGCCATGACCTACATCGCAGAATGGGCAACGACGTGTGCACTTGTCACCCATGATCATGAAAGTTGCAGTGCCCTTGCCAAAACACTCGCCAATATTAGGGCAGCTTGCTTCTTCACAAACAGTCACCAACTCGTTTTCACGCAAAATCTTTTTGATTTCAGAAAAGCGTGAGTTATTAGAAGCAGCCTTAACTCTGATCCAATCTGGCTTTTTGAGAACCTGCTCAAGCGGAACAATCTTGATTGGAATGCGCGCAGTCTTCTCGTTTGATTTTTGCTTACGTGATGCGTCGTAATTGAGATCTTGGCGACTCTCAATAGGTGTGTTGGTATCGGGCTTATTCGTTGTCATGATTGCATCAGTTGCTTTTGTAAGTGCTGCAAAAGCCTTTGGCTAATAGTTTCTATATTGTCCTTGATCCCAAGGCTTTGCATATCAACTGTCCTTAAACCCTCATAACCACAAGGGTGGATACGCTTAAAAGCTTCCAAATCCGTTGCTACATTCAAGGCAAGACCATGATAGGAGCAGCCTTTAGACACTTTAAGGCCTAGGGCTGCAATCTTCGCGCCAATCCATCCTGGAGACACCCCTGACTGCTGGGAGACGTATATTCCTGGGGCGCCTGGATGTCTCTCAGCCTGAATACCGAAATCGGCTAGGGTATCAATCACCGCTTGCTCTATTCGAGAGACCAGCTCCTTGACGAAAATTCCAAGACGCCTGAGATCCAACAGAAGATAAACAACAATTTGGCCTGGACCGTGATAAGTAATCTCGCCACCGCGATCAACCTGCACTAGAGGAATTTGATTGCTCGGCGAATGCAAATTTCCCGCATCACCAGCTAAGCCTAAAGTAAATACAGGGGGATGCTCTAACACCCAAATCTCATCAGGCGTGTCGCCAGTACGCGCCTTTGTAAATGCTTGCATTGCCTCATACGTCGATGCGTAATCCGCTAATCCAAGTTGTTTTACCAAAGCCACCATCAATAAATTAGAGAACGACGCTAACTAATGGGTGTGTAGATAAGGTTCTATAGAGCTCATCCAGCTGCTCACGACTAGTCGCAGTAATTGGCAAAGTAATGCCAAGATAATTTCCATCCTTAGATGGGCGTTGCTCTACTTTGCTCCCATCAAACGTAGGATCAAATTGCTTGGCAATGTGAATAATCGCCGGGAGATATTCAGGGTTTGTTTTACCCATCACCTTGATTGGAAATAATGAGGGGTACTCAATTAAAGACTTTTCTTCAGTCATACTTTGACTCTCTATATCTAATTTGATTTGTAATTATTTGCGGTGATCTGGCATGCCCAGCCAAGCACCTGTAATGATGTTACGAATGCAATGTAAGCGACGGTGGAAAAAATGATCGGCGCCAGGAACTACCTGCACCGTTAATTCTTGTGGACGCGCCCAATCCAAAACATCAATTAACGGGATCGTTTCATCCAATTCGCCGTGAATTAATATCGTATCCGCAGGAACCTGAGCCAGCGTCCACTTACCAGCAGCGCTACCTACCATCACAAGGCGTTCGGCCGGGCGCCCTAGCTCCGAAAGCCTTTGCACTAAATGACTGCCAACAAAGCTCCCAAAAGAGAAGCCAGAAACAACTAATGGCAAAGTATTTGCGTTCGCCACCCAAGCTTGATTTGCAGTCGCTTCAAAATCACCCCAGCTCGATGGGGCACGCATCCAGTCAGTTACATGCAGTAAATCTTCTAGTTCACCAACGCCATCATCATGTACACCTTCAGTTCCGCCCACGCCACGAAAGTTTGGGCGCACACTGACATAACCCAATTGGTTAAATGCACGCGCCATAGTTTGCGCAACTTTGTTATCCATTGTTCCACCCATTAGAGGATGTGGATGAGCAACGAGCGCTAGGCCGCGGACTGCAAAATTAGGATCGTTTTTTAATTCATCCGGAAGGTCAATCGACATCTCCATTGATCCAACAATACCTTCAATATGAATTACTTTTGTACGGCTATTCATAAAACACTTTCAATCATTTAAATCACTAAGCCAACTGCAAGCGCTCAACTGGGCGACCTGCAACTAAATGTGATTGGATAATTTCTTCAACATCATCTACATCAACCATGGTGTACCAAACACCTTGTGGATAAACGACCATGACAGGACCATCAGCGCAGCGATCTAAGCATCCTGCCTTGTTAACACGAATCTTTCCTGGGCCTGCAAGTCCAAGTTCTTTAACTCTTTTTTTGGCGTAATCAAATAGCGCAAAAGCATTGTGCTGATCACAGCAGTCTTCGCCATTACTGCGTTGATTTAAGCAAAAAAATAGGTGGTGTGAAAAACTCATAGAAAAATTATATTCATCAATGTTTCGATTTAAATTCCCTAGCACCGCGAAGCATCCAAATTAGCGCTAGAGGTAACCATACTACTGAAACCCACTGCATGAGCTCATTAAAGTGCAATAAGCGCCCCTGATGCCAATGTCGCAGCGTCAGAATGAAATAGGGATTGTCAGGCAATACATTGACCGCTATTGTGGTGCCCACTAAACAGGTCAGCGCTAGCCAAAATTTAAGCTCTGGCTCCAACTTTAGTGCCCATCGCAATAGGATGCTACCCAGAACCATGCCCCAGAGGGCTCCTGCAGTGAGCCAATTTAAACTAAACTCAGCGCCAAACTGAAGTGCAGTAAACAAAATCTTGATGAGCACTGTCAAACCAAGCAGTCCGTTGAGGATGCGCCACTGAGGCGCCTTAGCCCGCAACCCTAGCGACAGCAATAAGGCAATGCCGAGCCAACATAGCGATGTAATTACCATCTCCTGAGCAACATGATTAATCACCAAAGTGCCCCAATCTACCGAGCCAAATATGGCGTGCCCCCAAACACCCGTCCCCAACCAAGAGCTTTGTGGATAAATCTGCGACCACGGAAACAATAAAAACAATGCGCATGCAGCCCAATTTAAGCCAAACCATTGGTCAAAACGACGGCGAATAGCGCTACCAGAGAGCCACTGCGGGCCTAGTGGAATGGCTAATAACCCGCCCAATAAACCCCCTAATACATTGGCCCACCAATCCATCTGGCTGGGAATACGCGTAGGTAGCCAGGACTGCAAAGTTTCTACGCCCAAGGCAAGCGCAGCACTTAAAGCTATGGCGATAGCAAGGGCTACAAAATTACGCCAACGAGGGTAAGTAGCAAACATCACTAAGAACCCAAAAGGGATATAGGCAAGAATATTGACTGCCACATCAAACAAAGTAATAAAACAAGGTAAGGGGGCATCCAACCAGGCCCAGGGAGATATTCCATTGTGGAAATCAAAATCAAAGGGATTAAGAGTCACATAGACAATCAGGAGCGCGTAACTTAGGCTCATAGCCCTAGCCAATGGCATAGCCTGCAAAGGCCATACCAATTTCCGAGGTCGTTGATCTTTTTGATCCATCCCACAATTCTAGGTCAGACCTTTCTACAATGGCAGAATGACTGCAAATTGCATACTTGAGCGTGTTAACGAGACCAGATCAACCAATGATGATCTTTTGGAGCGCTGGCGTGCCGGAGAATTAATCGATCCTGTAGCGCGTATTGCTCACAAACAAACTGCAGGCAAAGGAAGGGCGGGTCGTTCATGGCTAGCCAATCCGGAAGATTCTCTTTGCTTCTCCTTAGCCTTTCCGTTTCAAAGAACCCCTGCAGAACTGAGTGGTTTAAGTTTGCTAGTTGGACTAGCTGTCATATCCGGGATTGCACAAGCATGCGACCTCAGCGAATCAAAACTTCACGAATTAGGTCTTCGCTTAAAGTGGCCAAACGATTTGTTACTTAATAACGCCAAACTTGCTGGCATTCTGATTGAAGGTGGTCAAGCAAAAGCCGGTGCTTCAACCTGGATGATTATTGGGATTGGTATCAACTTACGTAATGCAGAAAAAATTGAGGCTAGTTTAGACAATGGATTCAGAGCAAGCTCTCTTAGCCAGATTACAGACTCGCTACCGGATATCGAATACCTTTGGTTGAAATTAATTGCCTCGCTTGAGCAACATCTCACAGAATTCGATCTACATGGATTTAAACCATGCATGGAGTCATGGATTAAGTGGGATGCATATCGAGAGCAAGCTGTTTGCATTTCAGGCGCCGGTAAAGATGCCATATACGGCATTACAAAAGGTGTTGATGAATCCGGAGCATTACTATTGCAACAAGAAAACAAAACGATCGCCATTCATGCGGGTGATGTTTCATTACGGATTCAATCATGAGCCTTTATTTATTCTTTGATGTTGGCAATACACGCCTCAAATGGGCGGCTGTGGAATCGAATCAAAATCCAAGCGCTCAACAAAAGAAGTTGTGGTCTTACTCGGGCTCTATTAGTAGTAAGTCTTTGCAGTCAGCAGAGCATCGCAAGGAATTAGCCGACTATATTGCAAAGACACTTCCAAAGCCCGATGCTATTGGCTTTAGCTGTGTAGCCGGGGAAGAGGCCATCTCTAATCTCAAGTCATTATTTCCACAATGGAGTGATTTGAATTGGCAGCAATTAAAAGGTGACAGCACATTCTCGGGGATGCGCAGCCTTTATCAAGATGCTAGCAAGCTCGGTGCTGATCGCTGGGCCGCCCTCATTGGTGCACGTGCCTTATCCACCAATAACACCCTAGTTGTGAATGCCGGCACCGCCACTACGATTGACTTGCTCGGATCTAATGGCGTGCATTACGGCGGGTGGATCTTGCCTGGCCTTGGGCTGATGCAAGAAAGTCTGCAGAGCAAAACTGCACAACTCCCTTTAGCAGTTCGCGAAGACTCTCAACAAGAATTTGGAACTACAACTAATGAAGCCATTATTGGCGGATGTGATGCAGCACAGATTGGCGCTATTCACTACGCATTACTGCAGGCAAAAAAATTAAATCATCCTGTTGAAAGAATTTGGCTTGATGGTGGCAATGCAAAAGTTCTTCTTGCTCAAATAAAAAAATCTGATTTGCAGAATTGGCCGATTGAACAAACTGAGGGCTTAGTACTTCGCGGCGTTTGGGCGTGGCTACTACAAAATCTTTAAGAGCGAATCTTGCCCAATAGACTGGTGGTGGAGCGCTCATACAAAAACGGTATGGCAACTGCCCTACCGCCCCAACTCTTTACAAGATGCGTCTCTGCTAAGGTGTCGATTTCATAATCTCCGCCCTTGACATAAATATCAGGACGAATTTTTTCAATTAAGTTGACTGGGGTTTGTTCGGTAAACAACACAGCCATATCAACACTTTCCAGCGCAGCCAACAAAGCCTGACGATCAGCCTCTGTATTAATAGGCCTGTCATCGCCTTTGCCCAGCATCTTGACCGAAGCATCAGAATTTACACCCACTACCAAACTAGCGCCTAAAGCACGTGCCTGAGCCAAATAACTGGCATGTCCGCGATGCAGGATATCAAAGACCCCATTAGTAAATACTAGTGGCCTTGGTAGGCCTGCTAAGCGAACCGCAAGCTCATCCGGTGGACAAACTTTGGCTTCAAAAGAGGGTGGTAGTAACTTGCTCATAACTCAATATTAATGGCAATTTTGTAATGCCAGCGATATTAACCAGAATGTCTTAGACTTGGTCTCTACCTAGTGAAATTTAAAGGCGCAATATGTACCGCAATCTAATGAATTGGCTCTTTGGCTTATGCGCCCTCCTATCCGGACTGCAAATTGCCAATGCCGCAAGCAGCTGCAGCCCACTCCTCTCTCATACCTTCCCCCGTTTACAGGATGAGGCGCCACAGAACCTTTGCCAATATCAAGGCAAAGTTGTTTTGGTAGTGAATACAGCTAGCTTCTGCGGTTTTACCAGTCAATATGAGGGTCTTGAAAAGATTTACGCCAAATATAAAGACCAAGGTTTTGTAGTGCTTGGTTTTCCTTCTAATGATTTTGGGCAACAAGAGCCGGGTAGCAATAAAGATATTGCCGATTTCTGCAAGAATACCTATGACGTGAAATTCCCAATGTTTGCTAAAAGCGTAGTCTCGGGCAGCAACCCTAACCCTTTATTTAAGACGTTGATTGCTAAAACTGGCACAACACCTAAATGGAACTTTTATAAGTACTTGATAGATCGCAATGGTAATGTGATTGACTCTTTCGGAAGCATGACCAAACCAACCAGTAGTAGTATCACCAGTCAAATTGAAAAGCTTTTAGGAGAAAAGGCCCAGTGAGTCAAAAACGAATTGCCATCATTGGCGCAGGTATTTCTGGATTAGGTTGCGCATACGCCCTAAGACAACACTCTGAATTTGAAATTACCTTATATGAAGCTGGTGATCATATAGGCGGTCATAGCAATACAGTAGATTTCACTTACAACATCAACGGGGACAAAGTAACCCATGGTGTTGATACTGGCTTTCTAGTTTTCAATCGCAAAACATATCCTCGCCTAGTTAGACTATTTGAGGAAATTCAAGCTCCCGTAGCCCCTTCAGAGATGTCTTTTTCTGTCTCTATTGATGCCTCTATGAAGTCAGGATCGAATAAAAAGATTGAATGGGCAGGCAACGACATCAACTCTTTTTTCGGTCAGCGCTCCAACCTTCTGTCCCTCTCTTTTTGGCGTATGGCTTATGACATCCTACGCTTTAACCGTTTAGCCACCCAGTTAGCACAAGAGCAAATTGATGCGGGCCATCAATATAAAGAACCAGATGAAAAAATTGCTGATTTTTTAAAACGTCACCGTTTCAGCCAAAGTTTTAAAGAAAATTATTTCTTGCCGATGATTGGCGCAATCTGGTCATGCTCAGTCGAGCAAATGCTTGAGTTCCCAATTCAAACCATGGTGCGCTTTTGTCATAACCATGGTCTTTTACAGATCCAAAATCGCCCACAATGGTTGACTATCAAAGGCGGTTCGCGCGAGTACGTAAAGCGAATTGTTGCTGCAATAGAAAAACATGGTGTAACCATTAAGCGTGAGTGTGTTCTCAGAGTTAATGCAGGTCACGATAACGGTCAAGTCGAGGTTATTAGTCAGGCCGGATCGGCCTATTTTGACGAAGTCATTATGGCTTGTCACAGCGATCAAACACTAGATCTAGTTCACGGCATTGATCAGCAAGCTAGAAATATTTTGGCGGCCATCCCTTATCAAAAGAATCGCGCTATCTTGCATACAGATCCCCACTTCTTGCCCGAGGCAAAACGTTGTTGGGCTGCATGGAACTACACTGCTAAATCTGGTGACCAACCAAATGTAAGGCAACACGTCAGCGTGAACTATTTAATCAATCGCCTGCAACCGCTTCCAGGGCAACTTAAAGACGTGCAAATTATTGTTAGCCTAAACCCTTCTGAAGAGCCAGATCCAAAACTAGTGCATCAAGAAATTCACTATTCGCACCCTGTTTTTGATATGAGCGCAATACAGGCACAGAAAGAACTACCCTTGATTCAGGGTTCATCATCCATTTGGTATTGCGGCGCTTGGACGGGCTTTGGTTTTCATGAGGATGGCTTGCGCTCGGGTGAACTAGTTGCAGAAGCACTCATTGAAAGCATTCGTCAACCTATTAAGGTCAAACAAGATAGTTAATGGCGCAAGCAAAGATCAACTTTGGGGTAGTTAAGCACCAGCGCATTCGGCCAGCTAGAAATGCGTTTGGCTATGGAGTGTTCACCGTCTTAATCCCCATGCGCGCCCGTAAGGCCAATACAAATTTGCTCGAAGATAACGGCCTTAGCGATAACCGCTGGGGGTTATGCGCTTTTTTTGATAAGGACCATGGCCTAGGGGAAACGAATAGCCTTGCTTGGATTGAAAAAATTCTTGCAGACAACCAAGTCTTCAATATTGATGGAGAAATCTGGTTACAAACCTTTCCAAGGGTATTGGGATACGTCTTTAACCCAGTCAGCTTCTGGATCTGCACCCGAGCCAATGGCAAAGTACAGGCAGTGCTTGCTGAGGTAAATAATACTTTTGGTGAACGTCATTGCTACTTACTGCACAAAGATTCGGGCGAAGAGCTGCACTCAGGCGAAACACTTACTAGCAAAAAAGTGTTTCATGTCTCTCCATTTTGTGAAGTAAGAGGCGAATACCATTTCCGCTTCTTGTTTCCACAAGACAGTAGTAGCGGCAAAAACAGTGTTTATCGCATTGAACTCCATGAGGATGGCCTGCCCCTCATCAACACGAGCATTAGCGGCACTAGCCGCCCACTAAGTCGAGCTAATATCATTTCGGCAATGCTCCGCTACCCTTTGATGAGTTTGGGTGTAATTTTCCGTATTCATTGGCAAGCATTGAAATTATGGATAAAAGGTGTACCCTTTCATTCAAAGCCCAAACCACCAGAACTTGAAGTTAGCAGATGAATCGCCCAGGACAATCCCTTCTCTCGAGACTGAATTTTTCTCGCCCCCAAGAGCGAGCTAGCTCTTCACATAAGCATCAAATTAGCGCCAAGGCACTTTTAACGCTCTTGACCCAGCTTAGCAGCGGCTACTTGAAATTGATCCTGCCGGATGGAGATAAGAAAGAATTTGGTAATCGCAGCGATCAATTACATGCTGAAATTCATATTCTGGAATGGTCGGTATTTAAAGAAATCATGTCTCATGGAGATATTGGTTTTGCAGAGAGCTATATTCAAGGCAAGTGGAACACGCCCGATCTCAAGGCATTACTTGAGCTAGCCATTCGCAATCGAACTATCTTAGAAAAAGCCATCTACGGTAATTGGTATGGATCTATTTTTTACCGCCTGAAACACTGGTTAAGAGATAACAGCAAAACAGGTAGTCGCAAAAACATTCATGCTCATTACGATCTAGGTAATGCTTTCTATACCTTGTGGCTCGACCCCACTATGAGCTACTCCAGCGCCTGGTTCTCCGAGGGTGATAAGCAAGGGTTAGTTGATGCCCAACGCGCAAAAATTAGGCGAATTTTAGACTCCCTTAAAACAAAACCTGGAGATCATGTCTTAGAAATTGGATGTGGTTGGGGTGGAGTAATGGAAGAATCACTGCGCACTAATAGAGCAATCACAGGCCTCACTTTATCTACAGAACAGAAAGCTTTTGCCGAAAAACGTCTTCTAGCAGTACAAAATGAAATTGCAAGTTCACCTTCATTTGAGGTGCGACTGCAAGACTATCGGGACTGCCAAGAAAAATTTGATGGTATCGCCTCAGTAGAAATGTTTGAAGCAGTCGGTGAAAAGCATTGGCCGGAATATTTTGAAACTATTGCCGAATGCTTAAAAGCTGGTGGCAAAGCTTGCATTCAAACCATTGTTATTGCCGAAGATCTTTTTGAGCGCTATCGACGTAATACTGACTTTATTCAGCAGTACGTCTTTCCAGGTGGTATGTTGCCATCTCGGGAGAGCTTTAAGGCGAGCGCCGCAAAGGCCGGCTTACGAATCGAGCAAGAATTTGCTTTTGGCTCTGACTATGCAAAAACGCTTTGCCTATGGAGGGATAGTTTTAATCAAAAACTCCAGGAAGTCCGTCAACTAGGATTTGACGAGGCCTTTATTCGTCTCTGGAACTTCTACTTAATGTACTGTGCGGCGGGCTTTACAGAGCGCAATATTGATGTAGTGCAATTTACCCTTAGCCACCAACCATCAACAGCATCCTCTGATGCGCTAAGCGCATGAAACAATCAGGAATAGATCATTTCTCAGGAAAAAGAGTCTGGGTCATTGGCGCGTCTAGCGGCATCGGCGAGGCTTGTGCAAAGACTTTACTTGCTCAAGGCGCAAAGGTAGCACTCTCTAGTCGCAGAGCGGATCGTTTAAATCAAATCGCTCTCAGCGGAGACGCCAATCAAAGCCTCGTTATTCCTCTAGATGTTACGAATGATCAACAAGTCTATGAAGGCTATCAAAGTATTTTGGCGGCCTGGGGCGGCATTGATCTTTTACTTTTTGTTTCTGGCGTATACACGCCACTCAGAGCAGACAATTTCGATATCAAGATTGCTGAGAAAACGATTGATGCTAACCTTTTAGGTCCAATGAGGGCTGTTGCATTAGTGACTCCTGGGATGCTTAAAGCCCACTCAGGACATATTGCTATCGTTGGTAGTGTGGCAGGCTACAGCGGCTTACCAAAAGCCTTGGCCTATGGCCCCAGCAAAGCAGCAATTATCAATTTTTGCGAGAATTTGTATTACGACTTACTACCAACCGGTGTCAGCGTGCATATGATCTCGCCAGGCTTCGTTGCAACTGAAGCCACAGCACAAAATGACTTTGAAATGCCAGCCTTAATTAGCGCAGAGGAAGCAGCTAAAGAAATTTTAGCCGGCATTCAAAAAGGGGAGTTTGATATTCATTTCCCAAAACGATTCTCGAGATTTTTAAAGTTTCTCAGAATCTTGCCATACCCAATCTACTTTTGGGTTGTGCGCCGCTTCGTAAAAATCTAAGTAACGCTAGAGCGCTACTTTTCCAAAGTTATTGCTTGTACTTATTTTTACGAATTTTTTCTTCTAAATAATCCATGACTAAGATTGCCTTGGCTTTAGTGCCGGCAATAGATGGTGAAGTCACATACTTACCCTGCATCACAATAGTAGGCACGCCATCAATTCGATAGGCTTCAGCCATTTGCTTTGCGGCACGCGCTTTTGAAATCACCGCAAAAGAGCGATAAGTTGCCAAGAATGTATTGCGATCTATTCCCTGCGAAGCGACCCAATCAGCAATCTCAGGCTCAGTTAATAGCCGCTTATTTTCTTTGTGCATTGCATACATAACTTTTTCATTCAGAGCATCACCTTTGCCCATTGCCTCAAGGGCATAAAACAACTGGCTATGTGGCAGAAAGTCATCGCGGAAAGCTACGGGCACTCTTTTGAAAACAACATCTTTAGGCTGACGCTTTACCCAGCTGCTAAGCTCAGGCTCAAAGTCATAACAATGTGGGCAACCGTACCAAAAGAATTCGATAACCTCTACCTTTCCTTTGGTATCTACCGGCTGAGCAATAGGCAAGATGCGGTAATCAAAACCTTCTTCAATTTTTTGCCCTTGAGCAGCAACAAAGCCGCCCAAAGAAAGAAGTGCGAAAACTGTAATTACTCTTTTGCTAATTGAAATCATGATTTACTGGATTTAATTAAAGTTGGTTTAATGCCCATACCATTCAATTTATCGCGAACAGGATTGCTGTCTTCAACGCTGTTATATGGACCTACACGAACACGCCAAAGGGTATTACCATCGGCCGTAACCTCACTTAGCTGCGCCTGAATTCCCTGAATAGCTAAATTTGCTTTTTGCGCATCCGCATCTGCGCGCTTATTAAATGCGCCCACTTGCAAAAAATAAATTGAGTCTGATTTTGCGGCCGGAGCCACATCAGCAGGCTTATCGGCAGATTTCTTGCCATTCACCAAATCACCAATCGGGTCAGCTGATGCAGGTGCGGGTGATTTACCTTGAAGCGGCTTATTTAAATCTACAGGCTCGACAGGAGTAGCAACCTCACCTTCAGCGGGGGCGGGAGAGGGCTTAATACTCAATGGAAGGCTGGGGGCACGCATGCCCGGTCTTTCTTGTGGAGTATTTTTAGATAGATAAAAGGCAATGACAAACGCAATTCCAAGGCCGGCGCCTAAACCCAAAATAAAGCCAAGGATAGTGCCGCCATATTGGGTGTTTTTGCTATCCACGTGGTAGTTTACAAAGCCAGTTTGCTGATTTGGTCTTTTCATCATTTCCTCATCTTACATCCACACTCCGTACCTCGTCATTACATCTTTGCTGGCGCGGATACCCCGAGTACTTTTAAGCCATTTTGCAACACCTGACGTGTTGCAGATAACAGCGCAAGACGTGCCGACTTTAAATTCTGATCATCCACCAATACGCGATCAGCATTGTAGAAAGTATGGAAATCGCCTGCCAAATCACGTAGATAAAAAGCTAATGTATGAGGAGCTAACTCTTCCGCAGCAGATGTGAGCATTTCTGGATACTCCGCTAAACGACGCAGTAAATGATCCGATGCCTTGCTTTGCAATAGCGATAGATCTGCTCCAGCTAAATCCGCTGTTTGTCCGCCCCATTGCTGCAAGATTGAACTGATACGCGCATGTGCATACTGAACATAGAACACTGGATTCTCATCATTTTGCTGCAAGGCTAAATCAATATCAAAAACAAATTCGGTATCTGCTTTACGCGAGATCAAGAAAAAGCGCACAGCATCACGACCACGCTGCAATGCCAACTCTCTCTCTTCTGGGGTCATCTCTAAAGTAACGCCACCGGACCACTCAACTAAATCTCGGACCGTCACGTATGAGCCAGCACGCTTAGAAATTTTCACCTCTTCGCCATGACGCATCACAGTCACCATCTTATGCAAGACATAATCAGGATAGGTTTTAGGAATATCCCAGCCTCGCTTTTGCGCTACACCCTGTAAGCCTGAGCGAACACGGGCAATCGTCCCATGATGATCGCTACCTTGCACATTAATCACCTTCTGAAAGCCACGGTTCCACTTGCTGGTGTGATATGCAACATCTGGTACAAAATAAGTAAAGCTGCCATCTGACTTACGCATCACGCGATCTTTATCATCGCCATCATCAGTAGTCTTCAACCATAGCGCCCCTTCAGACTCATAGGTCTTGCCTATATTTTGCAAATCACCAACGATTTGAGCAACGCTTCCATCGGTATACAGAGAGGACTCAAGGTAATAGCAATCAAATTTAACGCCAAAGGTTTTCAAGTCAATATCTTGTTCGTTGCGTAGATAAGCAACAGCAAATTGACGGATCGCCTCAATGTCATCCTTATATTCTGGTGAAGCTTTAAAAGCTGTTGCAATCTCTGCAATATATTCACCGTTATAAGCTTGCTCAGGCCACTTCGCATCACCTGGCTTTAAACCTTGTAAACGAGCCTGAACTGATAACGCTAAATTCGCAATCTGTACGCCAGCATCGTTGTAATAAAACTCGCGATGAACTTTAATGCCCTGGGTTGCCAATAAATTGGCCAAGGCATCCCCAAGTGCTGCCTGTCGTCCATGTCCAACATGCAATGGGCCCGTTGGATTGGCTGAAACAAACTCAATCATGGCGCTTGAAGCAGAGTCGTCACTCAAAGGGGATTCACCAAAATTTGCGCCAGAGGAAAGTATCTCTTTCACTACAGCTGTTTTGGCGGCATTACTCAGACGGAAATTAATAAAACCAGGGCCAGCAATTTCGCAGGAAGCAATAAGCTCGCTAAAGCCATTCTGTTGCTGTAATCGCTCAACCAAAGCTTGAGCGAGCTCTCGCGGATTGAGCTTCCAAGCCTTGGAAAGCTGAAGGGCAATATTGCATGCGACGTCGCCGTGATCAACGGCCTTAGGGCGTTCTAAACGGGGCGCAAGAGGAGTCTCTAGGCCGCGTTCCTGAGCCAAGGCCGCCAGGGCAGCACTCAGCATTTCAATTAAGCGATTTTTATTAGTAGACAACATAGATAAGTGAGTTTATCAGGTGGTAAGCTATCGAAATGATCTATCAATTTCGCTCAAAAGCTGGTCCAGATGTCATCATGCTGGCAGATCTGACCAAACGAATATTTGATATTTTGGGGCGCCCCTTAGATCCCCGTGGAATCCTGACTGTTGAACAGCTTCCCGATCTGATCACCGCACTCGAAACTGCCATTCTCAAAGATCTTGAGGAGCGGGCAAAAGTACATGAAGAATCTGAAAATGGCGCCGAGAAGCCTAAGTTGGCCGATCGCCTTGGGCAGCGAGCCTACCCATTTCTGGAACTCATGAAGCAAGCAAGGGCCAAAGATGAACCCGTCTTGTGGGGTGTTTAATCCAACAAGCTTGCTAGCTGGCGACGGGTATCTTCAATAGTTTGGTCACGGCGTTTTGCCAGATCCTCAACTTGATCATCTGAAAGTTTGCCCACATTAAAGTAACGTGCATCGGGGTGAGCCAGATAAAAACCACTCACACTGGAAGCAGGATTCATCGCCATAGACTCGGTCAAAGTCATGCCGATATCTTCCGACCCAATGACTCGCAACAGATCTTCTTTGACTTCATGCGCAGGGCAAGCTGGATAACCAGGCGCCGGACGAATACCGCGGTACTCTTCATTAATCATTTGATCATTCGTCAAAATCTCATCGCTTGCATAGCCCCATAAATCGGTACGTACACGATGGTGCATCAACTCAGCAAATGCTTCCGCCAATCGATCTGCCAAGGCCTTCAACATAATGGCACTGTAGTCATCATGCTTTGCCTGAAACTCAGCAACTTTCTTTTCAACACCATGACCAGTTGTAACCGCAAAACATCCGAGGTAGTCCGCAACACCAGAATCTTTTGGTGCAACGTAATCAGCCAAACAACGATTGGGTCTGCGCACGCCCTCTACAACCGGACGCTCGGATTGTTGACGCAAGTTATGCCAGACAAACAAAGGATGCTCGCGTGCTTCATCGCTATAAAGAACAATATCGTCGCCAACGGTATTGGCAGGATAGAAAGCAACCACGGCATCGGCCTGTAACCATTGCCCTTTAATGAGTTTATCGAGTAACGCCTGAGCATCGGCAAACACCTTACGAGCCTCAACTCCAACAACTTCATCATCCAGAATTGCTGGAAACTTACCCGCCAAGTCCCAAGTCTGAAAGAACGGTGTCCAATCGATATATTTAGCGATGTCACTCAGTGCGAAATTTTTAAATACGCGGCGACCGATAAATTTTGGCTTTTCAGGAGTGTACGAAGACCAATCAATCATCTCGCGATTCTTGCGTGCCGCCTCTAAAGAAATGGTAGGTGCTGCTTTCTTATTTGCATGTTGTTCACGAATACGAACATAATCATCGCGCAAATCTTGGATGAATTTCTTGGCACTTTCATCAGACAGCAAGCTAGAAGCCACAGATACTGAACGGGAAGCATCAGGTACGTAAACTACTGGACCATCATAGTGTGGAGCAATTTTCACCGCAGTATGTACGCGGGATGTAGTGGCGCCACCAATCATTAGAGGTATCTGACGCTCGCGGAAATAATCATCACGCTGCATTTCTTGTGCAACATATGTCATCTCTTCAAGCGAAGGAGTAATCAAACCAGATAAGCCAACGATATCCGCATTTTCTTCCTTGGCGCGCTTCAGAATCTCAGCGCAAGGAACCATCACGCCCATATTGGCTACTTCGAAGTTATTACATTGCAGAACAACGGTCACAATATTTTTACCAATATCGTGCACGTCACCCTTTACAGTTGCCATCACAATCTTGCCCTTGGCTTTAGCCTCGCCACCAGCAGCAATATGTTGACGCTTTTCTTCTTCGATATACGGAATCAAAATGGCAACGGCTTGCTTCATCACGCGCGCACTCTTGACTACTTGAGGCAAGAACATCTTACCTGCACCGAATAAGTCGCCGACGACATTCATGCCATCCATGAGCGGGCCCTCAATAACTTCAATAGGCCTCCCGCCTGCACCCATAATTTCTGCGCGTAACTCTTCAGTATCTTCTTCAATAAAAGTAGTGATGCCATGAACTAAAGCATGAGTTAGGCGTTCGCGAACTGGGGCTTCGCGCCACAATAAATTTTCGACCTGCTTTGCACCGCCGCCTTTAAATTGATCGGCAATGTCGAGTAGACGCTCTGTTGGCGTTTTGCCATCCTTCTCTTTAAAGCGATTGAGGACCACGTCTTCAACGCGTTCACGCAACTCAGGATCCAGATCAGCATAGACGCCTAATTGACCCGCATTCACAATGCCCATATCCATACCAGCCTGAATAGCGTGATATAGGAACACCGTATGGATCGCCTCGCGCACACGGTCATTACCACGGAAGGAGAAGCTGACATTAGATACGCCGCCACTTACCTTGGCGCCAGGAAGATTTTCTTTAATCCAGCGAGTGGCATTAATGAAATCTACCGCATAGTTATCGTGCTCTTCAATACCAGTAGCGATTGCAAATATATTCGGATCAAAAATAATGTCTTCAGCCGGAAAACCGATTTCGTTTACTAAGATCTGATAGCAACGCTGACAGATTTCAGTCTTGCGCTTAAAGGTATCGGCTTGACCAACCTCATCGAAAGCCATCACTACAGAAGCGGCGCCATAACGACGAATTAAACGCGCTTGCTTTCTGAAAGGCTCTTCGCCCTCTTTTAAGGAAATCGAATTAACGATTGGCTTACCCTGAATACATTTCAAACCTGCCTCAATCACACTCCACTTCGAGGAGTCGATCATGATTGGAACGCGAGCAATATCAGGCTCAGATGCAATCAAGTTTAAGAAGCGTGTCATTGCCGCTTCAGAATCTAACATCGCCTCATCCATATTGATGTCGATAACTTGGGCGCCATTTTCAACTTGCTGACGTGCTACTGCGAGCGCCTCATCAAATTGATTATTTAGAATCATGCGCGCAAATGCTTTTGAACCAGTTACATTGGTGCGCTCACCAATGTTCACAAAACCAACATCGGCGGTAACGTTAAAAGGCTCAAGCCCTGAGAGCTTCATCGGTGGCATTGTTGTTTTGTCTACCTTGCTCATGCCAGCACCTCAGCATTCTCGCGATAGAAAGCACGAGGCTTACGCTTCGCAACCGCATTTGCGATTGCGCGTATGTGATCAGGTGTAGTGCCGCAGCAACCACCAACCAAGTTCACTAAACCATCTTTAGCAAAACCATCGACTAAGCTGGAAGTAATTTCTGGCGTCTCATCAAAGCCCGTATCGCTCATTGGATTAGGTAGGCCTGCATTTGGGTAGCAAGACACCGCAGCATCACAAATCCTAGCCAGCTCGGCAATATAAGGACGCATTAAAGCTGCACCTAGTGCACAGTTCAAACCAAAGGTGAGCGGCTTAATGTGACGCAAACTATTCCAGAAGGCTTCAACAGTCTGGCCAGACAAAATACGCCCAGATGCATCGGTTACGGTTCCTGAAATCATGACTGGCAAACGTTCGCCAGTCTCCTCAAAAAATTCATCGAGCGCAAAGAGTGCGGCTTTAGCATTAAGCGTATCGAAAATTGTTTCAACTAAAAATAAATCCACGCCACCAACAAACAAACCTTCAATCTGTTCACGGTACGAAGCGCGCAACGCATCAAACGTTACATTGCGTGCCCCTGGATCGTTTACATCAGGTGAAATGCTAGCTGTCTTTGGTGTAGGTCCAATCGCGCCTGCAGCAAAACGCGGCCTATCTGGAGTGCTATATTTTTCGCAAGCAGCGCGCGCTAATCTGGCAGAGACTTCATTCATCTCACGCGCTAAGTCAGCCATCTTGTAATCTTCCTGAGCAACTGAAGTTGCACCAAAAGTATTGGTCTCAATGATGTCAGCGCCAGCATCTAAATACTGCTCATGAATTTTGCTAATAATTTGGGGTTGAGTTAGTACGAGCAACTCGTTATTGCCTTTAATGTCCCCAGGATGGTCGGCAAATCGGTTATTTCCTGGCAAGCCACGGTAATCAGACTCGGTGAGTTTGTATTGCTGAATCATGGTGCCCATAGCGCCATCCAAAATAAGGATGCGCTGCTTTAAAAGCTCGGGTAGCTTTTGACCGCGGGTGTAAGGCTGGGACAAACCATTAGATTGCATTGTTAAACCGGGATTAATCTCTAGAATCCCTTATTCTATTGGAAAAGCCACTTTTCATTTACCCCGGAGCCCCTTATGTTTGGAACCATTCCAGAATTCAATCAAAGCCTTGATATGCTTAAAACCATGTGGGGACAAGGTACAGCAGCACAAGCCGGGCAATTTCCCTTCACAGCAGACGCATCTAAGGCTGCTGGCGGCTTTGGGGCTGCTTTCCCTGGCTTGGATGTGGATGAGCTAGAAAAGCGTATTAAAGACCTCAAAAGCGTTGAAAACTGGCTCAATTTGAACCTCAACATCCTCAAGTCCACAATTCAGGGATTGGAAGTGCAACATGCCACCATGATGGCGCTCAAATCCTTTGGTGATGCAGTCTCTGCAGCAGGAGCGGCAGCTACTGCACCGAAGGAAGAATCTGAGACAAAAACAACTAGCGCTAAACCGCGGAAAACCGCAACACGCCGTCGTCGCAAAGCTGGCGACGCAACTTACCTCGACGAAGTAGGTAATTCAGATGAGCAATAGCCTCACCCATCGCAAAAGTAAGTTGATGAATATCTAATTCACGCTTAAACAAAACCGGCACAATCTCTCGAGCATGTGCCGGTTTTTTACATGCGCCTAAGGCATCAGCCAAGCGATCATCATGATGCGCCTTTAGTTGCGCAATTCGCGGTCCGATACCAGTAAATGGTTTGCCATGAGAAGGCAATACCAAAGTATCTTCTGGCAATGCTAAATATTTTTCAATAGAGTCTAAATACAAGCCTAGAGGATCTGCATCTGGATCAGCATCGTAGACACTGACGTTAGTAGAGATTCGTGGTAAGAGCATATCTCCTGAGATGAGCACACCAAGCTCTTTGCAAAAAAGAGAAGCATGTTCAGGCGCGTGCCCATACCCCATCATGACCTGCCAAGAATGTCCGCCAATTAAAATACTCTCACCATCAATAATGCGACGATATTGACGTGGCACCCCGGGAACCATATTGCTGTAGTAATTTGAGCGCGCTCTGATTTTTTCTAAATCTTCTGGTGCCGTTAATCCATGTCTTTGGAAATGATCTGCCGAACCTCCGCTTCCGGCACGGGCGCCCACTGCAGCACCACCCTCTTTGCAACTTAACCATTGAGCAGTTAAGTAATCAGTCATGGAAATCCACAAAGGCACATTCCATTTTTCGCACAACCACTGTGATAAGCCCACATGATCAGGATGCATATGCGTCACAATGACGCGCAAAACTGGCAAGCCTTCAAGCTGAGAAGCAAAGACTCGCTCCCAAGAAGCTTTTGTCTCGTCATTAGCAATACCACAATCCACAATCGTCCAGCCTGAAACACCTTCGATTTCATCACGCAGCAACCATAGATTGATGTGGTCTAAAGCAAACGGTAGACGCATACGAATCCAACGAACACCTGGAGCAACCTCAATACTGCTGCCCACTTCCGGAAGTGCATCTCCTAATGGATAATAGATCTCAGCTTCATTACTTGCTTTGTTTTTAGTAGTCATGATTTAACGTAATTTCTTTTATCTTTTATTTCTAGGTTTTCTTTGACAACAGTTCCATCACCTTGCATTAATTGGTGTGACATTAATCCTGAAAATGGTTACTGTCGTGGCTGCTATCGTACCTTGACTGAGATTGCTGAATGGTCGGATATGACCAATCCCGAGAAGCTTGAGGTTTGGACACAACTATCTATTCGCAAACCCCAAGCACCGCTGTAAAACTATTCTTTAGTTCTTTATTTGTTGACGTCGACAATCAAGCGTCCACGTACATTGCCTGCCATTAATTCTTGTGCGTACTTAATAGATTCTTCGAGTGAAATTTCATGAGAGATTTCATCCAACGTTTTTAAATCTACTAGCTTGCTCAGTTGCTCATAGGCAGCAATTCTTTTTGCACGTGGCACAGTCACACTATTAATTCCATACAAAGTAATGCCTCGCAAAATAAATGGTGCAACAGTGGAAGGAAAGTCCATTCCTTGCGCTAATCCACAAGCTGCTACTGCACCATCACTCTTGGTTTGTGCGCATGCATTTGCCAAAGTATGGCTGCCGACGCTATCGACTACAGCAGCCCAGCGCTCTTTCGCCAACGGCTTACCGGGCGCAGATAGAACAGCACGATCGATAACCTCCGTCGTACCTAATTTTTTAAGGTAGTCCGCCTCAGCCATACGACCAGTACTAGCTACAACAGTGAAACCTAATTTACTGAGGAGCGTAATGGCAAAACTGCCAACGCCCCCTGCGGCACCAGTCACCAAAACCTCACCATCGCTCGGCTTAAGACCATGCTTTTGTAGCGCCATCACGCAGAGCATGGCGGTATAGCCCGCAGTTCCAATAGCCAATGCTTGTTTTGCAGTAAACCCCTTTGGTAACGGAATCAACCAATCAGCTTTAACCCGAGCCTGCTGCCCCAAGCCACCCCAATGCCCCTCGCCCACACCCCAACCATTGAGAAGCACCATATCGCCAGCCTTAAAGTCAGGGCTGGTGCTTTCTATCACCTCACCAGCAAAATCAATGCCAGGTACCATTGGAAAACTACGCACTACCGGACCTTTACCGGTGATAGCTAAGCCATCCTTGTAGTTGAGGGTCGAGTACAGGATCTTTACGCGTACATCGCCTTCTGGGAGGCTAGCCTCATCAACTTGGACTAATTCTGCGCGATATCCTTGATCGTCCTTATTCACCAATATTGCTTTAAACATGTCTCATCCTTTTAGATCGCGGTTTTTTCCCGCAGCAATTGCTTAATAGGTTTATCCTAACGAGCATTGCTAATTATGGAGGTTTCCATGAAAAAAATTCTACTATTAACTACGATTTCTGGCATGTTGCTATCTGGGTGCTACTCCACCCAGGTAAACATGTCGATGGGCAATATGCGCCTCATTAGCTCAAGCGCAGCACCACAGGATGTGATGGATTTCGCGACTAAGACCTGTAAAGATGATTTTTACGAAGGTGCAAGCTTTTTATCAAAGGCAGGCAAAGAATATCGCTTTAAGTGCGTAAAGGCCGAAGAAAACGAAATATTAATTCCTATTCCTGGCACAACGATTGCTGCCGCTGCAAAAGCTGAATCTAAGTAAACAAGACTAATGACCCCATTCACTTCACAAGAACTGCGCAAAGGTTTTTCATCATTTGCAACCGGGGTCACTGTCATCACCTGTCTGGATGAAGAGGCTAATGCTCACGGGATTACGATCAGCTCCTTCAACACAGTCTCACTCGAGCCACCACTTATTCTCTGGAGCCTGAAGAAACATTCACGCCTTATGCCTTGGGTTGAGCTCGGGAAAAGGCATCTTATTCACGTTCTAGAACGCTCCCAAGAAAATCTGGCAATGCATTTTGCTACAGTGAAAGTGGATCAATTTAATGGCATTGACCATAAGCTTGCGGCTAGCGGACTTACTCAAATTGATCATTGCGTAGCCTATTACGAATGTGAAACTGTTTGCGTTCACATTGGTGGCGATCACAACATTATCGTTGCCAAAGTCATTAACTTAAAAAATCATCCGGAACGAGAGCCCCTCATTTTTGCGCGCAGTAAATTTGTTGGCCTCGATTTCGCAGAAATCAAATCTAGCTAATACCAACTACCTTTGCAAGGAAATGCCATGATGCGTTTATGGGGTCGCAAAAGTTCTATCAACGTTCAAAAAGTATTGTGGTGCCTGACAGAGTTAGGTCTCAAAGAAGGGAAAGATTTTGAGCGCACTGATGCTGGACTGCACTTTGGCCTAAATAACACACCAGAGTTTCTCAAAATGAATCCCAATGGTCTGGTACCCACCATCGAAGATGGTGGCCTAGTGCTATGGGAATCCAACACTATCTTGCGTTATTTGGTTTCACAGTACGACAAAAATGGGCGCTTTCCAAAAGACGTGACAGCTCAATACAGCTCTGAAAAAATGATGGACTGGCAATTGGCAACTCTATGGCCGCCATTACGTACTGCTTTTTTAGGTCTTACTAGAACACCTGAAAAAGATCGTAATTACGAAGCTATCTATCAAGGCTATCAAACAACCAACCAAACGCTCAGCTTGCTCGATCAGATCCTATCTAAGCAAGACTACTGCTCAGGTAATCAATTTAATATTGGCGATATTGTGGTGGCTTTGGGGGTGCATCGCTGGATTTTACTGAACGACACATTCCCAGAAAAAACTGGGCCGCGCAGTGATCTAAAAAATGTTGACCGCTGGTTAAAGCAATTAAGAGCAGAAACCTATTTTGGCGAATTTTCTGACAAAGAGCTCAATATCGTTAAATAGTTTTCTGCTTCCATTTTTTACTGCTGCTTAAATTTCTTCGCATGATGATCAGCGCCAATAAATAAGTACATTGCCGGCACTACAAAGAGTGTGAACAGCGTACCAATTGATAGGCCAGTGAAAATCACAATACCCATTGATTTACGTCCTGCAGCACCTGCACCAGAGGCAATAACCAAAGGCAGCACACCTAAAACCATCGCAGCAGTAGTCATTAAAATGGGACGTAAGCGAACGCTACTGGCCTCTACGATGGCATCAAGCTTGCTGCGTCCAGCCTCTTGTAATTCATTAGCAAATTCCACGATCAAAATTCCATGCTTACTAATTAAACCCATCAGCGTGACTAATCCCACCTGTGTATACACGTTTAAGGTGGTGAATCCAAGATTAATAAAGATCAAGGCACCAAATAAAGCCAATGGCACAGAAACCAAAATCACAATTGGATCACGGAAGCTCTCAAACTGCGCTGCAAGCACCAAGAACACAATCAAGATCGCAAAGAACATGGTGACCAAGAAGCCGCCAGACTCAGCCATAAATTGACGCGATGGACCAGCGTAGTCCATGCTGTAACCGTTAGGCGCAACTTCTTTCAAGGTCTGACGCATGAACTCTAGCAAATCTGCCTGCGAAATAAATGGTGTACTTACACCTGAGATCGTCGCAGAGTTCAACTGCTGGAAGTGATTAATTGATTGAGGCACTACTCTTTGTTTAATTGTTGCAATAGTGCGCGCCTGAACCATAGCGCCACTTGGAGTACGTATATAGTAATCCAGGATTTGATCTGGATTTAAACGATCAACTTGTTTCACTTGTGGAATTACTCGATAAGAGCGTCCAGCTACCGAGAAATAATTCACAAAGCCACCACCTAAAGCAGCAGATAGTGACGCGCCTACTTGTTGCTGCGTCATCCCAAGGGCCGCCACTTTTTCACGATCGATCTCCAAGACATCCTGCGGTTTATCAATCTTCAAATCTGAATCAACGAAGAAGAAGTTGCCGCTTCGACGTGCCTTGTCTAGCACTGCTTGTGACACCTCATTGAGCTGTGCATACGATTCCGTTGTGTTGATCACCACCTGAACTGGCAATCCCTGTGCCCCTGGCAATGCTGGGAACTGGAAGGCTGCTACACGTGCACCTGCAATCGTGTTCCATTTCTGCTGCATATCTTCTTGGAACTTAGTGGCATTACGATTACGCTCACCCCAATCTTTGAGCAAAATACCACCAAAGCTAGAAGTAGGACTTGTAATCTGAAACGCCTGCTCATATTCTGGTTCTGCAGCAGCGATTGCGTAAATTTGATCCGCATAGGTCTGCATTTGATTAACCGTGCTATTGGGCGGCCCTGAAGCTTGCATGAGAACAATGCCTTGGTCTTCTGTTGGCGCCAATTCAGCACGTGCAGTTGCATAAAGATAGGCTACGCCGCCTAACAAGATTACGCCCATCACAATGATGACCTGCCAAGTACTTAATAATTCGCGCAATGTACTTTGATAACTGTGGTGAACCTTATCAAAGATGCGATCAATCTTTTGCACAAATGGTGAAGCCTCTTGCTCTTCAGTAAAGATGCGCGAACACATCATCGGCGAGAGTGTTAATGCAATCAATCCAGAAACTGCCACTGCACTAGCTAAAGTAAACGCAAATTCAGTAAACAAGGCGCCGGTTAAACCGCCCTGGAAGCCAATAGGGATATACACGGCAATCAACACGACTGTCATTGCCAAAATAGGGCCACCTAATTCGCGCGCAGCAATTAATGAGGCCTCTAAAGGAGATTTGCCTTCCTTCATATGACGATCAACGTTTTCAACCACGATGATGGCGTCATCGACCACCAGACCAATTGCCAGCACCAAAGCCAAGAGGGTAAGTAAATTAATGGAATAACCTAGAACCTGCATCAAGAAGAAAGTGCCAATAAGCGATAAAGGCATTGCAATGACTGGAACCGCTACGGCACGAGCACTGCCTAAGAAGAGGTAAATCACCACGGTCACAATAACTAAAGCCTCTAACAAAGTGGATACCACTTCATCAATAGAGCTAGTGATAAATTTGGTTGAGTCATAAACAATCTTGCCGGTCATGCCAATTGGCAATTGCTTTTGAATATCAGGAACTACATCTCGGACACGTTGAGCGACATCTAGCAGGTTGGCTTGTGGTGCCACCTTAATTGCAATAAAGACGGAACGCTTGCCACTAAAAGCAACATTAGTGTTGTAGTCCTCAGATCCAAGCGTTACATTTGCCACCTGATCCAAGTAAACAATATTGACGCCATCCTTTTTGATAACCAATTTACGAAACTCTTCGAGCGTATGTAAATCAGTACCGGCGACCAAGTCGACTGCCACCATATCGCCTTTTGTGCTGCCAACGGCCGATAAGTAGTTATTTGCTGATAAGGCACTGTAGACATCATCTGCGCCAACACCTAAGCCAGCCATCTTTTCACGATCAAGCCAAGCGCGTAAGGCAAACTTACGGCCACCAGTAATTTCTGCGTTTTGAACACCCTCAACAGAGTCTAACTTTGGCTTTACAACACGTAATAAATAATCGGTAATTGCGTTGTTGGGAATTTCATCGCTATAGAAACCCATGTACATCGCAGCAGTGGATTGACCAACCTGCACCGTCAAAATCGGCTGCTGTGCTTGGGGCGGCAACTGATTCTTGACAGCGCTAATTTGAGTTTGTATCTGCGTTAATGCTGCATTTGAATCGTAATTTAACTTCAAGGTAGCAATAATGGTGGAAACGCCACTTACACTCGTTGATGAGAGGTAATCAATGCCTTGTGCCTGAGCTATTGAAGCCTCAAGTGGCTGCGTAATGAAGCCTGCGATAGTCTCTGGATCTGCACCATAGTATGCGGTTGTTATGGTCACAATCGCGTTTTGTGTTTGCGGATATTGATTTACTGGCAAAGAGCCGATTGCCTTTAAACCAAAGATCAACACGAGAGCGCTCACAACCATGGAAAGCACTGGCCTGCGGATGAATATGTCAGTCCAATTCATCTGCTTTTTATTCCTGAGGCTTTGGATCTGGTGAGTTTGCTGGCTGCACCTTGTTATTAATAATTAGTGGTGTGCCATTTTTTAACTTCAGCTGGCCACTAGTAATAACGGTTGCCCCCTCATCAACACCCTTGAGAATTGCAACCTGATCACCGCGAGTTAATCCAGTAGTGACAAATACTTGTTGCGCCTCAAGACTAGGATTGCCTTTCTTATCCTTCTTGCCGGTCGGCTTAGCGATAAAGACAGTCGATCCATAAGGGTTATAAGTAACGGCAGTTTGAGGAAGGGTTAAGTACTTCACTTGATCTCCCAGCTTAATATTGACGTTCGCAAACATGCCCGGCAGAATTTTCTTATCTGGATTAGCCAGTTGCGCCTCAACCTGAATATTGCGGGTATTGGTATCCACTTTTGGACTAACCGCTGTAATTTTCCCAGTAAAACTTGCATCTTTAAATGCATCGGTTGTCACCACCACCTCTTGACCGACCTGAATTTGCTCAGCATTATTTTGTGGCAAGTTGAAATCTACAAAAATAGGATCTAAAGTTTGTAGTGTTAACAACTTATCTCCAGGATTCACATACTGACCTGGATTGATAGCCACAATGCCGATACGCCCACTAAATGGCGCCTTAAGATTTTTCTTAGCTACTAATGCAGTTTGTTGCTCTACCTGAGCTTGCTTTGATTTGGCATCTGCCGCACTAGTATCAAACACGTTTTTACTAATTGCCTGAATCGCCAATTGCTGTCTATCACGCTCATTTATCACTTTAGCTAAATCAGCCATGGCCTTTAATGAATTTAACTGCGCGACATCAGAAGTGTCATTTAATTTAATTAACAATTCACCTTCTTTGACATCCTGACCAGACTTAATGGGAACCGTTTGCACTAAGCCACCCAATTCAGTGCTGAGCTCAACACCCCTAAATGCGCGAACATTACCAACACTAGTTAACTTCGGCTGCCATTCTGAAGAAGCAATCACCATAGTGGATACCGTTGCAGGCGGTAAACCCATACCAGCAATAAAATTCTTTATCAAAAAAGTCTTTAGCTGATTAAAAGCAAAAATCAAGCCCAGCAACAGAAACACGCCACAAAGCATGATGGTCATACGGCGTGGTAGCGGCTCCATAGCCATTAATTTTTCATGCGCTTTAGTGCCGCGCCATTTTTGCCCCATGCGAGCCCAAAAAGCCTTTGCTTTTTCCCAAAGAGTAATGGCCCTCTCTCGCAATTTCCATTCAATTGCTTTACGTTTCGTCCATGCCCATAAGGCAAGAACTAAAACAATGAGCTTGTTCTTAATTATTTCCAGAAGTTTCATTTTGATCTTTGTTCGCTATGTCTTTTGGTTTAAAAGCAGGGCCTTCACGATTCCACCAGCCACCACCCAGTGCCGCAAATAATGCTGCCGTATCCGAGAAACGAGTTGCTTGTGCAGAAACGGATTTCACTTTTGCTTGTTGATACTGATTTTGGTAATAGAGCACGGCCAAATAACTTGCTGTGCCTAACTTATATTGTTGCTGTACTAAATCTAGAGTTTCATAGGCGTAGCGCTCTGCGTCTGATGCCGCCTTGAGTGCTTGAGCACCGGTTTCTAATGCGCGCAATGCGTTAGCCACCTCTTGAAATGCATTTAAGACAGTTGCCTGGTATTGAAAAGCAGCTTGCTCGTAGTTGGCAATCGCGCCACGACGAAGAGCTAATAATTGACCGCCTTGAAAAAGCGGCTGCAAAATACCGCCACCTAGAGTCCATAAAGCTGAGTTTGGCCCAAACAATCCGTTTGAAGTCAATGCGGCAGCACCAATGGATCCGGTGATATTAAATTGCGGCAATAAGTTGGCTGTTGCAACTCCTACAAATGCATTCTGGGCTTTTAACTGAGCTTCTGCAGCGCGCACGTCGGGGCGTTGACGCACCAGGCTGGATGGCACTGAGAGAGGCAACTTTTCTGGCAAATGTAAGTTTGATAAATCAAATTTGGCAATGTTGGCATTGCTCGGAATCTCACCCACCAATACTGCTAGCTGGTTGCGTGCAAAAGCTAGATTTCTTTCGTAATTAAATAGATCTACTTGAGAGCTTGAAACTAACGTACGTTGTGATGTGACATCTACTTTTGAAACCGTGCCAATTACTAATTGCTTCTCTGTTACTTCGGCAAGATTAGTTTGTGCTTTCAGAATTTCTTCTGTAGCCTGCATCTGCGCACGCAATGCCGCTTCCTTAACTGCGCTTGTCACCACATTGGCAGTCAAAGAAAGATAGGCGCCCTCCAACTGAAACTGCGCAACTTCTGCTTGAGCGCGCGCACCTTCAACCGCCCTACGGGCACCCCCAAAAACATCTAACTTATAGGTCACATTGACTGTGGCGTTATACAAGTTATAAGTATCAGAGCCGTAGTTCAACCCATAGACGGCTGATGGCTGCTTCTGTCTCAAAGCATTTGCACCAACACCAATTGCCGGAAAGTACTGCCCTCCAATTTGTGCATTAACATTTTCTTGCGCTGCTCGGAGTGCTGCATCTGCTGCGCCTAAATTTGGATTTTGTTCAAGCGCTTTTTTAATCAAAGCATCAAGTTCCGGAGACTTATAAAGCTCCCACCATTGCGCTTCAATATCCGCGCCTTCAACAAACTCTTGATCGCTGCCGCCAGGCACGCCAGGGGCAGGTGTGAGTTTTTTTGGTAGCGTGGTTTCAGTATATGAAGAAGTCTTAGGTGCCTCGGGTTGCTTAAAGTCTGGCCCAACCGCGCACGCAGAGAGGGCCGCCACACAAATTAATGGAATGAACTTCAAACTTGAGCTTGGGGGTATTAACGAAAACATGAGTTGCAACAAATATCCTCTTTTACAAGAGTTATTTGAACACAAAAATGCAATCAGGACTCCGTAAAGTCCTGATTTATCTACCGAATTTTGTTCACAACTTTAGGTTAATGTCAAACGGACAGAAAAAATTATTCAACCGTGACACTCTTAGCGAGATTTCTGGGCTTATCTACATCGGTGCCGCGTGCACAAGCTGTGTGATAGGCCAATAATTGCAGTGGAACTACGTGAAGGATAGGCGAAAGGTTGCCGTAGTGCTCTGGTAGTTTGATTACATTGATGCCATCACCACTGGAGATATGGGTATCTTGATCGGCAAATACATAAAGCTTTCCGCCACGCGCTTTTACTTCTTGCATATTGGATTTAAGCTTTTCCAATAAAACATCATTTGGCGCCACTGTCACTACTGGCATCTTTTCCGTGACTAAAGCGAGTGGTCCATGTTTCAACTCACCTGCAGGATATGCCTCTGCATGAATATAGGAGATTTCTTTGAGCTTTAAAGCGCCCTCTAATGCAATTGGGTAATGCAAGCCACGACCTAGGAAGAGTGCATTTTCACACTTAGAAAAAGCATCGCTCCACGCAATAATTTGTGGCTCAAGCGCCAAAACTGCATGCAATGCTTTTGGTAAGTGACGTAACTCACGCAACAACTCCTTCTCTTTTTCAGCAGAAATTCTGCCGGCACGCTTTGCCAATGAGACTGCGAGGAGATATAAAGCCAAAAGTTGAGTAGTAAATGCTTTCGTTGATGCAACGCCAATTTCGGCACCAGCTTTGGTCAAGAAATTCCACTCAGTTTCACGAACCATGGCGCTACTAGCCACATTGCAAATTGCTAAAGTGTATTTATGTCCCAAGCTCTTGGCGTGCCTTAAAGCAGCCAAGGTATCAGCCGTTTCGCCAGATTGCGAAACAACCACAATCAAAGTTTTGGGATTAGGGACGGTAGTGCGATAGCGATATTCACTTGCAATTTCAACTTGTGTCGGAATGCCAGCAATATCTTCCAACCAATATTTAGCAACGCAGGCAGAGTAATAACTGGTGCCGCAACCCAAAATCAAGATTTGATCAAAAGCTTTCCAATCTTCAGGATTTGCATTGAATAATCCTGGGCCAAATTCAGCAATATTAGCCAGCGTATCGCCAATTGCTCGAGGCTGCTCAAAAATTTCTTTTTGCATGTAGTGTTGATATGGGCCCAAATCAACCGAGTCAGCTTGTGCTGGCATAGGCTTTAATTCTCTTTGGGCAGGCTTACCCGCCTGATCAATCACCTCAACACTATCCGCTTGGAGAACCGCAACATCACCCTCCTCCAAATACAGCATGGAATGAGCGCGCCCGGCCAAAGCTAGCGCATCAGATGCTAAAAAGTGTTCATGATCTCCAATTGCTACTACCAGAGGTGAGCCAACACGTGCGCCTACCAGAGTACTTGGATTATCTTGCGCAATGACTCCGATAGCATATGCACCATGTAATTTTGGGAGAACAGCTCTCACTGACTGTGCAATGTCTTTTTGTCCGTTAGCGACATATTGCTGATGAACTAAATGAGCAATAACTTCTGTATCAGTTTCAGAAGAAAACACATACCCAGCAGCCTTTAATTCGGCACGAAGTGATTCGTAGTTCTCAATAATGCCGTTATGAACAACTGCAATTAAGTCATTTGAAATATGTGGATGTGCATTTTGTGTATCTGGCTTCCCGTGGGTTGCCCAACGTGTATGCGCAATACCGAGAGTGCCAACAAAATCCTTGCCTTGCTCGGCTAACTCAGAAACACGTGCAGTAGTACGAGCTCTTTCAATTGGATGCTTAGGATCATCGCCATTGATGACCGCAAAACCACAAGAGTCATAACCACGGTACTCTAAACGGCGTAAGCCTTCAACCAAAACATCAACGATATTTTTATGGGAGGCTGCGCCAACAATACCGCACATTATTTTTTACCTTTTACAGTTTTCTTAACCATCTTTTTAGCTGGTGTCTTCGCAGTCTTCTTTGCTGATTTTTTTGGAACCGGCTTTTTGATGGCGCTCTTATTTTCTTGTTTTACAGGACGCTGCCACTGCAATGATATTTGCTTTGCCCTAGATACAGTCAACTGATTTGCTGGCGCATCTTTGGTAAGCGTTGTACCTGCGCCTAATGTTGCCCCACGGCCGACGCGTACTGGCGCAACAAGTTGTGTGTCAGATCCAATAAAAACATCATCTTCAATGATAGTTTGATGCTTGTTAACGCCATCGTAGTTACAAGTAATGGTGCCCGCACCAATATTGACTCTGGACCCAACGATAGAGTCGCCAACATAAGCCAAATGGTTCGCCTTACTATTGGCAGCAATTTTGCTGTTCTTCACCTCAACAAAGTTACCAATGTGAACGTCGTTTGATAAATCTGCGCCTGGGCGCAAGCGAGCATATGGCCCAATGAGAGATTGACTACCTACTTTTGCACCATCTATATGACTGTATGCATGAATAACTACGCCCTTACCAATAACGCTATTGCGAATTACGCAGTAAGGGCCAATCTTCGTACCAGCATCTAAAGTCACGCAGCCTTCAAAAACGCAACCAACGTCAATTGCTACATCTGTGCCGCACTCTAAAGTGCCGCGCACGTCAATACGCGCAGGATCAGCAAGGGATACACCCGCATCCATTAATTGATTCGCAATATTTAACTGGTGAACACGCTCAAGCGCAGCTAGTTGATCGCGACTATTAACGCCAATAGTCTCAAACTCATCATCGGCCTGTGTCGTCCGAATTGGCACGCCATCTTTGACTGCCATGGCGATCACATCGGTTAAGTAATACTCGCCCTGCGCATTACTAGCACGCAAAGCCTTTAACCATTTTTTTAATGAGTTTGTTGGCAGCACCATGATGCCGGTGTTGATTTCTTGAATCTGTTTTTGCGCTGGAGTTGCGTCTTTCTCTTCAACAATCTCTTTTACTGAGCCATCAGCATCACGCACGATACGGCCATAACCAGTAGGATTGCTTAAGTGTTGTGTCAGAAGCGCAAGTGCACTATCTTGACCTCGCACACCATCCGCTAACTTTGCCAATTTAGTGAGCGTCTTTTTTGTTGTCAGCGGAACATCGCCATACAAAACTAATGTGGACTCTTGAACATCTAATTTTGGTAATGCTTGCAATAAAGCGTGGCCTGTACCCTTTTGCTCTGCCTGAAGCGCAGTCACAACTTTGCTAAAACTTGGATTTTCTTTGCTGGCATTCAATAAGAATGATTTAACGTCTGCTGCCCCATGCCCAACTACGACAACGGGACCTGTTTTTGCCTTTTTATCTTGTAGCGAAAGTGCGGTGTTGAGAACATGCTGAAGGAGGGGTTTGCCTGCTAGATTTTGCAGGACCTTGGGCAGAGCGGATTTCATCCGCTTTCCTTGCCCAGCAGCCAATATGACGATATTCATAAAGGGGGATTATAAGTCCCCTGAATCAGGGTTCCACAGGCTAATTCGTCTAATTCTGCCTCGTCAATCGCCTTGTCGCCAGCAGATCTAGCGGCAATCCCAGAGAGCTCGGTGGAAATCTCTAGATTTTGGAAATCAAAAGCCTCCCCATCCATTAAATGGGACGGGACAATATGGTGCATGGAGCGAAATAAGTTCTCCACTCGACCTGGGTGCTTTTTCTCCCAGTCGCGCAGCATTTCTTTCATTACTTGACGCTGAAGATTGGGCTGGCTGCCACATAAATCACATGGAATGATGGGGAAGTTCATATCTGCCGCATAGCGTTCTAGCAACTTCTCGGGAACATAAGCTAATGGGCGAATCACAATGTGCTTGCCATCATCAGATCTCAATTTTGGTGGCATACCTTTGAGCTTGCCCGCATAAAACATATTGAGCATCAAGGTTTCTAAAATGTCATCACGATGATGGCCCAAAGCAATCTTTGTTGCACCTAATTCATCTGCTACGCGATACAAAATTCCACGACGCAAACGTGAGCATAATCCACAAGTAGTTTTCCCTTCGGGAATCACGCGCTTCACAATGCTGTAAGTATCTTGCTCTTCAATGTGATATTGAACGCCTAAACCCTTTAAATAATTGGGCAATATCTCTGCAGGAAAGTTAGGTTGCTTCTGATCTAAGTTCACCGCGATGATGTCAAAGTTAATCGGCGCACGTTCACGTAGCTTCATCAGGATATCGAGCATGGCATAACTATCCTTGCCACCAGATACGCATACCATGACCTTGTCGCCGTCTTCGATCATGCCAAAGTCACCAATGGCCTGACCAACTAAGCGGCAGAGTTTTTTCTCTAGCTTATTTTCTTCGAAGACAACTTTGCGAATATCGCCCATAAGAGTTTTTAATTATTTTTTAAGATGTCTTAATGCGAAACACTTCAACGCCCACTGACTGGCAGTCTGGATAAACATCAGGCTTAGCTGTGCTCACTCGCGCAGCTAATACCTTTGGGTGCAACAACATCGCCGCAACAATGTCATCACAGAAGGTTTCCTGCAAATGGATATGGCCCTTAGAGGCCCTAGCCTTAATGGTTTCACGCATAAAGTCGTAATCCACCACCTCATCTAATTGATCCTGAGTTGGCGTATTCATCGCCAAAGGAATATAGAGGTCTACATTCAAGATAACGCGCTGCTCTGCTTTTTTCTCAAAGTCATGAACACCGATGTTGATATAGATTTCATAGTCCCGCAAAAATAAACGACGGCAGTCAACAAGAGCAGGGTGAGAAAGAATAGCGTGCATGAATATTTACTTTTTAAAAAGACTTAATTGGTTTTGAACATCACGTCACGAGTGGAGGGCAATAAATGCTGTCCGCCATCAACATATAAAGTGGTTCCTGTAATAGCTCCAGACTCCGCCAAAAATACTGCTGCCCTTGCAATGTCTGCAGGCGTAGAAGATTTTCCTAGTGGCGTCATTTGATGCGCCTTTGAAAAACCATCCTTCGTTTGATCGCCAGATGGGAGCGAGATTCCAGGCGCCAACCCAATAACTCGTAGATGTGGTGCAAAATCCATCGCCAATAATTCAACGGAAGAAAGTAGCGCAGCCTTTGATAATGTGTAAGACAAATAATCCGGATTAGGATTAATCAGTTTTTGATCAAGTAATTGAATTGCCGATGGAATGAATGCCGATGAACTTGACTTGTTTTTTTGAAATTCAAACATCAGTTGAGATAGCAAAATTGGCGCCGTCAAATTGACCTGCATATGTTCTTGAAGGCTTTTTCCGCTTAAAGGGGTATTTGAATTGGCGCGATCATATTCAAAAATAGAGGCGCTATTTACTAGACAGCTCAAATGCGGGAAAGTATTACTAACGGCCTTAAAAAGATGTCTGGTTGCAGCCTCATCAGACAAATCAGCCTGAAATGCCTGAGCCCTGACTCCAATTCCCCTAATTTCTTCAACTGTTTGGGCAGCCTCTTGGTCTGATCGCCCATAATGAACAGCAACATCCCAGCCCTGACGGGCAAACTGCAAGGCAATTTCTCGACCGAGGCGCTTTGCAGCGCCAGTCACTAAAACTGCCTTTAGTTGCTGGGATGGGGATGTTGAACTCGGGTTCAATTAAATTCTCTTAGACTAGCGAGCTATGGATATTACCTTGACCAGCCTTGAAACGGAGCATAGTGCGCTTCTAAAGGCCAAAATAGTCTCTCAAATCGCCTCCCAGGGCGGCTGGCTGCCCTTTTCTCGCTACATGGAGATGGCCTTATATGAGCCAGGCATGGGCTATTACAGTGCTGGAGCCCACAAATTGGGTGCAGGCGGCGATTTCACCACCGCCCCTGAACTGAGTCCTCTCTTTGGCGCCGCAATTTGCTCGACCCTCCTACCCGTACTTGAGGGGCTCAAACAAAAAGGGCTGCCCACACAAATTTTAGAGTTTGGCGCGGGCACTGGAAAGTTGGCCGCATCCATACTGACTCGCCTCAATGACCTTGGATTTCATTTGGATCGTTACGACATCATTGAAATCTCACCAGACTTGGCGCAACGTCAACAAGAAAGAATTAGCAGCACTATTCAGAAACTCAACCTCAAAACCCAATTCCATTGGCTTAGCGAATTACCTAAAAATTTCAAAGGCATCATTCTTGCCAATGAAGTGATCGATGCCATTCCTTGTGATGCCATCATTTTTAAAGATGGCTTTTGGTACTGGTATGGGGTAGCCCTCGAGAGTGAGACCCTAACTTGGAAAGCAGGCGCACCCGTAGAACAAAAATTACTTCCTGAAAGTTTAATAAGCGGCAACTTCTCTGAGGGCTATGTCACCGAACTACATATGCCGGCAAATGCTTGGATGCAGCAAGTAGCAAAGCATTTGGAGCTTGGCCTGTTTCTCACTTTTGATTATGGATTTCCGGAGAGTGAGTACTATCACCCTCAAAGACTGGGGGGTACGCTGATGGCTCATCATCGTCATCATGCGATTCAAGACCCCTTTTATCTCCCAGGTCTATGTGACCTAACAACGCACGTTGAGTGGTCGCAAATTGCTCGCAGCGCATTGACTGAAAATGTGGATGATGTGTATCTCACCAATCAGGCTGCATACCTGCTAGATGCCGGCATTGGCGATATCGCACTAGAGATTGGCGATCCCAGCAATCCAGAAACGTTTCTACCAATTTCAAACTCATTACAAAAATTATTGTCTGAGGCAGAGATGGGTGAACTCTTTAAAGCCTTTGCATTTTCTAAGAACTTAGAAAGTTTTCTTCCGGGCTTTACCCTTGAAGATTTGCCTGGTCTACGCGGCAGAAATAGACTCTAGTTATTCGCTTTAAGAATTTAGCGCCGCAGAAATTGCAGCCAATCTTGCGGACTCAAAAGCGCTACCGATGCGCTCACCATTCGATCGATCCTCTGTCGCAATGCTTGCAATAATTTCTGCCGTATTGATTGCTTGGGTATTACGCATTGCATTCGCGAGAGGCAATGTGTTCATACCCAGCTTGTCTGCAAGATTCAAAATCGCTTGGGTGCGATCTGGCTTGCGCCAAAGGTCTGCACGATTAAACCAAGCCAAAACATCTGCTGCCTGATATGGATGATGGGGATGTTTATTTACCAAAACTCTTAGGTCACTAAATATCTCACTGAAATCACGCACTTCGATTGGCATACGAACACAATCAGCCCAAGAACGAATTGCACTGGCACTTAAATCCATTAAGGTAGTTGCGCAACGCTCATCCAGGCCATTGCCGGCTAATGAGAAGTGCGCAATCAACGCCTCGCGAAAAGAGTCATCTGCCAACTTGGTAGTCAATGCTGGCGGCAATATCGCGCTGGCAGCACCTGCATTCAAAAGAACCTGAAACAAATGCATGGGCTTCGCAGCAACCAGACCTCTAGCCAGTTCCTGCCAAATACGTTCTGCCGATAAGGCTTTTAACTCGCCTGACTGAACAATTGCCTTTAATGCTGCCAGCGTTTCATCTGCTACGCTAAATTCCGGGAAGCGTGCAGAGAATCGTGCGATACGTAACAGACGCAGCGGGTCTTCTGCAAATGCGTCGGACACATGTCGAAATATTTTGGCAGCCAAGTCTTCTTGACCGTTATAAGGATCAATAATTGGCCCAAACTGTTTTCCGTCTGCGCCAACTTCTTGCGCCATTGCATTAATTGTTAAATCACGACGCTCTAGATCTTGTTCCAAGGTAACAGATGGGTCAGCATAAAAATGAAATCCTTTATAGCCTTGGCCAGTCTTACGCTCAGTGCGAGCAAGCGCATATTCAGCTTGAGTCTCTGGGTGCAAAAAGACCGGGAAATCTTTACCCACAGGGCGGTAGCCCTTAGCAATCATCTCTTCTACACTTGAGCCAACAACAACATAATCAATATCGTGCACAGGCAAACCCATCAGGTTGTCCCGTATAGCTCCGCCTACTGCGTAGACTTTCATTACTGCATGCCCTCTAGGCTCCGACGACTCATTTTGAATACTGATGTCAGTGCATCGACACCGTTTGCAGGCAAAGTATTAGGTAATTGCATAGAAGCAATATTGTCGCGAGACATTAAAGTGGGTCCAGGCAAAAACTCAAATGCGAGTGCCTGCAAATAGCCTACAAAAGCTGGGACTGGAATTATGGCGCAACTTGTTTTTACTCTACGAGCGGCAAACTCAACGATTTCTTTCATCGTATAAACCGTTGGGCCCACCAAGTCATAAGATTGATGAATTGTCTGTGGCATTGATAAGGATTTCACAAAAGCAGATGCAACATCATCAACACTCACCGGCTGAAACTGTGTCTGATAATTTGCTAAAGGCATCGCTGGAAACAACTTCGTCAATTTAGAAAACAAGTTAATAAACTGATCTTGAGCCCCAAAGATGACTGATGGCCTAAAGATAGTCCAATCTAAATTGCTTGCTTTTACCGCTGCCTCGCCATAACCTTTGCTGCGCTGATACATTGATGGGCCTTGAGAGTCGGCTCCTAATGCACTCATATGTAAATAGCGCTTTAAGCCATGCAACTGCATCGCCGTGACAATGTTTTTGGGTAACTCTACGTGCGCAGCTTTAAACACTTTTCCATAAGGCTGTGCTGGTTTATCGTGCAGCACACCAACCAAATTGATCACAGCCCCATTTGGTTTAACGCGTCCGCATAGACTCTGAAGCTCATCAAACTCATGAATATCAGCCTCTTCTACGTGAACCTTGGGCAACATCCGCAATTCCCGTGCAGCAGCCAAGTGGCCTGTTGGAACTAATACTGAATAACCAGCTAACTGAAGCTGAGCAGCAATGACTCGGCCCACAAATCCGTTACCACCGATCAAAAGAATGTCATATTTCATAAGGAGCTTTCTTTGCTTAGCGCACCAATTGATATTTTATGGAAGCTCGGATTGAGTTGCAGCCTTTGGAGTAATAACCCCCAAGCGTTGTTTCAAAGACTGTGTCTGACCATTCATTACGGATGAATAATAATTGGCATTAGAGAGCACATTCTTCACGTAAACACGCGTCTCTGTAAACGGGATGGTTTCAGCAAAAATTGCACCCTCAGTTGGACCAGACAACTTCTCACGCCAAGCCTTTGATCTAGAAGGTCCTGCGTTATACGCTGCGGAAGCCAAAACCCAAGAGCCTTCGAGGTCAACGAGAACCATATTTAAATAATTACTACCCAAAGTTAAATTGGTATTGGTATCGCTTAATTTGTCATTGGTGTAATTTGTCATTCCAATTTTCTTAGCCACGTACTTTGCCGTATTCGGCATCACTTGCATTAATCCTGAGGCGCCTACAGAAGAGTCGGCATTCACAATGAAGCGTGACTCCTGACGAATCAAGCCATAAGCCCAAGCGAGATTTAAATCAATTTGGCGCGCAATGGGAGACAGCTCCTCTTTGTACGGAGTTGGGTAACGCAAACTGAAGTCGTGTTCTTGTTTTGTACGATCAGCCGTATTGACAACGCGGTCATATAAGTTAATTCGCTTTGCATACTCTGCAGCTGCCAACAATTGCTTGTCGGTCATATTGCGTAGCTCCCAATTCCATTCGCGATTACCTTCGAAGCGAAGATTCATGGCATATAAACGCTCACCACGAATAAATCCTTTACGGCTCGCCATCGCATCAATCTCTTGCTCGGTCACTTTAGTTTTAGTGGGCGCATTATTAGACTTACCCAATTCTTCGCGTGCTAGCTGGCCATAAAAGTTATATTGATCCGCAATCATTTCAAAGCTGTCTCTAGCTTTTGTATCTTGGCCTTCAGCCTTTAATGCGCGGCCATACCAATATGTCCAGGCAGGATCTTTACTGCGTACGGCGGGATTCATACCATCGATTGCATTCTTAACCAGGATCCAATCTTTAGCACGCAAGCCTGCGCGCACCTTCCATTCTTGGGATTCAACTGATAACAGCTCGTTATAGCCCCGCTCTTGTTGCAGACGATAAGCATCATCTGCATTGGGATCTAATTTCTTAGCCAAGAATTGTCCGATCACACCCCATGCAACCGCTTGATTCTCTTTGCTATAGCGTGATGCAGTTTGAGAAAAGTCCCGATAGGCTTTAGCTGGGTCAGTCTTGGCTGCTCTAACAATATCTGCCATCGGATCTTCTCCGCCAAGGCGACGGGCCATGGTGTCATAACCTTTTTCGCTAGCAGCACGGCCAATTGCCTTAGCCTCGCTTGGAGACATGCCGCCAGCAGCGACTAATGAGGGTACTAATTCTTGGCATGCCTGTCCAAAATAACTTGGATCTAACAATACAGAGCGTGAATCGATTGCTAGCTTAGTTGGATTCTCGCCTTGAGATAACTTCGATAACAAGGAATAGCATTTCACTTGTGTATCGTCATCGAGCACAAACTTGGCATACTCAGCATCAAAGCGCGCCCAGTCTTTACGTTTACCTAAAACTAACAACCAGTCATTACGCATACGGTCAGCCAAGGCCGTACCTTGATATTGATTTAGAAATGCAACAACCTGAGTATCTGTACTGTAGTCGTTACGCGCACCACCAGCACTATCAAATAATTGCGGCTTGATACGGAAATAAGCTACATAGTCATCAAATGGGTAATTAGCTAAATTAGATGAAAGCTGCTGAGTACGAAAGACATCATTCTTTTTGGCAGCTTCGCGCAAATCGATAAACATCCGATCGGTGTCGGTAATTTCGGCTGGGGCAGCCTTGCTTTCATATGACTTGGGAATGGATGGCTTTTTCAGCTTTTCTGCAAAGCTATTGGACATGCCTAGAGCGAGGCCCAAAACTAGGATTTTGGCCAATTGAAGGTATTTACTGTTTACTGTTGCAGACTTCATTATTACGATCTAACCCTATCTTTATTTACAGGGCCAAGGTCCTGTAATACTTGATTACTATATCCTTTAATTTTCGCCTGATAATGGTCGATATGCACGGTAATTCACCAAAAACTCTTCGCCAAGATTTATTAAAACAACGCAAAGAATTTGCTACTGGGAATCACTATACTGCCGCAGAGATGGGCTTGATTACAGGCCTTAATCATTTTTTGGCTCATGAAGGCAAATCTATTCGCTCAATTGCGCTTTATTGGCCAATTCAGAATGAAATAGATTTACGCCCAACCCTATCAAGCTGGGTAAAGAAAGGTGCCTATCGTCGATTGGCGCTGCCTTATGCGCGCCCTGATAAACACCTAGATTTTTTTGAATGGCAAGAAGGGGATGCTTTAGTGCCAAGCGCGCATGGCGTACCAGAGCCCGATCCCAACAATGCCTCAAGACCGCCCATCAATCCGGACTGTATTCTAATTCCCTGCGTTGGCTGGTCCAGCTCGGTTGTGAATGGTAAATCCCATTACTGGCGACTGGGCTATGGTGGCGGATATTTTGATCGCACCCTAGCCGATCTCAGAAAGAAAAATCCCAAGCTGGTTTGCGTTGGGATTGGTTTTGATTGGCAAAAATTAGATGATGCCCAGTGGGAGGCTCAAACTCATGATGAGCCCTTAGATTTATTGCTAACTGAATCAGGTTTGTTCAGTTAGCAATTTACTTTTTTACTTGGTTAAGTCTAAGTTATCGGCGATCGCTAAAACTGCATCAGCCTGATTTAATGAATAGAAATGAATTCCAGGCGCGCCAGCTGTTAATAGTTGATCACACAAGTCCGTCACCACCTCTTCACCAAATGCGCGGATAGAGGCGATGTCATCTCCATAAGACTGAAGGCGCAAACGAATCCAGCGTGGAATCTCTGCACCACACGCGTCCGAGAATCGCAATAACTGACTACTGTTTGTAATCGGCATAATGCCAGCAATGATTGGCTGTGTAACGCCCAAGTCATAAGCCTCATCTACAAAGCGGAAGTAAGCATCGCTGTTATAAAAATACTGCGTCACGGCAGAGTTAGCACCTGCCTTCATTTTTTGTACAAAGAAATCGACATCGCTAGCAGGCGACTTTGCCTGAGGATGCGTCTCTGGATATGCAGCTACATCGATATGAAACCAATCACCTGTTTCTGCACGAATAAATTCCACCAATTCATTGGCATGATGAAACTCACCATACTGGCCCATGCCAGATGGCAAGTCACCGCGCAAAGCCACGATGCGCTTCACGCCTAAAGCTTGATATTGCTTGAGCATCTCACGCACGCTTTCACGTGAGCCACCAACACAAGACAAGTGAGGAGCAACCGACGCACCAGCAGCATGAATATCGCTCACCACTTTTAAGGTCCCAGACTGAGTAGAACCACCGGCACCAAAGGTCACGGAATAAAACGAAGGCTTAAGCGTTTCAGAAAAACGCTCTCGCACAAGATGCAACTTACTCTCACCTTCAGGTGTTTTTGGAGGAAAGAATTCGACGCTTAATTCCATGATTTTGGGCCTAGGTTTCTATATGACTGGATTAATAACGATAGTGGTCAGCCTTGTATGGGCCTTCCTTCGTTACGCCAATGTAAGAAGCTTGCTGGTCAGACAACACCGTTAACTCTGCATTCAGAGTCTTGAGCTGTAAGCGAGCAACTTTCTCATCTAAATGCTTAGGCAATGTGTAAACACCGATTGGGTATTTATCTGTACCAACTGCATTCCATAATTCGATTTGAGCAATCACTTGGTTTGCAAATGAAGAGCTCATTACGTATGAAGGATGTCCTGTACCGCAGCCGAGGTTAACCAAGCGGCCTTTAGCCAAAATGATGATGCGCTTTTCAGGCTTGCCATTAGCAGCTGGGAAAATCACATGGTCCACTTGGGGCTTGATTTCTTCCCACTTATATTTCTCAATACCAGCAACGTCGATTTCGTTGTCAAAGTGGCCGATGTTACAAACGATAGCTTGATTCTTCATCTTAGCCATGTGGTCATGTGTAATCACGTGGTAGTTGCCGGTTGCAGAAACAAAGATGTCTGCTTTATCAGCAGCGTAATCCATAGTCACAACACGATAGCCTTCCATTGCAGCTTGCAATGCGCAAATTGGATCTACTTCAGTTACCCAAACTTGAGCAGACAAGGCACGCAATGCTTGAGCTGAACCTTTACCCACATCGCCATAACCACAAACTACTGCAACCTTACCAGCCACCATGACGTCAGTAGCACGCTTGATCGCGTCCACTAAAGACTCGCGGCAACCATATAAGTTGTCAAACTTGCTCTTAGTAACGGAGTCATTTACGTTAATTGCCGGGAACTTCAAATCACCCTTAGCAAACATTTGATACAAGCGATGTACGCCTGTAGTGGTTTCTTCGGTAACGCCCTTAACTTTCTCCAAGCGTGTTGAATACCAAGTTGGGTCTTGCGCTAATTTTTTCTTGATAGCTGCAAACAAAATGGTTTCTTCTTCGCTGGTTGGATGATTCAAACAAGCTTGATCTTTCTCAGCGCGTGCGCCAAGGTGCAACAACAAAGTAGCGTCGCCACCGTCATCCAAAATCATATTGGTGTAACCACCGTCAGCCCACTCAAAAATGCGGTGCGTAAAGTCCCAATACTGCTCGAGGGTTTCGCCTTTAATCGCAAACACTGGTGTGCCGTTAGCAGCGATTGCAGCAGCAGCATGGTCTTGCGTGGAGAAAATATTGCAAGATGCCCACTGAACTTCAGCGCCGAGCGCTTCAAGCGTCTCGATTAATACTGCAGTTTGAATGGTCATGTGCAAAGAGCCCGTAATACGTGCGCCACGCAATGGCTGTTGTGCAGCAAATTCATCGCGAATGGCGATCAGACCAGGCATCTCAGTTTCAGCAATCGCGATTTCTTTACGACCAAAGTCAGCCAAAGTGATATCAGCAATCGCGCAACGAGTTGCTACAAAGTTATTTAAATCAGAAACGGTATTCATTAATGCTCCAGCTAAATACGATCCAATGCTGGAGTAGAAACTCGCTAGCCATCGAATCATGGGTTAGCGAGCGCGGTTGCAATTAGCAAACTCCCGGGATTACCTTAGAGTCCACTCCCTTCAAGCCTGGGGAAGTGCTGGGTCACAGCATTCCTTGCAACGCTCCTTGAAGGTATGCCGTAATTGTAAACAATTACGGCATATTTCGCCTCAATACACCTACAAACTGCGTATTTCCTACTTACAGACCTGCTGCGGCACGTAATGCAGCCGCTTTGTCTGTTTGCTCCCAAGTAAATTCTGGCTCTTCACGACCAAAGTGGCCATAAGCAGCAGTCTTCTTATAAATTGGGCGCAAGAGATTCAACATCTTCACGATACCTTTTGGACGCAAGTCAAAATGCTCAGAAACCAATTGAGCAATCTTCTCATCGGAGATCTTGCCTGTGCCAAATGTGCTCACCATCACTGAAGTTGGCTTTGCAACGCCAATCGCGTAAGAGATCTGAATCAAGCACTTGCTTGCCAAACCACCAGCAACAACGTTCTTTGCAACATAGCGACCAGCATAAGCAGCAGATCGGTCAACCTTAGATGGGTCTTTACCAGAGAAAGCGCCGCCACCATGAGGAGCTGCACCGCCGTAGGTATCCACAATAATTTTGCGACCAGTTAAGCCGCAATCGCCTTGTGGGCCGCCGATAACGAAACGACCTGTTGGGTTCACCAAAAAGTTAATTGCGCCTTTGATCAAATGCTTAGGCAATACTGGTTTAATAATTTCTTCGATCACTGCTTCGCGCAATTTCTCGAGGGAGATATCTTCATCGTGCTGAGTAGAGAGCACAACAGTATCGATAGAGTCAGGCTTGCCATCTACATAACGCAATGTCACTTGTGACTTTGCATCAGGGCGCAACCAATTCAAACGACCATCGCGGCGCAATTGGGATTGACGCTCAACTAAGCGGTGTGACAAATGAATTGGCAAGGGCATTAGCTCTGCAGTCTCATCACAAGCGTAACCGAACATCAAACCTTGGTCGCCAGCACCTTGATCCAAGCCATCATCATGAGCCTTATCAACGCCTTGAGCAATATCGGGGCTCTGTTTGTCATATGCAACCAATACTGCACAACCTTTGTAGTCGATGCCGTATGCAGTGTTGTCGTATCCGATTTCACGCAATGTATTACGAGCAACTTGAATGTAATCAACGTTAGCGTTAGTCGTGATCTCACCAGCCAAAACAACTAAGCCGGTGTTACACAATGTTTCTGCTGCAACACGTGCAGTTGGATCTTGAGCCAAGATGGCATCGAGAATCGAATCAGAAATTTGGTCTGCTACTTTATCGGGGTGACCTTCAGAAACGGATTCTGAGGTAAAGAAGTAATCGTTTGCCATTGCACATTCCTTAAGTTATTAACACGATCATTGGGACAACTCGACGTGCCAGGAACTACAACGGCGACGCTTTAGCAGAATTTATGAATCGCCCTGCAAGTTGCCTTAACTCAGCGATAGTGGAATTCTATCCGAAAAGCGACTCATTGGGCAAGACAGACTGAAATCCACACACCCAGAGCGGCATTGAATATCATTAGGGGGTGCGAAAACTTCTATTAAAGCTCTGCCTGAATACGATTGCCGTGCTTCCACTTGCCCTAGTGCAAGTAATTGGGGCTTCTTTAGGCATGCTGGCCTATTTAGGCTCTAAACAGTATCGATCACTCTTTCGCCCTCAATATGAAGCTGTAACCAAAGCGCGTAAATTGCCAGTGAAACTTTGGGAGGCAATCAGAGCCTCAGGAATGTTGTTTTCGGATAGCCTTTGGATTTGGCGCAACCCGCAAAAAGCACTGAAATTAGTTGAAGTGCAAAACTGGGATGTGGTTGAGACGGCGATTGGTGAGGGGAATGGTCTAGTTATGCTTACCCCCCATTTGGGCGGTTTTGAAATTATTCCCAGAGTATTGGCGCAACACTTCCCCGCGACTATTCTCTATCGCCCATCGCGCCAAGAATGGCTCAATGAAGTCGTTGAAGAGGGTCGCGCCTATCCCAACATGCATTTTGTGCCGACCAACCTTAATGGCGTACGCCAAATGACTCGGGCGCTCACCAGAGGTGAGGCGATTGGCATTCTTCCAGATCAAGTACCCAGCGGCGGCGAGGGTGTATGGGTTCCTTTCTTTGGGCGGCCCGCCTATACAACACCATTACCGGCTCGCCTTGCTAACCGCAATAACACGCCAGTAGTCATGTTTACTGCAAAGCGTAAAGGTTTGGGTCAAGGGTGGTTAATGCAAGCTACTCGTCTTTCATCCTTATCTGAAGATGCCAATACTGCCGCTGCAGAACTGAACACTGCCATTGAAAATGCAGTCCTTGTTGCGCCAGAACAATTCATTTGGTCCTACAACCGCTACAAGCATCCCGCTGGTGCAGAATTGCCACCAAGCAATTAAATTAATTCGTCACCATTTTTGAAATGACCTGGTTACAAAACCTTTTTAATTTCTTGGCACTTAGCCTACTGCGTCTCTTTGCTTTTCTGCCTTATTCGATTACTGTCCATGTGGGCTATGGCTTGGGCTGGCTAGCCGCTCATATTCCAAATGGCCGTACCCATATTGTTAAAACCAACTTGCGGTTGTGTTTTCCCAATCTCACTGAAAAAGAAATTGGCGATCTCGCTCTTGAGAATTGGAAATTATTTGGTCGCAGCGTACTGGAGAGAAGCCGCATCTGGCTTGGTAGTGGCAAACAAATTACCGATATCGTCACCATTGAATCAGCGATCACCTTAGGGGATCGCAAACCACGCCTTCTCATTAATCCACACTTTGTTGGTCTTGAAGGTGGCTTCATGGCACTTTCTGTACTAGCCAATCAACACGATTGGCCTCGAGGCGCCGGTCTTTACCAAAACATGAAAAATCCTTTCTTCAATCAAAAAATGATTGAGTGGCGAAATCGTTTTGGTGGAAAGTCTATTGAAAGACAAAGTCGCTTACGCGATCTCATTCGCGAAATTCAAACGGGCAACTTTATTTTTATTGCGCCAGATATTGATTTGGGACCGCGTGATTCGATCTTTGTTCCCTTCTTTGGGGTCCAAACGAACACTATTACCTCCGTATCCCGTCTAGCAAAGCTTAGCGGGGCAGAAGTTTGTCTTATGACAACCACTTTAAACAAAGATCGTAAAGCCTATACCTGCCACATCAGCGCGCCTTTACCAAACTTTCCAAGTGATGATGTTGAGAAAGATACTGCGCGCCTTAATCAATATATTGAAGAACTTGTTCGTGAAAGACCGGCGGAGTACTATTGGGTACATAAACGCTTTAAACATCGGCCGCCTGGCGAGCCGAGTCTTTACGAATAAACGGGAATATTTTGAGCACCAACATAAACAATCCAGTGCGCAAGTTACGCTTCACCAAAATGCATGGTGCTGGCAATGATTTCATTGTGCTTAATGGCATCACTCAAGATCTCAGCGGGATTACGCGTGAGCAGTGGCAAGCATTGGCGCATCGTCAATTTGGCATTGGCGCCGATCAAATTCTGTTGGTTGAAAAGGCGACGCGCCCAGATGCCGATTTTCGGTATCGCATTTTTAATTCTGATGGCGGCGAAGTGGAGCAATGCGGCAACGGCTCTCGTTGCTTTGTGCGCTTTGTTTTAGATCAAGGCCTATCAAACAAAAATCCATTGCGCGTAGAAGTTGCACATACCATCCTCACCCTGAAATCCCACCCCGATGGTCAAGTAGAGGTGGATATGGGTGCGCCCATTTTTGAACATAGCCATATTCCATTTAATGCAAACGGTTTGGCTAGCGTTCAAGAGTTTCAAGAAACGCTCTACGCACTTCCAATGAATAGCCCTGCATTACATGACAGCTTAGTTGGCGTTCTCTCTATGGGTAATCCACATGCTGTACAAGTCGTTGGCGATATCGATAGCGCACCCGTTTTAGAAGAGGGTCCAGAGATTGAAAAGTTTGCCGCTTTTCCAAAAAGAGTGAATGCAGGCTACATGCAGGTTATTAATCGCAATGAAATCAAATTGCGCGTATATGAACGTGGTGCTGGTGAAACTTTAGCCTGCGGCACTGGCGCATGTGCAGCAGTTGTATCTGGCATCCGCCGGGGCCTATTGGACTCGCCAGTCAAAGTTCATACGCGTGGCGGGGACCTGCAAATTGCTTGGGCTGGAATGATTGACAATGTTGCTCAGCCAGTCATCATGACTGGCCCAGCAGTCACAGTCTTTGAAGGCGAAACAACAATCTAAAAGAAGTCGCCATTAAATTCCATATTTATCGCGGTAGGCCTTTACTGCAGGCAAATAATTGGTTAACTGAGCATTGCTTGATGCGGTTAAGAATGACATCAAGCCGGCTAAGTTAGCAATCGAAATCACCGGCAAGCCAAACTCTTGCTCCACAGCTTGCACGGCAGATTTATCGCCAATCTCAACAGCATTACCCGAACGCTCCATACGATCTAAGGCAATCAATACCGCCGCTGGCTCTGCTCCTGCTTTACGAATCAAATCTACTGACTCTCTGACAGAAGTTCCGGCTGAAATAACGTCATCAATGATGACTACGCGACCTTTAACTGGTGCGCCAACTAAGACACCGCCTTCGCCATGATCCTTAGCTTCTTTGCGGTTGTGCGCATAGGGAACATTGATACCATCATCCGCCAAAGCAATCGCTGTAGCAGCCGCCAAAGTAATTCCTTTGTATGCAGGTCCATACAGCATGTCAAATTGAAGATTAGATTCTTGCAAGGCCTTGGAATAGTAGCGCCCCAACGCACTTAAACGGGCACCATCATTAAATTCACCGGCATTAAAGAAATAAGGTGAGAGTCTTCCTGCTTTAGTTTTAAACTCCCCGAAGGACAAAACCTTTGCCTCTAAGGCAAAACGTATAAAGTTATCTTGATTTGAATTATTTGAGCTCATAGGCCTACATGTTACGCATCATTTCCGCGAACCTCAACGGTATCCGTTCTGCAGTCAAAAAAGGCTTTCTGCCATGGGCTGTGAAGCAAAAAGCCGACTTCATTTGCATGCAAGAGCTCAAGGCCCAGCGCGATGATTTGGAGGATGCCATTCTCAATCCTGATGGAATGCATGCGTACTTCCACCATGCCGAGAAAAAAGGCTACAGCGGCTGCGGTATTTATACCCCTCATACACCAGATGAAGTCCTATATGGCTATGGCAATGAAGAGTTCGATGCAGAGGGTCGCTATGTAGAGGCCCGCTTTAAAGACTTATCAGTCATCTCTGTGTACATGCCCTCAGGCTCTAGCTCTGAGGAGCGACAAGAGGCCAAATACCGCTATCTCGATAGTTTCCTGCCGCATCTCGTTTCATTAAAGAAATCAGGTCGTGAAATCGTTCTCTGCGGCGACGTCAATATTGCCCATCAAGAAATCGACCTGAAGAACTGGAAAGGTAATCTCAAAAATTCTGGATTCCTGCCGGAAGAGCGTGCATGGCTAACCAATCTGTTCAATAAAGTGGGTTACGTGGATGTCTATCGTCAGCTTGAACCTGAAGCAACTGAGACTTGCTACACCTGGTGGAGCAATCGTGGTCAAGCCTACGCAAAGAATGTTGGGTGGCGCATTGACTATCACATCACCACTCCTGGCATTGCGCAAACGGCAAAGAAAACCGCCGTATACAAAGATGAAAAGTTTTCAGATCACGCACCACTCACAGTGGATTACGACTGGAAACTTTAAGCGTCAATAAAGGTCGCCAGGGGAATTACTCCCCTTCTTTTTTGATCTGAACAATCTTGAAATGAATGGTTGCCCAAATTAAGAGTAGGACTGGAGCGCCAATAATAGCGGTGCCGTAGAAGAATGCTTGATAGCCAAAGTTATCAACAAATACACCTGAGAAGCCCGCCAACCATTTGGGTAAAAGCAACATCATCGAGCTAAACAATGCGTACTGGGTTGCTGAGTAACGAATATTGGTGAGCGATGACAAGAAGGCAATAAAGGCTGCGCTGGCAATGCCTGAGCTTAAGTTATCTGCAGAAATTACCCAAATCAGGCCATGCAAATCATGGCCCTGTGTAGCCAACCATGCAAACAATAAATTACTTACTGCAGATAAAACCGCACCCACAAATAAAATTCTCAAGACACCAAAGCGCAGTGTAAGCACACCACCAACAAAGGCGCCGACTAAAGTCATCACTACACCAAACACTTTGCTTACTGTAGCAACCTCATCTTTGGTGTAACCCATGTCTACATAAAATGGATTCGCCATAATGCCCATCACCACATCGCTAATACGGTAGACGGCAATCAAAGACAAAATCAGAACTGCATGCCAGCGATAGCGCGTAATAAATTCTGCAAAAGGCTCAACCAAGGTTTGATACAGCCATGCTTTGGCAGTTCGTACCTTTGCCAGCTCATACTTCACAGGCTCTTTACTTATGAGGGTTGTAATCACACCGACACCTATAGAGGCTGCCATACAGAGATATGCAAATTGCCATGCACTCGCATCATAGCCACTGCCGGTTTCGGCACGAGCAGCCAGCCAGAGAACTCCAGCGCCAGCCCAAATCAAGGCAAGCCTATAACCGGTTTGATAAGTTGCCGCTAAGGCTGCCTGATGGTCGCTATTGGCTGACTCAATACGAAAAGCATCTAATGCGATATCTTGGGTAGCAGAGCCAAAAGCAACCAAGAGCGCGCACCAAACAATGGAGTTCAGTGCGAGCTTGGGGTCCAAAGTTGACATGCCGACAAGACCCAAGATGATGAGTGCCTGCGCAAAGAGAAGCCAACTGCGACGGCGCCCAAACAATGTTGTTAGTAGCGGAATCTGCAGGCGATCTACCAGCGGCGCCCAAACCCACTTAAAGGCATAAATCAAGCCAACCCAGGTTAAGTAGCCAATAGTACTGCGATCAATACCAGCTTCACGCAACCAAAAACTGAGCGTTCCCAGAATAAGCAACAAAGGAAGGCCTGCAGAAAAACCCAAGAACAACATGCGCAAACAAGGCCACTCGAGATAAACCCGAAAGTCTTTTATCCAAGATTGGACCGCGGTTAACACCTTTGTTTTTTATCCTAGGCGCGACGAATTCGGAATAATGCAAGACTGCCAAATAGATTTGGCATCAAAGTCACTTGGCGACCTTCGTGCAAGATGCATTGATCTAACACTTTAAGACCAAGACTAGAAGCTAACTTCTCAAAATCAGCAACAGTCAATACACGCACATTTGGTGTGTTGTACCACTGGTAAGGCAAGCTCTTAGACACCGGCATACGGCCTAAGCCTACGGCCAAACGATGGGACCAGTGACCAAAATTTGGAAAAGAAATGACTGACTCTTTTCCTACACGAACTACTTCGCGCAATATTTTCTCGGTTTGATGAATGGTCTGCAAAGTTTGAGACAACACAACCGTATCAAAGCTATTGTCTTCAAATAGCGCTAAGCCGCCCTCTAAGTCCTGCTGAATAACGTTTAAACCTTTTTGCACGCAAGAGAGTACGCGTGAATCATCTATCTCGACGCCATAAGTATGAACTGGCTTTTGTTTTTGCAAAAACTCTAAGAAGCTACCGTCGCCACACCCAAGATCCAATACTTGGGTATTGGATGCAATCCAGTTGGCTATTGCAGCAAAGTCAGCGCGCTGATTGAAATTATTCATGCCTGAGCCTCGCGCATTTTCTTGAAGTATGCGCGTACCAAATTATGATAACGAGCGTCATCCAGCAAGAAAGCATCATGCCCATGAGGTGCATCAATCTCTGCATAAGTCACTTCGCTTTTATTACTCAGCAAAGACTCCACAATCTCGCGGCTACGATTGGGCGGGAAGCGCCAATCAGTAGAGAAACTAACCACCAAAAACTTAGCCCGCACTTCTGCCAAGGCACGATTAAGGCTGCCATCGTAACGGCGTGCAGGATCAAAATAATCGAGTGCACGGGTAATCAACAAGTAAGTGTTGGCATCAAAGTAAGTTGAAAACTTATCACCCTGATGACGTAAGTAGCTCTCAACTTCAAATTCGACATCAAAGCTAAAGCGATAGTCATTGGATTCACCATTAGGACGCTGCAATTCGCGTCCAAATTTTTCCGCCATATCGTCATCAGATAAATAGGTGATGTGGCCAACCATGCGAGCTAAACGCAACCCACGCTTAGGCACCACGCCATGCTCGTAATAGTTGCCCCCATGAAAATCAGGATCCGACAAAATAGCATTACGTGCCACTTCGTTAAATGCAATATTTTGTGCGCTGAGCTTTGGGGTGGATGCGACTACAACGCAATGCTCTATTCGCCTAGGGAACTGAATGGCCCAAGCCATTGCCTGCATACCGCCCAAACTACCGCCCATCACAGCTGCAAATTTACGAATACCCAGCTTATCTGCCAAGCGCGCCTGAGTGTTCACCCAGTCTTCAACAGTAACCACTGGAAAATCAGCACCATAAGGCTTGCCAGTTGCAGGATTAATGCTCATAGGCCCAGTAGAACCAAAGCATGAACCTAAATTATTTACACCGATTACGAAGAAGTGATTGGTATCAACAGGCTTGCCTGGACCAATCATGTTATCCCACCAACCAATATCGGCAGGATCTTCTGGACTTGGACCGGCTACATGATGTGACGCATTGAGTGCATGACAAACTAGAACAGCATTACTTTTGTCTGCGTTGAGCTTGCCGTAGGTTTCAATGACTAAATCGTAGCCCGATAACACTGCGCCACTCTGCAAAGGCAGGGGCTCGGCAAAGTGAATAGTATTTCTAGAGAGGTGTAGCTCGCTCATTCTGACAGGAGAAGGCGCAAACTAACATCAGAGGCTTCAGTCGGCAGCTTCTTAAATCCGCTACGGGCAAAGCGATACCAACGGCCTAAAACAAAACTCATCAACATGGCAGCACGGATGCTGACTTCTTCTTGGCCTAGCTGCGCCCAGTTACCGCCTTGGGTTTGAGCAATACGCAAGGCTTGCTTAAGAGATGCTTCGACACGATCCAGCACCTGAGTGATGCGCTCTTGCAATCGATCATCTTCTTGTAACAAAGCATCGCCCAATAAAACGCGAGTCATGCCGGGATTCTTTTCAGCGAAGAATAAAAGCATTTGCAAAATGCCACGCGCTTGAGCGAGACCAGATTCTTCTTTTTGATTGATTTGATTGATCAAACCAAAAACTGTTTGCTCAATAAATGAAATCAATCCCTCGAACATCTGCGCCTTGCTGGCGAAATGACGATATAGCGCTGCTTCAGACACTTGAATTTTGGCCGCTAAGGCTGCAGTAGTAACCCGTTCACCTTTTGGGTTTTGCAACATTTCCGCAAGAACCTGCAAGATCTGCAGACGACGCTCGCCCGGCTTGGGGCGCTTGCGCGTCTTACCCGCATCAGCGCTGCTGTCGTTAATATCTGCCGGCTCTAGAGGTTCACGCATGCTTATCTACTTATCTGGAGCGAATCATCGTACCGAACGCTTGCTCGGTCAGAATTTCTAACAATAAAGAATGCTCAATGCGGCCATCAATAATGTGTACTGAGTTAACGCCACTCTTTGCCGCATCTAATGCAGAAGAAATTTTTGGCAACATGCCCCCAGAAATAGTGCCATCAGCGAATAAACCATCAATCTCACGCGCAGTCAGATCAGTCAAGAGAGTGCCGTTTTTATCCATCACGCCAGGGATATTAGTCATCATGACTAATTTCTCTGCATGCAAAATTTCAGCCATCTTGCCTGCCACTAAATCGGCATTGATGTTGTAGGCCTGTCCTTCTTCACTAAATCCAATTGGAGAGATCACCGGAATAAATGCATCGTCTTGCAAGGCTTTGACAACTGCGGGGTTAATGGCTTCAATTTCACCAACAAATCCCAAATCAATTGTGCCGCCAGCAATCTTTTCATCAGCAACCAGCATTTTCTTGGCGCGAATCAGCCCCCCGTCCTTGCCGGTCAAGCCCACTGCCTGGCCACCAAAGTGGTTAATCAACATCACGATGTCTTGCTGCACTTCACCACCCAAAACCCACTCCACCACTTCCATGGTTTCTTCGTCGGTTACCCGCATACCTTGAATAAACGTGCCGGTCTTGCCAATCTTCTTAAGGGCTTCATCAATTTGCGGTCCGCCACCATGCACCACTACTGGATTCATGCCAACAAGTTTTAGCAAAATAACATCACGCGCAAAACTTTCTTTGAGGCGCTCTTCAACCATGGCATTTCCGCCGTACTTAATCACGATCGTTTTACCGTGATATGAACGGATGTAAGGCAAAGCCTCAGCCAGAATCTCCGCCTTCAATAGAGGAGAGATATCGCTAATAGTTGGTAAATGCTTAGTCATTGCTACTTAAAATTTATTCGCCAAATAATTTTTGACGGAGTTCGCGACGCTCTTGAGCCTCAAGAGATAAATTGGCTGTAGGCCTTGCAATTAAACGGTTCAAGCCAATTGGCTCACCAGTTTCTTCGCACCAACCGTAGTCACCAGATTCAATACGCGCCAATGCTTGCTCTACTTTTTTGAGCAACTTACGCTCACGATCGCGTGTACGTAATTCCAAAGCATGCTCTTCTTCAATCGTGGCGCGATCAGCTGGATCTGGAACCAAAATATTTTCACGCAGATGTTCTGTTGTCTCGGATGCATTTTTCAAAATGTCATCCTTAAGAGTCAGTAATTTTTGACGGAAAAAATCCAACTGGGCAGCACTCATGTAGTCTTTTTCGGACATCTTGAGCAATTCAGCTTCCGTTAAGGGCGCACCTTTTGGAGCTTTTGTGCTCGCAGCTTTACTGCTAGCTTTTGCAGCAGTTGCTGTTTTTGTTGCTGTTTTTACCGTCATCTCATTCTTCCTTGGTTTGAAGCATTATTGCCCCATTCTGCCAAACTTTTATAGCCCTCGAATCAATATTTTTGAATATCCATAATATTGACCGTGGCGGCGGATTGTACCCGAATCTTCCTAGGCCAAACATCCTTCAAGCCCAGCCAGTAGGGTGTCTTTAGGCAGGTCGATGCCAATAAACACCATACGGGTTTGCTTGGGTTCCGCACCCCAAGGACCTGCTAAATCGCTGCCCATCATCTGATGAACCCCCTGGAACACCACTTTTCGGGCACTTCCCTTCACATAGAGGACGCCTTTATAGCGCAGCATCTTCTCGCCAAAGACCTCCAAAATGCCGCCAAGGAAGTCTTCCAGCTTTTTATGATCAAAGGGTTTATCACTACGAAAAACAAAGGATTGAATGCGGTCCGTATGGCCTGCATGACCATGGTGATGGTCGTGACTATGATCATGACCACAGGTGCTGTGATCGTGGTCGTGACCGCAATGCTCATGAACGTGGTCATCCTGCTCTAGAAAGTGTGGATCAATATCCAGCTTGGCATTCAGATTGAAGCCCTTAAGATCCAGAACAGCATTGAGTGGCACTATGCCCTTAGATATGCCCGCAATAGGCGCTCTCGGGTTCATATGCATCAGGCGGTTACGTAAAGCATCTACTTCGCCAGGGGTAACTAAATCTGTCTTAGTAATAAAGATTTGATCTGCAAAGCCCACTTGGCGCTGAGCTTCTTCATGCTCATTGAGCTGCTGCTGACCGTGCTTTGCATCCACCAGAGTAACTACAGCGTCTAAAACATAGTGATCGGCAACGTCATCGTCCATAAAGAAAGTCTGGGCTACGGGCCCAGGATTAGCAACGCCCGTGGTTTCAATCACAACACGATCAAAACTAATTTTTTTATCCTTGCGTTGCTCCCAGAGCTCATTTAGTGCTTCAACGAGATCACCACGAATGGTGCAGCAAATACAGCCATTGCTCATCTGCACAATATTCTCTTGGTTGTCTTGAACCAAGATGTCGTTATCAATATTTTCTTCGCCGAACTCATTCTCGATCACGGCAATTTTCTTGCCATGCTCTTCAGTCAGAATATGTTTGAGCAAAGTAGTTTTGCCGCTTCCTAAGAAGCCGGTCAAAATGGTTACCGGAATTAATGCCATGGATGATCCAATCAAAATCTAAAAACTATCGTTTCCCAAGGCGGGAAACCTTCTATCTTACCGAGTTCCTCAGCCTTTGCCAGCCTTTGCGCGTGGATGCGCTTTATCGTATGCCTGAGCAAGGTGTTGAAAATCCAGCGAGGTATAAATCTGGGTACTAGCAATGCTGGCATGCCCCAACATCTCCTGAACGGCCCGCAAATCTTGAGAAGACTGCAGCACATGGCTTGCAAAGCTATGTCGCATCATATGGGGATGCACATGCGTTGGTAAGCCGGCGCGCATAGCCAAGGTGCGTAAGCGCGCCTGCACAGTGCGAGGTGAAAGACGCTTGCCAGTCGCCGACAGAAACAATCCAATAGATTCTTCGGCGTAGTTGCCGGCATTGCGCAACTCACGCCATGCAGCAAGAGATTTCATGGCCGGCTCGCCAACAGGGACTGAGCGTCGTTTACCGCCCTTGCCTAAAACAGTCACTTCGGCAGCATCCCAATCCAACCAACCCGCAGACTCATGCTGACGATCCTTACTTTGCATCACATCAATTCCCAGCAGCTCCGAGAGACGCAAGCCAGATGAATAGAGCAAATCAATAATCGCTGCGTCACGAATCGATTCCAAATCTTTTTTCTCTTCAGCCTCTTTGACAGCTTGATTAACCAGGGCAAGAGCCTGCTCAACAGATAGCGCCTTGGGCAGCGACTTCAGGCGCTTTGGCGCCTTCACATCATCAACAGGGTTAGCAGCCAAAGTGCTAGTTACTTTTCCAGCACGCACATCACGCCTGGCATCTTTTTCGCTGAGCCAGTCGTACCAACCGCGCCATGCAGAAAGCGCCCTCGCAATACTTCTTGAAGATTTTCCTTTGGAATGCAAGCGCCCAGCCCAACGACGCACATGGCCGTTGCTAACCTTTAATAATTCGATAGCATCTTCTTGAGCGAAATTTTGTAGATCGCTTAAATCCATGCCATACGCTTTGAGCGTATGTGGCGAGAGTTGGCGCAACACATGCAACTCATGCAAATACTCTTGCATGAGGGGATGAAGATCAGTCGCCTTTAATTTCATAAGCCTGGATGCGATCCAAAGCTGAAGCGGTTAATTCAGCGATCTGGCGCAAATAGAATGCGCCCATATCGGCAGTAAAACGTGATTCGTCTTTACTTGCCAGCAATAACACTGCTGGCGATTGATTTGCGCCTATGCTCTTGCCCAGCGGCAAACCAATAGCCACCATACTTTGCCATTCAGGATCAATAATTGTTTGGCTTGCTAATAGGTCTACGCTGGCAGCAGCCAACTCTTTTGCAGAACCGCACAAAGGAGTGTCAACCCAGGGACCAAAAGCAGAATTCGGCGAAAGTAATTGCGCAGACTCCACCTCAAACACCTCGGCAAGACCGGAAGTAATGGCAGCTTCTACATCGTCTTTATTGTTTGCTTTCATTAAGCGCAGCAACCAAGCTACCAAACTTTGTTGCGTTTTATCGTTACGACTACCAAAGTGCAACATCTCACTTAAGCGACGATTGAGTTCTTGATTCTGTGTACGCAATACCGTCATCTGACGCTCTTGCAATGAGATCGCACGATCTTCATGTGGATGCTTAATCCGAATCTCATTGAAGAGATCAGCGTAGCGCTCAAAAAAGCCTGGTGTTACTCGTAACCATTCAGCAACCAATTCTTCTTGCTCGGCTTGCTTTGGATCGATTGCGCTCATGAATTTCTTTCTTTAATTGCTTCTTTAATTACTTGTTTTTAGACTTAGTTAGCCAAGCTTCTTACGTAATAGCTCGTTTACCTGACCTGGATTAGCCTTGCCTTGGGAGGCTTTCATAATCTGACCCACGAGTGCATTGAACGCCTTTTCCTTGCCGGCACGGAACTCTTCAACAGACTTCTGGTTAGCGGCTAATACTTGATCGATGATGGCTTCAATGGCGCCGCTATCACTAATCTGCTTCAATCCTTTGGCGTCAATCACCTGATCAACCGTGCCAATGGCTTTACCTGCTATAGCCTCTTCCCAAAGAATAGCAAAGATGTCTTTAGCAATCTTGTTAGAAATTGTGCCGTCAGCTACACGGGTCAACAATGGCGCTAAATGCTCCGCCTTTAATGGTGCATCTGCTGTTGCAATGCCCGCACGATTTAAGGACGAGGCGAACTCGCCCGCAATTAAATTCGCTGCCGCTTTAGCTAAAGGCTTACCAACAATTACTAGCAGCTCTTCAAATACTTTTGCAGTGTCACGATCTTGAGTGAGCAACTGCGCATCGTATGCGCTCAATCCAAACTCGCTTTGCCACTGCTCACGCAATTGCGCAGGTAGCGCAGGCATCTTGCTACGTACATCCGCAATCCATGCGTCATCAATAACTACCGGCAATAAATCGGGATCTGGGAAGTAGCGATAGTCGTTAGCGTCTTCCTTGCTACGCATGCTGCGTGTTTCACCACGATCAGGATCGTACAAGCGGGTTTCTTGAACGACAGTGCCGCCATCTTCAATGAGCTCAATTTGACGACGCACTTCGTATTGAATGGCTTCTTCCAAAAAGCGGAAAGAGTTCAAGTTTTTGATCTCACAACGGGTACCAAATTCAGCCTGTCCTTTAGGGCGCACTGAAACGTTGGCATCGCAGCGGAAAGAGCCTTCTTGCATATTGCCGTCACAAACACCAAGCCACACAACCAGGCCATGCAGTGCCTTGGCATAGGCAACCGCTTCTGCGGCACTGCGCATCACTGGCTCAGTCACAATCTCGAGAAGCGGTGTGCCGGCACGGTTCAAGTCGATGCCGCTAGAAGGTTCACCATGAGGCCCGATAAACCCTTCTTCATGGACTGATTTACCAGCATCCTCTTCCATGTGGGCACGAGTGAGTTCAACCACCTTTACTTCATCGCCTACGAGGATTTCAAGATGACCTCCGACAACAACCGGTATATCCATCTGGCTAATTTGATAGCCCTTAGGTAGATCGGGGTAAAAATAGTTCTTGCGAGCAAAGATGCTCGCTGGAGAAATCTTTGCATTTACTGCCAAACCAAAACGAATAGCGTGCTCTACTGCCTGACGATTCAATACTGGCAATACGCCAGGCAGCGCTAAATCCACTGCACATGCTTGAGTATTTGGTTCCGCACCAAATCGCGTACTTGCACCACTAAAAATCTTAGATTGCGTTTTTAACTGCGCGTGGGTCTCAAGACCAATAACGACTTCCCATTGCATCATGCCACCTCACTTGCTGGACGCAAATGCCAATCACTGGCCTGCTGATATTGATGGGCCACCTGCAACAAGCGTGCTTCTGAAAAGTAATTGCCTATGAGTTGCATGCCAATGGGTAGATTGTTTGTATTAAATCCACAAGGAACGCTCATCGCTGGCAAGCCTGCTAAGTTAGTGGAAAGCGTATAAATATCTTCCAAATACATTTGTACCGGATCTTTTGACTTTTCGCCTAAGCGCCAGGCCACATCAGGGGCTACAGGCCCTAGGATGACATCACACTGATTGAATGCCGCTTGAAAATCAGCCGCAATAATGCGACGAATTTTTTGTGCCTGCAAATAGTAAGCGTCGTAGTAACCATGACAAAGAACATACGTTCCAATCATGATGCGGCGCTTCACTTCTGCACCAAAACCTTCGGTGCGTGATTTGGCATACATATCATTGAGATCACGATATTCATTGGCGCGATATCCGTAACGTACGCCATCAAAGCGACTCAAGTTACTCGATGCTTCTGCTGGGGCTAAAACGTAATACACCGGGATAGATAATTTGGTTTTTGGCAAACTTACCTCAACCAATGTGGCGCCCAAATTTTCTAAAAGCGTTGCAGCTTCATTAACGGATTTAGCAACATCAGCCGCTAAACCTTCGGCAAAGAATTCTTTAGGCAAACCAACGCGCAAACCTTCTAATGGTTTTGCAGAATTTGTGTTGCCCTCTTGCCAAGACTGATTCAGGTAACGACCATAGTCTTCACCAGAATCAGCCAAAGAAGTGGAGTCACGTGGATCATGTGAGGACATCGCCGACAAGAGAAGCGCGCAATCTTCAGCCGTCTTGCCCATGGGGCCCGCTTGATCCAGTGAAGAGGCATAGGCAATCATGCCGTAGCGTGACACGCGCCCATAACTAGGCTTAATTCCAGTTAAACCACAAAATGCAGCTGGCTGACGTATTGACCCGCCAGTATCGGTGCCGGTAGCAATAGGGGCTAAGCCAGCGGCAACTGCAGCAGCGGAGCCGCCTGACGAACCACCAGCAACGTGAGCAGAATTCCATGGGTTTAGTACAGGGCCATAGGCAGAGTTTTCATTGGAAGAGCCCATCGCAAATTCGTCCATATTGGTTTTACCCAAACAAACCATGCCAGCACCATGGGGATTGTTTTCATCTGGAATTCCCAGATTGGCAACCACGGTGGCATCAAAAGTACTCTGATATCCAGCCAAGATTTTGGAGGCCGCGGTCGACTTCCAGCCCCGAGTAACGAAGACATCCTTGTGGGCAACGGGGATACCGGTTAACTTGCGAGCTTTACCAGATGAAATTAATTGGTCTGCTTTAGACGCTTGCTCTAAACTTAAGTGAGCATTCACATCAAGATAGGCATTCCACTGTTTTCCAGTCTCAATACGGTCTAAAAAGTACTTCGTTAGCTCAGTACTAGAGACCTCTTTTGCAGCCAGTGCTTTTGCCATTAAGGCGATGGGGGTGTTATGCCAACTCATTCGATCACCCTGGGCACCAAGAAATAGCCTTCATGCTGGGCAGGTGCTGATTGCATGTTTTCGGCGCGATGGTCCGTCTCGGTCACTTGGTCAACGCGCATGGGTTGGGCCAAATCACGCAAAAAGAGGATTGGGTGAGCCAGAGGCTCAAGTCCCGTTGTATCGACAGCCTGCATTTCCTCAACCATGGAAAAAATGGCCTGCAATTGAGGCAAAACTGCTTCGGCTTCTGCCTGATTTAACTCAAGCCTAGAAAGGTGCGCAATGCGCTGGACATCATCAAGTTTCATGGGGCGCTAGAGTATCATTCCTATTTATTTTCATTAACACTTTCTATTTTCCCACTACATCATGTTTGGTATTTTCCGCAGCTACTTTTCCAATGACCTAGCCATCGACCTAGGCACCGCTAACACCTTAATTTATATGCGTGAGCGGGGTATTGTCCTCGATGAGCCCTCTGTTGTGGCAATTCGCCAAGAGGGTGGTCCAAACGGCAAAAAGACCATTTTGGCCGTCGGCAAGGAGGCAAAAGCGATGTTGGGCCGCGTTCCAGGGAATATTGAGGCAATTCGCCCAATGAAAGACGGCGTTATTGCCGACTTCACGATTACCGAACAAATGCTCAAGCAATTTATCAAGCTTGTGCACGAAAGCAAATTATTAAAGCCTAGCCCTCGCATCATCATTTGCGTTCCTTGTGGATCTACTCAAGTTGAGCGTCGTGCGATTCGCGAATCTGCGTTAGGTGCTGGCGCATCACAAGTATTTTTGATTGAAGAACCAATGGCGGCTGCAATTGGTTCTGGCTTGCCAGTTTCTGAAGCTGCTGGTTCGATGGTTGTCGACATCGGCGGCGGCACAACTGAAGTTGGCGTGATGTCATTGGGTGGCATGGTTTACAAAGGCTCTGTTCGCGTTGGTGGCGACAAGTTTGATGAAGCCATCACCAATTACATTCGCCGCAACTACGGCATGTTGATTGGTGAACAAACCGCTGAGTTCATTAAGAAAACAATTGGTTCTGCATTCCCTGGTGCCGAAGTGCGCGAGATGGAAGTAAAAGGTCGCAATCTTTCTGAAGGCATTCCACGTAGCTTCACAGTTACCAGCAATGAAATCCTCGAAGCATTGACTGATCCATTGAATCAAATCGTGACTGCAGTCAAAGCAGCTCTCGAGCAGATTCCACCTGAGTTGGCATCCGACATCGCTGAGCGCGGCATGATGCTCACGGGCGGCGGCGCCTTATTGCGCGACCTCGATCGCCTCTTGTTGGAAGAAACTGGCTTGCCAATTCATGTTGCAGAAGATCCTTTAACTTGCGTGGCTCGTGGTTGCGGTATCGCACTTGAGCGCATGGATAAGTTAGGCGGAGTGTTCTCGCACGAGTAAGCGACATACACGTCGATCAGGGAATTGCAACATAGCGCTCCACCACTTTTCAGACAGGGCATTCCGGCCTTACTTAAACTGATTGTCTGTCTGTCGATCAGCATCGCTCTGATGCTGATCGATTTTCGTTTCAAAGTACTCGATCCAATCCGAAACAACGTCAACTGGATTTTGCGTCCGCTTGAATATGTCATGATGGCGCCGCGCAATCTACTCGAAGCAACATCAGACTATTTCACAACAAGATCTACGCTTGACCAAGAAAACCAAGTCATGAAAGTGCGCCAAGCAGAACTTTCATTACTGGCGAATCAATCTGAATTTTTGATGGTAGAAAACCAAAACTTGCGTGAGCTCATGACTTTGCAAAAGCAAGTGCCATTTAAAACATTGCCAGTTGAAATTCTATTTAACCCTCCCAATCCCATTTCACAGCGAATTGTGATTAATCGCGGCAGTAATGACGGACTCAAACTTGGCAATCCTATTACCAATGACTCAGGCATCCTAGGCCAAGTAGTTCGCCTTTATGAGCGCTCAGCAGAAGTTTCGCTGCTAGAAGATCGTGATTTTGCAGTGCCTGTTCAGGTGGCCCGCAACGGACTTCGCGCCGCCGTCTTTGGCACTGGCCGTGGTAACCCCTTAGAACTGCGCTATCTGCCAGTTGCTAGCGACCTTGAGGTGGGTGATATTTTGCTGACCTCGGGTATTGATGGTGTTTACCCACCAGGATTTGCAGTTGCCGTCATTAGCAAAATTGAGCGCAATCTCGATAAAAATTCTTCAAACGTATTTTGCGTGCCTGTAGCAGCAGTGAATCGCTATCGCCAAGCACTTGCTCTTTTATACGATCCACAGTTCGATGCCAAGGCGCCAATAAATACTAAATCCGCTACAGATGCGCCACTAACCAATACGCCTGGCAGACGTCAAACTCGTGCGCGAGGAATGCAATGATCGATTTCCAGAGCGGCTATATCCTGCGCCCGGTAAATCCGGTCTTCATTTATTTCAGCTTGTTTTGTGCGCTGCTATTAAACCTACTGCCAATTGGTAATTACGGCTGGGTACCCGACTGGTTAATTCTGTGCATCGTGTTTTGGAACATTCATCAACATCGCTATGTGAGCGTGATTACCGCGTTCATTCTTGGCTTGATGATGGATGTACACAATTCAGATTTAATGGGCTTACACGCATTTAGCTACTCGCTAGTTGCTTACGTTGCCATCTCCTGGCATAGACGGATTGTGGCTCTCATGGTGCTCTCACAGGCAATACATCTGCTTCCCATTTTCCTATTGGTATCGCTATTCCCCGTGCTGGCCCATTGGCTACTCAGTGGCGAACTCTATTGGTGGGCTCTTACGAGCGCCATTCAGGCCTTGATTGAAGCGATGCTCTGGCCTTTAGCTACACGGATATTGCTTGCACCACAGCGTCGTCCTATAGATGTTGATCATAATCGACCTCTCTAAGAAGCAAGATGGTTTCTTTTAAAAAGCCGGACCTCGACTCATTCCAAGAGCGCATACATATTGCGATTCTATTTGTCACCCTTTGCTTTTTACTGCTCATTACTCGACTAGTATGGTTGCAACTTGTTAGTCATGGCAAATATGCCCTGTTAGCGGAGAGCAATCGTATTGCGCTAGTTCCCGCTCCTGCGAATCGAGGTCTTTTAATTGATCGCAATGGGATCGTCATTGGCCGAAATTATTCCGCCCTCACTCTGGATGTAAATGCTGAAGAAGTCAAAGGCAATGTTGACGAGTTAATTAATGATCTTTCCGAAATCATTGCTATCTCCCCTCGAGATCGTCGCAATTTCAAGCGATCTCTGGAAGATTCCCGAAATATGGGCACTTTTCCCCTGCGGTCCATGCTCAATGAGACCGAAACAGCCCGATTTATGGCCAATCGCTACCGTTTCCCAGGGGTAGAGATCCGCGCCAGGAGCTTTCGGGAGTACCCATATAACGAATTGGCCTCCCACTTAATTGGCTATATTGGCCGCGTTTCTCAGAAAGATAAGGAACGCATGCAGGCAGAAATTGAGGGCGCCAAAGCAGATGATCCCGATGCTTTACAGACTTCATTTTTGCCAGGCATTCAATATGTCGGCAAGATTGGCTTAGAGCAAAGTTATGAAACTGTTTTGCGCGGTGTACCTGGATACGATCAAGTAGAAATTACTGCGGGCGGCAAACCAGTGCGCTCACTTTCTAGCGCGCCTTCCGTTCCCGGCAAAAACGTAGTGCTCTCCGTTGATATCAAGTTGCAATATTTAGTTGAGCAGCTTTATGGAAATTTCCGCGGTGCATTTGTAGCAATCGAACCAGAGACGGGCGATGTATTAGCATTTGTGTCTAAGCCGAACTTCAATCCAAATGACTTTGTTGAAGGCATTGATTCGGTTACCTGGAAAGAGCTTAATGACTCTCCACAGAAGCCGCTTTACAACCGTCCACTCAAAGGCATCTACCCACCAGGCTCCACTTACAAACCTTTTATGGCCTTAGCAGCTTTAGAAAATAAAAAGCGCACGCCATCACAAACCATTTCTGATCCAGGTTACTTTGATTTTGGTAATCACACCTTCCGCGATGATAAAAAAGGTGGTCACGGCATTGTTGATATGCAAAAGTCTATTGTTGAGTCCTGCGATACTTACTACTACATGCTTGCGCGCGACATGGGCGTAAACATGATGCATGACTTTATGAAGCCATTAGGTTTTGGTCAAATTACCGGCATTGATTTAGAAGGCGAGGCAAGAGGTGTTCTGCCATCCACCGAGTGGAAGAAAAATACTTTTAAAAAACCTGATCAGCAAAAATGGTACGAGGGCGAAACGATTTCATTGGGCATTGGCCAAGGCTATAACGCCTTCACGATTTTGCAACTGGCTCACGCTATGGCCAACGTTGCTAATAACGGCATTGTCATGAAGCCGCACTTAGTGAAAGCAATTGAAGATCCGTTCACTCGCAATAGAGTTCTGACAACACCAAAAGAAAGTTATCGCATTGATCTCAATACTGAGAACATTGAAGTGATTAAAAAAGCCATGCTAGAAGTAAACATCTCAGGAACTTCAGCCGCGGCATTTAAAGGAACCAGTTATCAGGTTGGCGGAAAGACTGGAACTGCTCAAGTCTTTAGTTTGAATTCCAAAGAATATAAACACAGTGCCACTGCAGAATTTTTGCGCGACCATGCTTTGTACATTGCTTTTGCACCAGCGGAGAAGCCAACGATTGTGATCGCAATGGTCGTAGAGAATGCAGGCTTCGGTGCGCAATATGCCGCCCCAATTGCACGTAAAGCATTGGACTTTTACATAGAGGGCAAGTGGCCTAAGGAGATTCCTGAATGGAAAAGAGCCCCTTAATAAAAGTTAAAGGATTTTTCTTTGGTATCTTTGCTGGCTTAGACCGCCAGCTAGGTCTTATTCTGCTTGGCTTGGCGGCCGTTGGCTTTTTTACTTTTTTATCTGCTAGTCAAAATACACCTGTGCAAATTGCGGATGAATTTCGCAATCTCGCACTGTCATTTGTAGTGATGTGGCTTGTCTCTCGCATTCCGCCAAAGTGGTTGGAAATGGGTGCGGTTTGGATCTATGGGCTGGGCGTTGCACTTTTAATTGCAGTAGCTGTATTTGGATTAATTAAAAAGGGCGCGCGTCGTTGGCTCAACATTGGTATTGTGATTCAACCATCTGAAATCATGAAGATTGCAATGCCGCTGATGCTTGCTTGGTACTTTCAAAAACGTGAAGGCATTCAGAAATCTTGGGACTACGGAGTTGCTGCAATCATCTTAGCGATTCCTGTTTTCTTAATTGCTCGCCAACCAGACTTAGGTACTGCGCTGCTTGTTTTTGCCGCGGGGATGTACGTCATTATTCTTGCAGGGCTTCCCTGGAAGTGGATCCTCCCGTTTGTAGGGCTAGGCGTTATTGGCATTTTGTTAATTATTATTTTTGGCAGCACCATCTGTGCACATGATGTAGTTTGGCCACTTGTACACAATTATCAAAAACATCGCGTTTGCACTTTGCTAGACCCAACCAGTGATCCACTTGGAAAAGGTTTTCATACCATTCAATCGATGATTGCGATTGGTTCCGGAGGTTTCTTTGGTAAAGGTTGGTTTCAAGGAACTCAGGCGCATTTGGAATTCATTCCAGAAAAACATACTGACTTCGTGTTTGCTGTTTTCTCTGAAGAGTTTGGCCTATTGGGCAACTTAGTATTGCTTGCGCTTTTCTTCGCCCTCATTAAAAGAGGGCTCGCCATCTCTGCAAGCGCACCAAATTTATTTACAAGACTTTTAGGTGCTGCCGTAACTTTGATTTTCTTTACCTATGCTTTTGTGAATATCGGCATGGTGAGCGGCCTATTGCCAGTCGTTGGGGTGCCGCTACCATTTATTAGCTATGGTGGCACTGCACTAGTGACCTTAGGATTTGGTGCGGGCATATTGATGAGCATTCATCGTCACCGCCGTTTAGTGCCAAGCTAAATGTAAATGACTTTATAAGTCCGCAAATCTTTAGGAAATAAAAAAGCCCGACATGCCGGGCTTTTTTATCAACAAAGGAAGAATTACTTCTTACGCTTGTTAACAGAATCTTTAAATGCTTTACCAGCAGAAAACTTAACAGTTTTTGCAGCAGCGATTTTGAGTGGCTCGCCAGTTTTTGGGTTGCGACCCATACGTGCAGCACGTTTGCCAGAAGCAAAAGTACCAAAGCCGATCAGTTGTACTGAGTCACCTTTAGTAACAGCTTTGATGATTGTCTCGATAGCAGAATTCAATGCGAATTCAGCTTTGGCCTTAGAAATCTCCGCGTCGTCAGCAATTGCTGCGATTAGTTCGGCTTTGTTCAAGTGAAGCTCCTTATAGATGTTGATGTCAGCGCACATTACGCTTACATGATTTTAACCACAAAAAAATTATAAAAATAAAGTTGCGTTACAGCAATTTTTTAATACGACTACAAACTACTCATCTAAAACTACGATATCAGAAACAAAATACTCCGTATCGCCAAAACAGGTTGTCGGCAGGCCGATGTGTTGCTCATACTTTAGGGCAACCTTTTTCCCTAAATTAGCATTTATTTTTTGTGCCACAGCATCTTCACGCACCGTAAAGAGGAATTTTTCTGACATCGTGCCAGGCATGGAAACCATGGCTAATTCACCTTCCCAGGTTTTGCATACATAGCCGCGATTAGAGAATTTCTGCACATATCCAGCGCGTTCGCCACTTCCGTAGCTCCAATTGAGCATAGCCCATGTATAGACTGAAATACCCACTAACCCAATTAAAACAAGGCTTAAGAGCCACTTCATAAAGCCATTCATCAGAATTTCCTTGGTAAATCACGACATAAACCCTAAGCGGGAACTTTTATCTTCTATGGGAAGTATATGAGCATCCAGTTTCGAGAAACCCTCTATTTGGGATCGGTATCCAAATTAAAACATCCATCACTAACTCAAACAGCCGGTCATCTGCAGCAGCATCAATTTTATTTTTGCAGCCTGAGCAAGTTTCGCTTAATTCAGGGGAAGCGCTCTTTACGCACCAGCATGCACCTCTGGCATCAGTAAATACCCTGCCGCAGCTCTTTTCAACAATAAAGGCGCCAGCCGCCTAAACCTAATGTTCAAAGATCACTCCGTTTATTACATGGTTCAGAGAGTGCATATTCTGAGAATTTTGTGGGTTATTTTTATTGAGCCAATTCTTGGCCTCAGGGGCTTAACAGCTGAACAATTTGCTCTGGACTAATGGGGCCCCATATTTCCACTCTCTTTTTACGACTGTTTTGGCCGGAAACAAATTGAATTTGCTTCTGAGGCACTTTTAGCTGCTTAGAAAGCCATGCCAATAAAAGTTCATTTGCCTTATTTTCAAGGGCCGGCGCCTGCAAAGAAATTTTCAAACAGCCATCATGTAAGCCAACTACTTTTGTTTGCTTTGCCCCTGGCTGACAGTGCAAATTGAGGGTGATTCCGGAGGGGGTTTGTTTTAACCAAATAGGCGTCATCAAAGTACTTTAAACTGAAACCATGACGATGAAGAATTCCCAAGCATTAGAACAACTATTTGCAAACAATCGCACCTGGGCCGAAAGCATGGTGGCTAATGATGCCAACTTCTTTAAGCGGCTAGTTTCTCAACAAGCTCCGGAATATCTTTGGATAGGCTGCTCTGATAGTCGAGTGCCGGCAAATGACATTGTCAACTTATTGCCAGGTGAATTATTTGTACATCGAAATGTTGCAAACGTAGTTGTCCATACTGATTTGAATTGCTTATCTGTTATTCAGTTTGCGATCGATTTACTGAAAGTGAAGCACATATTAGTCGTAGGCCATTATGGATGCTCAGGTGTGCATGCGGCACTCACTGATAAGCGGGTTGGGCTTGCTGATAACTGGTTGCGCCACGTTAAAGATGTACATCAAAAATATGAGCGCTATCTAGGCGATATGATCCCAACCCCAAAACGCCAAGATCGTCTATGTGAGCTCAACGTTATTGAGCAAGTAGTGAACGTTTGTGAAACCACCATCGTGCAAGATGCGTGGGCACGTGGACAAGATCTAACAGTGCATGGCTGGGCTTATCGACTTGAAACTGGTCTAGTGAATGATTTAGGGATGTCCAGCAGCTCAATTGAAGAAATGACTGAACGCTATGCGAAATCAGTAAAGCGTTACGAACTAGAGCAAAACTAATTTGCTCAAATCCTTTTCTAATCAAGTAGTCGTTGCGCTACTCAAGCTTCTTGCGCTACTACCTTATAGATTATTGGTTGCCATCGGCTATGGACTGGGCTTTATAGCGGCTCGCATTCCAAGCGATCGAAATCGAGTCGTCAAAACTAATCTCCGACTATGCTTTCCGCAATTAAGCTCAGACGAAATTGACGTCTTAAGCAAACAACATTGGCGCTCACTCGGTCGCAGTCTAGTGGAGAAAAGCATTATTTGGTGTGGCAGCTCAAATCAGTTGCGCAACATGATCGAGGTGAAATCTGCAGTAGATCTTTCTAGCAAAAAACCTCGTATTTTGGTGAACATGCACTTCACCGGAATTGAAGGCAGCATTATTTTGAGTGCGCTGTGTAAAGAAAATCATTGGCCACGTACTTCCGGGTTTTTTCAAAGAATGAAAAATCCATTTTTTAATAAAAAGATTGTGGAATGGCGAAATCGCTTTGGCGGAAACTCAATTGATCGACAAGGCAATGTCAAAACCATCATTCGAGAAATTCGCAATGGCGACTTCATCATCATTGCGCCAGATATTGATTTGGGCCTCAAAGATTCTGAGTTCGTACCATTTTTTGGAATTCAAACCAATACGATCACCACGATTTCTCGCTTAGCCAAAATTACAGGTGCAGACGTGTGTCTAATGACGACCACTTTAAAAGCAGATGAATCTGGATATCTGTGTGAAATTAGAAAACCATTAGAGAATTTTCCTGGGGAAGATCCAAAATCAGACACTGCCCGTCTTAACCAATATTTTGAAGATGAAATTCGACTGCGTCCAGCCGAATACTACTGGGTTCACAAGCGCTTCAAAAACCGTCCCGATAACAGCCCAAGCCCCTATAACCCTTCTATCTAAAGGTCTTTTGTCCTATCATTAAGGGATGACTGAACGTATTGGGCTATTCGCCGATCTCCACAGCAATTTAGAAGCTTTTGAAGCTTGTATGGCTCGCGCGGAAGAGCTTGGTGTAACTAGGATGGTTTTCTTAGGCGACCTGGTTGGTTATAACGCTGACCCAGTAGCGCTGATTGATCGAATTGCTCATCTTATCGATAGCAAAAAGGCCATTGCCATTCTGGGCAATCATGATGAAGCTATTTTCAAAGACAGTCGTACCCAAATGAACGCAAGCGCAAATGCTGCTATTGAGTGGACTAAGTCTCAGCTTAATTCTGGCCATGTAGAGTTCCTTAAAAAACTACCGCTGATCATTCAAGAGGATCTGATTTGCTTTGTCCACGCCTCTGCACATAATCCGGCCGACTGGAATTACATTACTGACAGCATGAGTGCATGGCGCTGCGTACAAAACTCTGGAAAAAATTACACCTTTGTTGGTCATGCGCACGAGCAAGCTCTGTTTTATCAAAGCGCGGTTGGTAAACTCATTCGCTTTGCGCCGCATCCAGGTGATGAAATTCCAGTGCTACACCATCGCCAGTGGGTAGGCGTTGTAGGCTCGCTTGGTCAACCTAGAGATGGCAACCCAGAAGCCTGTTTTGCTATTTTTGAACCCCAAGCTGAAATGCTGACGTTTCATCGCACGCCCTACGATCACTTTACCGCCGCAGATAAAGTGCGCCGTGCCGGCCTGCCAGAGGACTTAGCAAACCGCCTCCTTACAGGCAAGTAAATCTAATGGCCATTAATACCGACATTGAAGCAGTAGACGATATATTTCAAGAAGGCAAAGTAGTTGATGGGTTTACCCTGGGAAAAGAAGTTCATCGCGGCGGAATGGCCAGCCTATTTTCAGCAACGAAAGAAGGTATTGATGTACCGATTCTGCTGAAGATTCCGCGAGTTGGTAGAGACCAGCCAGTAGAAAGTTTGATCGGCTTTGAAACTGAGCTGACTATCCTACGCTCTCTTAAGAGTCACTATGTTCCTAAATATTTAGGCTCTGGCAATATGGCCACACGCCCTTATATCGCAATGGAAAGAGTTGAAGGGCGCCCCCTAGAAGACTTCATCAAAGAAGGTAAAGTTTTTACGATTGATGAGGTTGTTCGCATCGGAGTAGATCTTGCACAAGCAGTGCAGTCGCTCCACTCTCAAGATGCAATTCATCTGGACATCAAGCCTGAAAATATTTTGATTGATGACAAAGGCAAATTAACGCTGATTGATTTTGGTTTATCACATCATGCTCGCTATCCTGATTTACTTGCAGAAGAAATGCGTAAAGGCGTTGGATCTGCGCCTTACATCTCTCCCGAGCAAGTGGCTGGAATTCGCTCGGATTCGCGCAGCGATATTTTTTCTATCGGCGCAATCATGTATGAGTTGCTTACTGGCGAACTGCCGTTTGGCAATCCACAAACAATGAGTGGTCTACGAAGACGAATGTGGGCTGAGCCATTTCCACCGCGCGCAATTCGTAGAGAAATTCCACGCTGGCTTCAAGAGGTGGTGTTGAGATGCCTGGAGCCTCGAGCAGTAGATCGCTATCAAAGTGCCGCACGCTTGCGACAAGTATTGCGTGATCCCGAGGGCGTCACTCTAACCGAACGGGCCGATCGTGTTGAGCCACCTAGTTTTTGGCAAAACCTCAAAGGCATGTTCAAAGCTGCTGGCTATGAACCATCCCCAAGTCCACGACCAAGCATGGGCAACTTTGATGCGCCCCTCATGATTGCCGCAATTGACACCCGCCAATCGGATGAAGACTTACGAGAGCGCATGCAAATTACTGCAAAGAACTTATTACATGCCTATCCTGAAAGTCGATTAGTTTGCTTAAGCACTATCAGCAGCACTCCAACGTTCGAGGGCAATCAAGAAAATGAAACCGCCAGTGGAATTGTGCGCGGGCATTTGGTGCAACTCATGGATTGGGCCAAACCACTAAAACTGCCGCCAGAAAGAATCTCTTATCACGTGCTGGAAGCTCTTGATCCTGCCGCGCGCATCGTTGAATTTGCTAAAGACAATGACGCATCCCTCATTCTCATTGGCGCATCACATAAGCTACCCAATAAGGTAGCCCCCTGGAGAACGTCGATGACCAAGATTGTCGAAGAGGCTCCGTGCAGCGTGCATATTGTCAGAACTTAAGATGATGTCTACTGCCTCCCCACAGGCAGCAATTGACGGATAATGCAAGCATGGAAGAAAAAGTACGCGTCTCAAAGTTACTCTCTGAGTTAGGTCTATGCTCACGTCGTGAAGCAGACTCTTATATTGAGCAAGGACTTGTAACGGTAGATGGTGAAGTGGTCAACGAGTTAGGAGTTCGTGCTTTCCGTCATCAAAAAATTGAGTTGCAATCTGGCGCGAAGGCACAACAAGCTTCTCGCATCACCGTGATTTTGAATAAGCCTGTTGGATATATCTCTCATTACGACGATGAACAGGAATATCAACCCGCAGCCTCTTTAATCACTCCCGAAAATTACTTTGCTAGTCCGCTAGACAAGGGTAGAAGTCCGCGCTTCAATACAAAGGGGCTAGCGCCCGCCGGAAGATTGGATATTGACTCTACTGGCATGCTAGTTTTGACTCAAGATGGGCGTATTGCCAAATTATTGATTGGTGAAAATAGCCCCATCGAAAAAGAATATTTAGTGCGTGTTGAGGGCCTTCTTTCTTTCGAAGATTTAGACCGCCTAAGACATGGCCTCTCGCTAGACGGCGTAGAACTTAAGCCGGCACAAGTCAGTTGGCAGAACGAAGATCAGCTTCGCTTTGTTTTGCGTGAAGGTCGTAAGCGCCAAATTCGCAGGATGTGTGAAATGGTAGGTCTTAAGGTGCTAGGCCTTAAGCGCGTCAGAATGGGTCGTATCTCGTTGGGGCCCTTACCTCCAGGCCAATGGCGCTACGTAAGGCCTGAAGAGCAATTCTGAAGCCTCACACCCGCTTATAATTGCGACCAAACTTAGATTAACTGGCGCAAAAATTACCATCGAAACTTCCACCCCCAGCACGCCAGGCGCAGAAGTACTTAGACGCCGCAGCTTTGCCATCATCTCTCACCCAGATGCGGGTAAAACTACGCTTACTGAAAAATTACTGCTCTATGCAGGTGCCATTCAAATTGCTGGCAGCGTTAAAGCCCGTAAAGCAAGTCGTCATGCAACCTCCGACTGGATGGAGATTGAAAAGCAACGGGGTATTTCTGTAGCAAGTTCTGTGATGCAGATGGAATATCGTGATTGCATTATCAATTTGCTAGATACTCCGGGACACCAAGACTTCTCGGAGGATACCTACCGCGTATTGACTGCAGTTGACTCCGCTCTTATGGTGATCGATGCTGCTAATGGTGTTGAATCTCAAACATTACGCTTGCTTGAAGTGTGCCGCGCACGCAATACACCTATTGTCACCTTCATCAATAAGATGGACCGTGAGGTAAAGCCTCCAATGGAGCTAATGGATGAAATCGAAACCGCTCTTGGCATTGAAGTAGTGCCATTTACTTGGCCGGTTGGGATGGGCAAATCTTTTGCTGGTGTGATCGACATTGCCAATATGCGGATGCGCATGTTTAAAGCTGGTGAGGATCGCGTTACCGAAGACTCCCATGCAGTAGTTGATGTAAATGATCCCGCCCTCAGGGAGCGCTTAGGCCCAGACCTAGAAAACGCTTTGGCTGAAGTGGCGCTTATTAAAGAAGCAATGCCTGCATTTAATCTAGAAGCATTTTTAGCAGGGCGTCAGTCTCCAGTTTTCTTTGGATCTGCAATCAATAACTTCGGTGTACGTGAGATTCTCAATACACTAGTTGAGTTAGCCCCTTCGCCTGGCTCACGCAAAGCATTGCAACGCGAAGTGAGCCCCGCAGAAAATAAATTCTCGGCAGTCGTATTCAAGATTCAGGCCAACATGGACCCAGCGCACCGAGATCGCGTGGCATTTTTAAGAATCTGCTCTGGTCATTTTCAGCGTGGCATGAAGCTAAAGATATGTCGTAACGGTAAAGAGGTGCGTACCAATAATGCGCTTTCCTTCTTGTCACAAAGACGCGATATTTTGGATGAAGCTTTTCCTGGCGACATTATTGGCCTGCCCAATCATGGCTTACTTCGTCTTGGTGACACCTTAACTGAAGGCGAACAACTTCAGTTCACCGGTTTGCCTTTTTTTGCACCTGAAATTTTCCGCATGGTGGAGTCTGCAGATCCACTGCGCTCAAAACAGTTGCGTACTGGACTAATGCAATTGGGTGAAGAGGGCGCTATTCAAGTCTTCAGACCAATGGCTGGCGGCACAATGTTGCTAGGTGCATTTGGCCAGCTCCAATTTGAAGTAGTAAGTCACCGACTCCAAACCGAATATGGCGCAGAGGTACGTCTACTACCGGCCCGCTATAGCCTGGCGCGCTGGGTTAGCTCAGACGATCCCGTTGCATTAAAGAAATTTACCCAAGAAAATATCCATCGCATGGCTGAAGATGTTGTAGGCGCATCAGTCTTCTTGGCATCACATAAGTCAGAATTAGATGTTGCTCAACAACGCTGGGAATCGATTCAATTCCACGCACTGAGAGAGCATGCCGGCCTTATATATCAATCGGATTTAGCGGGCTAATCCAATCAATCGCCTCAATAACTTAACGAGGCGCTTTGCAATCAAATACAGCAACTAACTGAGTATCGCTGCTTCTAAATGAGGCTGCTTTACCGTATTGCGCACAATAGGCATTGGCTTTATTTGTTAACTGCTCAATCGATTCTCCACTGCTATTTAAAAAAGTAACGTGATTAGAGTCAGAGGCGTCGGTATATACCGCAGCACAGGCGCTCAATATTAATATGCAGCATGCGCTAAGCATGCCGTTTTTTTGCAATGCGTTCATTAAGAGCCCGCTCAGATGTAATTAGGATTTATTAAGGGCCAGCATTTGCAAAAGCTTTGCAGTAATTTTGCTGGCAGCTGGCCTGTAAATCAAAATGCAGACAATCGCCACTGGATAGGCTACTAACCAAACCTCAAGCCATATCCAAAAGAAATTTTCTATCGGACCAACTCGTACAAAAGTGGTGGCCAGCGTGATGCTGAGTGACATTAAGAGACCCATTACAAGGGCAAAAACTAAACTGGGTAAATTCATCATGGTTACATCATAGCTTCTGAAGGTGTTAGCTGTTATTCTGGACTGTGATCACTATTGTGCGCCCTAGATAGGGGAGTCTCTGAAGCAAGCCTTGAGATTCATCATTCCATTACTCTAGGAAATTTATGGCTGTAGGCCAAAATCAAAGAACCAGAAAAAACGACTCTATGCTTACCAAAACTGGAAAAGCGCGCTTAGGGCCCCTTAACTCAGCTCAACTTACTAAATTATTAGAAGCAAGCACAAAACCAAAAGAGAAAAGCAAAATTTTGCGAGCTCTTAGCAAACACAAAGTTGTTGCCTCATAATTAAAGCCCCGTTAATCGGGGCTTTTAATTACATCATCGTGTAAAAATTAAACACAAAAATCATTGCGCTCTTCTCACTAGCATTCTTTTTCCAAGTATGACTGTCGACACCACCAAAACTGCGAAGATTAAGTTCATTAGCGTGAGTGGATCGCCAAGCAATACACTAGCTGCCACTAAAGTACAAAAAGGTTGAATTAGCTGCACTTGGCTGACCCTTGCAATACCCCCAATTGCAAGGCCCTCATACCAAAAGAAAAAGCCAAGAAACATAGGAAATAGACTGAGATAGACAAAGCTAGTCCATGCGACTGTACCCGCGGACATATATTCTGGGCTATACATTAGCCAAGTCATCATGAGATTTACCGGCAATGAAATTACCAATGCCCATGAAATTACAGCGCGCGGATTCATCTTTCTTGATAACTCACCGCCCTCTACATAGCCAATACAGGCGCTGATACCGCCTAAGACGAGCAATCCGTCAATATAGGTAAAGCTTCCTGAACTTTTGAGCAAGGCATACAAAACAACCAACCCAGCGCCCAAGAGAGATACCAGCCAAAAACCCAATGAGGGTCGTTCCTTGAAACGCAAGACCCCAATCACCGTTGTGGCAAGGGGCATCATTCCTAAAATAACCGCGCCATGAGATGAGGAGCCCTGGGTCATCGCTACAGTAGTCAAAATAGGAAATCCAAATACAACGCCCAAAGCTATCACCACAAACTTTACAAAATCGACTTTGGAAGGCGTGCCTTCTTTTTTATAGACAAGGTAAGCAAGCGCGACAAGTCCCGCCAAGCTTGCTCTACCAAAGGCAATGAAATAAGGGTTGAAGCTTAAAACGGCAATTTTGCTAACCGGCAGCGTTAAGCTAAAAATCAGAATGCCAATAAAGCCAATCAACATTCCTTTGGTTTCTTTATTCACCATTACCCTTTTTCTTGTATTGAATTAATTGTATTAACAATCGTTCACGGGTGGGCTGTAATATTCAACTACTGCCTATGAAATTCAACGCCTATATACAAGCCATTTATATCGCACCCTCTGCTGGGGCAAAAATGCAATCTACTCACTCCGCTAAACTCAATACCGGCATAGGTATTGAAGGAGACCGCTATGCCATGGGCACTGGAGCATATTCTGCAACAGAGCCCGATAAAGTTCGTCACATCAGCTTAATTAGCCTATCAGGCATTGAAACGGCAAACGACTGGCTAAAAGCTGGCGATGAGCCCACTTTTGACGCTGCAGAGACACGTCGAAATATCGCACTTGAGGGCATCTCGGCAACCGAGCTCAATAATCTGGTGGGCAAACAATTTCAGCTGGGCAGCATTCAACTGATAGGCACTGAACTTTGTGCTCCGTGCGAAAGGCCTGCTCAACTTCTCAGTAGACCAAGCTTCATGGAAGCATTTGAAGGGCGCGGCGGGATTCGTGCGGAGATATTAAATTCCGGAGTTCTGACCGTTGGTGATCAGCTATCTACAGAGAAAACAAATGATTGAATACCGCGACAACGCCACCATTACTGCCGAGCAAGCGATAGACCTTTACAAACGCTCAACTCTTGGGGAGCGTCGCCCCATTCACAATGTACAAACCTTTGAAGCTATGCTCAAAAATGCCAACCTTACAATCACCGCATGGGATGGCGAAACTTTAGTAGGCATTTCTAGATCATTAACTGACTTTGCTTACGTGGCATACCTTGCGGATTTAGCGGTGGATCAACAATACCAACGCTCTGGAATTGGCAAGCAACTGATTGAAGAAACCAAATCTCGACTTGGTCACGAATGCATGATTGTTTTATTGGCAGCGCCTAAAGCAAACGAATACTACGAGCATATTGGCTTTGAACATAATCCACGTGCGTGGACTATAAAAAACAATTAAGTCTTTATCATTGCGCCATGACCATTACACGATTTTGTTTAGTTCGCCACGGTGAGACCGACTGGAATGCCGAGCGTCGCCTTCAAGGCCACACTGATATAGGCCTAAATGCTCGAGGCCTGGCGCAGGCAGAACAAATGGCACGCGCCATTAAAAAAATTAACCTTACGTTTGATGTTTTATATACAAGCGATCTCCAGCGGGCCGCCAAAACTGCAAAAGCAATTGAACAATTATTTGGTACATCTGCCATTACAAATGCAGAACTTAGAGAGCGTCATCTTGGTGCTCTACAAGGCCTCACTACTGATGAAGCGCCTCGGCTGGAGCCAGACCTTTGGAGATCTCACCTCAGCAGAAATGTTTACGAGGAATTGCGTGGCGGAGAAAGCATTCAACAATTTGCGAATCGCATCAAAATTGCGCTAGAAAAACTTCGCGAACAATATCTTGGAAAAACAGTTTTATTGGTAAGTCATGGTGGCGCATTAGACATGATGTACAGAATTGCGAGCAATCAACCCTTAGATGCTGAAAAAGCTGTTGCAGTTCCCAATGCCTCCCTTAACTGGATTAGCCATGATGGGCATACCTGGAAAGTTGATGGCTGGGCTGATACTAGTCACCTAGAAAATTTAGCGCTAGATAATTTAGACCTCTAAAAACTAAAAGTCTGATCCCTTATATCAATAAGCCACCCTAGGGTGGCTTATTAGTTTTGCAATTACTTAGCGGGATGCAATTTATTTTGATCTGAAACACAAAAATCAACGATTACATCAGCAAAGTTTAAGTACCGAGAATTGCTTTTTCTAAAGCGGTCAATTTCTGCAGCAAGAGGTGAAGCAGCCCCCTTAAAGCCAGCATCTTCATAACCGGGATGATATGGGGCCTCTTCAACAAATTTGTTTGTCATATATTTACCTTAATAAGTTAACGCCCAAAACGAATCTTCATTTTGGGGAATATCGATGAATTAAAAAACCGCATTAGCGGCGCGATAAAGATTGGCGAACTATTCGATCGGTATGTACATAGAGACTCTCCCAACGCAGCCCATCGCTAGCGAACTAGGTCGCTCTGACGGATGCCGCTCCCCCTGTCCTTGATACCTGAGAGATTCACCCTAAGCGTTGCTTAGGGCTTGCTCCTTCGGTGCACCATAAAAATGGTGGCTCTCCAGACGGCTATTTAGGATAAGCAGTACCTTCCTGGTGGATACCTGAGCGTTCATGGGAGTTTGCGCCTTCGGTGGAGGGAAACCCCTCACTCTCCTGCTAATGAAAATTATAGCTGAATGCTATTTTTATCAAACTAATGATTTATACCAATGCGCACTAAAAAGACATTGCCAAAATTGAAACTCCTGAGATCAGCATTACCAATTCCATCAGCAATAAAAATTTATCTTCTGACAAAGACAATACAACTCTTTTAGAAAAAATTGAGCCTGCCAAAACACAAACTCCAATTAAAAGTCCCTGCATGATGGCCATCATATTCAAAAATCCTAGCTGATGAAATACTATGCCCTTGGTAAATAAAATCGATAGGGTACTTGCTGCCTCCGTACCCAAGAAGGCACCCTTACTTAAGCCATAAGCTAAAAAGAAAGGAGTATTTATTGCCCCAGTAGTCGCAACAATGCCTGTCAAGTAACCAATAACAGCGCCAACTAAGCCCATCTGCCAAAGCTTTAAATAAAAATTCTTCCTGCGCATCCAGCGGCGTATCGGGACTAGCAAAATTAGAAAACCGCCCAAAGTTATTTCGATTAAGCGCTCATCAAGTTGCACCAAAGTATTTACGCCCAACACCGTGAACGGAATCGCTGTAAGACTATAGACAAGACAAACGCGCCACTGAATAACGCTCCACCACAAAAAAATGCGAGAGAGATTAGCTACGGTAGCAACTAAAGCAATAACAGGAATTGCCTGAATAGGCCCATAAAAATAGACAAGGGCAGGCATTAGGATGATGGTAGTGCCAAAACCAATGACGCCACCCAGGACCCCGGCACTTACACCCAGAGAGCCCAGGACTAGGGCTTGAAGAATTAGATCAGACAAGCTTACTTACCTCTATTGATTAAGGACGACTTAAGCGGTCTCTATATAAGCAGGCCGCACAAAGACCAGCCTAAATTGAGAATTACCAACGTAATAAGGGTTCCAAAAGTAAATTTCATTCCCAACACACGACTACTAAAATTGGGCGGCGGCTCATTAATACCTTTGGCATGAATTAAGCGCCCAACAACTAAAGTGACTCCGGGGAGCATAACAAGCCACCAAGGGGCGCCATTTAACTCAAGACAAGCGATCAAAATGAGTCCGATTGGCACATACTCAGCAAAGTTACCTTGAGCACGAATAGCTCTTTCTAGATCGTCGTAACCTCCGCTTCCTAGACCAACTTTATTTTTTCTTCTAAGCCCAATTACTGCAAAAGAAAGCTTTACGAAAATAGTAGTCAGGATTGCAGCAATAATTGAAGTCATTAGCAACATGTATTTCTCCTTAGATTGCTTCTAAAACTTTACTTAATGAATTTCCTTCGTAGTTTGGTTTTTCACCAATCTCTTCAAAAGGATGGCCAAGACGATTGACCCAAAATACATCAAACCCATACCATTTGGCTGCTAGCGCATCCCAAGCATTACTGGAGACAAACAAGATCTCTTCTTTCTTTACTGAAAATGCTTTTAATAAAAGTTCATAGGCTTGCGGTGCAGTTTTAAATAAACGCACATCTTCAATGGTGACAACCTTATCCAAATATGGTGCTAGGCCATTGCTTTCAACTACCGTTGCCAACATTTCTCTACTGCCGTTAGACAAAATAGCAGTGGAAATTCCCATGGCCTTAATTGCTTTAAGAACACTTAAGCTGTCATTAAAGCCATCAAGCTTCGCATACTGATCCATGAGTCGCTTCTCATATTCTGCCGTGAGAATTAATTCCATGCGCTTACAAACATAGCGAAGTGAGCGAATTGTTAATTCCCAAAATGGGAGATAGTGCTTGCTTCCACCAGGATTGGGGTCACTCATTGTGACTAGGCGGGTATATTCAATCTGACGATCGCGCCACATTAACGCAAAAGCCTGGCCATGACCTGGAAATAATTCTTCCGCTAGCTGCCCCATCGAATACACATCAAATAATGTTCCATAGGCATCAAAGGCTATGAGCTTGTACATGATATCTCCCGCTCTTTTTTATGAGTTTCCATTGTCGCTTAAAAGTTATTCTTAAAGATCTTAAGAAATAGAAAAACCACCCGAAGGTGGTTTGAGTGTTTCATAGCGACCCCGAACAAAACCAACTAAGCCCAATGATGCTAACCCTAATGACTATTTAAATAATCAATAACCCAAGCCGGATCACTATCGCTTGGGAAGATGGGGTAATGAACCGCCTCAATCACGCCATTGTTTGCAATGAGCGTGACTCGCTTTAATAAAGTCATTCCGGCAGCCACAAAGGTTGGCATATTCAATGCCTTTTGAAACTTATAGCCCGCGTCACTAACTACCGGAAATGGGAGATGAAGTCTATCTGCCATCTCTTTTTGATATTCCGTAGTTTGGACACTTAAGCCAACAACTTCTGCGCCCAAAGCTTGAAGCTCTTGATAGTGGTCTCTAAATGAACAGCTCTGAGGCGTACAGCCTCGCGCTCCAGGTATTTGATCCCAGCCATCTGGCAGCGCAACATTGGGCTGCCCCGTCATTGGATAGCAGTAAATAACCAATTTACCCTTGATGTCACCAAAATTAACAGTCTTGCCGTTGGTGGCATTTAAAGAAACATTGGGCAGCGCCATGCCCTTCAAATGATTGGTTGAGCCATCGTCTTGAGGAATGGGAAGGTCTGTAGGGAGCTGATTGAGATTTGTCATAAAAAGATTCTATACGTAAAGGATCCGCGTAACCAGACAATAAAAGAAAAATTGCTGGAATATGGTTTTAGTGTTTATCCGAGGTTCGGAGCAAAAACGAACCAGGACAAGAAATGCCTGACTCTACTTTTTAGACTTATATTTTTGTATGGCTTCTTTTAAATCAGTATATTCCTCACAGCCAAAAAAACAGGCTTTGTCTAATCTCACCAACAAAGCCTCCGCGCCTGGTAAGTCCTTATTCATCAACTTGAGCTCTCCGTAATACTCAAGTGCACCGCGATGGTCTGGGTCTATTTTCAGCGCAGCTTGATAGTACTTCTCTGCCCCGACTAAATCAGGTGGCTGTTTTTTTCGTAGGCTATAAGCAAGCAAATTATTCCAATCAGCCGATCTTGTTTCATTGGCAGACTGTAATTGCCGTATTGCCTGATCATATTTTTCAGCCTTAATGCTTGCCCTTGCTTCCGTTAGCCAAACAGGGTCTTGCTTAGCCGGAGGAAGATCTGCTGCGAACGACGGGTCAAATATAAATAGAGACAACAAAACTACTGAGATTATTTTTTTCATTTGAAGGCCTTTGGTCAAGAGTCTATCTTTTATATACCGTTTATTAAACTTTTGCTTGCGCATTTACCGACCCTAAAGTATTTGCAAGATCTTAATCAGAAAACTTTTCTAAGGCATGCCAACCAAAGCTAAGCAATGGAAGCATATCTTTTGCAAAACTCACGATCTCATTCGGTAAACTTTTCGAACAAATCATTGGTCTAGGCAACTGCCTCCTAATAATCCACCCTTTAAGCTTGAGCGCCTGCTCCACTTCTTTAGGAACACTATCAAAGCCCCGTGGAATACGGGCCAATGAGTGTGAATAATCAAGCTCATAGCCCTTTCTTATAAGGGATTTCTCTATAGATAACCAAGCCTGAGGGTTATCTAAAATTCCTTGTCTTAGCCTTTTCAGAATGTGGGCCTCAGGCTGCAAATAACCTGCGGCGCACCTGCTACCTAAAGGATCTAAGCGGAAGTACAAAACACCAGGAGAATGTTTGTCACCAGTTCTTGTAAACAAACCGCTGGCATGCATATTGTAGGGATGCTTGGCTTTTGAAAATCGAGCATCTCGATTGATTCTAAAAAGGGATTTCTTGGGGTCGCCCCACAATGGCACCTCATTATTAGCAAGCTCTTCAGACAAGACCTCTGTAAAGGATTTCATGGGCTCGCGCACAAACTCTTCATACTCGGGCCGATGTTCTGCAAACCACGCTCTGTTTTGATTATTAGTTAGCTCCTCAAGAAATTTAAAAGCTTTTGGGCTGAACTGGGGACGGTTAATCCTTTTCGGCATATTGCATCTCACCATTACCAAACGACCAATTTTCTTTATTTACTTCAAGTAAATTGATAAAGACATCTTGAGGTCTGACTTTAAGATTTTGTACCAAAGCATTACAAATAGCTTTGTATAAATTCTTTTTAAGATCCGCGGATCTACCAAAGCTTATGGTTGCCTGAATAAAAATGATCCCCTCAGAATAGTCGATTCCTAAGTAGCTTTTTGGAATATTGAATTCTGAGGTGTCGTGTCTGGTGATAATCTGAAACTTATCGTCTTCAGGAACATTAATTTGCTCTCGCATCACGTTATAGACAATGTCCCCAACTTGCTGGGCAAAGCTCTCAGAGTATTTTTTGCTTAAATCAATTCTCACTAATGGCATCACTATTCTCCTTAGATCTAGTCATCTTAAAGGGGTCTAGTAATTTAGGCTTAACTTCGCTGCATACAAATGAAAAACCACCCGGAGGTGGTTTGGGTGTTGCTTGGTTCTTTGCGTCGAATAGGCCAAGGCCAAAGATGTCTATTCGCTTAAGAGATTAATACTGACTCTTGATACTTCCCTTTTGCGCTAATTGCGGGAACATCTCCGCTGCCAACTCTAAAGCAATCTTAATGCCTTGTTTTGGCGTAATTGGCCCATTGGGATCTTTTGGCATAGAAGGAGTTGGATAGCCTTCTGCGTGAGAGAACTTCACGACACCTGGAATCATTGCTTTAGCCAATCCAGAATATGCCGGTGGTAGATTATTTAACTCTGGCGCTTTGTATTCTGGCACTGGTCGTGCGACTGGAGTAGGCCATGTACTTGGATCGCGAGGCGTTGTAAGTGTGAAGCAAGACTCTAACGTTCTCGCGTTCGCATCACGAGCAGTAAATGGTTTTCCTAAATTCCACGCCTTACGTAAACTCGCAATCATGGAGGTATGGCGAAACTCTTTAGTAAATACTGTCTTCTCAGGAATCCATGGAGAAATCATCACTGCAGGAACGCGATAGCCCGATCTACGGAAATCAAACCCTTGCTGACCTTTTGGTACTGATGGGTCTGGAGCTGGCACCAATGGTGGTGCAACATGATCATAGGTCCCGCCTGGCTCATCCCAACCAATAAACAAAGTCGTATTGAGTACATTCGATCCGGCTTGTGTTGTGCCCATTCCTTTGTATGCGTTGTAGATACGAGTTAAGAATGCCTCGCCACCCAATATGGATGAGGGTGGATCAATTGGAAGATCCATGCCCTGAATCAAGGCCCTACCAAATGCTGGATGGTAATCATTGTGAGCGGCAAGCAAGTTGGGCTCAATCAAACAAAAATCTGGCAATGTTCCGTTAGCGCAATCTTTTTCATATTCAGAGAACGGAACGATATGCGTTTTGAAATACTTCTTCAAACTCGGCATATTAACAAGGCCAGTAAATGAAATCGGGTCAGGCTCACATACATAGATCTTCCAAGTTTTTCCGTGGGCTTCTAGGCGATTGAAGATCGTCTCAGCAGTATTCTTAAATAAGAAGTTGGTTGACGAGTCATTGACTACAAAGCCTGATGAAGTGGCTGCCGTCCAGAATGAGCGATTAGTAAATGTTTGTGATGGAACTTCTGAGTACCAATGATCAAAACAAGAGAAGCCTTTAGCCAAGCCGCTAATCACTGGGATTTGTTCTGGCGTGTAGCCAGTCATGATTTGTGAATACTCTTGATATGTTGGCTGTCGCCCCATCTCTGCCGTGTAAAAGCTGATGTAGTCAGTCACAAACCCATCCATTGTGGGCCTAACGAGAGATGATTCAGGCGCATTGTATGGGGCAGACATCTGGCTGGCCATTTTGAAGCGATTACGATCATCCAAGATGTTGTAAAGCTGTGTATTAGTGTGTGGGTGCTCTTCACCAGAATCGGGATTAGGGCCATCCATGTAGGTAGCCGGACCATATGGCACCCTACCATTTGGTGCAGGATACTGAGCCCATGATGGAACTGGATTGCTTAAGTTCTTGCCAATCACGCCCTCAAACTTTGGAACTTCACCTGGCGTATAAAGATGTCCGAGAATATTATCAAAAGAGCGGTTCTCAAAGATCACCAAAACCACATGATCCATCGCGTTCTTTTTAGTGGACTGTGGTGCGGCCAAAGCAGAGTCACCCAGCGCCGCTGAGGCACCCCCAATTGCAGAAGTTTTTAAAAAATTACGGCGTGATTGTTGAGTCATATGTGCTCCATTGATAGGTAGTCAACTTATAGCAGAACTACAAACAAAGAACCACCCGAAGGTGGTTTTGGTATCTCTTGGTAGCCCTAGACGAAATCGAGCCGCCGACACAAAGCTCTTCAATCCCCTGTTCTGTAATCGGCTTCTTCTAACTAAACTCTGTAATACATATTTAACAATTACACCTTTGGGTGTTTTTTATGCAAATAAACGTATCACTGAATTTATATTGTCTACATTCTCTAAATTCCAGAGCATTTTTATGGCCTTATTTGCATTGTCTTTGCCCATGACTGCAGTGGTATTGCCTAAAAATTTAGCTTCTAAACTTTGGTCTGACATTGGGTTTGCTACAGTGCCAGTAGCATGTTCAATCTTAGCTTCATAGAATTTACCGTCCTTAGTTCGAATAACCGCGGTCGCTTGATCAAGGCGGTAAGAAGAAACTGGGGTTACTTTAACAATTTTGCGCAGCGCCTGCACCCTGGGTTGCTGGGCTTTCTCATTTGAAAATTGCGCCACACCACCAGCCCGATCAATATAAGAAACAGCCACAGCGTGGTTTGCACTAAATTTAGACATTAAACCTGATCCGGGAGCATCAACTCCAGTTATGCGGATCACATCAGGATGCACAAAAATTTCTAACACTTCAATTTGTTCTTCGGGCACTTTATATTCTTGGGAAACTTTTATTGAGGCATCAATTAAAGGGTGCAAAACTACACCACATGCATATGGTTTATAGCCATTACCGTTGATCATCCATGGAGACCCGAAATTTGCTGTGATTAATGGAAGGTCTTGAGTTTTGCTATAGATGCGAGTAAATCCTAAATTTCCTTCTAAAATTTCTGGCGAACTAGTAAAGCCATTTTTTGCCAACATCGATGCTAAAACACCATGATAGGCAGACTTACCAGCGTGCAAAGACTTGCAATCACTTCCTCGGTTTTGCTGCATACCAGCAGCTTGAGTACAGCCAATTCCTAGTGCATTTAGGGTTTGGACTGCATTTAGTTTACGAAGTCGAGAAGCGCCCCCTGTTGCTGCAACAGTTCCTAAGGTGCCTGTTAAATGCCACCCTCCGCGATGATGTCCAGGCATGCCCTGCCCTACCCGAATGCCCGCCTCAAAAGCGGCCACCAGCGCAGTAATGATCTCCTTGCCAGAAGATTTAGCATGCTCGCCAATTGCCAATAAAGCGGGTATCGTTGCAGTACTAGTGTGCAAAATCACGCCTCCCAAATGCGTGTCATCAAAATCTAAAACATGGCCCATCTGGCCATTAGCAATGGGGGCATCCAGCATGCTTAATTTAAGGTCTTTATGGCCAAGAACCGTTATTGCTGGTAGTGAGCCCATTTCCTTGAATGAACGGATTAGAATTTTTGGTGTTGAGTGTTGGCTGCCTGCAATCGCGCATCCTAGCCAATCTAACGCTGCACGCTTTGCCTCGTGAATAGTCTCTGGGGGAAGCTGTTGATATTGAATGTCTGAAATAAAACTTGAGATTTGACGTGTGATTCCTAGCCCCGTATTGCCGGCACCATATGATTCAGCTTTATCAGATTTTTGTGGCTCAGCAGAATCGCCAGATTGCTCCAATGATTTAGCTGAGTGAGCCAATGTTGTATGGCTTGCCATATAGCCGGCGCCCAACAAAAGACCGGCCCCCAATACTTTGCGTCGATTCACTTTCATTTCTTGCCCCAAAAAAAATATTTTTTAATGACTGCCTGCTTACATCCCGGTAATACTTAATCCTAATCTGTTTTACTCGCTCAGCCAATTGCCAAGTCTGAATCTAAAGCAATAATGTTTTACCACCTCTGCTGCTGACCCTAAAGATCTTGATTATTTACAGCCTATTGCTGCAGATGCTCTAGTTTCTCTGGCCTTTTGAGCCATCAATTCGAAACGATCTCTAAGGCCGTTTTTCATAAAGTACTCAGTGACGGTAGAAGGGATTAGCGAATGAGGCTCCACCAGGGCGTCGTACTTAAATGTTGTGGAATTCTTATCTGGAGTGAGCCTCCAGCTGCCCCTGTATAACTTTGTATCGCCACTAATTTGCTCAAAAGTTACCAAGCGATTTGAAGCTTCAGTATATTCAATAGTAGATTTGAGCTCGATTGGGAAAAATAGAATTTGCTCTTCGATGACCCTATAAACCCGGACCTTATTACCAACCCTAGAAATCACTTTTGACTCGAGTATTCCAGGGATAGTTTTTGCGCTTTCATAGGCAGTAAGGAAGGCAAAGGCACTGCAAATGTTTATTGGAACAGTGTACGAGGCATCAATTTGAATACGGCTATCAATTACTCTAGTGTTCACCTGAACATCGTAAGGATTTAGATTCTCTTGTGCGTAGCCCCCAAAAGCTGGGGTAGCAAGCGTTAAGAATAAAAGCCATTTCATATACAAATTTTAGGTGCTTATTAGATTTGTCGTTTTAAACGCTATGTCTTCATGGGGTCATGCGAGATTAACGGCTACTGACCCTGCCAAACATTCAATGAAAAAACCACCCGAAGGTGGTTTTGGTGCCTCTTGGTGACCACAAGCACCAAGAGTGGGGTAGGGGGCCGTTATTGCCCCATTAATCGCCTCAGCTTTACTGCAAAAGCGGTGTTGTCATCAAACCCCTTGAAGAATTGTGCCCCTGGACCAATGGCTGCAACGGTAATGGGTGTTGGGGTGTGGCCAGAGCTTCCCCAATAAAAGCCCGTTTGCCTTGCAATTGCTAAAGCAAGGATATTGGATGGCAAATAATTTGAATTAGGATTCAGTTGCCCTCGGCTCAGAATTCTTTCCCGCAAGTCATCATCTAAAACAAGGCCAGGAAAATTATCTTGCAACAAAACATTCAAATAGGCATTCAAGTCAGAGCTGCTGGTTGTTTGCTTTGCCTTGGCATTAAACTTTTGTGAAAACTCATTAAGCGACATCGTGTAACGCTCAATGAGCTTGAGCTGCTCGATCTTCACATTCAGATAGTTTGCGCTTCCTGCGGGCCCTGAATTTTTACGACCATAAGTGGGGGAAAAGCCACCCGTCTCATGATCTCCAGTAACGATCACCAGGGTATCTGGATTACGCTTTTGAAACTCTAGTGCAACTTTTACAGCATCATCAAAAGCCCAAAGATCTCGCATTAAAGCAGCAACATCATTTTGATGGCCAGCAGAGTCTGTATTTTCATTCTCGACAAACAATACAAACCCTTTGTTGTTACTCTTTTTAGAGTCTTGATTAAGGACTTGAAGTGCCCCCGTCAACATCTGCGATAAAGTCGGCGTCTCTTGTGGGTTACGATCAATTTCATAATCTAAATCTTCCTCGGCAAATAGGCCCAAAAGCTTAGGAGACTTGATTTGATTAAGCTGTTCTGGTGTATTGATGTATTGGTAACCTTTTGCTTGAAAGGCTTCAATCACGTTCTTACCATCTTGACGTTTTCCGCCAGCAACTGTGTTTGGCAGGAAATAATTTGAGCCGCCGCCCATCAAGACATCTGGGGCTAGCTCTAGATACTGATTCACGATTAATTCATTGTCTCGCCTAGATTTGGCATGAACACTAAAAGCTGCTGGACTGGCATCATAGATAGGCGCAGTGCTGAGCAGTCCAATTCTCTTGCCTTTGTCTTTAGCCACCCTCATTATTGTGGGTGGCGTATTGCCATCTGGTGTAATTGATATGGCACCATTATTTACTTTATAGCCAGTAGACATGGCAGATGCAGCGGCAGCCGAATCTGTTACAAAATAATTTGCCGATTCTGTTTTCATCAGCTGATAGTGTCCCTTTGCCATTACGACATCAGTTACAGCAAATGATTGTTGTCGAAGCAGCGCACTGGAATAACGACCGAATTCGTATTGACTGCTGGTTGTCCCATCCGCAAACAAAATAATAATATTTTTCGGGGCTATATCGCTAGCTAATGCTTTATGCCCATGGTTATTTTGGGCAAGTGCGAAATTGGAAATAGCAATTCCACAAATAACAAGACAGGCGTAAGTGAGCGTTTTTAATTTATTCATAGCGCAACTATACCCCTAGCCCCAAATGAAAAAACCACCCGAAGGTGGTTTATAAAATCTTGGTGGCCAGGGCGAAAACGACCGGGGCTTAGGAGCTTTCATCCTTGCGGAAAATGCTCAATATGAACTTCGCCCTGCCGTCCGAAATAACTCACATGCCTTCCAGTTATCCAAACAATGTATCCGATACAGCCGGCAGACATCGTCAACTTGAGGAACTCAGGATATCTAACCGCATCACTTTGAGCAGCACGAATAGCTGAAACAACTCCATCCTTATTAAATGAGTTTGGAATTTCAATTGGGGGCATCGCCATGGGAATACTTAGGGCGTCATTGCTTGATAAATAGTATGTGGTTGATTGATTGCGATAGTCAGCGAAGTAAGACTCAACGCCAACCTCAATTAAGCGACCCAATGCTTCTGGAAAGGTTAGAAGACCAGCATGAGATTGATGGGCGCATTTTTCAATAACTTCTTTTGTATTCGGATTCATAAGCAACCTCAAATTGATAGCTTGAATTATCTCGCCTCACAAATGAAAAAACCACCCGAAGATGGTTTTAATGTTTCTTGGTGGCCCGGGGCGGAATCGACCAGGACCGAGGAGCTCTTATCCTAGCTAGCTAGCTTGTGCCACTTCTGCTTTTCCTCCGGACTCATATTTTCCCATTTGGCTTTACGGGCCTTCATCTCAGCCTGCTCTTCAGGCGTTAATCCATCAAAGAAAGCCTTTCTCTCGGCTTTCATTCTTTCTTTTTGCTCAGGAGTAATTGATTGCCATTGAGCCTTCATTTTCTCGTGAACCAACTTGCGATCTTCAGGGCTTAAAGCCTTCATTTGATCGCGCATCTTATGCCAGTATTCTTTACGCTCTTCTGGAGTTGCCTTAAGTAATGCGGCATCAGTTTGTTTCATTTGCTCAAGGCGTTGATCAAATGTCAGGTTGCTGTTTGCCAAGGGATTAGGTGGTTCAGGTATCGCTGCACCAGCCAAGGAAAATACAGATATGCCAAATAGCAGTCCCACTACAAATTTCTTAGAACTCATAACGCCCCCTCTTGTTGGTTATTCGTCATTCTAGTCCCGACCAATGGATCCTCATCCGTCGGCCAAAATGAAAAAACCACCCGAAGGTGGTTTTAGAGTCTCCTCCAGCCAATAACAATCTCGACATAGAATTAAAAACAAGCCCCTAATCTAACATCTATTAAGCGCTTCTGTATTGGCGCTTACCCTTGATTACCAGTATTTAAAAGGCCTCTCGGCATCCACATCTCCGCCTAGGGCCCTCATATTCATATTGCAGTGGGGACATGTAAGGCCATCCCACTCCGACAGATGAGCACTAGAGTGGCAACTGGTGCAAACAGGCGGCATACTAATTTCAGTATTAATACTTCCAGGATGAGCAACCGCATAAGAATCAATTGTTGAGCAAGATTTGCAAACCATTGCCACTTTAGAAGAGTGAAGCCCCACTTCTTTGCCGATGCCGCTAATACATTCAAACTTGCAGGAACGACATACAAATTTATATCTAGCCATAAATCAACCCCATTAATTCTTTTTAGGTTGAAGTGCTAGCTTCTTCATATGAGCATCCTGAATTAGCAATTGCCTTTCTTGATTGGCTACTCCAATAGTGATCTTTCTGGCTATAAGATCCGCATACACGCCATCAATCTTTTTAAAGAAATCTTCGTAGACCGCTTTCTTTGCGGGGCTTAAGCCCTCCAAAGCAATGGGTCGACATGAGTTTGCTTCAGCCAGATAATTCGTTAGTGCCTTAGCTTGCTCGTCTGTCAATTTATCCGCGGAGCTAAACAAGGCCTTTGCATGAGCATTATTTCTTGTTACAGCAATAACCTGACTATCGACCAATAAAGCATCAGCACTTTGATTTCCGCGAATGATGCAATCATTTAGTCGCTTTGCTACAGGGCCTGAATGATCGGGAGCTGGAGCTGTCATTGGTGATGGGGTTTTAGCAAGCTGTACTGGATTATTAGGCGCAACATTTGTCGCACATCCACCTAGGAAAACAATACCTATCAAACTTAATTTAAATATATTTTTCATTGAGTAGCCTATGGATTATTGATAGACAAAATCAGCGCGGCGATTTTCTTTAAATGCCGCCTCTGTCTGGGCTGGGTTAGCCGGCTTTTCTTTTCCAAAGCTCACTGCCTCTAACTGAGATTCGCTGACACCTTGAGCGAGCAGGGCCTTCTTAACGGCTTCAGATCGCTTTTGGCCCAGTGCTAGGTTGTATTCAGCCGTTCCACGATCATCGGTATTGCCTTGAATAATGATCGATGCTTTTTGCTTTTGAAATGCTTTTAAGTACGAGGCATGTGCTGAGATTGTTGAAACATATTTTGGATCTACGGTAAAGCTATCAAACTCAAAATAGATTGAGCGCTTACCATACACACTAGACTTTGGATCACTAATGGGGTCGTAAGTCATAGAGCCCTTCGCATTAACTTCAGCCACCCAATTGGCGTCATCTAACTTGACGCTACTACAGGCAGAGACGAATAAAACCAATAGTGCCAAAGGTAATATTTTTACAAATTTAAACATGATGAGATTTCCCAAACGCGGCTACACACTAGTAGCCAAATAGCAAAGAGACATGCCCATAAGGTATGCCCCACCTAAGAAAATTAGGCTGTAGCTTTGGGTGGCTTAAATGCTGAGTCGGGAAAGTTTTGAGAAAATAGCACTTCATTTGCTGTAGCAAATTTATGCTTGGTCATTGGCGGAAGAAAAATCACAATTCCAACGTCGCTAATATTTGCAGTCACATGACTCATGAGGTACATGGTATGAACCTGCTCTTTATCGTCAGCCGATTCAGAACTACTATGCGCTTGCTGTGAGACTGAGGTATTGCTATAACCACCAGCGAGCTCTGCCCGCTCAATCGCAGACTGGATAAAAATATTTCCGGCCGCCGCCTTAAATCCAATCAAGAAGAGGCATATCAATAGAACGAGTGTTTTACTACGAAGCAACATGGATGAAATTCTATACCCGATTAGTATTTTTGTCGTTTTAAACGACACTCCACCCAGCCTATACAAATAAAAAACCACCCGAAGGTGGTTTTGGTATTTCTTGGTGGCCCGGGGCGGAATCGAACCACCGACACAAGGATTTTCAATCCTCTGCTCTACCGACTGAGCTACCAGGCCAAGAGCTGGAATTATAAATGAAACTGGAGGTGGGCTTAGTAAAAGCGCCTACTGTAGCTAACCCTTGGAAAAACCTTGTAAATCCTGGCTTGTGCGGATGTTTAATCCTGCGGGGCATTGAAGGGTGGGATAGAGGATTACTTTTACAAGCTACTGGCTGATATTTTCCACCTTAATTTTTCCAGTTATTTCGGCATAAATTTCTTCTGCCATATCTCGATAAAGCCACTCGGCTCTCTCTTTCGAACCACACCCTGCCACTGGAATACCTAGAACCGATGTTTTGGAGGGGCAGTAATATAAGTCTGGGCTTTTTACATAAGACTTAAGCACAGTGTTGCCGCTGGCATCTTTAAGAGAAACATTCGCTCTAATGTAATCAACGCCAGTAGCCATTCCAAGGTCACGCGCCTGAAGTGTTGACCTGAGCCTTACTTCCGTTAACTCAATATGCAATGTGAGATTGGGTATCTTTGGGGCATCGTTATAGAGATTTACCCTTCTAAATTCTTTTTTTATGCTATCTGAGAAGTCCTCGGTTGAAAACTCACGCTCACTAAGAGTTGGCCACTCAGCCTGAACTGCGGGCGACATCGTAAATGTAATTCCTGTTACTTGATTTTCTGGACTAACTATAGCGCTCTGAGACTCCAAATGAATCAGTGACCTCATATAGAAATTGGGTTTATCTATAGAGCAGCCCGTTACCCCAATAGTGACCAGAAGAATAATTGGCAACAGGTGAATACGCTTTTGTCTAAACATCAAAACGCTCCGATAAGCGGCAAGAGAGATTTATATTTTATGTGGACAGCTTCCTTTAGCGCCGTGTGGGCCGGGATTTCCATCCAGTTTAGCGATGAATAATACGAGCAAAACAAAACCGCCCGAAGGCGGTTTTAATATCGCCTTGCTTGAATACTGAAATCAGTCAACAGTAATCTTTGCTTTTTCTACAACCTTAGCCCAACGATTTTGCTCGGCTTTAATAAAGGCTCCAAATTGAGCCGGAGTATCTCCGACTAATACAGCGCCATCCTCAAGCATTCTCTTTGAATCTTCTTTTGACTTCAAGCCTTTGGCAATTTCTTTCTGAAGCTTATCAATAATTGGTTGCGGCGTTCCTGCTGGGACAATAATTCCATACCACTGAGAGGTTTCAAAGCCTTTGTAACCCGACTCCGATATGGTGGGAACATTAGGCAATACCTTTGATCTTTCTGCAGAGCCCACCGCCAGTGGGCGTAATGCGCCCCCTTTAATTTGTCCAATCAGCGAAGGCAAGCCATTGAAGGTTGCTTGAATCTGGCCACCGATGAGATCAGTCAACATTGGTCCAGATCCCTTATATGGCACATGAACTAAATCAATGCCAGCTTCAGCAGAAAAGTATTCCATTGCCAAATGACCAGCGCTTCCATTGCCAGCTGAACCATAGTTAATTTTTCCAGGATTCTTTTTGGCATCCGCAACCAAATCTGCCAACGTCTTATAGCTGCTCTTTTCGCTAACAGCAATCACATTGGGCACCTTTGCCACCAAAGTAACTGGCGCAAAGTCTGCGTTTGGATCATATGGTAATTTTTTACCAAATAAAGCTGGGTTCACCGCCAACGTTCCTACATGGCCCAGCATTAAGGTATAGCCGTCTGGCTTGGCGCGCTTCATCTCTTCCATGGCGATATTGCCAGCGCCACCCGGTTTGTTATCGACATAAACAGACTGCCCAAGGCTGGTACTAAGGCTATTAGCAACTGATCTAGCAACTATTTCCGAAGTTCCGCCTGTAGCAAATGGGACCACCAAACGAATAGAACGGTCTGGGTAGGCCGCTAATGAAATTTGCGAGGCCATTATGGCCAATAAAGTTACAAGATATTTCAACACATTAAACCTTTCCAGTTTTTGCTAATCAGGCTAATTCGATTATTTGGGTTTAAATTTGGGAATGGCACATTGTAAAGAATGTGCTCCTAGCTTTCGCCTTTATTTCGTGAGGTGTCTATTCCTAACGCCTTAAGCTTGCGATATAAGTGCGTACGCTCAAGACCGGTGTACTCAGAAATCTTTGTCATGCTACCGCCCATGATTTGCATTTGATGCTCAAAATATGCTTTTTCAAAAAGATCTCTAGCCTCTCTTAATGGGAGGTCATAATATGTTTTTGCTATTCCGCTAATAAATTCGCCTTCAGCAAGTGCGGGAGCGGATTCAACAACTGCTTGCTTTGGTATTGCCACTGCATTTGTATTGGCCTGAGGTGCACGATCTTGTTCGGGCTCAATATATTTAGGTGCGCTCTCTAAAGCCTTGCTAACAGTCTTCAAAAGCTTTTGTAAAGCAATCGGCTTTTCTAAAAAGTTTAGAGCGCCAATACGAGTTGCTTCAACGGCAGTATCAATCGTAGCGTGACCAGACATCATGACCACCGGCATGGTGAGCTGTCCCGTGTTAGACCATTCTTTTAATAAAGTAATGCCGTCGGTATCGGGCATCCAAATATCCAACAAAACTAGGTCGGGTCGCATTTGTTCTCGAATAGTGCGCGCCTGTATCGCGCTTTCTGCAGCGTATACAGTATGGCCTTCATCTGTGAGGATCTCATTGAGGAGCTCACGAATTCCCATCTCGTCATCAACAACCAAAATACTAGCCATGCTTAGGCTGCCTCTTTTGCTAGATTCATAAACAATATTGATACCTGCGCACCAATCACTTCATCGCCCTGCATACGATTTCTAATTTCAATTTTCGCGGCGTGATCATCAACAATTTTTTTCACTACTGCCAATCCCAGTCCTGTGCCCTTACTCTTTGTTGTCACATACGGCTCAAAGGCTCTTGCCAATATCTTAGCTGGAAATCCAACTCCGCAATCACTTATTGTTAGTCGGACTGCATTTTGGACTACGCCATTGTGCTCACCATAAGGAACCGACTCTGTTTTCACCTCTACTGGGCCAGTTGGATTTGGGCCTTCAAGAGTGGCGTCTTGAGCGTTTTGTAGTAAGTTGTGAATTACCTGTCTTAATTGGGTTGGGTCACCCATAATATTTGAACAATTAGGATCCAACTTCGTTTTTAATGGGCTGCCTTCATACAGTCCTAAAATTTCTGAAGTAAGCGTATTCATTGAAACCGGTCTTAATTGTGGGGTTGGCGTCTTGGCAAAATCCCTAAAGTCATTCACCATTTCTTTCATAGCCTGCACCTGGCCAATAATGGTTTCAGTGCTGCGATTGATCATTTCCTCTTGCTCTGGACTCAACTTACCGGCAAGCTTATGTTGCAACCTCTCGGCGGATAGCTGAATAGGTGTGAGAGGGTTTTTAATTTCGTGGGCAAGTCGTCTTGCTACTTCACTCCATGCAATCGATCTTTGTGCGCTCACCACGTCTGTAATGTCATCAAAAACTACCATGCGCAAATCACCTGTCAGCTCTGTGCCCCGCACAAATAAGGTGACACCCAATTCATTTTCAAACTCATTAGTGTTATGCAATTGAATTTGTTTTTGCCAAACTGGTGAGCTAGTCTGATTAGTGTTTTGCTCCGCCTCACCCTCGCTAACTACGGCAAGCTTCATAGTGGCAAAGCCTTCTTTAATGGCGCCCTCAAACTCTTGCAAAGCAGGGCTGCTACTCAAAGGCTTTCCATCAAGTTGAGTTAGGTCTTGGCCAAAAATTCGATCTGCCCCTGCATTGCTAGAAACGATGTTGTAATTTTTATCAAAAATGCAGACGCCTGCAGTCAAGCTTCCAAGCACACGCTCCAAAAATGCTTTGGACTCTTGCAAAGAAGTCCGAGTATCTGCCAACTGCCTTGTCATGACATTGAATTGACGCGTAAGCATTCCCAGCTCATCTCCCGTGTCCAACTCGGGCTTTGGCGATAAGTCGCCCTGGGCAACCGCTTGCGTACCCCTCAATAGCATTAGGAGTGGGCGGGCCAACTGCCTACCCAACATTAGCGCCAAGGTAATTGCAACAAATACCGCGAAGAAGAGGGTAAGGGTTAAGGTACCCACGAACATCTTCCGCAAACCCGTGCGTCCCAATGATTTTTCTTGATACTCACTATAGGCAGACTCAACCGCAACAATATTCTTGGCTAATGGGGCTGGAATATATCGCACGAGTTGCAAAAAATATTTATCATCCGCATCTTTGCTTGGGTCTAATTTGCCTTGAATAGCTTTTTTACGAACAACTGGAACAATTGCTCTAATGCGATAGCCGCGCTGCCCACCATCCATTTCAATTTGATCTAAAAAAGTAATCCCCTTCTTTTTAAAAGCCTCAGCAACCACTTCCGCGCTAGGCGCAGGGAAATATTTATTTGGCTTTAACTCACTCGTAACAATCAACTTGCTCTGCATATTAAAAAGGCTGACCTCTTGAATGCCAAATTGATTGCGAATCTTTGCAATCATGGCGCCAACCTGATCAGTGGTAGCGCCTGAAGGGGTCTGCACAATCTGTTCGGCAATAAAATTACCCTCGCCCAATATTTCTTCTTGAGCAACACGCAGGGTTACTCGCCCTAACTCAAGCCCAGAGTTCAGCGCTGATTCAACCTTCACATCAAACCAAGTTTCAATACTGCGGGATACGAACTGCAAAGAAACGCCGTACAAAATTAATCCGGGGACAATCCCCACCAAAGCAAAAATCATTGCCAGCTTGGCAATTAAACGTGTACCAAAATGACCCCGATACCAGCGCACTGCAATTACGCCAACTAGGATCAAAATAACCAAGGTCAGACAAATTCCAATGACCACATTTGCGGCGTATAGCCAAATGAAATAGTTATCAAAGAACTCGGTGTTTGATGAGGCTATTGCCAGCAAAACCAAAAGCATTAAAGCGAACACACCAATTAACCCAATCGTAAATGGTACGACTTTTTTACCTAAGACTTGCGATGTAAAAAAGCCTGAGTCCAGCAGGGATGCTATTGATCTCATCGCTTGATCAGATTGGGGCCATTTGGGGAGAATGGAAAGCGATACCAATCACTTGAAACGTTCCAATCACGGTTATTCAGTGCGTTGACCTGAAATGGTTTTGGTAGCTTACTAAGGTCTAGAGTCATGCGCATGCTGGCTGTATAGGACTTGCCTGGATCAAGCTGTGAACTATCCAACACACGCCATCCACCAATACTGCCCACTGCCTGTAACGCCTCTGGCATTGACTTGGCTGAAAACGTAAAGCCTTCAGAAGCAATGCGGTACTGTTGCGTTAAAAGCTGGTAAGACAATCGAGTCTGTCTTTGCACAAGAGCTGGCTTCTCATCAAACCAATACCAGCGTGACCTTGTTAAATCAAACTCAGTTTGAAAATACAGCACCACACCTTTTTGAACTGCATCCTCTAGACCTGGGGATAACTCAATCTGAAACGTAGCACTCAAAAGCCAGTCGTTATCAGACCTCTCCAACTCAAAGGATTTGATCTTGATGCCTTCTGCACTAACAGTAGTTGAGAGCATTCCCAAAACCATCAAGAACAAAAAGAGGAATTGTTTAATTCTTCGGCTCATGGCCCATTTTTCTTAAACAAAGCATAGTAAAAACCGTCGTTTAGTTCGCCAGGCAAAAGCTGGCCCGGAGCGTCTAATCGTACCGCATCGGGGTGCTGATCAGCAAACCACTTGGCTTGATCCTCGCCCTCTTCAAAAAATATTGAGCATGTGACGTATAGGAGGGTGCCCCCTGGCTTGAGCATCTTCCACGCCTGATTCAGAATGCCACGCTGTCTTTCTTGCAAGGCTCTTACATCGGCTTCGCGCCTTAAAAAGGGTATGTCAGGGTGTCGAGACACAATTCCCGAAGCAGAACAGGGTGCATCGAGCAAAATTTTGTCAAAAAGATTCCCATCCCACCATGCGGCTTTAGAGGCATCACCGCGCAGCACTTTTACCTTGTCAGAATGTAAGCGAAGACGATCCAAATTACCGCCAATTTTTCCAATTCGCTCTCCATCCAACTCCAGCGCCTGCATTGAGCAATCGGCAAGCTCTAATAAATGTGCAGTTTTTCCGCCAGGAGCAGCGCAAGCATCCAATACCAGCTCGCCATTCTGCGGGCTTAATAAAACTGCAGCCAGTTGGGCTCCGGCATCCTGAACGGATACAGCACCACTATAAAAGCCTGGCAAATCTGATACGGGCACAGCCTCTGGAATCAAAAGTGCGCAAGGCAATCTAATGCCGGCCACTTCATCTATCGACCTAGATGCAATTCCTGCATCAGACAATAAGGATTGATATTTTTCGCGTGTGTATTGCCGTTGATTAACACGCAAAATTAATGGTGCTCGCTTGGCCTGCTGAAACAAAATCGATTGCCACTGTTTTGAGTAATTCCGTTTTAAATTTGCACGCCACCAAGCAGGGACGTACATTGGAATAGGGTCAGGCGGATAACGTTTCTCACCTTCGGGTGGCTGCACCAAGAGACTAACCTTGCGCAAGACGGCATTTACTAAACCCTTGGCGTACATGGTCTTGTCATATTCACCACACGCTTTCACAGCCTGATCAACAATGGTATGGGCTGGATAGCCTTTGCTTTCAGTTGCATCTTGCAAAAATAAAGCGATCGCCACGCTTAGCAGGTGATCCACTTCAGGGGGAGGAGTCTTTGGGATAAATTGCTTAATTAACTCGTGAGAACGAACCCACTTTCGTAACGCATCAAAACTGAGGCTTTGAACGATTGGTCGCTCATGGGGCTCCAGTTGATCCAAGACTTCTGTAAGCGACCTTCCGCTCATTACTTCGCTGATTGCTTGTGCTGCAATAGTGATTGCTTCCGAAAGCGGGAGACTGCGTGGTGTTTTTTGGTCGGTCAAATTAATTTGCTCCGGGGTACACCCCGTTTTTAGCCATGTGCATTAAGCGTGCCACCCGCTCTTCAGTGGGGGGGTGGGTTGAAAAAAGTTGCGCGAGGCCACCGGCGGTCAGAGGATTCAGAATCATCATCTGTGCAGTTTCTGGATGTTGCTCAACGGCCTGAAATGGAGTGCCTTGAGCATAGTTATGAATTTTTTCTAGTGCATGTGCAAGCGCTTCGGGATCGGAGCTAATTTCTGCGCCGCCGCGATCAGCCTCATATTCTCTTGCACGAGAAATACTCATCTGAATCAAGCTTGCCGCTATTGGCGCTAATATTGCCACCATCAAACTCGCTATTGGATTGTTAGGTCTACCCTCTGAATCTCGCCCGCCAAAAAACATCGCAAAGTTTGCTAATGCAGAAATTGCACCCGCCATGGTAGCGGCAACAGTCGAAATCAAAATATCACGATGGCGAACATGCGCAAGCTCATGAGCCATAACGCCACGCAACTCACGATTCGAAAGGATTTTTAAAATTCCAGTTGTAGCGGCAACGGAAGCATTTTCCGGATTACGCCCTGTTGCAAAAGCATTTGGAGCATCTTCATTAATCAAAAATACTTTGGGCATCGGCAAGCCAGCCTTTTCAGCCAACTCTTTGACCAGCGCATAAAACTGAGGGGCAGATCTTTCATCAACTTGCTGGGCATTAGTCATCTTTAACACCATGGTGTCAGAAAACCAGTAGCTAAAGAAATTCATGCCGACAGCCATCAACAAAGCCATCAACATGCCTTGCTCGCCACCTAGCATGCCGCCCACCACAATAAATAACGCAGTAATTGCTGCCATCAAAACAGCAGTCTTTGCAAAATTAAACATTTCTACTCCTTTGACTGAAAATGCAATTGTTTTTCATCAGCACCAATCGACTGTATGCATGTTGTAGCATCTATTTTTTTGCCGCCAGGTTTTTGCATCTGCATAACCTCGAGGATGCCCTGGCCACATTGAATATATACGCCATCATTTCCAAACCCAAGCACGTCACCAATACCTCTAGTTGGACTTATCGCACCGGCATCTGGAATTCTGGAATCCCAAAGCTTCACTACAAGCCCATTAACCTGGCTAATGGCCCCAGGAAAAGGATTAAAAGCACGAATGCGACGATCAATTTCTTTGGCGCTTAAGGACCAATCAATTTCTGCTTCGTTCTTTAGTATTTTTTCAGCATAAGTAATGCCTGCATTCGGCTGTTGCACCCGAATCAAATCTTTACCTTGCTGCAAGGTATCTAAGGCATTCACAATCAAGTCTGCGCCAAGCTGCGCCAATCGATCGTGCAAGCTTACGCTTGTTTCATCAGAGGCAATATCAAGACTAGAAACCAAAACGGTATCACCAGTATCGAGACCTGCATCCATTTGCATAATGCAAACACCAGTCTTTGCATCTCCGGCCTCAATTGCCCGCTGAATTGGCGCAGCACCACGCCAACGTGGAAGTAAGGAAGCGTGAATATTAAAGCTGCCAAATCTTCCGGGGCGTTCGCTAATATCCAAAATTTCCTGGGGCAAGATCAAGCCATACGCAACAACAACCATGGCATCAAAGTCGGTTGAGGAGAGACGCTCATAGGCTTCGTCAGCTTGTACTTTTTTTTGTGGATCAGCACTAGTGCGTCTTAGGGTTTCTGGCTGCAATACCGGAATATTGTTTTCTAAAGCAAACTCTTTAACCGGGCTTGCTTGCAGGTGCATACCCCTGCCAGCGCGGCGGTCAGGCTGAGTGAGGGCCAATACAATTTCATGCCCAGCGGCGCTGATTGCGCGCATTGCTTGAGCAGCAAACTCTGGAGTTCCAGCAAAGACAATTTTCATTGAGGCGCTTAGCGCTGACCTACCAATTCTTTAGCGCGCTTCTTCATTTTTTGTGAGATACGAGTTCGCTTGAGGATTGATAAATATTCGACAAATACTTTTCCTTGCAAGTGGTCTAACTCATGCTGCAAACAAACTGCCAATAAACCATCGGCATTTATTTCAAACTCTTTGCCGTCAACGTCTAATGCTTTAACTCGAATTTCTGCTGGCCTCTCAACCTCATCGTAAAACTCGGGGACAGACAAACATCCTTCACGCCAAGATTTTTTTTCCGAGCTTGCCCAAACAATTTCCGGATTAATAAAAACCATCAACTCGTTTTGCTCATCAGATACATCAATCACTACGATGCGCTCATGAATGTCTACCTGTGTTGCCGCCAAACCAACACCAGGCGCCTCATACATAGTCTCCGCCATATCAGCGACAATTTTTTTAATACGAGCGTCAACCTGCGCCACCGGTTTTGCAACCTTATGGAGGCGGGGATCTGGATAACAGAGGACGTTTAACAAGGCCATATAAGAATTATCCAACAGAGCAATCAGTCTGTCCTGATTGTTCTAATTCCCCTATGTCACAAAATTGATTTATGCAAATAACGCCCGCACTAACCAATGCCATCCGTATCGATCGTGACAGTGGCGACTATCCACAACGCCTCTGCGATTTATATGACCCGCCGGACTCGCTCTATATATATGGGGATGCCAATCTTTTAAAGAAGCCCATGATTGCCATCGTCGGCTCTAGAAACGCCAGCCCAGATGGCTTAAAAAATGCACGCAACCTTGCGCGGGGGTTAGCCAAAGCAGGGGCGCTGATTGTTTCTGGAATGGCCTTAGGGATTGATAGCGCGGTCCACCGTGCCGTTATTGAGCTTGGTGCAGGTCACTTTACCGCCGCCATACTGGGGACTGGCATAGACCTTGTTTATCCCCGCCAAAATATCAGCCTCTACCAGGCCATCGGACGACAAGGGTTGCTGGTGTCGGAGCTGCCCATAGGGACAGGCCCCAAAGCATGGCACTTTCCCAGGCGAAATCGGATCATTGCGGCCCTAGCGCTTGGAGTTGTAGTCATAGAGGCGGCAGAAAGGTCGGGCTCCCTGATAACGGCGCGCTTGGCTGCAGATCTGGGGAGAGAAGTTTTCGCGCTTCCAGGCTCCATCTGCAACCCCAATTCAATAGGGTGTCACCTGCTGATCCAGCAGGGTGCAAAACTGATCTTTAGACCCAGCGACGTGCTTGAAGAGCTCGATTTTTGCTTAAAAACCTCATTTAAAGTGCTTTAAAGTAGGATTTTGCTATAAAAATAGGCAGTCCATTGCGGCCTAAATGGGCAAAAAATAGGGGTTTTTGGACTTTTCTTAATTTATCGGTTAATAATAAAAAAGGGGTATGCAGTTGGCTGGGTCCTATTTAGGTATAAATTGGTCCTCACTTTTGCCCCATAAAACACCATTTCTAGCTCAAATTTAGGCAAAACGCGTGGCAACTAAAGCAACTACCAAAAAAAGCAGTTCGAAGACTACCGCAGGCGACCACCCAAAGGCACTCATCATTGCGGAGAAGCCCTCCGTTGCCAATGACATTGCCAAAGCCTTGGGCGGCTTTACAAAATATGAAGATTATTTTGAAAGCGATGAATTTCTGATTTCTTCTGCAGTAGGTCATTTGTTGGAAATCGCCGCTCCGGAAGAATTCGATGTGAAACGCGGTAAGTGGTCTTTTGCCAATCTGCCAGTGGTGCCCCCTTATTTTGATTTACGTCCAATTGCAAAAACAGAATCGCGTTTAAAGGTTTTACAAAAACTGATTAAGCGCAAAGATGTCACTGCCCTCATTAATGCGTGCGACGCGGGGCGCGAAGGCGAGTTGATTTTCCGTTTGATTGCGCAACATGCAAAAGCATCGCAATCTATCAAACGCTTGTGGCTGCAATCTATGACACCAGCAGCAATTCGTGATGGCTTTGCCAACTTACGAACCGATGAAGATATGCAGCCCCTTGCCGATGCAGCCCGCTGCCGCTCTGAAGCAGATTGGTTGGTTGGTATCAACGGCACGCGCGCTATGACTGCGTTTAATAGCAAGAGTGGCGGCTTCTTTTTAACTACTGTAGGTCGTGTACAAACTCCAACACTCTCCATCGTGGTTGAGAGAGAAGAGCTCATTCGTAAATTTATCTCCAAAGACTACTGGGAAGTAAAGGCAGAATTCATTGCTGCAGCAGGAGTATATGAAGGCCGTTGGTTTGATCCGAAATTTAAAAAAGATGCTGCCGAACCAGATACTCGCGAGAATCGCTTGTGGAGCGAAGCGGCCGCACAAAGCATTGTGGCTGCATGTCGTGACAAAAAGGCAAACGTAACTGAGGAAGCAAAGCCAGCGACACAGCTTGCCCCTCAGCTATTCGACTTAACAAGTTTGCAACGCGAAGCAAACGCACGCTTTGGCTTCTCTGCAAAAAATACACTAGGTCTTGCACAGGCCTTATATGAGCGTCACAAGGTATTAACTTATCCGCGTACAGATGCAAAAGCACTCCCAGAAGATTATCTCGATACGGTTAAACAAACCATGGAGAATCTTTCTGCGAATTCGCAAGACTACCGAGCATTTGCTAAACAAATTCTGCAGGGTGACCCTAAGGATCCAAAAGCCAAGGCGGGCTATGGATGGATTAAACCGAATAAGCGTATTTTCGATAACTCCAAAATTTCCGATCACTTTGCGATCATTCCAACACTAGAAACACCGAAGAGCTTGAGCGAGCCCGAGGCAAAACTTTACGATTTAGTGGTGCGTCGTTTCTTAGCAGTGTTTTATCCTGCCGCGGAATTCCGCGTTACTACGCGTATTACAGAGGCTTCAGGACACCACTTTAAAACTGAAGGGCGTGTGCTTGTAAACCCAGGCTGGCTAACGGTCTACGGCAAATCCAATCAGGCGGATGATGAGCTCGTTCCAGTCCAAGAGGGCGAATCAGTTCAAACAGAGTCTATTGCTGCGGTGCCATTAAAAACAAAGCCGCCAGCACGCTATACAGAAGCAACATTGCTCTCCGCAATGGAAAGCGCTGGTAAGTGGGTGGATGATGATGAAATGCGCGAAGCTATGGCCGAAAAAGGCTTAGGCACACCTGCAACACGCGCAGCAATTATTGAGGGCCTGTTGGCTGAAAAATATATCGTGCGCGAAGCACGTGAGTTGATACCAACAGCAAAAGCGTTCCAACTGATGACTTTACTGCGCGGCTTAGATGTTGAAGAGCTGACTCGACCTGATTTAACGGGCAGCTGGGAGAATAAGCTTTCTCTCATTGAGCAGGGCAAGATGAATCGCGATACCTTCATGCAAGAGATCGCGCAAATGACCCAGCGTATTGTGAAGCGCGCCAAAGAATACGATAGCGATACCATCCCTGGCGACTATGCCACTATGACCACGCCATGCCCGCACTGTAAGGGGCTGGTGAAAGAAAACTACCGTCGTTTTGCTTGCGAAAAGTGTGGTTTTACTATCAGCAAAACACCGGGTGGACGTGCGTTTGAATATCCCGAAGTTGAAGAGTTGCTACGTGAAAAAACAATTGGCCCTCTGCAAGGATTCCGCAGCAAAATGGGAAGGCCATTTGCAGCAATTATCAAGTTGAGTGAAATTCCAGAGGATGACAAAGACTATCCAAATGCTGGATTTAAACTCGAGTTTGATTTTGGTAATACGCAAGATGATGAAACTGAAGCGGTAGATTTCACAGGCCGCCAAGCTTTAGGAGTTTGTCCAAAATGTTCTGGTGCTGTTTATGAAGATGGCATGCGCTATGTTTGCGAAAACAATACTGGTCCGAGCAAGTCATGCGACTTCAAAACAGGAAAGGTTGTTTTGCAACAAGAAGTATCTGCAGAACAAGTTCAAAAATTATTGAAAGAAGGTAAAACCGATCTTCTGACCAACTTCAAGTCGAACCGTACTGGGCGTGGGTTTAAGGCCTATTTAGCCTTAGATTCAACGGGCAAAATTGGCTTTGAATTTGAGGCCAAAGCGCCCAAAGCTGAAGGTGCAGCCAAGGCCCCCGCAAAGAAACGGGCGGGTGCAAGTGCAGCAACTAAATCAGCTGCAAAACCAAAGCGTGCGAGCAAAGCAAAGTCGTCCTCTAGTAGCTGAGCAGTAATAAGCTTGGCCGCTAGGGCGGACCATAAAATACCGCGTGAGCCCAAGGCAGTAGCCAGAAATATTCCTGGGCGCTGAGTGAGGGCTCCGATGATGGGCAAGCGATCACCAGCAACACAGCGAACGCCAACAAATTCACCGACCTTCGCCAATGAACGAGAGTCGCCCTCTTCATAGGCTACCAAGCCCTTAGCTTGTTCGCGATTGAAGTCATCACTTTCATCTCTTGGTGCAAGATCGTCTTCGCCTTCATCAAAGCTAGATCCCACAATCCATTGAAAGCTACCGTCCTCTAAACGAGTCGCGGGCAAACAATAACCATCGCCAGAAATACCAACCCTTGGCAATCTTTCGGTCCAAGGATTTCCTTCTTTAACTGAGAAAATACTTAACTGTCCGCGCACAGGCTTTAAAGGCAAACGAACATCAATACTACTCATTAAAGGCTTGGCCTCCATGGCACAGGCTATAACCAGCTTGTCTGCTGAGGCGATCAGCTGGTTTTGTGCATCAAATAAATGCCACGTATGAGCGCTCTTTTCAAGACGAGTAATGCGTGTATTCCAAAAGCAAGTTAATCGCTCGTGATTCTTCAATAACTCTTTGCTTGCTTTGTATAAATTTAAGCCCGCACCTCGCGGCAACCAAACACCGCTTTGCTCAATTCCACAAATCCGCTTCGCCTCTTTAGTATCCACAGCCATTGCCATATCGACATCAAGATCTAAGGAGCGCAGATGCTCCATCGTTTGTGCACGATCAAATACTTTGTCTTTTTTGGTTGGCTGAAATATTCCATGCTGCTGCCATACATTTTTCCAGCGTGCTTCTGCAAGCAAAAACGCAATACGCGTCAGACGCAGTAAGCGTGGAGAGCCTTTGCCAATATGGGGATGAGCAATGGCATAAGAATGGCTGGAACAGGCAGTAGCTGGAGATGCGGCGGCGTCAATAATGCAAACTGCTTTGCCGCGCTCGAGCAACTCATTTGCAATGGTTGCCCCACAAATTCCTGCCCCAATCACCACTATTTCATGGTGTTGGGGTTTGGTCATTTAATAAATCTAGATAAAACGTTTGTGCTTAGTAATGACTTATCAGTATTAAGCATTCAAGCGCTGTTCGATCTTAGAGCGAGTTTCCTTCAACTCTTTTGGCAAACGATCGCCAAGGTGTTCGAACAGTTCTGTGTGAAGTTTAAGCTCATTCTTCCAGTCATCAATTCCAACATTGATGGCTTTGGTGAACTTGTCTGCTGAATAATCGAGACCACCCCAATGCATATCGGCATATTCTGGAGTAATGCCAAATGCAGTTTCTTTACCGTTAGCTTTGCCTTCGGCGCGATTCAAAATCCAAGAAAGAACGCGCATGTTCTCGCCGAAGCCAGGCCATACAAACTTGCCATTCTCATCTTTGCGGAACCAGTTCACACAATAAATCTTCGGCAATACAGCGCCTTCGGCTTCGAGCTTCTTACCAATGTTTAACCAGTGCTGGAAATAATCACTCATGTTGTAACCAGCAAATGCAATCATTGCAAATGGATCGCGACGAACAACACCGATTTGACCTGTAATAGCTGCGGTAGTTTCTGAGCCCAATGTTGCGGCCATGTAAACACCCTCAACCCAATCACGCGCTTCGCTAACCAAAGGCACAGTGTTTGAACGGCGACCGCCGAACAAGAACGCGTCAATTGGAACGCCTGCAGGATCATCCCAGTTCGGATCAACCGCAGGGTTATTGGTTGCAGCAACAGTGAAGCGTGAATTTGGATGCGCGGCTTTACGACCAGCAGCGCCATCGGCAGGGGTCCAGTCTTTACCTTGCCAGTCAATCAAATGTGCTGGTGGGGTTTCTGTTAAACCTTCCCACCAAACATCACCATCATCAGTTAAACCAACGTTAGTGAAAATCACGTCTTGGTTCAATGAATCGATACAGTTTTGGTTTGTTTGACGATTGGTTCCAGGAGCTACGCCAAAGTAGCCAGACTCAGGGTTGATCGCAAATAAACGGGTTTTACCAGTGACGGCATCTTTGCGTGGTTTGATCCAAGCAATGTCGTCACCAATGGTGGTTACTTTCCAACCCTCAAATCCTGCTGGAGGAATCATCATAGAGAAGTTGGTTTTGCCACAAGCAGATGGGAACGCCGCGGCGATATGGTATTTCTTACCTTCAGGTGAAGTTACGCCCAAGATCAACATGTGCTCAGCCAACCAACCTTGGTCACGTCCCATGTTCGATGCAATGCGCAAGGCAAAACATTTTTTACCTAACAATGCATTGCCACCGTAGCCGGAGCCGAAGGACCAGATCTCACGAGTTTCTGGATAATGAACGATATATTTGTTCTTGTTGTTAGGCCATGCAACGTCTTTTTCGCCCGCAGCTAAAGGCTTGCCCACAGTGTGGATGCAAGGAACGAATTCGCCATCAGCGCCCAACTGATCAATAACTGCTTTACCCATGCGCGTCATCAGCTTCATGTTGATTGCAACGTAAGGACTGTCAGACAACTCAACACCAATATGCGCAATTGGTGAGCCGATTGGGCCCATTGAAAATGGCACAACATACATTGTTCTGCCACGCATACAGCCATCAAACAACGGATTCAATGTTGCACGCATCTCGCTTGGCTCAACCCAGTTATTGGTTGGACCAGCATCCTCTTTCTTGGCAGAGCAAATAAAGGTGCGGTCTTCAACACGCGCCACATCCTCAGGATCAGATAAAGCTAAAAAGGAATTTTTACGCTTGGCAGGGTTAAGGCGCTTAAATACACCAGCCGAAACCAACAGCTCGCACAACTCATCGTACTCAGCCTGTGAGCCATCACACCAACGAATAGCGTCAGGCTTGGTCAGAGCGGCAACTTCGCCAACCCACTCAATTAAACGCTTGTTTTTTACGTAAGCTGGCGCATTCACATTGATTTGGCCGCTGGTAGTTGAAGTCATATGTTTCCCTATGAAGATTGAATTTTTTAATCAGACAATTTTATCATTTTGGGTAAATTTTTACCCTCCGTGCCCATACCGCACAAACCCTTTACTTGCCAATGCAGAATTGGCTGAAAATTTTGCCCAAAAGGTCATCAGGGAGGAGTTTTCCAGTGATTTCGCCAAGATGCTTTTGTGCTAAAGATAGCTCTTCTGCAAATAACTCCAGCGAATTGTTGCCATTTGCAGCAAATTGTTCTGATTTTTCAATATGTTCGGCGGCTCGTTCTATGCAGTCTAAATGTCTTCTACGGGCCAAAATTGTGCCCTCTTGAGGGCCGTCCCAACCCACAATCTCCAAAATCTTTCGCTTCAGCTGATCTATTCCCGCTCCCGTTTTGGCAGAAATCAATAAAGCTTGGTCGGACGGCAATTTTGTAGAGTCTGGCAGTAAGTCCGCCTTATTGACGACCTCAAGCACAGGACATTTAGGGGGTAATTCCTTCAAAATCTGGGTTTTTAGCTCATCTTCTTGGGTGCCCGCCTGGGCATCAGTCAAAAAAATCACCATATCGGCATGGCGAATGGCGTCCCAAGACCTCTCAATACCCTTTGCTTCGACTATGTCGGATGTTTCCCTCAAGCCTGCGGTATCGATAATGTGCATCGGCACACCATCAACAGTGATACTTTCCTTTACTCGATCGCGGGTAGTTCCAGCAATAGCGGTAACAATAGCCACCTCTTCACCAGCCAAACGATTTAATAAGGAGCTTTTTCCTACGTTAGGAGCCCCAGCCAAAACTAACTGGATTCCATCTCGCAGGATTTTTCCCTGCTTAGCGCCAGCACGTAAAGCCTGCAACTTTTCTTTTACAGCTGCCAAGCGTTGACGCGCTTGGGCATTTTCCAAAAACTCAATTTCTTCTTCTGGAAAATCTAGGGTCGACTCAACCAGGATTCTGAGTTGAGTTATTTCTTCAATTAGATTGTTAATGTCATCAGAAAATGCGCCCTGCAAAGAGCGCGCTGCTCCTCGTACTGCTGCCTCACTTTGCGCATCAATCAAATCGGCAATTGCTTCGGCTTGCGTCAAATCAATCTTGTTGTTGAGATAGGCTCGCAAAGTGAATTCGCCAGGCTCCGCAATGACAAGCCCCTCGTTTTTTCCCAACTCTAAACAACGCTTTATTACCAACTCAAGTAGTTGTGGCCCACCATGACACTGAAGCTCTAAAACATCTTCACCTGTAAATGAGGCTGGTCCAGCAAAGTAAATAGCAATAAGCTGATCAATAGCATCGCCGTGTTCGTCACACAACGTTAATAGGTTGGCTTGACGTGGAGAAAGTTTTTTTTGAAAGAGGGAGTTTGTGATGGGCTGTAGGTTTTGTCCGCTGATGCGAACAACGCCCACGCCAGCCTTACCCTGTGCGGTTGCGACAGCAATGATAGGCAATTTTCTCGTCATCATTGCTGTCTACTTATTACAAAGTTTTATGCGGCTCGCAAATTACTTGGCGGGCTTTTTTCCAAACATTTGGTTAATTTGCCACTGCTGTGCAATTGATAACAAATTATTTACCACCCAATATAAAACCAAGCCCGCAGGGAAGAAAAAGAACATGACTGAGAAAACAATTGGCATGTACATCATTACTTTTGCCTGAATTGGATCTGGCGGTGTTGGGTTCAATTTGGTTTGTACAAACATTGAAGCGGCCATAATCACAGGGAGAATGTAGTACGGATCTGGAACTGAAAGGTCGTGAATCCATAACACCCAAGGCGCCCCACGCATTTCAACTGAGGACAACAAAACCCAATATAAGGAAATAAACACGGGGATTTGAATCAGCACAGGCAAGCAACCGCCCAATGGGTTGATCTTTTCTTTGCGATACATCTCCATCATGGCTTGATTGAGTTTTTGTGGCTCGCCTTTGTACTGCTCTTTCATGGCCACCAAACGGGGTTGCACCTCCTTCATGCGCGCCATTGACTTATAGCTTGCAGCAGACAAAGGGAAGAAGACCAGCTTAATTAGGATGGTCAAGAGAATGATTGACCATCCCCAGTTGCCAACATAAGAATGGATGTTATCGAGAAGCCAAAAAATCGGTTTAGCCAAAATGGTTAAGTAGCCATAATCTTTCAGCAACTCAAACCCAGGGGCGATAGTTTCTAAAACACGCTCTTCTTGTGGGCCAACAAATAACTTGGCCTTTTCCACAACCGAAGACCCTGAGGCAACCACGCCGAGAGGGGTTTGCATACCAATTCGATAGAGGCCGTTGTCAATTCTGCCGGCGTAAATATCGCGTGCAACTTTGTCGCCCGGAATCCATGCGCTTGCGAAATAGTGTTGGACCATTGCAATCCAAGCTGGTTCACCAGCCGCTACCTGGGTAGGGATGGTGATTTTGTTTTTATCAATTGCTGTGAACTCAAGCTTATTAAATTTTTCCTTGTCGGTGTAGGCAGCAGGTCCAGTAAAGGTGCTAGCAGAAAAGGCGCCATCAAATGGTCCAATTTTTTGCTCTTGCGATGCATCACGCACGATTTCTGTGTAGAGAACCAGCGGGTTTGGGTTGTTGGTTGTCTGGGTTATACGATGACCAACATCAACCACATAACTTCCTGGATTGAGGATGAAGGTTTTTTCAAGTTTGACCCCATTGCGCTCGCTCGCAAAAACAGCAAACGGTCTACCCGAGCCATCTTTACCAGACTGGGCTAATTTAAATGTACTAGTGTGGTTTGGAAGATCATTGCTTCCAAGGGAAATTAATCCTGAACGAGCAAAGTATTTATGTGTCGGCGTGTATTGGAATAACTCAACTGGCTTATTTTCTGCGGTTAAAGATTTCAATAACTTTGCATCTACAACGTTTGCGCCGCTTGCGCTGATCTCTAGCACCAAAACATCATTCTGTAATGTGAACTTTTCCGCGCTTTCTATCGCGCCACTGCTTGCGGCAGGGGTTGCAGCAACAACTGGTGATCCTGAGATTTGCGCAGGAACATCAACCTTATTGGTGGTGACCGTTTTGTCAGCAGCTGCTGGGGTGCTTACTTGCGCACCACCAAACAAAGATGGCTTGCCTTCATGAACCTGCCAATTGTTGTAGAGCATAAGACCCGACATCGAGAATACAGCCCATAGAATTGTTTTTTTAAAGTCCATTTACATTCACTTAAGTTGATGTTTTTGTATCTTTTAAAGCAGGATCATATCCACCATGTGACCATGGGTTGCAACGCAAGATACGCCACACCATTAATCCAAAGCTTTTTAAAAATCCATAATGACTAAAGCAGTCACAAGCATATTGCGAACAACTGGGTACATATTTGCAGTGCATTCCCACATATGGGCTCAATGTTAGTTGATAAATTTTTACCAACTTTATTGCCACATTGTTTAAAACGCGCACCTTAAATTAATCCCGAAATTTGAGAGCGCAGAATTTCTTTTTCTTTTTTTCTAAGCCTGCCTCGTGTTTCGCGACCAATTGGTTTTTTGAGCTTAACTACAACATCTTTATTTAAGGTGTTGGCTTGAGCCGTCCAAACCAATTCGCGAATCATTCTCTTGAGGCGATTTCGGTCAACCGCTCTTTTGGCTAACTTCTTTGCTACAGCAACTCCCAAGTCAGGCTTGGCGCCCTCTTGGGTGGATGCAGCATATACACCCCAGTACAAACTTGTCTGGGGACGTATTTTTAGTAATTCAGAAATCCTGGCGCTATTCAATGGCTAAATTAAACAGCCAAACGCTTGCGGCCTTTTGCACGGCGTGCATTTAAAACTGCGCGTCCGCTTTTGGTTTTCATACGAATGCGAAAGCCGTGAGTGCGCTTGCGACGTGTTACTGAGGGTTGGTAAGTTCTTTTCATGATCGATCCCTGGAAAACCAAGTATTTTCCTTGTTGCAGAGCAAAAGGTCAATCTATCTTGATGAATATGTAGGTGTTTTTCTCTATTTTTGGCTAAATTTCCCTTAAATCATTAATTTAAATAGAGAATTTTCTATTATTCACAAGTTATCCACAGGTTTTCCACGTTTTTGTAGCTTGT